>JBJKYM010000022.1:0-67160 GCA_045561025.1 Candidatus Rariloculaceae bacterium
AGCGCCGCCGAGAGCGCACGCGAGTTCCTAGATGCCGTCGATCAGGATGCAAGACGCGCTCAGGGCGTAGTTCGTCTCGTAATGGCACAGGACGGTATCAGCTCGCAGTTGATCGACAATGTCAACGCCTCGATTCACCTGCGAGCGTTGTTAACGGATCTGTTCGTCCTCGACGAAGCACTAAAGAAGTAGTCATCGCGACGTGAGCAGCCCAGTCTTTATCACCGAGGAGCACTGCAGCTGAGACATCTGGTATTGGGGATTCTAAGCATGGGTCTGGCGACGCCTCTCTGGGCGCAGGGAGACCTGTCTCGCGTTCAGATACAGACCGTAGAAGTAGCGGACGGCATCTATATGCTGATCGGTGCCGGCGGAAATATTGGCCTGTCGGTCGGCGCCGACGGCGCGATCCTGATTGACGATCAGTACGCGCCATTGAGTGACAAGATTATGGCCGCGATATCAGAAGTCACGGATTCCGATGTGACCTTCCTGATCAATACCCACTATCACGGTGATCATACGGGCGGAAACGAAGCGTTTGGTGACGCGGGTGCCATGATCGTTGGTCATGACAATGTTCGCGCGCGTATGAGTACTCCTCAGGTTCGTGAGATCTTCAATCAGCAAATACCCGCGTCCCCCGAGGGTGCGCTCCCGATTGTTACCTTTTCCGATGAGATGACCTTTCACTGGAACGATGACACGATTCGCATTTATCACGTTCCTTCGGCGCATACAGACAGTGATTCATTTCTGTACTTCGAGAATGCTAACGTCATTCATACCGGCGACAACTTTGTCGTCGGCTGCTACCCGTTTATCGACGTTGATAGTGGCGGCGACATCGACGGCATCATTCGTGCGGGGTATCGAATTCTGTCTATTGCAGATAGCGATACTGCGATCATGCCCGGACATGGCTCAGTCTCTGACGCCGCCGCTTTGACGGATTGGCTTGACGTCGTTAAAGCGACGCGTGCCAATATGCAGTCGCTCATCGACCAGGGTATGTCGGAAGAGCAGGCTGTCTCCGCGAGACCAACAGTCGAACATGACGCCGATTACACCGATGGCTGTTTCATGAGTGCGGAAGTTTACACTCGTCTGCTTTATCAAAGTATGAGTAGGTGAGGTTGCTCCCTGGGGAGCGACTAACTTTTACTGTCGCGGCGTTTTTTGTGCTGCAGGAATATCCGTTGAAATTTGGGTGATGCTATGTTGAAGAAATTAATCTGGGACTTGCCCGTAAGAATTTTTCACTGGTTGCTTGTCGTACTCATCGCAGGTGCGTGGTACACGGTAAAAATATCCGGGAACATGGATCAGCATATGCTCATCGGCAAGTCGATTCTGGCGTTGCTGATTTTCCGCGTCCTATGGGGCTTCTTCGGGACCCGTTATGCCCGGTTCGGAAGCTTCCTGTATAAACCGGGTGAGATTCTCGGTTATGCGCGAACGCTACTCGATCGAAAGGGCGGAGACTATGCAGGGCACAACCCGATCGGATCTCTCGCAGTATTTTCCATGCTGGCGCTTGTTGGCGTGCAGGTCGGCACTGGTCTCTTTGCAACCGATGCAGACGAGTTTGTGCGAGGACCGCTGAATGGGCTGGTATCGTCCGCAACGGCGTATTCACTTACAGATATTCATTACGCCAATATCAACTTCCTGCTGGCGCTGATCGCCCTCCACGTCGTGGCGATACTTTCCTACCTGTTTTTCAAGCGGGAGAATCTGATCTCGCCGATGCTCTCGGGCGAGAAAGCCGATCCAGGCGACAACCTGAAGCCGGTTAGTGACTCCAAGCTGGGCCTGGCGATCGGTCTGATGGTCGCAGCGGTAGCTGTTGTACTGCTGCTGAATAGCCTCGGCTAGCTGAACAGCTGCTAGCGCTGCCGATACGGGCGGTGACAGCCGCCGCAGTTCGCGCCAAGCTCGTTGGCAGCTTCCTGCGCGGCGGCAAAGCCTCCCTGTCCGGCCAGCATCGAGACCTGATTCGCTGCGTCTTCCAGCGCGGCAGCTTTCGCCATAAAGTCGTCCCAATTCGACCAGATGTCTGGCAGTCCGCCGCTGCCCGCTACATCATCGGCACTACTATTGGCCACGAAGCCCTCTGTGATCATTCCTGCAGCTGCCGCCAGATCGGCGGCCGACTCGGCAAACAGCGCCTCGTCAACCGGTATGCTGCCGTCGGCCATGTTACGAACCGGCTCTGCTTTGAATGCCAATACGTGCATCAGGCCTTGCCTGTACTCAATAGCTGCAAATTCCGGTGAATCCTCATCGGCGGCGGCACCGCCTGCTGCTGCGGGCTCGTCAGTAGCCTGACCGCATCCGACAGCGGTCAATAGAAGTAACGCCGTTGCACCTAGTGTCACGAGTGTTGTCACGTTTCGCATGGAAGTTCCTTAGAGTCTTGTTGTGAGGCAGTTGCCGAGAATAGCCAAGCTCGATGCCGGAACGCAAGCGCGCGAGCAAGCCGCTAAGAAGGGATTGGTGCGCCGTCACCGTTCCCCTATGATTATCCGGTTCTCTCGTCACCGCTGAGACTCTTACAGTGCCGAATACCGGTTCCGTTAGAGCGCCTCAGAGTTGGACACTCCTGGAGCAAGCAATATGAATAAACGCTACACGCCGCCCGCAGCGGGCCACATGACGGCCGAGCAGCAGAGGGTGGCAGACGCGATCACCGGAGGGCTACGCGGAGAGATACCAGGTCCGCTCAATATGTGGCTGCTGCGTCCGGAACTGGCGGATCGCGCCCAGGCACTCGGTGAGTATGCTCGTTATAAGACGAAGCTGCCGCCCGCTCTGACCGAGATCGCGATACTGACGGTGGCTCGCTATTGGGGTTCGGAATTCGAGTGGTACGCGCACAAGAAGATCGGACTGGCGGCAGGAGTCTCGCCTGCGATCATTGAGAGTATCCGCAAGCATGAAGCTCCGGACTGGCAATCCCCGGATCAGGGTATCGTTAACTCGTTTACGAAGATGCTGTTGGAGACACGCCGAGTTACCGATACCGTCTACGACGAAGCGGTAACGACGCTGGGGCAAGACGGCGTTGTGGATCTGGTCGGAATCGTTGGCTACTACTCGTTGATATCAATGACGATTAACGTCTTCGATGTGCCGCTACCGGATGGAATGGAGGCAGAGCTCTAGAAACGGAAGGCGTAGCTGAACTTGATACTCAGGTCCGCTGCGGTGGAGTGGAAGCTATCGTTGCGTTCCAGATCCTGCAGGCTGTGATTGAGAACCACGAATGCTTCACGTCCGGCCTGCGGTATCCAGTGGACTCGGCTGTTGATACCGACGACTTCCGAATCGTTGTCATACTGAACCAGATTGACCCAGGACAGCGTATTCGAAAAGATCACGTCGAAGCCCACACGGGCCAGACGCAGATCGAAGTCACCTTCCGGTAGCTCAATCTCATCCCTGGAATATGAAAGAAAGATTCGCCAGTGCTCGGTCGGTGTCCAAGTGATCTCCGATACCGTGCTCTCCTTCGTGCCACCATAGAAATCGCCGGTTCTATAAGTAATTGACCCAGCGAGTTTGCGGGCGCCCTCGCTGTTGAATTGAAGCCCGATATCATCGAATGAGTAGTCGCCGATCGGAATCACTATCGGCAGCTCTCCGGAGCTTGGATCAAGGTTCCAGATAGTAAAAGGTTTGTCCAATACCTCTCGTGTATCGGTATAGAGAATTCTTATCTGATCGCCGGCGTCAGTAGAAATCTGAAAAGCACGCGCGTCAAGAACCTGACTCTGAAGCTCGCCTGTGAGCGACTCTACGCGTTGTAGTGCCCACTGGGGAGAAGATGTTACGAATCGGTCTGCCAGCCGCGAATCTCTGAAGCCACCCCATCTGGACGGAGGTATCTCGGATGCCGGCCCGGTTCACAAAGCCCTGAGCTGGATTGAAGTTTTCCTGTATTTCTTTCAGCGTTGCATTGAAGCGGAATCCATTCGCGCTGGGCATGTCAAAGCGTAGTCCATACGATGAGTCGTTGCCGCTTATTCCCTCTGTCGTCGATTTCAGGAACCAGGCAGAACCCTGGATGTAGCGATTGTTCGAGATGCGTGTGTTCAGGTATTTGAAGTCGACACCCGCCACGCTGTTGTCCAGATTTGAGCGCGGGTCGCCGTCAGTAAGGATGAGACCAACGGAGGACTCCTCAAGAATATTGAGCGCGGCTCGGCCGGTAAAGAGATTCGTCGCGTCGACGTCGCCGAAGGCGTCCTGTCTAATCGCAAGTGTGCCCAGGGTCAGACGACCGATTCGGCCGCTTAGTTTGCCACCATACTCCAGGTCGACCGGTTGCCCATCACCGCTCAGACCGATACGGCGGGAGAAGAAGGGTCTGCCATTCTGTTCGAGCGTTCGTGACAGATTGGTAAATGTCCCGAGCGCCCCGGTGCCACCGAACTCGAAGATATCGGCGTCGCGCAGGAAGAAGTCGCGCTTCTCCGGAAAGAAAAGACCGAAGCGTGTCAGGTTGACCTGCCTGTCGTCGACCTCCGTTGCAGAGAAGTCGGTGTTCAACGTTAACGATCCGCTCAACGATGACGTAAGCCGATAGAACACGTCCAGAGACGGATCGACCTCCGATTCGTTCGTCGCCAGAGAAAAATCCTTCGCGTCCGTTACGCTGATGCTAGGGACAACATCCAGGCCAACACCCTGATCCAGCCCCTCGAAGCCAGTCGCGAGACCCGAGATGGCGGGGTTCTGCTGACGGTTTCTCGATACCCAGGCCATGCGCTCGTTTCTACTCTGAGCACGCCGACCAAAATTGATTCCCCAGGTGTCGGTCGTCGGATTGAACGAGATTGTCTTGAAGGGAATCGCCATCTCCGCGATCCAGCCCTGCTCGTCCTGTGTCGCCGCGGCCTGCCAGATGCCCTGCCAGTTCGATTGTGTCTGGGTAGAGCCAACGTAAATTGCTTCAGAACGCACGCCGTGTGGGTTGACTATGAACTGGTAACCGTCGCGCTGGTTGTTGTATGGATCGATGATCAGAATCAACTGATCGTCATCGCCAATCGATGCGCCCTGTCGCAACACGTTGGCGGTCATTCTCTCGGGTTGGGTATCCCACAGCCTTGCTCCGACATACAGCGCATCGTCGTCGTAGAGCACGTAGATACTGGTTTCCTGGGATGCCTCGCTGTGCTCGATCGGATCCATCTGGTGAAGATCTTCAGTCAGAGTCGCTCGGGACCAGATCTCTTCCTCCAGCACGCCGTCTATCGTCGGCGGCGAATCGGTTCTCACCATTTGAAAGGACTTGGCTTCACTTTCGGGCGATTGCCCATTCGCGAATGGTGTTGTTGCCACCAATACGGCGAACAAGGAAATCCGTTGGATCGACACAGAGCTATACATAAGGGAAACTGCTTCCATGTGCGATCGGGGAGAGCGCACGTTCGATTTCGCCAGAGGCGCGTCTCGGACGGCGCCATTCTGAGGAATCAGGGCGTTGTTGTCACCTAATTATTATTTAATGTTGAGGTGTGACAATTGGACTACTGAATAGTGCCCTTGTGCATAAACGCCGCCCGTTCGGAGGACTTCACTCCGATTTTCTGACGCTTCGAGTTGCGTAGGATCGTAAGCGGAACCTCGACGCCGGCATCGCCAAGACTCCATATGGAACGGAACAGATGCCCGAGGTTGTGAATGGGCTGGTCATCGATCTGGAGAATGCTGTCTCCAGGTCGCAGACCGGCGTCATCGGCCGGACAGTCACGGTAGACACCGACCACGGTTAGTTCGCCGTCTTCTTCATGGACGAGCACGCCAAGCCACGGTCTCGGCGGCGTCAGCCTGCGGCCGTGATCGCAGATCTCGTCAATCACCGGAACGAGCAAGTTAATCGGCACGAACATGTTGACGTTTCGAAGTGAGCCGTTGACATCGAAGCCCTGGATGACGAGTGAGCCAACGCCCACCAGTCCGCCGTTGAGATCGATGAGAGCGGATCCCGACCAATGCTGGTGCGGGGGTGCAGTAAAGATTGCCCCTTCGATCAGGTATTCCCAGCGCCCGGCGAATTCCTGACGAGAAACGACTTGCGCATCGATTGCCGGTGGTTCTGCATCTGCACTGGCGGCTACGCTAACAGCGTCGCCGACGCTGATGTCATCGGAACTGCCAATCGTCATTGCGGCACCCGGTAGCGGCGTGGTTGGCCTGATAAGCGCCAATCCGCTCTGGAAATCGTTGCCGATAACAACACCTGCTGAAGCGCTGCCGTCGCTGGAGCCTATCCATATCTGATTCGCTTCATTGACGACATAGCCGATTGTTACGATCAGCCCGTTCTCGCGAATACGAACTCCGTGTCCACTCCGCTCTGTACCCAGCAAGCCCGCACTCATCGCATCTTCCGGAACACGAGTCCGCAGGGATACGATCGACTCAAGTGAGGCGTCGGTTAATGTATCTGCGGACGTCGGTGTCTCTGTCATTCTCGTCAGGTCACGCAGCTAGAAGCTGATACTGGGTACCCAGAGTTCGAAGTCATGATAGTCGTGGATATTGAATCCGCGAAGCAAGCTGAATCCGGCTGTCGTGAGTTCATCCGCGCGCTGCCCCTGGGGTTGTTTCAATTCTGCGGGTGGTCCCATCGGCAGGTCGCCGGACTTGTACTCAATTATTGCGATGTGCCCGCCCGGGCGCAGCATGGAGCGCAGGTGCCGAAAGTAGTCGACCCGGTCTTCGATATGGTGGTAGGTGTCGACGAGCAAGATCAGATCGAGCGCGGCAGGCGGCAGGTGAGGCGTAGAGAACGAGGCGAGAACCGGTACGACATTGTCCAGGTCGGCCTCTATCAGCCTTCGGCGGAGTGCGTCGAGTTGCTGAGGCTCGACATCGACTGCGTAGACGACGCCGCGATGTAACTCTTGCGCCAGCGGCACCGTAAACACGCCTGGGCCGGATCCCAGATCGGCTACGATCGCGTCTTCGGGAAGCATCAGCGCGGAGATGACGCGTTCCGGGCGGAGTTCTTCGATTCGCTCGGCGCTCATCAGGCTCTCGATCAGGCTCTGAACATCCGCCGGTCCATGAGGATCGCGGTTGGGAGCGTCCTGCCCCTGTGCGATCGCGGAGTAAATTGCCAGTAAGATCAGGCAGCTGAGGCCAGTTGCTAGATGCCGGACAGCGGTGTTCATTTAAAGTCCGTTTGCGGCGGCATACATCTGGAATTGCTGAAGAACTCTCTCCGCAGTTCGTAGCACCGCTTCTCCTCGATCTGCATCACCGTTGCCGAGATTCTCGCGCAGCTGATTCGTAATGCCGGAGATATTGCGAATATTCGAGTTTACATCGGAGGAAGGGATGACATAGTCCTCCTGCTGAGCCCGGTACAGGTCCTGTTCCGCATAGGAGAGAACGTAGCGGGCGGATTCCGTCGCGAGGTCCGCATCGTCCAACGCAATGGCACTGAGCAATCGGAGTAGATACAGATCCCTGTCCGGTGAGAGAACGAGCGCTCTTTCTGTCAGTCTGAGCGCATCGAAGGCGTATCGTTCCCTGTCCGTGGTCACGGCGGTACGCCACTCTGCGCGCAGACGGACGGTCTCCGGATACCACACATCCGTGATCCGTGTTCTGGCCAGCACGGCATCAAGTCGGGCGATCTCGGAATAGTTACTTGACGCGCCGTGTCCCCAGCCTTCGACAACGGCAGCACCTGGCTCAGACAGATCCGCTGCTATCGCCACAATCTCTTCGGATGCCGCGCCATTACCCAGGGCAGCAAGGTAATCCCTGATCAGCAAGAATCGCGCCTGCATGTTCTCAGGATCCGTTGTCAGTGCGGCTTCGTAGGCGGATTTCGCGCGGTCCCACTGGCCCGCTGCAGCGTAGATTAGCCCATACATCACGAGCTGGCTGGCCGGACGGGGATGCATTTGAGCTATCGCCGTCGATCGGGTGTTGTACCCGAGCTGGAGGAGACGCCGAGTGATATAGCCGAAGTCCAGCTCGTCGATGAGTCGCGTATAGATCCAGCTACCGCGTCGTGTCATCGGGTCGTAGGGTCTGAATATCCGGTTAAGGTCATTTAAATAGAGCCCGTCCGCACGGCTGCGGCTGTCCGTCGCCATGAGATTGTTGTCGTCAGTACTGACCGGAGAATCCGCAGCGAACTCCTCGACTCCCTCCTCGTCCATCATCAGAGCGGCGAGCAGATCTTCTACGCTGTTAAGGCCGATTCGACTGTAGTGCATGATGTCGTCGGTGAATGGCTGTCCCGTTCGAGCCAGCTGCACTTCCAGATCGAGGGCGCCTTCCGAGGACAGGAACACGAGGACCTGTGGTGAGGGCTGGTAGAGCCGCACGTTGGAGAACTCCGCCAGCAACGTTGCCGCTAGCGTTCTTAACAGCGGTTCCTCGACGAACTCCGAATTCATCCATTGAACAAAGACGCCGTCCGGATTGAGATGGCTCTTCATGTCAGCGACGAACTCGCGGGTAAACAGATGAGAGGCGCCCGCCGTCCAGGGGTGCGACGGTTGTGAGACGATGACGTCGTAATTTCGATTCGTCAGTCGCATCGCATTGCGAGCGTCATTGATAATCAGGTTGATGCGCGGATCCTCAAGCGGATCGCGATTTCGTTTGCCGAGCAATACTCGATTCGCGGCAATTACCTCGGGCTCGAGTTCAATCGCATCAATCGTCTGTACTGAGGGAGGAACGCCTTCGAGCGCGACGCCGCCGCCAAAGCCGATGACCAGCATACTCTCAGTATCTGGCCGGGCGACAACGGGCAGTGAGGTGAGCCATTTCTCCGGATCCTGGACCGGCGGACCACCGCTCGCGAGTATCGATGCTTCTGGCAGGCCATTCGTGCGCACGTAGAAGTAGCCGCCATCCTGGAGCATCATTACTGTCGACGAGCGTCCTACGCTGTAATAGAGCTCCTGAGGATCATCTTCGTAACCGAGTGCAAAACCGGTACTTGTGATCACCGCCTGTGGGCGCTCCGGTTGATAGAACACGACAGCTGCGACGAGCACGGCGGTAACGGCGCCGATAACGATTCTGTTCGGCGGTGCTACGAACGCAATCGTCCACAATGCCAGAACGAGATTGATCAGGATGGCAAGTTGGATTGAGCCCTCGAAACCGAGACCTGGAATCAGGTAGAAGCCTGCGAGAATCGCTCCGAAGATGGCGCCAATCGTATTCCATGTGTAGATTCGCGCCGTGCCCGTGCCGGCTTCCGATTCATTCCGGGCCAGAATTCGCACCGCGAGTGGAAATGTGGCGCCGATAAAGATCGTCGCGGGAAGCATGATCGTGATGGCATAAACGGCTACGCGCTGTGGCGTAATTTCATCCGGAATCAGCGCGCCCATCCATGTATAGATCAGCATCGAGAGCACGGCAATCGCCACCTGGGCGATTGCAAAAGCGATCGCAGCGCGCTTCCGGTTTGTGGCTAAATTGCCGGCGAGCCCCCCTCCGAGTGCTATTCCTGTCAGAAACGCGGCAAGCATTGTGGCGAACGCGTAGATACTTCCGCCCAGCACATGCGTCAGCATTCTCGTCCACAGTACCTCGTAGAAGAATGCGTTCGCGCCGGAGACGAGAATCAGCGGCAGTATCCAACCCGGCTGTGCGTGGAATACGGCACAAAGCCGCGACGCTGCAGGTTGCTGCCCCGCGAGCAGTGGTGCAATACAGTTGTTGAAGAAGCCGATTCCGGTTCGATCGCTCTCGCCGTCGCCCGAATCGGCGCGATCGTCTTTCTCTACCTGCGCGGGCGCGCGTTTCGCCAGCATCGCGGCGATCAGAAACACGAGCGCATTGACCGCTACGCCAATCCATACGGTCGCCGTAAGACCCAACGCTGGTAGCAAGAGGAACGCTGCGACTACCGTACCGAATACCGCACCGGCCGTATTCGTCGCGTAGAGAAGTGCAACTCGCGGTCCTACCTGTCTGTCGGTCGTGACCGCGTGCCGCGTAAGTAGCGGCAGTGTTGCGCCCATAAAGCCGGTTGGCAGAGCGAGCACGATAAATGCGACGACGAGATAGAACATCGGTTGGCCGAACGTCGTAGCATCCGGCGGTGCGGCCTGATCGCCTAACGCCATCGTGTAAAGCGCCCGAGCGCCGGCCAATAGCAATGGAACGGCTAGTGCCGAAACTGCGATTCCCGCTTCGAGCAGGCCATAGACGAGGATCGGTCGCTGCACTCGACTGAGATAGCGCCCGGCGACCGCGGCACCGGCCGCCAGGCCGCCCATATAGGCCGCGAGAACGGCCGCGACAGCGAGTTCGCTGGTACCGAACACCAACGAGAACTGCCTGAGCCATGCGGTCTGATAGAGCAGAGCTGCGAAGCCCGACAGAAGAAAGCAGGCGACAACGCCAGGCAGGACCAGCGGTGACGGGGCAGCCGTCTCGATCGGCGCCTCGGCCGCTACCTGTGTTCTTTTGCGTGATCGTCTGGTCATCGGTTCTCAGTGGTTCCGCTTTACGTTGCGTTGCAGGCTGTCGTTCTGACCTGCGGTATTGTAATGATCGCGGCGGGGTCCCGCACGGTTGGCGGAAAAGCGTTTCACGGTGAGCGTATCGGAATGCCGGCCAGACGTAGCGGATTCCGCGTGTTGCGGTGCAAGCCGGGCCCCGAGATCTACAGAAATATATAGGATCTGAGTATATCCCGGCTGCTTTTCGCGCTTCTTCCTGTGCGATAATCCAACGAGCTACTGTGATCGGCGTAATTCCGTAACTTAATGAAAAATATATTTATTTTTGTAATATCGCTGGTAGCTGTCGGCGCGGTTGGTGTCTGGTACGGCAACAGCGGGGCGTTGAGCTCAATCGCTGTTGGCGGCCCCAGGCCAGGCGCGGGCGCTCCCGGTGGCGGAAGAGCACCGGGATTCGGCGGTCCGGGCGCGGGCGCGGTGGTCCTCGTCGTTGCGGAGGCAGCGCGCATGGACCAGCTCTACGATGCCGTCGAAGCGATTGGAACCGCGCAAGCGAACGAATCCCTGGTTCTGACAGCGAAAGTCACCGATTCGGTACGACGCGTTAACTTCGAGGACGGTCAGTACGTCGAGGCCGGCACGGTGCTCATCGAGCTGACGAATGAAGAGGAAGAGGCACTTCTGGATGAAGCTCGCGCGAACCTCGAAGACGCTGAGAATCAGTTGCGACGGCTGGAAGATCTTTCGAGCCAGGGTCTTTCTGCAGAATCCGAGCTCGATATTGCGCGCTCGAGGGCGGCTGCGTCCGCAGCGCGTCTCGAGACTGTTCTGGCCAGACTCCGCGATCGCCTGATTCAGGCACCGTTCACCGGACTCCTGGGATTTCGTGACGTCAGTCCGGGGACGCTGGTCACGCCAGCAACAGCGATCACGACGCTCGACGATATATCGCTGGTGAAACTCGACTTCACCGTTCCGGAGACTTATCTCCGTGTGATGGAGCCCGGCGCGGTCATCTTCGCCCGCAGTGCAAGTTGGGGCGAACGCGAGTTCGAGGGTGTCGTACGCACGGTTAACTCCCGTGTCGATCCGGTCACCAGGGCATTCGTTGTTCGTGCCCACATCGACAACGAGGACGGCGCGCTGCGTCCCGGCATGTTGTTGACGGTTCGCGTGGTTACGCAACGGCGGCAGGCGTTGATCATTCCTGAGAGCGCCATCCTGCAGTCGGGCGCGCGGGCCTACGTTTATCTGGTCGGAGCCGACAATATCGCGCGGCAACGAGATATTGAGATTGCGTCCCGGCAATTCGGTATCGTCGAGGTGGGCTCAGGGCTCGCACCCGGAGACAGGGTCGTAACCGAGGGCCTGATCAAACTCCGTGATGGTGTATCTGTCCGTTTCCCGGATGATTCAGGCATGGGTGAAGTCTCCGGACTACCGGCTGTGCCCGGTATGGGGATGATGCCCGGTATGGGGATGACGCCCGAGCGCACGGCCAATCCAGGAGCGTAAGCTGTGTGGCTTTCTGATACTTCGGTAAAGCGTCCGGTATTCGCAACCGTTCTGAGTTTGATGCTGCTTGCCTTCGGCGCGTTGTCGTTTCGCGATCTCGCGGTACGCGAGTATCCGAATATTATTCCGCCGATCGTTTCCGTACAGACGTCCTATCCAGGCGCATCCGCTGATGTCGTAGAGACGCGAATTTCGCAGGTCCTCGAGGGAGAGCTTAGCGGAATAGAGGGTATCAAGACGATTCGTTCGACGAGCCGCGATCAGTCATCTTCGATCTCCATCGAATTCACGCTCGATCGCGATCTCGATGAAGCTTCCAACGACGTTCGCGACAGTATCTCCCGCGTCACAAATCGTTTGCCCCAGGACGCTGACCCGCCACGCATAACGAAGCAGGATGCCGATGCGCGCCCGGCGATGTATCTCACTCTCGCGAGTACAACGCTGGACTCAATGGAACTAACCGACTACATGCAGCGGTATCTCCTCGACCGGTTCGCCGTAATACCTGGCGTGTCCCAGGTCACGGTCTTCGGCAGCGGGGGTCCGGCGATGCGTATCTGGCTCGATCGAATCGCGCTTGCGGCGCGAGGTCTCACTGTAAACGATATCGAGGGCGCACTGCGACGGGAGAATCTCGAACTGCCCGCCGGCCGTATCGAGTCCGAATTGCGGGATTTCCAGGTCAGGATTGCGCGAAATTATCAGACCGTCGATGAATTTCGCCAGCTCGTAATCACGCAGGGTGCCGATGGCCATCTCGTACGACTTGGGGAGGTGGCAACCGTCGAACTCGGGCCGAGAAATCCGCGGAGTATGTACCGTACCAACGGAGCGTCAACGACAGGCTTCGGCGTCGTTAAGCAATCGACAGCCAATACCGTTGAAGTCCTGACGGCCGTCAAGGCGGAGGTCGACAGAGTAAATCAGGACCTGCCGGACGGTATGGAGCTTATTCAGAGTGGCGATGACTCCGTCTATATCAATGCAGCGATCAGCGCCGTCTTCTGGACGATCGGCGTAACGACCGCACTGGTTGGTCTGGTGATACTGGTATTTCTCGGTAGCCTGCGCGCGATGCTGATCCCGCTCGTGACGATTCCCGTCTGCCTTGTCTCCGCTTTCACTATCCTCGCAGCCTTCGGGTTCTCGATCAATCTCGTCACGCTGCTGGCGCTGGTACTCTCGATTGGGCTGGTCGTAGACGATTCCATCGTTGTGCTCGAGAACGCGCACCGCCGTATCGAAGACGGGGAGGCACCGTTGGTTGCGGCCTACAACGGTTCGCGGCAGGTTGCGTTCGCCGTAATCGCAACGACTGCGGTGCTCGTTGCTGCGTTCGCGCCTATCGCGTTTCTCCAGGACAATATCGGCCGAATATTTGCGGAACTCGCCGTTACCGTGTCGGCAGCCGTTATCTTCTCGAGCATTCTCGCTTTATCGCTGGCGCCGATGCTGTGCTCGAAGCTGCTTCTGCCGGCCCGGCGTGAGAGTCGCACGACCCATTTGCTCGATCGCACTTTCACTCGTTTCGCTGCAGCCTATGGTCGGACGCTCGACGCCAGTCTACGAGCGCCGTGGGTATCGGTGCTTGCGGCAATCGCCGTGGGTCTCGGCGCTTACCAACTGCTGCAGACTATTCCCCAGGAATATGCCCCGACAGAAGATCAGGGATCTTTTTTCGCGATGATCCAGGCTCCGGAAGGCGTCGGCTTCGAGCATCTCTCAAGGGAGGCGATGCGCGTCGAGGAAGTGATGCAGCCCTATGTCGACTCAGGTGAGGTAACGCGTGGCTCAGTCGGTGTGCCGGGTTTCGGTGCGGGTAGCGGTGTCGTGTTTGTCACGCTCAGGCCCTGGGAGGAGCGCGAGACCTCGACCACGGATCTGATGCAACGCCTGAATTCAAGCTGGGCGGAGATTCCTGACCTTCGCGTCATCGCTTTTATGCGCTCGGGAATCTCCCGCAGCGGTGGCGGCCAGCCGGTCCAGATTGTGCTCGGCGGATCGACCTACGAGGAACTTGCTCAATGGCGCGACCTTGTTCTCGCGCGTGCGGCCGAGAATCCCGGTTTAACGCGGCTGGACTCGGACCTGAAGGAGACGCAGCCGCAGCTCGATGTCAATGTTGATACCGACCGCGCTGCCGTGCTCGGGGTGTCCGTTCAGAGTATCGGCCAGGCCCTGCAGACGATGATGGGTGAGCGGCGAATAACGACCTATGTTGTCGATGGCGAGGAGTACGATGTTGTCGTCCAAGCGAAAGACGAACAGCGCACGTCTCAGGCGGACCTGCGCAATACTTTCGTTCGCTCCGAGAGAACGCGTGAGCTGATACCGCTGTCGAACCTCGTCACTCTTGAAGACACCGCGGGGCCGAGTTCTCTCAATCGCTACAATCGGCTTCGCGCTGTCACTATCAGTGCCAATCTGACGCCCGGCTATACGCTCGGCGAAGCGCTCGAGTATCTCGAGGGCATCATCCGCGAAGAACTGCCGGAGAACGCCCAGATCGACTACCGGGGAGAATCGCTGGAGTATCGTGAGGCTTCCGGCTCGCTCCTGTTCACACTCGGAATAGCATTGTTTGTCGTCTTTCTGGTGCTGGCAGCTCAGTTCGAGAGCTTCATACACCCGATCGTGATTCTGGTGACCGTTCCGCTGGCTATCGCCGGTGGATTGCTGGGATTGAGCGTCGCGGGAATGACTTTCAATATCTACAGCCAGATCGGCGTCGTCATGCTGATCGGAATAGCGGCGAAGAACGGTGTTCTTATCGTCGAGTTCATCAACCAGCTGCGCGATCAGGGCGTTGAATTCCGGGAATCCATTCTTGAAGCGGCGCGTATTCGCTTTCGGCCGATCGTGATGACGACGGTCTCCACGGTTATGGGTTCCATCCCGCTGATGCTGGCAACCGGTCCGGGAGCCTCGAGCCGGACGACCCTCGGGGTCGTGATCTTTGGCGGAGTAACTCTCGCAACGATTCTTACGTTATTCGTCGTGCCGAGCTTCTATTATCTTTTCGCGAGATACACCGGGTCGCCGAACGCCGTCGCACAACGCCTGGATTCGCTCACATCAACCGCGAGTTCCTGAGCCTGCTATCGCAGCCAGCAGACGCGATCTAGCGTCTGAGTATTGCCCACCAGCGGGCGATATTCAGCAGGCTCATCAGTGAGCCGGAGACGTAGGTGAGGGCGGCGGCCGTCAACAGACGTCGCGCCCTGGGCTCGTCGCCCGGTTGCAAGATACGTTGCTGGGCCAAAAGCGGCAGCGCGCGACCAAAGCTCGCGTCGAACTCCGTTGGAAGCGTAAGGAAGTGAATCACAGCACCTGATCCCAGTGTGAGCATTCCGCCGAAGAAGGTCAGAAGACCGACGATCGGCGTTCTCGTCAATGCGACAGTGAACGGCGCCATCATCAGCATCCCGGCCCCAATTTTCTCGACAGGTCCAACCCATCGCACCAGTCGGGTACGCCAGTGCAGGGGACGGAATCCTCTCGCATCCTGCAACGCATGTCCTACCTCATGCGCTGCGACCGTAACGGCGGTCAACGAGCGACCATCGAAGTTCGCTTCAGAGAGGCGGACAACTTTCTTCAGGGGATCATAGTGATCGCCTTTATCTGTTGTTTCCGTCGCGACGTTCTGCAGGCCGAGATGATCAAGGAGTTCCCGCGCGATCGCGCCGCCACTCTTGCTGTATCGATCCGCGGGAAAGCTGTAGCGTGCCATCACCGATTTGACCCACAGCCCCGGGCCGAGAATGATAGCGAGCACGAGTAAAGTGAGAATAACGATATGCATCAGTCTGTTATGAAGGTTTAGCTGGCACCAGCTGGTGAAAGATACTCGACTCGCGTTTGAAGAAACCCTCGGTATGAAATGAGTCGGCGAGTTCGAAAAGCTCGTAGTCGAGATGGTGGCAGATCTCGTGAAGCACAGTTCGCAGGAATGTGCGGAAGGCAATTACTTTCTTGTGATGCGCGCACGCCGCCTGTCTTCCGCCTCTTCATACAGACCATGCAACTCTCCCCAATCGTCGCTCGGTCGGGCGGCCAGGACTTTGATCGTAACCTGTCGAACTTCCACGAGGCTTAGCAGATTCGCAGTCAGATCCCGAACGGCCTGTTCGATCGCCTTGCGGTCCTCAGCGGCGAGCGAATCTTTGAGTCGTTTTACAACGGGTCTGAGGTTCGCCACACCGGCTGGCAGTGGGACACAATCTATCGCGTCGCTCCTCCGGTAGATGGCGCGATCACTCGCCTTTAACTTCGAGTAGTAGGAGTAGGGCAAGACTCGACGCGGCTGAGCTCAGCGTGCGGCGATAGTGGAGCCACTATCTGGTTGGAAGACCGTTAGCTCGGTTTCGGGGGCTCGCAGTTCCGCCCACAGCGCGAGCGGATCAGCGGAGAATATGATGCCAGCGTCGGCGGGCGCTATACGCCAATGGCCGGCCGAGATTTCGACTTCGAGTTGCCCACTGTCCCAGCCTGCGTGTCCCGCGTAGACGCGTAAGGTCTGTTCGTTCGCCATCGTGTCGACCAGTTCGTCGAGAAGATCAGGATCGGCGCTGACGTAAATATCATCGACTATCGGGCGCAGTTCGCGGTCGCCCGCGTCGGGAATTCTGAGTAGCGTGACGAGATTCGCCGGTGACAATGGGCCGCCGAAGTAGACATTGCCTTCGTAGCCGCCAAGGAACGGCATGCTGGGAAACGACTCGTTCGCATCAATCTGTGTCGGGCGGTTTATCGCAACGCCCAGCGCACCGTCATCCGCGAAGTGCAGTAGCAGAATGACCGTCTTGGTGAAGCGCGGATCTCTCAGTTCGTCGGTTGCGACGAGCAACGAACCCGCCCCGAGGTCCTGGGCGGCGGCGGAACTAATTCCCAGCAGGATCACGATGGCTGCGCAGATCGTTTTCATGGCGTAATCATACCTCTTGCTCCGGTTATTCGCGCGCCGGCAGCCGGTTAGACAGCGTGCGATCCGCCGCAGCTGCGGCTAATCCAGGACGTGCGTCAGTAAGCCATCGGCGAGCTTCGGTTCGAACCAGGTCGACTTCGGTGGCATGAGTTCCTCGGCGTCGGCAACCGCCATCAGCTGTTCCATGCTCGTAGGAAACAGCGAGAATGCGATAGCGGCCTCGTTACGATCTACGCGGTCCTCGAGCGCCTGTAACCCGCGTATGCCGCCGACAAAGTCGACGCGCGGATCAAGCCGAGGGTCGCCGACGTTGAGAACAGGGCTCAGTATTCTCTCCTGCAACAGGCTGACATCGAGCTGCCCTACAGGGTCGCTCTCCGGAACAAGATCAGGATGAATCGTGAGCCGATACCAATTGCCATCCAGATACATGCCGAAGCGCCCGGCGAGCTCGGGTTTCACGGGCGCATCGCTTTTCTGAATATCAAAACTCTGACCTAGCCGCGCGAGCAGTTCATCTGACGAGAGGCCATCGAGGTCTTTCACAACACGGTTGTAGTCGAGGATATTCATCTCTTCGTGGGGGAATACGACGGTCAGGAAGAAGTCCGCATTAGCCGGCTCCCGAGACTCACTTCCCGCTCCACGATCGGCAGCGACGCGTGAAGCGGCCGCAGAACGGTGATGTCCGTCTGCGATGTAGATGGCATTCATCGCCTCAAACGCAGCGGAGATCGACGCGATCTGATCAGGATCGTCTACTTTCCACAGCGTGTGCGCGACGTCGTATTGCCCGACAACGTCGAGAAGCGGCGGGGTCTGTTTTATTCCGGCAAGCATTGACTTCAAACCCGCGTCGGCCCGGTAGACGCTCAGTACGGGACCAGTCTGAGCATTCAGGCTTGCTATGTTGCGGACGCGATCGTTTTCCTTTTCAGGCCGTGTACGTTCGTGTTTTCGTACTCGGTTGGCATCGTATGCTGCCACGGAAGCTGTCAGGGCAACGCCTGTTTGCTCGTGATTTCCCATACGCATACGATAGACGTAGTAACAGCGGGATTCATCTCGAGTGAGCAGCCCGAGCGCAGTCAGCCGCTCGAGATTCCTGGCGCCTTGTGCGTAGACCTCATCCGCGTAAACGTCCGTGACATCGGGCAGATCGATCTCGGGGCGTGAGATGTGCAGAAAGCTGTTCGGCTGCTCCGATGCCAACGCCTGGGCCTCGGCGCGACTAACGACATCATACGGTGGCGCAACGACGGTTGCGGCGTGTTCGGCTTCCGGGCGGAGCGCCGCGAATGGTTTTACTAACGTTGTCATTGCAAAATTATAGTTTGTTTCCAGTGGGGTAATTACTCTGCGGTTGCCCAGAGATCGTAGGGGTCAGCCTGGTCCACGACGGTAGTGACGATATCTCCGGTCGCCAGGTCTTCACCGCTGACGAAAACCGTACCGTCGATCTCGGGTGCGTCGCCGGTCGAGCGACCGCTGGCCTCATTGCCGTCATCAACCGTATCGATAATGACATCTATTCGCCGTCCTATCTTTTGCTGCAGACGTTGCGAACTGATCTCCTGTTGAGCGGCCATCAGGCGATGCCAGCGTTCCTCTTTCACTTCCTCCGGTACGGCGCCTGGCAGCTCGTTTGCAGCGGCTCCGGCTACCGGCTCGTAGCGGAAGCAGCCAACGCGATCCAGTCTCGCTTCCTCAAGCCAATTCAACAGATACTCGAAGTCCGCATCCGTCTCGCCGGGAAAGCCAACGATAAACGTCGAGCGTATGGTTAGTTCCGGTACAACTTTTCTCCAGGCGTGGATGCGCTCCAGCGTTTTCGCAGTCGCCGCGGGACGACGCATTGCTTTCAGAATCTTCGGGCTTGCGTGCTGGAAAGGCACATCGAGGTAAGGCAGCAACTTGCCCTCTGCCATTAGCGGCAGCAGCTCATCGACATGAGGATACGGATAGACGTAATGCAGCCGGACCCAGACACCGAGCTCACCGAGCGCGGTACAGAGCTCTGTCATTCGAGTCGGCAGAGCGCGTCCGCGCCAGGTCGACTCCTGGTATCGGATATCTGCGCCGTAGGCACTCGTGTCCTGAGAGATGACGAGCAATTCGCGCACGCCGGATTCCACCAACGCTTCTGCTTCCTGCATCACATCGGCGGCGGGGCGGCTTGCGAGGTCACCGCGAAGATGGGGAATAATGCAGAAGCTGCAGCGGTGGTTGCATCCCTCCGAGATCTTCAGATAGGCGTAGTGTCGCGGAGTCAGCTTGATGCCCTGGGGCGGGATCAGGTCGAGGAAGGGCGCGTGCGGCGGTGGTAGAGCCTCGTGAACTGCCGCGAGCACGGCTTCGTACTGATGCGGCCCGGTTACTGCCAGAACCCTGGGGTGGGCCTCTCGAATCAGGTCGGATTCGGCGCCGAGGCATCCGGTGACGACTACCTGTCCGTTCTCCGCTATTGCCTCACCAATCGCATCCAGAGATTCATCACGTGCGCTATCTAGGAACCCACAGGTATTGACGACTACCAGGTCCGCGCCGGCGTAATCGGCGGCTGTCTCGTATCCTTCAGACCTCAGCTGACTCAGAATTCTTTCCGAGTCGACGAGCGCTTTCGGGCAACCGAGGCTGACGAAGCCGATACGTGGGTTCATGGCTATCTGGCGTCCGAAGTAGTGGGTTTCATCTTGGTACCGGCCTGAGTTCTCGCCGCGAAGTTTAATGAATTCTCAAGTATGCTAGCGATCTTTTGGCCGGACAGCTTCCGCCCCGCGCCCGAAGTCGATTCAGACGCGCGCCGTGCAGGCCAGATTCTAGATAAACGACAAGTAGATTTCACGGGCGCTCGAGACGGTTAACGCGCCCGTCGTGGAGAGCAGTATGTCGAATAAGAGAACGAAGGAACAGCTTCTTGCTATCGTGGGTGAAGAGCTGGGAACTTCAGAATGGTTCACCATTGATCAGGACCGCATCAATCAATTCGCGAACGTGACTGAGGATCATCAGTTTATCCACGTCGATCCGGAGCGTGCTGTCGCGTCGGGTCTTGACGGAACCATCGCGCATGGGATGTTGACGCTCTCTCTCATCGTCGGCTTCTGTGCCGACTTCGCGCCCGAGCTCGACGGCGCCAGCATGATAATTAATTACGGTTTCGACAAAGTGCGTTTCGCGTCACCGGTTAAGGTTAACGACCGAGTTCGTGCTGTCGCTGTGCTTGCGGAAGCGCGGGAGCGCGGCGGGCATCTACTCGTCAAGGCGAAGGTGACGATTGAGATCGAGGGTGAGAGAAAGCCGGCGCTTGTCGCAGAATGGCTTACGATGCACGTCACCACTTGATCAACGTGAGCTCGGCGCGAAATGACTCTCAGACTGTTTCAGGTAGACGCGTTCGCCCGCGAGCGTTTTGCCGGTAACGCTGCCGCAGTCATTCCGCTCGAGGAATGGCTGGGCGATGCGCTGCTCCAGTCGATCAGCGCCGAAAACAATCTCTCGGAGACGGCGTTCCTGGTATCGGACGGCGGCAACTATCAGCTGCGCTGGTTTACACCGACGGTCGAAGTCGAACTTTGCGGCCATGCCACGCTGGCATCGGCATTCGTAATCTTCGAGCAGCTCGAGCCCGGGCGCAGCGAAGTCAGCTTCGAGACCCGAAGCGGAACCCTCAACGTCAGTCGAGCGGGTGATCGCCTCATCATGGACTTCCCTGTCTGGGGGCTAAAGCCTGTGAACGATCCACCCGCCGACCTGCTTGCTGGTCTCGGTATCGAGCCCGCTGAGACTTTCGCTGCCACTACCGACGACAACTTTTTCGCCGTGCTGGCCGATGAGGCAGCGGTCAGAGCCGTGCAGCCGAACTTCGATGTCCTGGCGCGCCTGCATCCCGCCGGCGTCGTGATAACGGCGCCGGGAAACAGCTCCGATTGTGTCTCGCGCTACTTCGTTCCGGGTGCGGGCATTCCGGAGGATCCCGCAACCGGCTCTATACATTGCGGTCTCGTGCCTTACTGGGCCGAGCGGCTAGGAAAACCGGCAATTCACGCTCGACAGGCCTCTCGACGCGGCGCGGAGCTATTCTGTGAGTTGCGTGGCGATCGTGTGGAGATCGCCGGTTACGTGGTCCCCTATCTCGAGGGCGTGATCACGCTCTAATTCGCGGACAGGCCGCGCGATATAAGAAAAATATGAACCAGTCGGGCTACGTCGGCCGGTCGTCTGCGTAGACTCACTGGTATGACTGTCCGCCCGTCAGATCGATGAGTAGCCTGGAGAAAGTTGTCCGTTCGGCCCCAGCGGTCCCTTCGTTTTCTTCCGGGAGAGAGCCTATGGTGAGGTCGAACGTCAGGCCCTGATCCGCGATGTGCTCGGCCTGGCGAACGCCATGGTGGATGGCCCCCGCTATCTGATCCTGGGCGTTCGTGACAATGGTCCGGCGGAGCGAGTTCTCGTTGGCATTGCGAACGACGAGATCGCGTCAGCCGAAGCATGTTACGAAGAGGAAATAGAGCGTTATATCGAGCCTGTATTACCGATTGAGCTGCATTCGCTCGAGCTCGACGGCTCGATGCTGTTGATGCTGGCCCTGAATCACTGCTCTGAGCCCCCTATCTGTTGAAAGAAAATCTCTCCAACGCGATGCGTGAGGGTAGCGGCTGGATACTTCGTGCGAAGGAAGCTGCGCGACTGCGCCGACCCGATTTATTGCAACTATTCGAAAAGACGATTCTGGGGCCGGCTAATCAACCCGTAATCCAAGTCGGTTTCGCGGCCAGGGGCGTGGTGGAGGAACTCGCGCTCGATGTTCTCGATCTGGCGGAGCTGCCATCGCGCGTCGCCGGTGACCAATTCCGAAAGCTGATCGAAGCCAAGCAGGCCTCCCGCAGATCTGGCGGGGAACACGACAACGCGGTTGGAACGTCTGGTCCATGCGCGCGAGTTCGGCGACAACCAGCCGTTCGAGCGCGCCAGTCAGACCGGGCTTATGAAGCGTCTGAATACGGCTGAGGAGGATCATTGGGACGCTGATGACTACTCTCAGCACGAGATCCGGGCTCACAAGGTCAATCTGGGACTCGCGAATGTTGGCGACGTCGATCTCCAGGGTAGGCTGTTGACCATCGATTTTCCACGCGCAGACGGAATGTGGATCTCCGAGTTCATTCGCGTTGCGCCCGGAAGCATCGCAGAACCGCCGGAGGGTTATCCGGTTGTCGAGGCGCAGGAGAACAGGATTCGTGTGCAGGCGAAGATCGACTCCATACCCCGTCACTCGACCGTGGCGGCGTTCCTCGAACCACTGCGGGTCTGGCTCCGCGAGCCGGCGAGAGGGCGGACGTTGCCGGTGGACTATATGCTTCACGCCGAAAATCTCCGCAGTCCTGGCCGGCTTTCGACGAGACGTTCTCACTGGCCATCAATGTTTCGCCGCAGACGATCACTCATCCGGAGTTTTACGACCGTTTGAAGAATCTCCGGGACGAGCTCAGAAAATCGAACGTTCGCCTCGGAATAGCATTGACCGAGGACAGTTTGCTCAAGGGAGGCGCCCAGTCGCTCTCAAGTCTTCACAAGGTACGCGAGCTCGACGTGGATCTGGCGATTGACGACTTCGGCAAGGGCTATTCATCGCTGACTTATCTGAAAGAAGTACCCGCGACACAGATCAAGATTGACAAGAAATTTATCGAAACCATTGGTCTCGACGAAACGGATCAGCAGATCGTCAAGGTAGTAATCAACCTCGCTCATGCCCTGGGTATGCAGGTTGTTGCAGAGGGCGTAGACAGCGACGAGAGCCTCGCGATGATTCTCGATCTCGGCTGCGACATTGCTCAGGGTTACCTGATCTCACGTCCGCTGCGTAGCGACCATGTCCTCGAATGGATAGCCGCCTACTCACCGAAGCTGTCGCTAGATGATAGAGACTCCGGCGCAGAAAGGTGTACTGGGCTTCCGGGTGTAGCCACGCGAGATCGCGTCTGCCCGGTAGCACGCTCACCCCAGGGCCTCGGAATAGCATTAGAATAGCGGCCTCCAGATAGCGCCGAGTGCCGTATTGCCTATGGGGTTGTTACTCAACCTGGCTTATTTCGTGGCCGCCATCGTAGTTTCTCCGTGGCTGCTGTATCGACTCGTGATTCGGGGCGATCGGAATGGCCTGCTGTCCCGCTTCAGTGTTGGTCTCGGACCGGGTCTGGATAGCTCGATCTGGCTGCATGGCGCTTCGGCCGGCGAGATCTCATTGCTTGAACCTATCGTCGGGTCGCTGGAGCGCGATATGCCGGCGACACCTCTGATCGTTTCCGCCTACTCCTCGACCGGTTTTGCTGCGGCGCAACGCCTGTTTCCGCGACATCGAGTGATCCTCTTTCCGTTCGACCTGACGTTCGTCGTCTCGCGCGTTCTGGATCGCTTCGATCCTCGTTTGGTCGTGATCGTCGAGTCGGACTTCTGGCCGAATTATCTCGCCGCGGCCCAACGGCGGAATATTCCAGTGGCGGTCGTTAACGGCAAAATCTCTGTCAGATCCTACGAGCGAAACGCAAGGATCGGATTCATGTCGATGTTGCTGAAACGAGTTGCTCTTTTTGCGGTGCAGACTCAGGAGTATGCAGCACGCCTGAGGAAGATCGGAGTGGCCGATGAGCGGCTACAGGTGACCGGCAATATGAAGTATGACCTGGCGCAGCCTGCCGTAGACGCCGAGGCGGCGAGGCAGCTGCGATCGCAGCTCGGCTTTGTGGAAGACGATATCGTCATAATCGGCGGTAGCCTGCATCAGGGAGAAGACGAGCTCTTCCTCGACGCGTTTCTCGCGCTCGGCGACGACGGTCAGCGGGCATCCCTGGTCGTTGTGCCTCGCTATCCGCAGGACGCTCGCAGAGTCGAGCGTGCAGTTCGGTCCCGCGGACAGCTTGCGGTGTTGAAGTCCGACATCGACAGCGGTGTGCGGCAGGCGCCGGGTGCGGCGGGTATTCTGATCGTCGACACCGTGGGTGAGCTGCGCAGCCTTTACTCTGCTGCCGATATCGCATTTGTCGGAGGAAGTCTGAAGAACCGGGGCAGTCACAAGGGCGGCCACAATCTGATGGAGCCGGCGATAGCGGGTATACCGATACTGTTTGGGCCTTACCACTATAGTTTTCGTGAAACTGCGCTCGAACTGGTTCGCGCGAACGCCGGTATGGAAGTTCAGGATGAAGCCGAGCTTCTCGCCGCGTTGACCTCGCTGAAAATGAATCCGGAGCTAAGACGGGAAATGGGTAGCCGCGCCCGTGGCGTGGTTATCGACGGACAGGGAGCGACGCGACGCAACTATGAGTTGCTGGCGCCGCTGTTGGCTTTCAGCGGTGACCGCTTGCCAGCCCCTGGCTTAGACAGCACAATGCCGGAAGCAGTCAGCGACACGGATTCCCCATGACAAAGAAACATGTACAGATCGGCGATATCGATTGTGGCTCTGATCAGCTCTTCCTGATCTGCGGTCCCTGTGTGATCGAAGAAGAATCACTGATGATGGCGACAGCCGAGCGTCTCAAAGGAATCTCGGAAGAGCTCAACCTTCCGCTGATTTTTAAGTCCTCTTTTTCCAAGGACAATCGAAGCTCGCTGGACTACTACCAGGGCCCGGGCCTCGAGGAAGGGCTCAAGGTACTGCAGAAAATCAAGCAGGAATTCGAGCTTCCGGTCCTGACGGATATCCATTACCCGAATCAGGCGGCGCCTGCCGCGGAAGTGGTCGATATTGTTCAGATTCCCGCGTACCTGTGTATGCAGAGCGAGCTTGTCGTAGCGGCCGCCAAGACGGATACGGTCGTCAACCTCAAACATGGGCAGTTCATTGCGCCTGACAACATGGCAAAGCCCGTAAAGAAGATAGAAGCGTCCGGTAATGAACGAATCCTTATTACCGAGCGCGGCTATACATTCGGTTACAACGACCTCGTCGTCGATCCGAGGAGTTTTTTGCTCCTCAACCAGATCGGTTACCCGGTGATATTCGATGTCACGCACACGATTCGGAAATACGGTATCCCGAGTAAGGATCCCGCAGGCGGGAATCGAGAGTATCTCTCTGTTCTGTCGAGGGCCGGCGTCGCATCCGGTGTCGATGGACTGTTTATCGAAGCACACCCGAATCCACCAGACGCGCTCTGTGATGCTGCTAGTCAGTATTACCTGGATCAGCTGGCGGAATTCGTACGTCCATTACTGGATATACACGAGCTCGTTCGCGAGCATGCCGCGCAGCACTAACCGCAGGACGGATAATGGATCTCTATTTAGACTCTGTAGACTTCAAGGAAATTGAGCGAGCATTCGAATTCGGTTTTATCAAAGGACTGACGACAACGCCGACCTTCATGCACCGGCACGGCATCACCGACATCGACGGTGCCATCGTCAAACTCTCCGGGATGGTCCCCGAGCTACAGGTCGAAGCGCTCGGCGACACGGTCGACACGATCCTCGCCGAAGCGGATCGCATACTTGCGCTGCCGCTCGAACAGGAGCCGGTCTTCAAGGTGCCTATCTCGAACGCCGGTGTGACCGCCTGCCAGCGCTTGACGGCGAAGGGTCATCGCGTAAACGTCCATCTGATCTACACGCTGAATCAGGCCTATATGGCCCTTGCGGCCGGTGCCGCGTTTGTCTGCCCGCTGGCCGGCCGGCTGCAGGATCAGGGCCACGACGCCGTGAAGCTGTTCGAGCAATGCGTGGAGACTATCGATCGCCACAACTACTCGAGCAAAGTCATGTTCTCCTCGGTACGTCATCCGGAACATATCAGACAGGCGCTGCTCTCCGGCGCACACGTGTGCACGGTTCCGTTCGGCGTCATGAACCATCTCTGTGACAACTCGTTAACGGCGGTCGGGACCGAACAGTTCCAGGAGCACACGCGACTGATGACTATGAAGGTCGGCGAGCTGGTTCGATCTCAGAATCCCGTCTGCACGACGGATGAGACCCTGACGACGGCGATGGTGAAGATGACCGAGTCGCGACTGGGAACGGTGACGCTGATTGACGGTGACGGCGGCGTAGCGGGAATCTTTACCGATGGTGACTTACGTCGCAGTTTGCAGCAAAACGGCCGAGAGATTCTGGACTCTACGCTGGCGAATATCGGCTTTTCTTCCAGCCCGGTAACCATAGGGCAGGAAGCACTTCTCGATGAGGCCGTGAAGCTATTCAAGGAGTTCGAGGTCGACAGTATTATTGTCGTCGACGGTGAGAAACCGTCTGGTGTGCTCGATATCCAGGACCTCGTCAAACTCGGTCTGCTCGGTCAAGAACATCTCTAAGCAAGAAGCCAAACCAAGCGATTCCGGACTCGCGGCAAAGTTTGCGGAGCTGGGTGGAACATTCCTGACTGACGACTCGACGCTCTCTCAACGCGTAAACGCTGTTCGTGCTCTCGTATTCGATTGGGACGGCGTCTTTAACGTGGGCACAAAGGGAAAAGACAGCGAGAGTGGTTTTAGCGAGGCCGACTCGATGGGGACGAATATGTTGCGCTACGGTTTGTGGCGCCGAGACGAGACCCTGCCTGTGACCGCAATTATTACGGGCGAGAACAACCCCACCGCAGTCGCCTTCGCGGAGCGAGAGCACTTCAACGCAGTCTATCTCGGCGTTCCGAACAAGAGCGATGTCATTGCCGAACTTTGTTCGGCACACGGACTGCAGCGCGCCGAAATAGCCTGTGTCTTCGACGACATAAACGATCTGGGAATGGCGGCGGAGTGCGGTGCGAGATTTCTCGTGCGACGTGATTCAAGCCCGTTGCTAAAGGACTTCGTTTCCAGAAACGATTACTGTGACTACATTACGGCAGCCCAGTCGAACGCCTACGCGGTACGCGAAATTGCTGAGCTGGCGCTCGGATTGATGGGTGTCTTCGACACGGTAGTGAGTTCGAGGACCAAACATGACGAAGACTACCGGCGGTACTTTGCTGCCAGGCAGGCTGTAGAGACTGAGTTGGTCAAGAGGTCTGCGGCCTAGGAGCGAGAGAAGAGCTATGACGATCTGGTCCGTCGCTGCCTATCTTCTGCTGCCTTTCGTAGTGCTGAATCTCTTCTGGCGCGGGATTCGCTATCCCGCCTATTGGTTCCGCTGGCCCGAGCGGTTCGGGTATCTCGAACCGATGCACGGCCAGAAGGTGATCTGGGTACATGCGGTCTCTGTAGGCGAAGTGCGGTCGTCGGTAGAACTCATCAATGAGTTGGCGGAACGCTTTCCCCGTCACCGCATTCTCGTGACGACCATGACACCGACGGGTTCCGAACAGGTGAAGGAGCTATTCGGTGGTCGGGTCGGTCACGCCTATGTCCCCTACGACTTTCCCGGGTCGGTGCGCCGCTTTATGGCGAGGGTCTCGCCGGAATTCGCGGTGGTTGCCGAAACCGAGTTCTGGCCGAACCTGTTCAAGGCCTGCAAGGATCGCGGAATTCCACTCTTCCTCGTCAACGTTCGACTCTCTCAGGAGTCGCTACGCGGCTACCTGCGTGTGCCGCGAACGGCACGCACGATGCTGGAACGCGCAACGGTGATATGCGCACAGACCAATAGCGATGCACAACGCCTGAAAAGTCTTGGTGTGACGAAAGCCAGGATTGAGGTGACAGGGAATCTCAAGTTCGATGCGCCCCTGCCGGACACATTGCTCTCGGAGTCCCGGGAGATCAGGCAGCAGTGGGGATCGAACCGCCCGATCCTGATCGCAGCGAGCACACACCGCGGCGAGGAGCGCGGGATACTCTCCGCCTTCGAAGAGCTTCGGCGGACTTATGAGGATTTGCTGCTCGTTCTGGCGCCGCGGCATCCGGAGCGCTTCCGTTCCGTCTTCCGGCTCTGCAGGCAAACAGGCGCCGCAGTCGCTCTGCGCAGTCGGCAGGATGGTGCATTGGTAAAGGGTACCGACATAGTCGTTGGTGACACGATGGGCGAACTGCAACGCCTCTACGCGGCGGCGGACATTGCTTTCGTCGGCGGCAGTCTGGTCGGGATCGGGGGCCATAATTTGCTCGAGCCCTGCGCCGTGGGTGTGCCGGTAATTTTCGGGCCGCGTATGTTTCACTTCGAGGACATCAGCAGAATGGTTCTCGAACGGGGTGCAGGCTGTCAGATCCCCGATGCTTCAGGCCTTGCCGACTCAGTCTCGTTGTATCTGCAGCAACCTGCATTGCGCGAAGCGGCCAGCCAGGCAGCTCAGCAGCTCGTCGCCGAGAATCGCGGGGCGGTCGAGCGAACGCTGCAGGTCATGTCGGGATCCGCCCGCTGGTCCGAGCTGAAACGCGGTGCGGCGGATCCAGTATCCGCGCTCCGTGACTAGATAGCGGCATTGCTGTTTCGCTGTCGCTGGCCGATAACACGAGCGTAAGGGTTGATTGATGAGCACTCGTATCCCGGTTGCGCTCTCGCTTCTGAGTTCCGCATTTTTGGTTGATCTTCCAAGAGCGGAGGCTTTCGGTGCGGAGGGCCATCGCATTGGCGGCCTCGTGGCGGAGATGAGCCTTTGCGCGCAGGCGCGCACCGAGGTCGATTCGCTGGCCGGCGAAGAGAGTCTAGCCGACATTGGCATATGGGCGGACCGCATTCGGGGACTGCCACGCTGGGAGCACACCGGTCCCTGGCACTACATGAATATTCCCGACGGCATGTCGCTCAGCGAGTATCAGACGCCGTCAGGCGGAGACATTCTCTGGGCGATCGATTTCTTCCGGCAACGACTGGCCGACCTGAGCGAGCCGCCGGACTCCAGAGGCGAGGCGTTGAAGTTCTTCATCCACTTCATCGTCGATCTACATCAGCCGCTTCATGTCGGTCGAGAGACGGACCGTGGCGGCACGCTAACGGAAATTCATCTCGGAGAAGATACGATTTCCCTGCATCGATTCTGGGATACTGATGCGATTCCGAATAACGGATTACCAGCCGAGCGCTACGCCGCATCGATCTCGGCGCTTGCTGCGACACCGGCGGCCGAGGAGGTGCCGGGCGATCCGGTTGATTGGGCGAGAGAGAGCCAGCTCCTGCGCAACGCTGTCTATGCATTCGATACGATTTCGGGGCGGATCGATGCGCGTTATCGTGAACGTGCCGGCGAGATCGTTCAGGATCGCCTGGTCAAGGCCGGTATTCGACTGGCAGCAGAGCTTAACGACGTCTTCTGCGCAGGCGATTGACTACGCCGCCGGGAGATCTCCAGGCGGATAGACTCAGATAGCGGGCTTCGCGGCTTGTGTGTTTGTCTATAGCTGGAAAGCTATTCTTTGCCAGCGAGATAGCGTTCGGCGTCGAGAGCCGCCATACAGCCTGAACCAGCTGACGTTACCGCCTGCCGATAGATCGGGTCGGCCACGTCGCCGGCCGCGAATACGCCCTCAACACTGGTCCCCGTTGCATACTCGTCGCCATTCTGATTTACGACGATATAGCCGCCGTCCATCTTCAGTTTGCCTTCGAAGATTCCGGTGTTCGGTGTATGGCCGATGGCGATGAATACACCCTGGACCGGAATCTCCTGGGTCTCGTCGCCCTGCGCATGCTTGATACGGATTCCCGTTACGCCGCCATCATCACCCAGCACTTCGTCCAGTACATGATTCCACTGCACGTTGACGTTGCCGTCAGCGGCTTTGTCCAGCAGCCGGTTGCTCAGGATTTTCTCGGATCGAAACTCGTCGCGACGATGCACGACGGTTACATCGGACGCGATGTTTGACAGATACAGCGCTTCCTCAACGGCCGTATTGCCTCCACCGATTACTGCGACAGGCTGCTCCTTGAAGAAGAAGCCGTCGCAGGTTGCGCAGGCGGAGACGCCACGCCCTTTGAAAGCCTCCTCCGAATCCAGCCCCAGGTATTTCGCCGAAGCGCCGGTTCCGATTATCAGCGCGTCGCAACTGTACTCGCCGCTGTCGCCAGTCAGTCGAAATGGACGCTGCTCCACGTCGACGGCACTGATATGGTCATAGATGAGCTTCGTTCCGAACTTTTCCGCATGGCTCTTCATGCGCTCCATCAGTTCCGGGCCCTGAACGCCATCGTTATCGCCGGGCCAGTTGTCCACATCTGTCGTCGTCGTCATCTGACCGCCGACCTCTATTCCCGTGATAATGACCGGCTCAAGCGCTGCGCGAGCGGCGTATACCGCGGCCGTGTAGCCCGCCGGACCGGATCCGAGAATGATTAGGCTGTGGTGTTCAGTCGTCATGGTGTCTCCTGATAGTGCCCACCCCCGCGCCGGTATGTTAGTGGAGCAGGGCTTCGAAGTCAGGCACTTGTTGCATGAGGGTCTTTATTTGGGCAATCTCCTCTTTTTTCAATGGGCGCGGCCACGTAAACTCACCGTCCGTTGACAGTCCCCCGCCGTCTAGGAGCTAAAGTGAATGGCTAGCAGTTATTTATTCACATCGGAATCTGTCTCTGAGGGACATCCTGACAAGATGTGCGATCAGATATCTGATGCCATTCTCGACGCGGTAATCAAGGATGATCCGAATGCCCGCGTTGCATGCGAGACGCTCACGAAGACCGGTCTGGTCATGGTGGCAGGGGAGATTAGCACCTCGGCTCAGTTAGAGGTCGAGGACACCGTCCGCCAGGTTGTGATCGATATCGGTTACGACAACGACGACGTCGGGTTCAACGGCAGCACCTGTAACGTTGCCGATGAACTCGGCGCGCAGTCCGTCGACATTGCGCAGGGAGTTGATCGGGTGTCGCCCGAGGAGCAGGGGGCCGGTGATCAGGGTCTGATGTTCGGTTATGCGAGCAATGAGACCGAAATGCTGATGCCGGCGCCGATCATGTTTTCACATCAGTTGGTGGAGCGCCAGGCAATAGTCAGAAAATCAGGGGAGCTTCCGTGGTTGCGCCCCGATGCCAAGAGTCAGGTTACTTTCCGTTATGAAGATGAGCGGCCGGTATCTATCGACGCCGTCGTTCTCTCGACTCAGCACGATCCGGACATATCGCAGTCCGATCTGCAGGAAGCAGTGATGGAGACGATCATCAAGCCCGTACTCCCGGAAAAATGGTTGAGTGCGGAGACGCAGTACCACATCAACCCGACGGGCCGCTTCGTAATCGGTGGACCGGTTGGCGACTGCGGGCTCACCGGGCGAAAGATCATCGTCGACACCTACGGCGGTATGGCCCGGCATGGCGGTGGTGCATTTTCCGGCAAGGATCCATCCAAGGTCGATCGATCGGCTGCCTACGCCGCGCGCTATGTTGCGAAAAATATTGTTGCTGCCGGGCTGGCCGATCGTTGCGAGATCCAGGTGTCCTACGCCATTGGTGTAGCGGAGCCGACTTCCGTCATGGTGCAGACGTTCGGCACCCACCAGGTTCCGGAGGAGAGAATCAGCGCGCTCGTACGAGAGCATTTCGATCTGCGGCCTTACGGAATACTGCAGATGCTCGACCTGCTGCGGCCGATCTACCGCAAGACCGCTGCCTATGGGCACTTCGGCCGTAGCGATCCCGGTTTTACCTGGGAAAGCACGGATAAGGCGAATGCTCTGAAGGGCGATGCGGCAGCGTAAGCTCGCTCCAGTTCACAAGGATAATTTATGTCTGCCCTGATCTGTGGCTCGGCCGCCTATGACAATATTATGGTGTTCGAGGATTCTTTTAAGAACCATATTCTTCCCGATCAGATCCACATACTGAACGTCGCGTTTCTCGTTCCGGAGATGCGTCGCGAGTACGGCGGTTGTGCGATGAATATCGCTTATAACCTGAAGCTGCTCGGCCAGGAACCGCTACCGATGGCGACTGCCGGGCAGGACTTCTCCCCTTATTCCGCTCGGCTCGAAAGCCTGGGAATCTGCCAGGATCATATTCGTCTGGTTGATGACGTCTTTACCGCCCAGGCCTTCATTACGACGGATCTCGATGACAATCAGATAACGGCCTTTCACCCCGGGGCGATGAACCACTCCCACCTGAATCGGGTTGGCGATGCGCAGGGGGTGACTATCGGGATCGTTTCTCCGGATGGCCGCGACGGTATGTTGTCTCATGCCGATCAGTTCGCAGCAGCCGAGATACCGTTTATCTTCGATCCGGGTCAGGGCCTGCCGATGTTCGGTGGCGAAGACCTGCAAAAATTTATCGAGCTGGCGACCTGGGTCACTGTCAATGATTACGAATGGCAGCTGCTCAAGGAGCGCACAGGCTGGGATATATCCGACGTCACCGAACGCGTGCGGGGCCTCGTTGTAACGCGTGGCGCGAAGGGCTCGATAATCTACACGGCTGACGAGAACTTCGAAATTCCAACGGCAACGCCGAACGCAATTAGCGATCCAACCGGTTGTGGCGATGCCTACCGTGCGGGGCTGCTTCATGGCCTGATGTCCGGCTACGATTGGACGACGACCGGAGAAATAGCGAGTCTGATGGGTGCGCTTAAGATAGAATATCACGGTACACAGAACCACAGTTTCACCCAGGCTGAGTTCGCCGCAAGATTTGAGGCCAGTTTTGGCCACCCCTTACCCCCTACGGAGTAACCAAGCATGACCGACCAGGTAGTAGCGATCGACGTGGCTAACAAGGACTACGTCATAGGCGACATCGGCCTCGCTGCGTTCGGCCGCAGAGAGATTGCGCTCGCCGAGCATGAGATGCCCGGGCTCATGGCAACACGTGAAGAATTCGGTCCCAGCCAACCGTTGAAGGGTGCCCGTATAACCGGTTCTTTGCACATGACGATTCAGACGGCGGTGCTGATCGAGACCCTGGAGGCGCTGGGTGCTGAGGTGCGTTGGGCGACCTGCAATATCTTCTCAACTCAGGATCATGCCGCGGCCGCAATTGCCGCGAATGGTACGCCGGTCTTTGCCGTCAAGGGCGAGACGCTCGAGGAGTACTGGGACTATGTAGACCGGATCTTCGACTGGCCGGAACACGATGGGCCAAACATCATTCTCGACGATGGTGGCGACGCGACGCTCTTCGTCCATCTCGGCTACCGAGCCGAAGAGGACGCCTCGGTGCTGGATAAGGAACCGGAGACTGAGGAGGAAGCAGTCCTCCTGGCACAGCTGAAGAAATCACTACAGCGCTACCCGCAACGCTTTCATCGTATGGTGAAGGAAATTAGAGGCGTTACCGAGGAGACGACGACCGGCGTTCACCGCTTGTATCAGATGCTCGAACGCGAAGAGTTGTTGTTCCCGGCGATTAATGTCAACGATTCAGTAACGAAGTCGAAATTCGACAACCTGTACGGCTGTCGTCATTCGCTGGTCGATAGCATCATGCGTGCCACGGATGTGATGCTCTCCGGGAAAATAGCTGTTGTTGCCGGCTACGGCGACGTCGGCAAAGGTTGTTGCCAGTCACTGAAGGCGCAGGCAGCTCGAGTTGTTGTCACGGAGGTCGATCCGATCTGCGCGCTTCAGGCTGCGATGGAGGGTTACGAAGTCATCACGATGGAGGAAGCCGCGAGTATCGGCGATGTTTTCGTTACCACCACGGGCTGTGTTGATGTCATCACTGTCGAGCACATGAAGCAGATGAAGCACAACGCTATCGTCTGCAATATCGGTCACTTCGATAACGAAATCGAGGTCGACAAGACGCGTGAGTTCGAATGGGAAGAGATTAAACCTCAGGTGCACAAGATCACCTTCACGGATGGTAAGAGCATTGTGTTACTCGCTGAAGGCCGACTCGTAAATCTTGGTTGTGCAACGGGGCATCCGAGTTTTGTGATGTCCAACAGCTTCACGAATCAGACGATCGCGCAGATCGAGATGTTCAACCATCCGGAGCGATATCCGCTCGGCGTCTACACGTTGCCGAAACACCTGGACGAGAAGGTTGCACGCCTGCATCTCGAGAAACTCGGTGTGCGTCTGGATACACTGAGCCAACGACAAGCGGACTATCTGGGCGTCGACGTCGAAGGCCCCTACAAGCCGGAGCACTATCGCTACTAGCGGTAGGCGAAGTCTTTAAAGGCGTGGACCCGGCTAGCGACCAGCCGAGCGGATCAGCTTGTCGATCGCTGTTTGCGCGAAGAGCTTGGCGTCATCGTCCTGGAGTAGACGACGCGCGTAGTTGAACCCCAGCCCGATGCTGTGAAATTCGAACGCGAATTGCCGCGTGTTCAGTCCTTCGCGAAAGACACCCTCGGAGACTGTCTTCTGGCACATTCGACGTATGCGATCGACCCATAGCTCATGATATTCAGCGAGGACATCATGTAGCTCGCCCGGGCGGTCGGCGAACTCAACGGAGGCGGAGACCACGGGACAACCGCCGGGTCGTTCATCGGAGTCGATCCAGTCCATCCAGTTGGCGAACAGGGTCCGCAGTCGGGCTTCGCCGCGCGATTCCTGCTGCGCCGGTCCGAGGACCTTCTTCGCGATATCTTCGATGGCTGCGTCAAGGACGGCTCGCTGCAAAGCCTCTTTGGAGCCGAAGTGCCCGAAGAGACCGCTTTTCGACATGCCGGTGACAGTCGCCAGCCGGCCGATGCTCATGCCATCGAGTCCGTGGACGCCGGCCATCGTGATGGCCTCGCTGAGAATCGTGGCTCGGGTTTGTGCGCCTTTGTTCATAGGAGGTATTTTTTCGAACGTTCGTGCGAAAATATCACATTTATTTTACATAATCTAGCCGTTGCCCTCAGTCAGGCGACACGGGTAAGCTGACCACTGTCCTCACGCGATCCCGAAAGAAACCACTGTGCGTCAACTCGTCCTCTTCGGTGGGCCGGCCCTGGCCCTGGCCCTCGGCATCGGTCTGGCGAACGTCGGGCAGTCGTCTGAGGTCTGCTGGACCGCAGGAATTACGCTGCTCTGCGCGATCTGGTGGGTCGCCGAGGTTATCCCGATCCCCATTACGGCGTTGCTACCGCTGGCGGTCTTCCCGCTGGTCGGCGTGCTTACGCCGAACCAGGTTGGTCAGGCCTACGGTAACCCGCTTATTCTGCTGTATCTCGGCGGGTTCATGCTATCGATGGCGATGGAGAAGAGCGGCGCGCATCGTCGGCTTGCGCTCGGCATGGTGAATCTGTTCGGCGGCGGTGGGCGCGGACTCGTCTTCGGGTTCATGGCGGCGGCTGCCGTGCTCAGCATGTGGATCTCCAATACCGCGACCAGTTTGATGCTGTTGCCGATAGCGATAGCGACGCTGGAGAACGCGAAGGATGAACGCTTAAGAATTGCGTTGTTGCTCGGCGTCGCGTTCGCCTGCAACGTCGGTGGTATCGGTACCCCGGTTGGCACGCCGCCGAATCTAATCTTCATGCAGGTGTATCAGGAAACCACGGGCTCGGCCCTGGGGTTTGTCGACTGGATGCGCTGGGGCATGCCGGTTGTCATCGTTTTCGTGCCGCTGATTGGGCTTTGGCTAACCCGGAATCTCGCGGCAGGGGAGACGCTCGAGCTGCCTGCGGTCGGAGAATGGCGTACCGAAGAACGACGTACATTAATCGTATTCGTTCTGACAGCGATCGCGTGGATCACTCGTAACGATCCGTTTGGTGGCTGGAGCACTTTGTTCGACCTTCCGCAGGCAAACGATGCGAGTGTCGCGTTGATAGCCGTCGTCGTGATGTTTCTAGCCCCCAACGGTAACGGTGAGCGTCTCCTCGACTGGGAGAGCGCTGTCCGCATTCCGTGGGGGATCCTTATTCTGTTCGGCGGCGGCATCTGCATAGCGAGCGCGTTCGTCAGCTCGGGGATCAGCCAGATTATTGGTGAATCGCTTGCGGCGCTGAGCGGCGTGCACATCATCCTGCTTCTCGCAACGATCTGCCTCAGCGTTACGTTTCTCACCGAGATTACGAGCAATACGGCAACGACGGCATTGCTTATGCCGGTACTCGCCGCAGCCGGCGTGGGCGCCGCGATCGATCCGCGTCTGCTGATGGTGCCGGCGGCCCTGAGCGCCAGTTGTGCGTTTATGCTGCCGGTAGCGACCGGTCCCAATGCCGTGATCTTCTCGTCCGGGCTGGTACCGATCAGGGCAATGGTTCGTGAGGGCTTCGGGCTCAATCTGATGGGTGCGCTTGTAATTGTGACGGTCTGCTACTTCATTCTTTAGGCGGATGCAGATTGTTGCTTCGTGGTCGCTGCTGCCGCGTACCGCTGATATCTCCCTGAAGTGAAAAGTTCCCGGAATCATCGTCCCGGATAAACTGCCGTCGCGGTAAAAGTCGTTTAACATCGAGTCTCGCATCGCTGAGGAGACGTCAGTGAACTTGAGCCGAGAAAAGCTAGTGTCGCTTGGTATAGCCGTCGCGACTGTGTTTATCGGCCAGGCCGCCTGGTCGCAGTCCGAGTGGCGTTACTCGGCTGTGCAAAGAACCGTAGCTGTTGCCGATATTCACGGCGCGACGGATAAATAATCTAGCCTTTCTGCCGGCTTTCGCCGGCGTCTTGCTCGAGTTGGGCAACGTCTGGCAGCAACGTAGCGATATTGGTTCCGGCGATAGTCTGCTCGGGGGATTGGTCTGGATTAGTGTCGATACGCCTATCGGCCCGGTCTATGCGGCTTATGGCCGCGCGGAAGACGATAGAGATGCCTTCTATCTATTCCTTGGCAGGATTTCTAGGCGGACTTTCTTGCGGTAGTACAGCGGCTCAGGGCGTCGCGGTCGTCACCTCGTTCAGGAGTCCGCGTGCTTCGGCGTCAGCCGGTGACAGCTCCAGTAGGCGGCGCGCATAGACGGCTGCCTCGTCCATCTCACCGCTGTCGCGGTGAATGGTAGCGAGCGCCAACAGCGTATCCCGGTGTCCCGGAAAATCCTTATGCACCTGCATCAGCTTCGCAACTGCACCCTCCCTGTCACCGTTGGAATTCAGCGCGATGCCGATAACGTACTGATAATAAGGCGCGCCCGGTGCCAGCGTGGCTGCGGCTTCGATCTCTGTCAGCGCGTCGTCGGGCGCATCGGCGCGAACATGCGACAGGCCGAGAGCAAAACGGGCGCCGGGATCCTCGGGATTATTGGCGACCGCCTGCTGCAGTAGCGCCTGCGCGGCCGGCTCGTCGCCTCTCGATCTGTAGAGGTCCGCGAGATTGATATAGGCGGCGGTGAAGACCGGGGCTCGGTCGATGGCGAACTGAAAATACGCCTCCGCTTCCTCGATGCGGCCGAGTTGTACCAGCGTGCTGCCCCAGTTGAATAACCCCTCAGCTCTGTCGCTGTTGAAGAGCTGCGCCTCACGGTACTCGGCCAGGGCGTTGTCCAGATCAGCTGCGCGACGCTCGCTCAGCGCGGCTCTGGCCGGGAGCAGAATTCTAGCCGTCGCGATTCGAAGTGCCTTTAGCTCATGCGTCAGAAACCGTTGTGCCGGCTGGATTCGAGCTTCCGGTGGGATAGCGTCAAGCAGGTCGAGCGCTGCCAACTGGAGTAGCGGATCTTCACTTCGGAGCGCTACGTCGACGACCTCCAGGGCATTGCTGTCGAGTTGCTGTGCCAGCAAACTAATCGCCGTCGCGCGGGCGATTCCGGGTACTTCGGGATCCGTCGCGGTGCGGAGCAGCTGCTGTCCCCGATCTGCGGGCCAGGTACGGCCCGCATGCAGCGCCTGCCCGTAGTGGACCGTTTCGTGACGGCCGCCCGGGTACCAGGTGGCGACCGTGTCGGCGGCCCATTCGGCGCTCTCCGAATCATGGCAGCCGCTACAGGCATTCGGGCTACCGATCTCTACCGAAAGATCGGGACGCGGAACACGAAAACTGTGGTCTCTTCGCGGGTCGACGACCATATATGTCTGCGCCGGCATGTGGCAGTCAACGCAATACGATCCCGATGTCTCGCGCTCGTGATGGTGATGCTCGGCAACATCGTAGCTGCTTGCGACATGGCACTGGCCGCAGAGCGCGTTCCCGTCGGCTCGAAGCGCAGTGCTGTGCGGGTTGTGGCAGTCGCTGCAGGTCACACCCGCCGCGTGCATCCTACTCTGTAGGAAAGAACCGTAGACGTAGACCTCATCCTGAATCTGTCCGTCCGCGTGATACAGGTTCTCGTCGAGAAGGGACGGTCGAAATGCATCCAGTAGCGGGTCACCGGGATTGTAATCGTCACTGAACTGGCTTCGCCGGGAGTGGCACTGGGCACAGGTAGAGAGCTCCTCGCGGCTGTCGAGTACCGGCGTTCGCTGGGCGATGAGGGCGTTCGGCTCGAACAGCCAACGCGCTTCGGCATCGCGCGCGAGAACCAGCAGCTGCTGCGTGGGCGCGGCGACATGCAACGAGCCGGGGCCGTGACAGGCCTCGCAATCGACATTAACGCTCGAGAAACTTGTCTCGTAGCTACTAGTTTCCAGCACGAAATTCTTCTGTAAATCTGTCGAGTGGCATTCGGCGCAGGTGCTGTTCCAGTTCTGGAAAATGCCGGCCCAATGCAACGGATCCGCAGCATCAACCGTGTCGTCGGGATAGAGATGAAACCATCGCTGGCCACCCTCGTCCTGCGGTCTGCTGTCCCAGGCGATACTGAGAGAATGTATGGCGCCACCGTCGAGCTCAACGAGATATTGCTGCAACGGATCGACGCCGAAGGCGTAGCGAATTCGATAGTCGGCTAGCTCACCGTCGGGACCATCCGTGCGAACCCAGTGCTCCGATCCGCGGCGGGAGAATTCGGTCGTGACACCGTTATAGACGAATTCGGCATCGTTGAAGTCCCCGAGTACCGTGTCCTGATCGGCGACCTGCATCGCCAGATCATGATGAGACCCCTGCCAGGCCTCTGATTCTTCCCTGTGACATTCAGCACATTGCTGTCCACCGACATATCGGGCTGCGACGACGGTCTCTGCGGCGGGTTCTCCTGACGATCCCGGTCCCGGCTCGCAGCCAGCAAGCAGATTCGCAGCGCTCAGCGCTACAGCGATTGCCGTCACGCGGAGTGTCATTGCTTGCCGCTTAGACAAGGTCGGCCTGACGTGCCCGGACTGTCGCCCCTCAAGGTTTCGGGCCCCGCTGCCGACTGTAAAAGTCATAGACGAAACCGATCACGCCGAAGGCTGCGATTCCGGTTCCGAGGCTGAATTCGGCGCCGCCACCGATACTGAACTCCGAGCCAATGAAAAAGATCTCCATGACCACTCCGATCACAATGGCGGCAATGCTTAGGTATTTTACGACCACAGTTGACTCATTATTATTTTTCTCCTGCCGGGTTCTAACAAAGCCGCGCGCTAAGAGCAACGCCGATGACAAGTCACAGGCTTCCATAATGTGACGGTGGTACGCCCGGAATCAGCGATTTTTGTCTAGGGTATCAGGTCGATAGGTCACTCAGATGCCCCTATGAGAAACTCAATTCCATTGCAGATTGCTGTTCTGATCTTCCTCGCCACGGGCGCCGTTTCCGAGGTTCAGGCTGAGGCGAGAACATTCCATAGCCCCTTGTTCGAGGGCTATCAACTGGATTACTGCAAAGCGTCGGGAAGCGCCTGCGGAGAGCGCGTCGCGACCGAGTGGTGCGTTGCTCAGGGCTACGAGTACGCGAGCGACTGGGGGATCGAAGACAATATCGGCGATATGCAACCGACGATCAGTCTGGACTCCGGCGCGGTCTGCCACGACGGGCAATGCGACGGGTTCAGCGAGATAACCTGTGGACGCGAAGGAGAAGCATTTGCGCTTCCGAGTCTCGGCGGTGATACAAGGGCAATGGTCTTTACACCGGATCGCCGGCACGCCGCATCGGCGGTGACGCTTGAGGAAATAGAACTCACGGTGCCGGGATGCAGTCAGATCCGACCGAATGTCCTGGATTGTCACTCGGAGCCGGAGTACCAGTACTGTCGAACACTGTTGCAGGATGGCTATGTTCTGGGATGTCGTGCGGTGATAGCTATCGACACCGTGTTAGGCGATCTGCAGGAAGCGCCGACAAGCGACTATGAGCTTTCGCTGCGGCCGCGCGCTTCGATCACGGCTGAGCAGGGTAGTCGAGGTGCCGGTTGGGTCAGGGGTGAAACGCGATATAGCGTCGAGTTCACGCAGTTGGCCTCTACGATGGGCGACGGGGAGTGTCTGCAACGCGATCGCTACGAGTTCTATCATACGGGACCCGACGGCGGCTCAGGAGAATTATTTGCTGCGGAGGCCTGCGACGAGCTAATCGAAGGTCAGTTTGCTCCGTATGATGACGATCTTCTTGCCGCATACGATCTGTGCGAGGGGCGTCGTGCCTGGGGGGACAGAATCGAGATGACCAGCGCTGTCGTCGTTGCAGCGATCTATCACGATAGCGCTGCAGAGAATGGTACGACCGGGCTGGCGTCGCCTTACATCACTATAGAAGCACCCGTACTATAGAAGCACCCGTCGAAATTCGCTGCAACGACTGAGTTGCCCCGCGGCCGTTATTCCCTGGAACTGGCGTTGAGCCGGTGGGAACCCTTGTGTTATGAAGAGGCTCCCTTCCCCGGAACTTTTCTTTCCCGTGCGCGACCGCCTGTACATCATGCTTGGCGCTGTGTTGTTCTCAACCGGTGGAGTTGCCATCAAGGCATCCACTCTGACGGGCTGGCAACTATCCTGTTTTCGCAGCCTTGCCGCCGGCCTCGCGTTGCTGATTCTGCTACCGTCGGCAAGGCGCGGGTGGACCTGGCGATCGTTAGTCGTAGGCATCCCGTTCGCTTCGACATTCACGCTGTTTACGCTGGCGAATAAATACACAACCGCGGCGAACGCGATATTTCTTCAGGACACGGCCCCACTCTATATCTTGCTTCTCGGCCCGATCCTGCTCGGTGAGCGAATACAGAGACGAGACCTCGCATTCATGGCGAGCCTCGTCATCGGCCTCGGACTGATTTTTTCGGCATCGAGCGAGATGACCCTCAATGCCACGGATCCCCGGCTCGGTGACATACTCGCGCTCATCTCCGGTTTTACGTGGGCATTGACGGTGCTCGGCTTTCGCTGGATCGCCGTTCGAGCTCCAGGCTCCGGGGAGTCTCCTGCGACGGCGATGGTCTCGGGCTGTTTCATCGCTTCGCTCATTGGCTTGCCGTTCGCGTTTCCGGTCGAGAACGCCACCGTCAGCAACGGCCTGATCATCGCGTATCTGGGGATTTTTCAGATTGGCCTCGCCTATGTGTTTATATCCGAAGGTGTACTGCGTCTAAGAGCGCTGGAGGTCTCGCTACTCCTGCTTGTTGAGCCGGTCTTCTCGCCCGTCTGGGTTTGGCTTATTCTCAATGAGTCACCCGCCGGCCTTGCTCTCATCGGTGGAGCGGTTGTGATTGCCGCGACGGCCCTGAATGCCCTGCGCGATGGCGCGTCCGGACAACCCGTCGCGTCCTAGGAGCGACGACGGGGCTGCGTTTCCGGTATGATCCCGGCCACCAAAGATTTGGCGGAGACAGCCGATGGGTTTCACTACAAAACAGATTCATTCTGGCGTTACGCCGGATGCCGAGACAGGCGCAATCCTTACACCGATCTATCAGACGACGACATTCGTTCAGGATTCGGTAGACGAGTATCTGGCGAAGGGATATTCCTACTCCAGAAGCGGTAACCCGACCGTGCGAGCACTTGAGAAGAAGATCGCGGTACTCGAAGAGGGTTACGACTGCACCTGTTATTCAACTGGAATGTCGGCGATTCAGGCTGTTCTCCAGGCTACGCTGAACGCCGGCGATCACGCCATCGTGTCCGATGTTGCCTACGGCGGCACCTATCGCCTGTGTACCAAGCTCTATTCACGCTTTGGCGTAGATTTCACTTTTGTCAATAGCGCGAGCGCTGAGGAAGTCGAGAGCGCGATCAAGGACAACACGAAGCTGATTCTTACCGAGACCCCGGCGAATCCGACATTAAAGCTAACCGACATAGAGGCCGTGTCGGCAGTCTCCAGCGCCCGGGGAATTCCGCACGCAGTGGACAATACTTTTCTCACGCCGTTTTATCAGCGACCGCTCGAGCTCGGGGCCGACATCGTCATCCATAGCACAACGAAGTACTTCGATGGCCACAACTCGACAGTTGGCGGCGCCGTAGTAGCCAAGACCGAAGAGCTGGAGGAATCTATCCGCTTCGTGCAGAACGCCACCGGCGTGATCATGTCACCGTGGGTAGCCTGGCTGACGATGCAAGGTACGAAAACGTTGTCGATCAGAATGGAGCGCCAGTCTGAGAACGCGCTCGCCATTGCCGAGTATCTCGAGTCACATCCAAAGGTAATAAAGGTTTCCTATCCGGGACTGGCGTCGTTCGACCAGCACGATCTTGCCAAGTCACAGGCGTCGGGCTTCGGTGCCATGCTCTGGTTTGAGGTCGAAGGCGGAGTCCAGGCGGGTAAAGGTCTGATGGACGCGGTGGAAGTCTGTACGCTCGCTGAGAATCTCGGATCTGTCGAGACGCTGATAACGCATCCCGTGACAATGACTCATGCGGATGTCGAAGAGGCGGAACGCAAGCGCGTGGGGATTACCGACGGATTGGTCCGGCTTTCGGTTGGTCTCGAGGATGTCGATGATCTGATCGGAGATCTGAGCAAGGCGCTGGACGGGCTGTAGTCGGCTGGCGCTGGAACTAACACAACTCAATCTTTTCCCGATCAAGTCCTGCGGCGGCTATTCGGTCGCTAGCGCCGAGCTGGAGTCTATCGGCCTGAGCGGCGATCGCCGATATATGCTCGTGAACGAGCGCGGCAAATTTCTCTCGCAGCGGACTCATCCGCAGATGGCGTTGATTCAGGTTCATCCCGACGCTGACGATTTCGTCGTCACGGCGCCGAATCAGCCGAGGTTGTCGCTGCCGGCCGCAATTTCCTCCGATTCCACACGCCGTGTCATCGTTTGGCGAGACGAGCTGACGGTGGCGCTGGCGCCCGTCGAGATAAGTGATTGGTTCTCCGTAGCCATGGGTATTCCCTGTCAGCTTGTCTATATGAACAAACCGTATTGCCGTCCTCTGAAATCTGGTTACGGTCGGCCCGAAGATGACTTAAGCTTTGCGGACGGAGCGCCGGTGATGATGATCTCAGCGGAATCCCTGGCAGATTTGAATTGTCGCCTGGAGAGACCGGTCGAGATGAAGCGATTTCGGCCGAATGTCGTTGTAACCGCGGGCTCCGCATTCGCAGAGGATAGATGGCGACGAATTCGGATTGGCGAGGTTGAGTTCGAAGTCGCCTGGTCGTGCACTCGCTGTACGATACCTACAGTCGACCCAGCGTCAGGAGAGTTGGATGCGCAGGGCGAACCGCTTGCTACGCTCGGATCGTTTCGACGTAGCCGAAGCCGGATAACGTTAGGCCAGAATCTCATCCCGCGCCGCTTAGGGTCGGTACGGGTCGGGGATTCGGTAGAGATTGTTGAGAGTTTGGAAGATGAAGAAAGAGACGCGAGTCACGCATCAACCCAAGGTGAAACTTCCTGAGGGAAACGTCTCTCTCATAGACCCTGTCTATCGCTCGGTAAAGTTTACTTTCCCAACAATCGAAGACGCGATGACGGCCGAGGCGCGTCGCGAAGGGTTCGACTACACCAGAGGCGCGAATCCTACGACGCGCCAGTTAGAGCAGCTCGTAGCTGAAGTTCAGGGCCGCGATGACGCGATCTGCGTTGCTACCGGAATGGCCGCGGTCTGGCTTGCTGTTATCGCCAACATCAGCGCCGGTGATCGAATCGTTTTCTTCGTCGAGGGGTATCGTCCCATACGAACGCTCGCACGAGAGCGGCTGAAGAGCTTCGGCGTCGAGTTCTCGATGTTGAGTATCCACGATCACGCTGCTATCGCTGAGACCTTCGCTTCAGATGAGACGAAGCTGGTTGTCTTCGAGGCGCCGACTAACCCAATGCTGCATATCCCGGATATTCCGAAGATCGTCGAACTGGCTAAACAGAACGACGTCACAACAGTTCTGGACAACACCTTCGGTGGCCTGCACAACCACGGTCAGTTCGAGATCGACTACTACGTTCACAGCCTGACGAAATATGCGAGCGGTCATGGCGATGTCATGGGTGGAGCCGTCATTACATCGCAGGAGAACATTCGCAAGCTAAAGCCATGGGCCATGAATATGGGATCCACGATGGATCCGGGTGTGGCATATCTGATCCTCAGGGGACTGCGAACCTACTATCTTCGGTATCGTCGTCACTCGGAGACCGCATTGGCGCTCGGGGCGTTTTTTCAGGACCAGCCGCAGGTAAAACGCGTCAGTTATCCCGGACTGCCGGACGACCCTGGGTACGAACTGGCGAAGCAGCAGATGGACGACTGCGGTGGCGTGCTGAGTTTCGATCTCGATTCGAATGAAAAGCAGACCTGGGCATTTATAGATGCGCTGGAACTGTTCATGACGACGTCGAGCGTAGGGTCAACCGAGTCGCTCGTTGCGCCGGTTCGACTCTATTTCGCTCGCGATCTCACAGCAGAAGAGTCGGCGGTTGCCGGTATAGGAGAAGGTACGGTGCGTCTCTCCGTCGGACTGGAGCACGTCGAGGATCTGAAAGCGGACCTGCAGCAGGCCTTTGCCAAAGTATTCGATTAGTCCCTGATCGCCGCGGTCGGGGTGAGAATTCGTCCATTGCTGTCGTCTGGGGAAAAAATTCGCCCTTTTTGTTAAGCTCAGCGCATAGTTCTTTGACGTTCCTGACCTATCGCGCCGATGTCGAATCCGAAACTGGCAATCTACGAGTCCGCTTCTGAGCCAGTTATCGTCGTTGGCCGTGATGGCGAAATCAGATTCGCTAATAGCCATGCCGAACGCCTGCTAGGCTACGCCTCCGGTGAGCTCAGCGACATTCCTGTAGAGAAAATTGTAACGGGAAATAGCCATTCAGGGTCGACCGATCTTCGGGAGATGCTCGGTGCTGATTCGATGCTGCGGCCGACCGGCCTCGCTAGTGAAACCGTTATCCTGGCGCGAAACGGCGAAGAGATTCCGGTTGAGATCGGACTGCTTCCGGATCACAGCGAGAAATACGTTGTCGCGGTACTTCGGGATATCCGGGATGCCTGCCGAATCCGTGAGCAGCTTGAAGCCAGCGTGACGCGATTCCGGGCAGTCGCGATGTCCGCCGCCGATATTCTCCTTGAGGTGGATCTCGATAGCCGCGAACTGCTCTGGCATGGCGATGTCGATACGCCGCTGGGATTCGAGTCCGGCGAAGCGCCACGCAATCTGGACGATTGGCGTGCGCGGATTCATCCAGACGACGTCGACAGCGTTCGGGAGCGCATTGACGAGGCGACCGAGACCGGGAGTTTCTACGTCAACTACCGGATCCGCTGTCACGATGGTAGCTATCGATACTGGGAGAGCTGTGGGCGCCGAACCAGCCAGCCGGGCAGCGGCAGGAATACGCACGCGGGGGCGATCCGGGACGTGACGGAAACGGTCCTTGCCAGAGAACGAACGGAGACGATGCTGGCCGAGGCAGAGACTAACGCGGCGCTACTCGAGAGCTCGTTGAAGGATGTCGCGCAGCTTAAGCAGCAGCTCGAGAACGAGCACGCCTACCTTAGGGAGGAGATCAAGACCGGCTACAACTTTGACGAGATCATCGGTCAGAGCATTCCGATGAAAGCGATGATGGATGCGGTCACTCAGGTCGCGGAAACCAATGCGACGGTCTTGCTCCTCGGTGAGACGGGAACCGGAAAGGAGTTGATCGCTCGCGCAATTCATTCCCGGAGTCGACGCAAGGATCGCGTGCTGATGAAGGTTGACTGCACGACGCTGCCGAGCGGGTTGGTCGAGAGCGAGCTATTCGGTCATATGAAAGGCTCGTTTACGAATGCGCATGAATCGCGCCCCGGCCGGTTCGAGCTGGCGGATGGAGGAACGATTTTTCTCGACGAGATCGGTGAGCTCAGTGCGGATGTGCAGGCGAAGTTGTTGCGCGTGCTTCAGGAGGGCGAGATCCAGCGACTCGGCGCGACCGAGAGTAAGCGCATCGATGTTCGCGTCATCGCGGCGACCAATCGCGATCTCAGACGTGAGGTTGAGGAAGGCCGATTTCGTGCGGACCTGTACTATCGCCTGAACGTTTTCCCGATCGTGATTCCGCCACTACGTCACCGTCGCGAGGATATTCCCGCCCTGACTTCGTACATTCTGCCGAAGTGCGTGCATCGGGTTGGAAAGTCGATCGATATCGTTTCCCCAAGTACGCAGCTCGCACTGGCCAGTTACGATTGGCCGGGGAATGTTCGCGAACTACAGAACGTAATCGAGCGTGCTGTCATTCTATCGACGGGGAGAGAGCTGACGATAACCGGGGTCCTGGGCGACGTCGATGTTCCTCAATATAGCGAGCCTCGTTCTCTCAAACTCGATCTCGAGGTGCTCGAGCGAAAGAACATTCTCGATGCGCTGGAGCTGAGCGATTGGAAGATCAAAGGCGAAGATAACGCCGCCAGCAGGCTGGGCCTGAGTCCGAGTACGCTGCGCTCGCGGATGAAACGACTGGGTATCGAGAGGCTGACTGAAACCGCAGCCGAGAACGACCGCGGTAAAGCCTCAAACGGAGAAATCGAGGGCGCTATAGCGGAGCGAACCGCGGCCTAGCGCGCGACAACTTCGGCGATCTCGAAGTGGATGCCGTCCGGGCCTTCGAAAAACATCAGATCTGAACCGGGCGGATTCGATCGCTCGAGATAAGGTTCGTACCCGGAGGACAACAGCGTCTCGCGAAACTCATCCAGCGAGGGAACACGGAATCCTATGTGATCGAGCGCACGATAGCGGCTGGGTGCCGGCACCCCTACCGCGGGCTTAGAGATGTGAACCCAAAGGTCACCGTACAAGATCGTGTGAAAGATTCCTTTGCCACGCTCAGGGATATCTTCGCCGCCAAAAACCTCCAGAAACCAGGCATGCACGCCGTCCGGGTCATTCGCCATCATATGGACGTGATTCACGCCCAGGTATACCGGATCCTCGAGAAGTTCCATACGAGTGCCCCATGGATCTTCAATGAAAGCGATCGTCTCTGCGGTAACGCCGACGCGAGGTTCACTGAGTATCTGTGCGCCCATCTCTCTCGCTTTTTCGACGGTCGCCGCGACGTCATTCACGGCGATACCGAAATGATCGATGACGCCTCCCTCGCTTCGTGGCGTCTCAACTTCGGTTGGCATCGTCATGATGAGCCCGTTGCCGTACTGCAGAGAGGGGCCCGGGCCGCGCTGTATTACATCGGCGCCGAATAGCTCGTGATGCCAGGCTGCTGCCTCGGCGGTATCCGCGACGCGCATGTGTACGTGCGTGAATAAGTTCTGCGCATACGACGCGCCAGGAACTACGATTGCACAAAGCGCAAGAAAGATTAATCGCTTCGGTAGCCTTAGTGATTTGATGTGCTGCACAGCGAGTCTCCTACTGAGTTCAGCCAAAGCTGATTGATTGTTCGTTGACGCCGGCAAAGCGCCCGCGCTTACTCGGCCGGCAAGGTCCCATCTTCATAGCTCTTAATCCACAGGTAACTGTACCAGTAATAAACGCCATTCTCGCTTGCAGAGGGCGCTGTACAGTTGAACTTCGTTCTTCCGGCATTGATTGCCTGTCGCGATTGGACAAGCGCTATTCGCTGCCCGTCGCCTTCCCATGTCAGATCCATGATGCCCTGGCCAGTCGCGTAGCAGGCCAGTTCGGAGACTCGAAAGTCTCCGGGGAGAACTTCGATACGCAGAGAAGGCCGCGCATCGCTGCCGTCCAGAACATGGCTGGGGTTGTCCAGTGGGGTAGCCGGCAGAGCGCGCGAGTAGGCGCGTAGCGAGAAATCGACGAGTTCGTCGTAGCCTGTCGCCACCGGGTATCTGGGTATAGCGAGCAGGTCGGATTCGCGGCCTGCGGCGCCGGAATGTTGCCCGAGCGCGTATAGACCGAGATCGGACGCGATTGCCTTGACGTCGCTGTTGAATTCGCCGTAGGGATAAGCAAGTACCGAGATTGCAGCATCGCCCAGCTCGTCTAAAAGCCGTTGACCGGCTGTACCGATCTCGTCGCCGATGCGCTGTTGCCACTCGCCCGGCGATTCGCCTGTCTCGCGCCGAACAAGGTGAGCGTGGCTACGGGTATGGTTGCCCATCGTCGCTCCATGGTCACTCAACTCGCGAAGTTGATCCCATGTCAGATAGGCACCGTAACCGCCATCGACGTAGTCGGTGCTGACGAACACGGTGAATGGCCAGCCTCGCTCCGCCAGCATGGGCATAGCGGTGTCGTAAACCGATACGTAACCGTCGTCGAAGGTGATTACCGCGGTTCTGTCCGGGAGTTCGCCGTCTCTCTCGATCGTTTGCAGCACATCGAGCAGCGGCATTACGCTGAAGTCCTCCTGCTGCAGATAGTCGAGCTGGGCTGCGAACTTCTCCGGCGTCGTGCTCGTAGCCGCCGGAGTCGTGCTGTCGACATGGTGATACATGAGAATCACGGCATCTTCGGCCGCGTCAGCCGAAGGTGTGAGCAGTCCGGCGTTCATCGCTACTGCGACAAGCATGACCGCGAGAGGTCGCTTAGTCATGACCTTCAAGCGAGTTCTGTCGTATCAGCGCCTTTATTTCCTCAACGTATTCGATTCCGCGTTCGGAGTAATCGATGAGACTGTCGGCCAGCAGGACGCCTGTCGGAACTTCGGCTCGGCGGCGCAGATCCCGGCGCTGCGTCCGGAACCCTGCATATTGCGGATGCGTATTCAGATTTCTGACGTAACTGGCGACCGACGCGTTGACCGTTCCGAATCTGGCGACACCGAAGTTCGCGTCGGGTTTAACGCCCGCCGGTAGCATGCCGCAGCCGGCGGAGTAACATCGCTGACCGAAAAGGTTGTTGCCTTCGAGCGCGAAGCGCGAAGTCCCCCAGCCCGATTCTTTGGCTGCCTGAACGAAGACGAGGGAACGCGGCACGGTGTCAACGCGCATCTGCAACTCTGGAAGAACTTCGCTGCCAAGGTCGGCGTCCGTCGTTGTGACTTCGTAGTATTGGGCGAGTCGCCGTATCTTCCTGCGTTCGAGCCAGGATGGAGATTCTCCGGCAGTGAGTTGCGCGGCGACGCTCTCTATAAACAACCGCTCCTCTGTGACATCTGAATTGACCTCATCGAGGATCGGGTCGAGAAAAGCGAAGAACTGGTCTTTTCTCTCCTGAGTTTCGAGCGGGCGAAAATCCGGTAACCGATCGCCTGTAATCAACGGCAGCGACATCAGCACGGCCAGCATTATCAACGTGGCGCCGAACACCAGTGCATCGCCTGGCGTAAGTATCTGAACGTGAGGCGCTAGTCTTGTTGTTATTATTTCTCGATCAAATCGCATGCTGTTACCAGTAACGATCGTTGGAGTAATTTTACACTGGTCGCCCCTGGAAGGTCTTAAATCGTCTCAAGCCCAGTGCTGGCGAGCCTCGGGCGCTGGCTCACTGACCAATAAGCGTGCGCGCTCGTCCCATCGCCATCAGCGGAAAATAGTGCCTATACAGGTTGTAGTTGATCATGAAACCTCGCTGCAGCTCTGTTCCCTGAGCGATTCTCTTCTTCGTCGCTTCGTCGCTTCGTCGCGTAGATCCAGACGCGCCCCGAAGCCATAGCCTGGAAATCCCGTTCCCGTGTAGTAGGGCTCATCCCAACTGCCGTCGTCTCGCTGAGTGTTCGTCAGATAGTCCAACCCGTCACGAATGACGGTTAGATATTCGTGGTCGTTCGCAGCGAGGAGTGCCATCAGCGCCCATGCCGATTGCGATGCGGTGCTTACGCCCTTGCCGCGCAGATTCTTATCCATTTGTCGAGTCGCGTGTCGCCGCGGATGACGTCTTTGGCACTTAAAGCCATATTTCTAGAGGGGTTCAAACAAGGCGCGCATTATCGCCTTCCGTTATCTCTCAGGGCAATGTAATAAAAGACGCATTCCGTCGAGTTAATCCGTCAGCCACGGCGGCAGTGGCAGTCCTTTCCCGGCGAGGAATTCCGGGTTAAATAGCTTGGACTGGTAGCGTGAGCCGGAGTCGCAAAGAATAGTAACGACAGTCTTGCCCGGTCCCAGAGATTGCGCCAGCCGTATCGCACCGGCGACGTTGATGCCGCTGGAGCCGCCGAGCAGTAACCCTTCCTCCTGAAGCAGGTCGTAGCATATCGGCAGCATCTCCTCGTCAGGTATCTGGAAGGCATCGTCAATGCGTGCGCGATCGAGATTTCCTGTAACGCGTCCCTGGCCAATCCCCTCCGTGATGGAGCTACCTTTGCCCTTGAGATCGCCAGTTTTAATCCAGCTGTATATCGACGCGCCCATCGGATCAGCGGCGGCCGTTACGACATTCGCGTTCTTCTGTTTCAGGTATGCGCTGACACCAGCAAGTGTCCCGCCCGTGCCCACAGCGCAGGTAAAACCATCCACCTGTCCTCCGGTCTGCTCCCAGATCTCGGGTCCCGTACTCTCGGTGTGACCATCGCGGTTCGCTACGTTGTCCCATTGGTTCGCGTAGAGAACGCCGTGCTGCTCTGTTGCTGCGAGCTCGCTTGCTGTTCTCTCGGCCTGGTGGACATAGTTGTTCGGGTCTCTGAACGGTACGGCCGGGACGGTTCTGAGTTTCGCGCCGCAGAGTCGAAGTGCGTCCTTTTTTTCCTGTGATTGGGTCTCCGGCATCAGAATCAGCGTTCGATAGCCTCGGGCGTTCGCGACAAGTGCAAGGCCAATTCCTGTATTTCCGGCAGTACCTTCGACGATGAGACCACCAGGTTCGAGGACGCCGCGTTTCTCGGCGTCGAGGACAATGTATTTGGCTGCCCGGTCTTTCACGGAGCCACCGGGATTCAGAAACTCGGCCTTCCCGAGTATCGTGCATCCCGTCAGTTCGGAGGCCTTCCGTAGCTTGATAAGCGGTGTGTTGCCAACGGCATCAACGAATCCATCGCGAGTATCCATAGTTGTCCTGTTTGCGCGTCCGCCGCGAAAAAGGGACGCTATTGTACACACGCGTCCACAACGTCGGCTGATGGGAGGCTCGATGACGCAGCGTGACCGATTTGATGTCGTTGTTATCGGAGCCGGCCATAACGGCCTGGTCTGTGCGTATTATCTGGCCGCTGCCGGACACAGCGTCCTGGTCCTGGAGCGCTCCGATCAGGTCGGCGGCGCAGCGATAACGGAAGAGTTCTACCCGGGCTTTCGGAATTCCGTCGCGAGCTACACCGTCAGTCTCTTGCAGCAGCCGGTCATCGATGAGATGAACCTGTTGCAGCACGGTCTTCGCATCGTCCGGCGGCCAATGGCGAACTTCGCTCCACAGATCGACGGCCCGGGCATGGAGATTCATCAGGACACCGCGGCGACCGTAGCGGCCATAGGGCGGCACTCGCGCGCGGATGCGCGACGATACCCTCAGTTTCTGGCAGAGCTGGCCGCGATCACGCGACTGCTCAAGTCCACAATGCTCGAGCCGCCACTGGATCTTCGGGGAGGCCTGAGCGAATGGCTGCGTGCTCTCGGTTTTCTTCCGCGCCTGCAACAGCTTCTCGGTCTGCGTCGTCTCCGCGTATTTCGCAATCTCATGACGGGTAGCGCTGGCGGCTGGCTGGACAACTGGTTTGAAAGCTCGTTGCTTAAGGGCGCGCTGGGTTTCGACTCCGTTGTCGGACATTTCGCCAGTCCGTATCAGCCGAGCTCCGGCTATTTGTTACTTCATCATGCGCTCGGCGAGGCGAACGGTATCGAGGGCGAGTGGGGACACGCAATCGGCGGCATGGGTGCCATATCAGACGCGATGGCTGCTGTAGCAACCGCTGCGGGTGCGGAGATTCGCCTCGAAACAGCCGCCGCGAAAGTCTGCCGCATTGCCGATCACCTGGAGGTATACACGGTCGGCGGTGACGTCATTCAGGCTCGCGCCATCGCGGGCGCGATTCATCCGCAGACTCTGTTCTCGAAACTTGTCGACCCCGGAGACCTTCCGTCTTCTTTTCTACAGGAGATCCGAGCGTGGCGTAGCGAGTCGGCGAGTTTCCGGATGAATGTGGCGCTTGCCGAGCTTCCCGATTTCCGTTATCTGCCGGGTAAGACTCAGGCGGACCATCACGGTTCAGGTATTCTGATCTCGCCGAGTCTCGGTTATCTGGAGCGCGCGTATAGCGACGCGCTCGAGCAGGGCTATTCCGAGTCGCCGATTATCGAAGTCATTATTCCGTCAACTGTGGACGCTTCGCTGGCGCCATCCGGTGCGCATGTCGCGAGCCTGTTCTGCCAGCATTTTCCAAGGGATCAGGGCGACTCGGGCTGGGCAGGACGCAAACCGATGACAGTCGACCGCATCATACGGACGGTCTCCGATTTCGCCCCGAACTTTTCCGCGTCGATACTCGGTATCCAGGCGCTAAGTCCCGAAGATCTCGAGCAGCGCTTCGGACTCGTCGGCGGCGATATCTTCCATGGCCAGATGACCCGGGATCAGCTCTAATGGGCGCGCCCGGCTCGCGGTTACGCGCAATACCGTTCACCGTTGAAAGGGCTTTATCTCTGCGCTTCCGGCGCTCACCCGGGCGGTGGCGTCAGCGGCGCCCCGGGCCGCAATTCGGCCCGGGCGATACTCCGCGATCTGGCGACCTGAGCTTCTACTCGACGACTGTAATCGTTACCACTTCAGACATAACCGGGGGCTGATGCGGCGTATGCAGATAATCGCCAAGTACGAGCTGCAGCGTATGTTCGCCGGGTGGCAGCTCGACAACGGCCTCCGTCTGGCCGAGACCGTAGTGCAGGACCGTTTCGGTGGCGGGCAGCGGCAGGTCGAAGGACGGCATCTCGGTGACATCGATCAGCAGGTGATGGTGCCCGGTGTTAGGTAACTGCACACCCGCCGGTGCAACACCGACGCCACGCAGCCCGAAACGTAACGTGATTGGCGAAGTAACCTCGGCTCCGTCTGCCGGAGATTGAATGTAGGCATCGGCGCCCTCCGGCGCTTCCGCACGCACCATTCCCGGGGCGTCCTGAGCGATCGAATTTCCAATCGAAACAGATAGAAGCAGACCCGTAATCAGTGTTATTGTTTTCATGAATGACCTTGTTAAGAACTGAGCGCCGGGGAATGTTATCACCTCCGGCTCGTCGGCTCGATGTCAACCCTGCGCAGCCTTGGCACGTTATGGAATATCGATCAGGCGCGGTGTGAGCAGTTGACGCAGCCACAGCCCTGATTGAGCCTGAGTTGCACGATAATGGCGCGAAAGGCTCGAATTTATTAGGATTTCGGGGAACTAAGGCGTCCCCCGAGGTAACTAAAGTTACTATAGAGTCTATCGGCACAGCAGCGTCGCGCCGTGTGCGCGACCCCAGACGGAGATTGACCGTGAACAAAGCGACGATTCGAACCAGCCTGGCAGTTTTCGGCGTGATGTTAGTGGTCGCGGGCTGTGCCACGCCGCCGCCGATGCCGCCGAGTCAGCAGCAGCAGAGCCAGCAGCAAAGCCAGCCGCAACAGAGCCAGCAGCAGCAAAGCCAGCAGCAGGGCCAGCAGCAAAGCCAACAGCAGGCACAGACGCAGGGCCAGCAGTCGAGTCAGCAGCAGTCACAGCAGGGACAGCAGGCCGAACAGCAGGCGCAGCAACAGAATCAGCAGGCCGGACAGCAGGGCCAGCAAGGCGAGCAACAGGCCCAGCAACAGGGTGAGCAAGGCGAGCAGGGCCAGCAACAGGGTGAGCAAGGCGAGCAGGGCCAGCAAGGCGAACAGCAGGCCCAGCAGCAGGGTGAGCAGGGCCAGCAGGGTCAGCAGGGTCAGCAGGGTCAGCAGGGTCAGCAGGGCCAGCAAGGTCAGCAGGGCGAACAGCAGGCTCAATCGCAGGGTGAGGCCGACCAGCAGTTCGGCGGCTTCCCCGGACAGCAGCCTGGCGAGCCATCAGCGGGTGAGCAGGGCGAGGGCTTTCCGGGCCAGCAGGGAGAACAGCAACAGGCTCAGCAGGGTGATCCCGCGGCTGAGGATGTATTCGGCGATGGTTCCGAGATGGGTACAGGCGGTCAGATGTCCTCTGCCGAAGACGCTTTCGGTCAGTCGCTTGAGGAGTTCGACGCGATAATGGGCGAGGAGCAGGAGTCCATGGCTGCTTCTGGTGTCGGTACGGCAGCAGATGAAGCTTTCGGTGCGGCCGGCCATATCGGCAACCCGATCGGTAGCTCAGAAGTGCCGTCCGGGGACGCTGCATCGGGCGCTGAAGGCGGCGAGGCGCAAAATCAGTCGACCGTCTTCCGCGACAATGCCGGAACGGATGACACGACGGAGCGCGTCGAAGGCTGCAACGATCAGGACAAGGTCGCCCGCCAGCTATGCGAAGCCGCGACCGAGGAAGAAGATCCATTCCTGCGCGCGGCGCTGTGGGACGAATACAACGAGTACAAAGATATTATTCTACGCCAGTAGATCCGGAGAGGTTGGCAATGCGAAGAATTGGCGTTCTAGGTCTGGTTATTCTGCTACTGGGGGGCTGCAGTTCGAGCGAGGTTCTTGTCGCTCATACCGTTGGTCTTGCTTCGGCAACGGAGATTATCCCCGAGGAGCAGCTGCTCGACATCTCTATAGTCCTTTTCAATCCGGGTGTGCCCGAGGGCGAAGTGGACAAGGACGTTCTCGAAGAACTCCTCGAGGAGGGGACATTTGTCCATATACGCCGGACTGAGTCTCGCTATATGGCAGTGCATCTCAGAGACACACTGCAGAAGAGCGGTCACTGGGGTGCGGTTTGGGTTACGCCGGAACCGTCCCTCGCCGCAGACATCGAGATATCCGCAGATATTCTGCATTCGGATGGCGACCGCGTTCATCTGGACGTAATGGCCGTCGATGCGTCCGGGCGTGTGTGGCTCGAGAGGGATTATGAGATGTCTACGGCCGCCGTCGCGTACAACCGTCAGCGTTATCCTGACTGGGATCCTTATCAGGACATTTTCAATAACATCGCCAATGATCTGGCGAAGGTGCAGGCGGACTTTCCGGCTGAGGATGCCGAGAATCTTCGCAAGATTGCGCAGCTGCGTTTCGCCGGCGATATCAGCCCGGAGGGCTATGGCGACTATCTGGAGATGGACCGCCGCGGCGAATACTCTCTCAACCGATTGCCTGCCGAGGGTGACCCACAGTTCGATCGAACACTGCAGGTTCGCGAACGCGAGCATCTGTTTATCGAGACGCTCAACGAGCACTACGAGGACTTCTACCAGGGCGCAGACGATTCATATAATGGCTGGCGCGAATACGCTCGCGAAGAGGCGATTGCGATTCGTGAGCTGCAGCGTTCGAGTCGATGGCGTACGACCCTGGGCATTGCGACTGTCGTAGCTTCTGTCGTCTATGGAGCCAATAGCGACGGCGACTTCGCAAGCCGAATGCTGCGCGATGCGATGATGTACACCGGTATGGATCTGATTAAGACGGCCTCGGTCCGACGCGATGAAAAACGTCTCCACACCGAGGCTATGGAAGAGCTGTCTACGAGTTTCGACGATGAAGTTAAGCCGATGGTCGTAGAGGTCGAAGGCACGCAGCATCGTCTGACTGGTACAGCGGACGCGCAGTACGAGGAGTGGAAGAGCCTGTTGCTGGAGCTATACGCAGTCGAGACCGGTTTCGTGCCCGATGTAGACGTCTATACAGAGGCGTTACCTGAAGTCGAGGAGATAGCTGAAACCGAAGAGCAGGAGCTTGACGTATATACCATCGAGCCAGACGATCTCGAGGCGGAGGAAGAGACGGCCACGGAAGTCGTCGGACCGGAAACGATCGCCGGAGCAACCTCGGAGACCTGAGTTTCACCAACCTCGGTCTCCGGCGTGCGGCCCAACGGCCGTTGCAGCCGACGCGGCCCAACGCCATGACCAGCGGCAGAACGTTAGCATCCGGCACGACGCTCAGTGGCGGGCTGCGGGTCGAGTCGCGACTTGGTCTGGGTGGAATGGCTGAAGTCTGGCGCGCGAGGACCGCTGCGGGTACGCCGGTTGCGCTAAAGATTCCCCGCCAGGACCTCGGCAACGGGGCCGTGATCGATGATCTGATCTATCGGGAGTACCGTATTCTCGACCGAACTTCACATGCCCATGTGATACGGCCGCAACGCTGTATCGATGCTGCGGGACGCCCCGGGCTCGTAATGGACTACCTGGGTGGCGGCGACCTCGTGCCGTTGTTGGGCGCTGATCCCGGTCAATGGGCGCAGGCCGCTCGCGATCTGGCCGCGGCGCTCGAGTATCTTCACGACAACGGCATCGTTCATCGCGATGTGAAGCCACGCAACGTTCTTTTTGACGCGGCCGACCGCGCGCATCTTATCGACTTCTCGATGGCGGCGGACGGTTCCGGTGACACACCGCGCGGTGGTGGTACGGTGGCTTATATGCGCCGCGGTCGATTGCCAGAGGCCGAGCCGACTGCCGACGATGACGTGTACGCGTTCGCGGTGATGCTGTATGAGCTTTTCAGGGGGCAGCTTCCTTTCGGCGACGATCCCGATTCTGCGACGGGACGAGGTCGGCAGCCGGTTGTCGTTTCCGATCAGCGCGCGGGGGATCTCGCGGATCTGGTCGATCAGACGCTCTCCGACGCGAGCGAATCGGCTATTGGGGGCGTGCGCCCGTTCCGCGATGCCTTAGAATTCATGCTTCGAAGTTACGAGTGAATGACGTCAGTGGAAGACAAAGATCCTCAAGCGACCCGTCATGAAGAGACCATTACGCCGGTAAAACCCGGATTTGCTCGAATTGACCCGGTTGCCACGGCTGCTCGACCGGATACCGGGGGTAGCTCGCGGCTGCTCGTCGGTGTCGCGCTGGTCGCGATGCTACTATTGGCGCTTGCGGTGATCTTCGTTCTTCCGGCCTGGGTGGCCGACGACGAGCCTGAACAAGCGGCCGTCGCAGAGCCCGTCGACGAGGAGGTTTTGCCAGAGGAACCCGCAGGCCCGGTGCTGTCGGCCGAGGAGCTTGCCGCGTTGCGTGAGGAAGCCGAGGCGTTACTGGCAGAGCTCCTGACTCAGCAGGCTCGACTGGAGGAACTCGCAGCAGCCGGATGGGGCGAGGATATCTGGGAGCAATATCAGGACAGGTCGCGTGCGGGTGATGATGCCTATCTTGCAAATGCCTTCAGCGAGGCTGTTCCCGCTTACTCGGACGCGCTTGAGCTAGGCGCTCAGCTCCTCGAGAGATCCGCTGATCTCGTCGCCGCTGCCATTAGCGCGGGTAACTCGGCGCTCGAGGCCGGTAACGCGCGATTGGCACTGGAGCAGTTCGAGCTGGCGCTCGGTATAGAGGCCGATAACACCACGGCTCAGACTGGGCGTGCGCGAGCCGAGTCACTGCCGCAGGTACTGGTGCTGGTCCAGCAGGGAGCCGAGTTCGAACGTCAGGGGGAGCTCAACGAGGCGGCGGAGGCCTATCGCGAGGCGCTCGGACTCGACCCGCAATGGCAACCTGCGCGCAGTGCCCTGACGTCAGTCACTGCGCGGATCGAGAATCAGGAGTTCGACGGCCTGATGTCGCTAGGCCTGAGTGCTCTCGCCGCGGAAGACTATAGCGATGCCTACGACCTGTTTGCGGAGGCGCTCGTGATTCGGCCCGGATCCGACGACGCGCGCAGCGCCCAGGTACAGGCTGAACAGGGTATGAAGCTGGACGAAATCGCGCTGGTCGAAGCGCGCGCCCTGGGGTTCGAAACTCGAGAGCTATGGGAAAACGCAATTCAGCTTTACCGGGGGCTTCTCGAGACCGACGAATCGCTCGCATTCGCGCAGGTCGGACTGCAGAGGTCAATCCTGCGCGCAGATCTCGATGCCAAGCTTGTTAATCTGATCGAAAATCCCGCTTTGTTGTTCAGCGATCAGGTGCTGGCGGATGCGGGCTTACTACTGGATGAAGCACGGCAGGTCGAGAGTGCCGGTGATCGCCTGGCACAGCAGATCACGGATCTCGATCGCCTGATTGTTCTGGCATCGACACCCATAGCGGTGCAGCTCAGTTCCGATGAGCTGACGAATGTCACGGTCTATCGGGTTGGTGCACTTGGCACGTTCGCCGGTACGGAGGTTGAACTCCGGCCGGGAAACTATCGTGCTCAGGGCACGCGGAACGGATATCGCGATGTACTTGTCGATATTATTGTACGACCGGGGCGTGATACGACTCCGATAGACGTGCGCTGCGTGGAGCCGATTTAATGACTGCGACGAGCAACTGGGTACTGAAGACTTCTGTCGACGGCGAAGAACGACACTTCGAGGCCGGTGAGTTGCCGTTGTCTATCGGTGGAGAAGCGAACGATGACGTTCGCCTGCAGGGTGTTTCGGGCTCGATGCAAATCGGAGTGCTCGATGGTGCGTTCTTTCTGCAGGCAGGAAGAGAAACACGAAATCTGCGCGTCGAGGGAGAGACGTTCTCGGGTTCGCGGTGGTTGAAGGACGGCGAAGCCATCGCACTCGATACGGCTCGAATCGCTTGTTTGCTCGACGACGGCCGGCTGCAACTCTCGATTACCGGCGTTGCAACGGGTGGAGACACGGCGCCACCCGATCTTGAGGAACTGGCTCGCGAAGCGGTAGATCTCGATGAGGTCGAGATCGCCCCGATCGCATTTCGACCGCTGGGCGAAGACAAATCCGGCGCATCGAAGGCGGCGCCGAGCCGCAGAAGTCTGATGATCGGCGGCGCGTTCGCTGCGCTGGCACTGATCGGCTGGTTCGCGTTCACCGCCAAGTCCGTTGAGATCGTCGTCGCGCCGTTACCGGAAACTGTCGGCCTGCCCGATACACTGCTGAAGATTCGCATGGGCGATCGATTGTTGCTGAGCGCGGGATCTCACAGAGTTGTGGCTGAACTCGACGGATATTATCCGCTGGATGCCGAGATCGACGTCGGCCTCTCACCGGACCAGACCTTCGAACTCGAAATGGAGCGCTTGCCGGGGCTGATCACGCTAACGACCTCACCGGAGGCGTCGGCCGAAGTCCGCATCGATGGCGGGCTCATCGGCACGACGCCATTAAGCGATGCGGAACTCGTTACAGGGAGGCATCAGCTCGAGTTCGTGGCCGAGCGGTATCTGAGTGAGGTTCGCGAGTTGGACGTCATCGGCGCCGGAGAAAGACAGGAAGTCGTAGTCGAGCTGACGCCGAACTGGGCCCCGATCACCGTTAGCAGCGAGCCGCCCGGTGCGGAGGTGCGAGTCGATGGCAATCTGACGGGAGAGACGCCGCTGGTTATGGAGCTCAGTGCCGGCGAACGCATCGTCGAGCTGCGGCTCGGTGGTTACAACGCATGGAGCGACGTCGTCTCCGTCCAGGCAGATCAACCCCAGTCTTTGCCGCTGGTTGCGCTGACGGAGGCGGATGGCCGCATTGAACTAATCAGCGACCCTGTTGGCGCCGCCGTGAGCGTAGACGGGGAATATCTCGGCCAGACGCCATTAACCGTGCGGCTTTCGCCGAGGACAGCACACAAGATGACGCTGACGAAACCCGGCTACGACATGGTCGAGCAGGATATCACCGTCGCCGCGGACAGCGGCCGAACGTTGACGCTTGAGATGGTCGCACGCGTCGGAACCGTCGAACTCATCAGTGAGCCGGCCAATGCGGAGATCTGGGTAGACGGCGAGCAGGTTGGCGTTACACCGGCCGAACTGACGCTGTCCGCGCTGAGTCACAATATAGCGATCCGGCTAGAGGGCTATGCTGAGCAGTCGGACGAGGTTACGCCGCGACCCGGTTATCCGTTAGTCATCGATGTGACGCTCGAGGAACTGGATACGACGACGGGTTCCGGATATGCGCGCAGGGTTCAGACCAGTTTAGGACAGGAACTTGCGCTGGTTCTTCCCGGTAACTTCACGATGGGTTCGTCGCGACGGGAACAGGGGCGTCGGTCCAATGAGGTTTTGCGTTCGGTCTCGATCAGTGAGGGGTTCTATCTCGGCGTACACGAGGTTAGCAACGCTGATTTTCGAGCGTACAACCCGGAGCACGACTCCGGCAGTTTCGGTAACGATTCTCTGAACGAAGACGATCAGCCTGTGGTTCGTGTGACCTGGGCTGAGGTTGCCCAGTATCTGAACTGGCTCAGTATAAGAGACGGCTATCAACCGGTTTTCGAAGAAGCCAACGGCATATGGCACGCCGTCCGGCCGTTACGCAACGGCTACCGCCTTCCTACCGAAGTAGAGTGGGCCTGGGCGGCACGTTTCGCGAACCGGGAGGAGTCGCCAACGTTCCCGTGGGGTGACACGATGCCGCCGCCCGACCGATCGGGGAATTTCGCAGATGTTACGGCTGCGAATACCCTGAGGCCGCATCTCGTAACTTACAACGATAGCTATATCGTATCCGCGCCGTCCGGCAGCTTTGCTCCAAACGCCGTCGGAATTCACGACCTTGGCGGCAATGTTGCCGAGTGGGTGCTCGACTACTGGGAAATCGGTTCGCCTCAGACCGAGACAGTGATAGTTGATCCACTCGGTCCCGAAGACGGTCGATTCCACGTCGTAAGAGGTTCAAGCTGGCGAAGTGCTCAAATTACCGATTTGCGCCTCGCTTATCGCAATTACAGCGGTGACAATCGCGAAGATATTGGTTTTCGCCTGGCCCGCAATCTGGAATGATTCGGCCTAGAATAGGTCTAATGCTAAACAATCTTAGTCAGGAGACATGACTATGCCTTGGATGCGAGTGCTACTGGCCATAGCGGCCATGACAGCGTTGTCGCTGTCGTCAGTCGGCCAGGATGCGGAGGCGCCCGAAGAAGCACCGCCTGCACCCGCTGAGCCTGAAACGCGGCCACTGGATGAGATATTCATTCCAAGTGAGGAAATCGCCGCGGATGAAGAAGTCACCTTTCCGGTCAATATCTAGCTATGAAGCGAAATTTTCAAACTGAATTTCTATACCAGGTCTTCGCCCTGATCATCGCGGTCATTCTGGTGCATGCAATCTATGTAACGGTCGTTCGCCCGAAAGCAACGGAGGTGATGAACGAACAGGCGCTGCAGATTCAGGAGGACAGCGAGTATACGGTCGAGCGTTCGCTGTGGGTCCTGATCCGCGACTTCGAGCAGGAGTCGTGTTTCGTTCTGATGCTTTGGGCATTCTCGATCATGGGATACAAAGCAGTCAGTTCTCTACGAGAGCAGAAGCTGCTGCAGCAGGAATTAGTACGGGTCCAGGCTGGTGTGCGAATTCTTCCGGAAGATACACGCGAATACGCTCGCACACTGCAGGCGCTGCCCGACCGGATGGCCGACATGTTATTGCCACGTGTGTTGTTGTCGTCCCTTGAGCGTTTCGGATCGACACGCAATGTTCAGGATGTCTCCTCCGTCGCCAATACCCTCTGTGAATCCGAGGGCGAACGTCTGGAGTCGGAACTGTCGATGATTAGGTATATCGCGTGGGCGATCCCGTCGGTCGGGTTTATCGGTACCGTGCGCGGTATCGGCGAGGCACTCGGTCAGGCCCATCGTGCGGTGGACGGCGATATCGCGGGCGTAACGCAAAGCCTTGGTACAGCGTTCAACTCTACGTTTATCGCGCTGTTGATCTCGATCGTCGTGATGTTCCTGGTTCACCAGCTACAGTCGCTCCAGGAACGACTCGTATTCGACACGCAGACTTATATCGATCACAACCTTATTCGTCATATGCAAACTCGCGGAGGCGCGTAGTAGCGGCTAGCCGATGAATACGCTCGCCATCGATATCAACGATGCGAAACTCATCGTTGCCGATGACTCCGGCATTCTTGCGATGGAGCCGGGGTACGCACTTGTTGCGGCGGGTGTTGTTCAGACGGGCGACGAGGCGTACGCGCAGGCCCGGGTTAAGCCTCGTGAGAGCAGCAACCGCTATTGGGAGAAGCTCAGTCTCGAGGAAGGCAGTGCCGGTATCGATGGCGTCGCAAACTCAGCACAGCTCGCTTTTGCGCAGCTTCAGGACCTGTGGAAGCGCTACGGTGGTGCCGGTAAGGAGGCCTTGCTGGTTGTCCCCGACTACTACAACCGCGAGCAGCTCGGTCTGCTACTGGGTCTCGCGCAGGAATGTGAGATGCCGGTCCGTTCGCTTCTGAACGCTGCGGTTGCTGCCAGTCCCCGACCGTACCCGGGTCAGCGAATGGTTTATCTGGATGCCGGGTTGCATCGTGTTTCGGCTACGGTACTTAAGCAAGGCGACGATGTTGCCGTAAGAACTGAAAAGGCGATCGACGGCGTTGGCCTCGCCTCGCTGATGGACCTCTGGGCGAAACGTGTCGCGGAAATCTTTGTTCTCTCCACACGCTTCGACCCGTTTCATGTAGCGACGACTGAGCAGCTTGTCTACGATCGACTGCCCGAGTGGCTGAGGATTCTTGATGAAGAGGATTCAGCCGAGCTGCAGTTGCCACATGGCGATAAGGATTTTTCGGTAGAGGTGGAACGCAACCAACTCCTGGGTGTGGCATCCGGGTTCTACCGTGCGCTGGTACAGCTACTTGCGCAGTGTCGTACGACGGGTGACAGCCTCGTCGTGCAGGTCTCGCACCGGCTACTTGGGCTTCCGGGCGTGCTGAATGAACTGTCGCGGCTGGACGACGCTCACATTCAGCCTCTGCGCGTCGGTGAGGCGGCCCTGGGTGCTCTCGAGGGCTTAGCAGGCTTACCGGCGGGTGATGGCCAGGTGAAGCTACTGAAGCGGTTACCCTGGCGCGAGGAAGGCGCAGCTGTTCCGGTAGCGGAAGCGACGGCTGGGACGGCTGAAGAGTCGGCCCCTGAGCCAGTGGCGCAGGAGCCTGCGCCGAAGAGCGATAGCATCGCGACGCATATCGTTTATCGGGGCGTTGCAATACCCGTAGATGCCGGCGGTATCGTCATCGGGCGCGAGAGCTTCGACGACCGGCGGACGATCGTACTCAACGGAGATCATGGCGGCGTATCTCGCTCACACTGCGAGCTGATAAAACGTGACGGCGAACTTTTTCTCACGGATCTCAGTCAATACGGAACGTTTATCAACGAGAAGCGCGTAAACGGCGATCAGGCGGTAGCGCCGGCCGATGTGATTCGTATCGGATCGCCAGGCGAGGAGTTGCAGGCGATCGCTGTGGAGGAATCCGATGGCGCGTAAGCAGACCAACGTATTCTCTTTGTCTTTCCTGGACGCGATGACCTGCGGCTTTGGCGCTGTGATTCTGTTTTTCATGATCATCAACGCGAACATTGATGTGCGCCGCGAGGCTGATTTAACTGAGCTCGCTAGCGAAGTCGATAGGATGGAACTGCAGGTGCTCGTCGGCCGCAAGAATCTCGTGCAGCTCCAGCAGGATCTCGCTGAGCTCATAGAGGAATGGGCGATCCTTCGTGGTTTGAAGGAAGAGATCGTCACCGAGATCAGTCTCACGGCGGAAGAATTCAGTGAGTTGACCGCCGATACGTCCGCTCAGGAAGAGGCGATAGAACGGCTGCGTTCGGAACTCGATGCGTTGGAGGATGAGACGCAACGACTCTCTGCGGCGAGCATCACGCCCGAGGACGCCGGCGATCGTATCCGCAGTGTTCAGGGTGATGGCAATCGCCAGTATCTGACCGGACTAAGAATGGGTGGCGAGCGGGTCGTAATACTTGTCGACGCTTCGGGCAGCATGCTGGATCGAACGCTGGTCAACATCATTCGGCGCAGGAATATGCCGGAGGATCAGCAGCTGAGCTCACCCAAGTGGTTGCAGGTAGTCAATACCGTCGACTGGTTGACCGCGCAGCTGACGCCGGGCACGCAGTTTCAGATCTTCGCGTTTAATGACGAAGCCTGGACATTAATCGAGGGCAGTGACGGCCAGTGGCTGACGATAGAGGACGGTACCCAGCTCGGGGAAGCTGTTGAAGCGCTTCGTGGAACGGTACCGACGGGACCGACGAGCCTGCACGCTGCGTTCGCGATGATGAGGCCCCTGGATCCCAAGCCGGACAATATCTATCTTCTCGTCGACGGTCTGCCGACGATGGGAGAAATTCTGCCCAATCGAGCCGGCGTAACCGGGAGGGAACGACAGGGCCACTTCAATAGAGCGGCTCGGGAACTTCCATTTAATGTTCCCGTGAATATTATTTTGTACGCGATGGAGGGCGATCCGCAGTCAGCGCCGGCTTACTGGTGGATGGCGCTCAGTACCGGCGGATCGATGATGGCGCCTTCGGAGGATTGGCCATGAGAAAACGGCGACGAGAAGTCGAAACGGGGAGTCTGTCCTTTCTGGATGTAATCTGCTGTGGGTTCGGCGCTGTCATTTTGTTGCTCGTGCTCACGAAGATATTCGAGCCGATTCGACTGGAGGAGAGCCATGTCGAGCTCGAAGGGCTAATCGCACGTTACCAGCAGGAGCTATACGAGATTATCGGCCAGACCGATGAGATCCAGCGTGAGAGGTCGTCCACGATAGAAAACGTAGAGCAGGACGAGACGCAAATAGCGTCGCTGGAGGAAGAGCTCACAAGGATTCGCTCGGAGTTTCTTGCGACGTCAGAGGATGCTGACATTACCTCTGATCTCGCTGGACGTCTCGCGGAAGCGAAACAGCGGCTGACGGAGGAAATGCAACGCCTGCTGGTCGACTATAAGCCCGATCCGGAGGACTACAAGGTAGGCGGTATCCCGGTCGACAGTGAATACATAATTTTCATTATCGATACGTCGGGCAGCATGCAGCGTTACGCCTGGAATCGCGTACAGCAACAGATCCGCGAGACGCTGGAAGTTTATCCCCAGGTAAAGGGCATCCAGGTCTTCAACGACATGGGCGAGTACATGTTCCGAAGTTACCGCAATGAATGGATTCCGGATACGCAGGGCCGACGCGACGCCATTATCGATGCGTTGCGAAACTGGCAGGCGTTTTCCAACTCGAGTCCGCGGGAAGGCATACTCGAGGCGATCGATACGTTCTACGACCCGACAAAGAAGATCAGCCTTTACGTCTATAGCGACGATTTTGCGTCCGGGTCGATTAATGCGGTCGTCAGGGAAGTCGATCGGCGCAATAGTGCCGGCCCCGGTGGCGAACGGCGCGTCCGGATACACGCGGTCGCATTTCCCGTGTACTACGAGGTTACGAACGGCGAACTCCTGTCGTCGGCTCGGTTCGCTGTCCTGATGCGTGTGCTCTGCCAGCGCAACGGAGGCACTTTCGTGGCACTGCCGTCGCTGCGAGGCTAAACGAGCCTCAGCACTTCTCGAAACTCGAAGGAAATCTGGCACATTCGCTTGTCAGAATTCGTCATATTCGAACGATGATGTTGTCTGAATTGATCACCGGTTTGTCGCCGGGGGACGCTTCAATGGTTGCGTGTGAGAAGACACAGCCAACCACAAAGGAGCACAGACATGAACAAAATCATCATCGCAGTAGTCGCAACGACCTTCACATCCCTTGCCTCCGCGGCTGAGACCGAGAAGCCTCGTCGCTTCGAGAATATCGGTGCCGGAACCGGAGCCGTCGTAGGCGCGATCGCCGGGGGTCCCCTCGGGGCCATCCTTGGTACGGCCGCCGGCGTCTGGATCGGCGATCGATTTGATAGCGAGCGCAGTACCAGTAATGAGTTTGAGCAACGCTGGACTGAGGCGAGCACTGAAGTCGACAGCCTCAATGGGCTGATTGAGAACAGTGAAAAACAGATCGCAATGCTCGAGACGCAGAATCGTCAGGATGCTCGCGCGATGGAGAACGCAATCGGTGAGGCGCTGAACGTTCATATCCTGTTCAGGACCGACGAGACCGAAGTCGCTGACGAGACGCAGAATCGACTAGCCGGGCTCGCAGATTTGCTGGCTCGTATGGACGGGATGTCAGTTCGTGTCGGCGGTTACGCGGATGCGCGCGGAGACGCGGAACACAACGAGCAGCTGGCGCAGCAGCGTGCAGCGAATGTTAGGGCGACGCTCATAGCCGCCGGGATTCCGGCAAGCCGGATCTTGGTCAGCTCCTACGGGGAGCAGTATTCTTCTGCAGATGAGAAGGATTACGACGCCCTGGCCCTGGACCGCCGTGTCCAACTCACGCTGATACCAACGGGCGCACCGGAGAGAGTGGCACGACAGTAACCTCAACTACGAAAGGAGAAGGGCGGGCGCCGAGGGATTGGCGTCCGCTCTTTCTATGGCTCCCCACGACTATTCTAGTTCGCTCCATCAGACATCTGATGATCCCACCGTCGACCCGCGATCTCGAGTATCGACGGCAGGTCCTCGCCGAGAAGATAGCCGCCATCAATCAGTTTGATCGCCGCTTCGGCGACTTGCCCGATATAGGCCGCCCGATCTGTATAGCGTTCCTCGATTGACAGCCGCGGATCGCTTTCAGCGACTCGTTCTGCCGCTGTTCGGGGGAATGGCGCGTAGACTCCGACGCCCGACACCGGGTTGGGCGATGACCAGCCTGTATGGGTCGCAAGCGGGACCTCGATCTCCGGCAAACGTAGCCCGTCGATCTCATTGCCATCGCGATCAACCTGGGGCACGAGGAACGGGTAAGTGATGCCAAGTGTTGGCGGCTCCTGCGTGATGATGCCGTCCGCGGCGAGTTTGGAGCCGAAATTCAGCGCGCGTGCCGTACTCACCTCCGCGAGTGTGTCTACGCCGGGAATCGCCGGGAAGGCGAAGTCCTCATAGGGCACCAGCGTGCCGGCCGCCAGTGTCGAGTAGCGATTTTCGGGAGGCGTTTCATCTCCGACTACCCAGCGATCCATCTCGACCAGGAGACTGCGCAGCAACCACGAATAGTCATTCGGGTTGGGTTGGCGATCACCCGCGCTGGTTCGTGATGGAAAAGAGGCGGGTGTGTGTTGCGTCCCTGCGAAGTGATAGGTTCGTACATTGTCGAGGAGTTCGAGATCTGCTTTTCCGTCTATCGAAACATGCGTCATTGCGCCGATCGATCGCCAATACTCCGTAGAAGAATTCGTATAGAAGATCTTCGGCATCGTCCCCGGCGCGATGTGTGCCAGCAAGCCGTCCTGTGTGCCCGTCGCCGGGTCGGTCTGCGCCTCGTCGGAGAATGGGAAAATGCGATTCGGATACTCGTACGCCCCGCCGGGTGCCCGCGAAGGCTGCGCGAAGCGCTGATTGAAGCTGCCTCTTGCGGCACCGCCAATGTGTGCCAGTACGCCGTCAAAGACTTTTCGTTGCTTCGTATCTCCATTGAAACCGTCGTACAGGAAGCTACGCAGTAAACGGCCGCTCTGAGACGAGCCGTAGGCGATCGCGCGATCGAATACGCCGCCTGGGACACCAACGGAATTTGCACCGTCG
>JBJKYM010000023.1:0-6503 GCA_045561025.1 Candidatus Rariloculaceae bacterium
CGCCGCTGGCTCCGAAGCGCGCCACCTCCCTGCTGAGTACTTGGCGTCAAGCGATCGTCGTTTCCTCCCTGCCAGCCGCGTTTCATTCTCGCGCACCCCCCGCTCTCTACACCTAAATCCTACGAAGACCGAAGTAACGACTCCGCCGCGTGAGCGACGGCGTCTATTCGATTCATTATTGAGCTTGAGGAAAAGCGGATGAATACCCGATTTAGTTCGGTAGGCCTGTGGCTTACCGTCATTCTATTCAACACCAGCGCCAGCGCCAGCGCAGACGACCACGCCCCGATAGGCGTCATGGCCGATCACTATCATGAGGCTGGAGAGTTCATGCTCTCCTATCGATACATGTCCATGTCGATGAAGGGCAACCTGATCGGTGACGACAGCGTCGCGCCGTCGACCATCGCCACGACAATTCCGAACCGATTCTTCGGTATGCCGATGCAGCCACCGACCCTGCGCGTCGTTCCTACCGAGATGACGATGGACATGCAGATGCTGGGCTTTATGTACGCGCCAACCGCGGGAATAACGCTAATGGCCATGCTCAACCACGTAAGTAAAGAGATGGACCACATAACGTTTCAGGGTCCGGTCGGTACTATGGTGTTGGGTGGATTTACCACAAAAACCAGCGGTCTGGGCGACACGTCGTTGTCAGCGCTCATGCGCCTCTACGAAACTGACACTTCCCGGCTTCACGCGACCCTTGGCGTCTCTGTGCCGACGGGCAACATCGACGAAACCGGGACCATTCTCGCGCCCACGGGTATGACGCCAACGCCCCGCCTGCCCTACCCGATGCAACTGGGTTCAGGGACCTACGACTTACTCGGCGGACTGACCTACTCGCGCTTCTACGAGCGCTGGAGCTGGGGAAGTCAATGGCGCAGCGTCATTCGAAGCGGTGATAACGATGAGGGATACATGCTCGGAGACGAACACCGATTCACAGCCTGGTACAGCCGTCTGCTGTCTCCCGAGTTCAGCTGGTCAGCTCGAATCGAGTACTTCGAACGCGGCAACATCGACGGTATCGATCCATTAATCATGGCCCCGGTTCAGACTGCCGATCCTTCGTTTCAAGGCGCGGCACGCATCGACGCAGCGCTCGGACTGAACTACGCGAACGAAGGTGGTCACAGGCTCTCCCTGGAGCTAATTGCCCCACTTGATCAGGATCTTGACGGACCGCAGCTAGAGACAGATACCCAGCTAATCCTGGGCTATCAGTACTCTTTCTGATCGACAGATACTGCTACCAGGGTATGACCGAGCCGTCGTAGTTGCGCGGCCGGCCATCGTAGCTCTCATCGAGATCCTCGATGACAGCAGCGATGCCGGCAACGCTCTGCGCCGGGGTGTTTGCCTGTGAAACAAGAGCCGGCCGCGCGACAGCCAGCATATCGGTGTCGACGAGCCCGGGAGCAATTAGTGCGACAACGACATCGCGACTGTCGAGTTCCGCGCGAATCTGTCGCATCGCCATATTCAGTGCCGCTTTACTGACACTATAGAAAATACCCCCACCCGGCCGGCCTTCGCTCGAAACCGTGCCGGCACCGCTCGTGATAGACACAATCTTCTTCTGCTCGCTGGCAGCGACATGATCAGCGAACGCTTCTGCCATTTTCATTGGTGCGAGAACGTTTACCGCGAAGACCTGATGGAACGTAGACGGGTCCATGGTGCCCCATGATTGAGATTCGATACCTCCGTAGACACCCGCGTTGTTAATAAGTACGTCGATCGGCGTCCCGCTGTACGCTGCGGCCAGAGCGGCAATGCGCTCGTTGTCCGTCACATCCAGCTGTTCTATGACCAGATGTTCATAGCTGTCCGCCAAAGCGTTCAGGTCGGTAGCGCTTTCCGGGGTCCTCACCGCCGCTAACACATTCCAGCCGGCAGCGACATAGTGCTCGGCGAACGCGAGCCCGATACCGCGATTGGCTCCCGTTACCAGAACCGTGGGTCGGTCGGCGTCGATAGATGCCGACGATGCAGTACCTGGCAACGTCGAAAAGACGACGAGCAGAGCAACCAGCGCAAAGCCGGGCATATGTCTTGTGATTAGTTTCATTCGAGATCTCCGGAGATGTCTGCACGCTCAGGCGAGTATGCCAGCGCCGAAATGTGTGTGAAAGGACCGCCAGAATGCCTCCGCACTCGATTTCTCTCACCGCGCGTATAGCGACCAGGCTCGCCCAAACTTAAGTTTTCTTAAGAGAAACGGAGTCGGCAGGCGCTCGATCTGCTCTGCAGGCGACCAGGACGGTGCGACCGGTCCTGTGCCCGGGAATAGGACCGGTTCCTGAAGTATGTTATTCACGCCATCTATGAATGCTGAACCGAAAGTAACTGTACTCGCCCCATTGCCGAATCTATAATCACTCGCAACAACTAAGAATTGATATTCACCGCTTTTGTAGGAGTTTCGAGGGGGAGGCCCAGATTTTCCTGGCGGTAGCTAGATACGCAGGAGAATTAAAATGGGAAATAGACTCTATGTCGGCAATCTGCCGTATTCCGTAGGCGAGCAAGACCTCAACGAGAAATTCAGCAGTTTCGGCACGGTCGAAACCGCCACGCTGATCACGGATCGTGATACCGGGCGCAGTAAAGGCTTCGGTTTCGTCGAGATGGCCACGGACGCTGAGGCGCAGACTGCAATCGACGAACTTAACGGTACCGACTACGACGGGCGTCCCGTTACCGTCAACGAAGCGAAGCCGATGAAAAAGCGGGAAAGCAGCGAACGCTGGTAACACAACCCTTTTCTCCCGCATTTCGACTAGAATCCCGTCTCCGCGCTTTGGCGTGGCGACTAGTCCGTGCACGCCCTATCCCGAATTCCGGTCAGATCCCCAATGCTCGCCCAAGATCGTCTCAGAAATATTGCCATCATCGCCCATGTGGATCATGGCAAGACAACGCTGGTAGATAAGCTACTTCAGCAGGCGGGCACCCTGGATTCGCGCGTTGCTCTTCCCGAGCGGGCAATGGACTCGAACGATCTGGAGCGCGAGCGCGGAATTACCATTCTCTCGAAGAACACCGCAATAACCTGGCGTGACTGGCGAATCAATATCGTCGATACACCGGGACATGCAGACTTCGGCGGCGAGGTTGAGCGCGTCCTGTCGATGGTCGACAGCGTTCTGCTCCTTGTCGATGCAGTCGAGGGCCCGATGCCGCAGACGAGGTTCGTTACTCAGAAGGCATTCGCCCGTGGTTTCACGCCGATAGTCGTGATCAACAAGATCGACCGCGACGGCGCACGGCCCGACTGGGTTCTCGACCAGACCTTCGACCTGTTCGACAAACTGGGAGCGAGCGATGCGCAGCTCGACTTTCCAGTCATCTACGCATCCGCACTGCAGGGCTATGCCGGCACAGAACCGGACGTAAGGAGCGGTGACACCCAGCCACTATTCGAGGCGATCGTCGCGAACGTACCGTCGCCTGACGTAGACCCGGACGGACCATTGCAGGTACAGGTGTCCAGTCTGGACTATGACTCTTACGTTGGCGTGCTCGGAATCGGTCGAATCGCACGCGGCACGGTGGACACCAACAATCCGATTTCGATAGTCAAACCGGACGGATCAGCACGCAACGGAAAATTACTCGAACTCTACGGTTTCGAAGGACTGCAGCGTAAGAAAGTCGCAAAGGCCGGTGCGGGTGACATCGTCATGTTCAGCGGGATCGACGACCTGAAAATCTCAGAAACCGTCTGCGCACGCGAACGCCATGAAGCTCTGCCCGCGCTGCAGGTCGACGAACCTACGATCAGTATGACGTTTCAGGTCAATAAATCGCCGTTCGCCGGACAGGACGGCCAGTTTCTGACCAGCCGGCAGATTCAGGAGCGCCTCGACCAGGAGCTTAAGCACAACGTCGCACTACGAGTCGAGAACACAGCGGACCCCGATAAGTTTCGCGTCTCGGGTCGCGGCGAACTCCACCTCTCGGTACTGATCGAGACGATGCGTCGCGAGCAGTTCGAATTGGCTGTTTCGCGCCCCGAGGTTATCGAGCGCGAGATAGACAGCATCTCTTGCGAACCCTGGGAGCAGCTTACCGTCGACTTCGGCGAGGACTATCAGGGCGCCGTTATGAGCCGCCTCGCGGATCGCAAGGGCGAGCTTCTGTCCATGCTGCCTGACGGACGAGGTCGCGTACGACTCGACTATCGAATTCCGGCACGAGGTCTCATCGGCTTTCGTACAGAATATCTGACCGCTACCGCTGGAACCGGCCTGCTCTACCATGTATTCGACAACTACGAAAAACGCGCAACCGGTCAGATTGGCCAACGAAATAATGGCGCGATGGTCTCGGTCGTCCACGGGAAAGCCCTGGCGTATTCACTATATAACCTGCAGGAACGCGGGAACCTGCTTATAGGCCACGGCGAAGCGGTATACGAAGGCATGGTCGTCGGTATCAACAATCGCAATAACGATCTCCCGGTAAATCCGACGAAGGGTAAGCAGTTAACAAATATCCGCGCCGCCGGATCGGACGAAAACATCGTCCTGGTACCACCGCTGCAATTTTCGCTGGAACAAGCGCTGGAGTTTATCGATGACGACGAACTCGTCGAGGTAACGCCGTCGAATATTCGTCTTCGCAAAAAGCTGTTGACTGAGGGCGAGCGCCGCCGGGATGCGCGACAGCGAGCCTGATATGACCGACACAGAACTCGATCTCAACTTCTGCCGAAAAAAGCTTCTGGCACTCCGCGAGGAACTCGAGGCGTTACAGTCGACCGTCGATGAAGCTGCTGAAACCGTAGAACTCGACCAGGCAAGAGTCGGTAGATTGTCGCGAATGGACGCGTTGCAATCACAGTCGATGTCGATCGAAGTTAAACGTCGCCAGGAGCTACAACTTCGGGGGGTTGCCTCCGCGCTGGCGCGAATCGATAACGACGACTACGGTCTTTGCGCGGAATGCGGCGATTCCATTCACCCGGAGCGACTCAGTTTCGACCCGACGGCCATCCTCTGTATTGCTTGTGCGGAAGCTAAAGAAGACTAGTCCGCTTCAGTAGAACACCGGAGACCAGCGGTGAGATCTACGGCAAGCGCGCAAACCACTTCGGCCGTTCTCATGGTGCGACCCGAGAGCTTCGGTAGCAATCCGCAAACTATAGAATCCAATTCGTGCCAACTGCCATCCGAATCTGACCGCGACCTGCTCGCCGCTGCACAGCGCGAGTTCGATACGTTAGTGGCCACGCTGACAGATCACGGCGTTCGCGTCGTCTGCTTCGATCGGCGCACCGGCGGCGACCTGCCTGACGAGTGCTTCCCGAATAACTGGATAAGCTTGCACGAGGACGGCTCGATCGTGCTCTACCCGATGATGGCGGAGAATCGTCGCCAGGAGCGGCGACCGGAGATAGTCGCAGCCCTGAACGCCGCTCAGGGTTACGAAGTCTCACAGCAGATCGATCTGAGTCACCACGAGAATAGCGGTTGTTATCTGGAAGGTACCGGAAGCGTCGTACTCGATCGCGTAAACAAGATCGCCTACGCCTGCAGCTCACCGCGCACACATGAAGACGTACTAACTGAACTCGCTACACGGCGCGGGTATGAGACGGTTTTCTTTGACGCCGCGGATCGCGATGGCAATACGATCTACCACACGAATGTCATGCTCGCGATAGGGCAGAACTTTTGCGTCGTCTGCGCACAGGCCGTCCGCGACAGCAACGACCGAAGCCGCCTGATGGATCGTCTGAACGAGAGTGGACGCGACGTCATCGGTATCGACCTGGGGCAGCTGCATGCGTTCGCGGGGAACATGCTCGAACTACAGGGTACGGAGTCGCCGCTTATCGTGCTGTCTGCAACGGCGTTCGGCATTCTGACTCTCGAGCAGAAGCAACGTCTGGCAGCGCATGGTCGCCTCGTTCGCGTCCCGCTGTCGACCATCGAAACCTATGGTGGCGGCAGCGCCCGCTGCCTGATGGCCTAAATATTCCTTCCCCGCCGTTCGGAGGAACTCGATTAGCGGCGTCTCCAGACGATAGGACTCGTCAGCAGCGCGGCAAAGGGCTCTTCGCTCTAGGTCACCTCAGCCCTGCGCCCTGCCGCCGTCTGCACCGACTCGGCCGGAGGCACGTCGGGCTTCGCCCGATACCCTCGCCAACACCGCCGGCGTACGGAGCTCTCACAGCGCGCCTCTCGGCGCGCGGTTCGAGTGCTCGCTCCCGTCTCGCCCTCCGCCCTGACGGGCGGAGCTAATCCCGCGGCCGGGGCGTTGGCTCGGCGCACCGCCTGATTGGCCGAGTCGGTACAGACAACGCCAGGACGCTTGATGTCACCGCTGTGCGAAACGCCGCGGTGCCGGTCGGGCTCGCTGCCGATGACTGTGATCCGACCCAGTCAGGGCGAGGCGCCTCATCCGCCTGACTGAGGCCGGAAGTTGCCCCGCCCGCAGGGCGGGGTGCGTACAGGGACGTACGCACAAGGACCCGAGGCAGG
>JBJKYM010000024.1:0-24720 GCA_045561025.1 Candidatus Rariloculaceae bacterium
AGCGGTACCGTTGCTCGATCAGCAGGATCTCAATGCGCCGCTCTTTAGTCTGCCGCAGTTAACTGCTGACGGACAACTCGTTAAGAGTCCACTGGTCCCGAACATCCCAACCGTTAATGAGCTCTATGAGCAGATTAACGGAGCACCGCCCTCAGGTCCGAACTGGGACGCGATTCGAACGATGATCGAGATTGATCAGACGATGCAGCACGTCTTCCTCGGCCCGCCGCGAATGGATCGGGAATCTATTGAAGTATTCCGTGCAGCCATCGCGCCGATGATGTCCTCGGCCGCGTTCAAGGAAGAGGCGGAAAGAATTCTCAGCTATGCGCCTGAACCCGTCGAACATGAGCGCGCTGCAGACATACTGAACGCGACCGCTGCGGTCACGCCTGAAGTTCAGGAGTACATCGAGGCGCAGATTTCCCGCAATAACGGCTACTAGAGTGCGGCTACCGCGGGCTATTACTCGCGGGCGTTTCCATATTCAGCACACACCCGTCGCTAGACTTTGTGCAGCTTAGATAGCCGCATGGCGGCGAGTTGCTGCGCCGTAGCTCCGCGTAGCGGCGAAAGGAGATTAACGTGAGATATTTCGGATACAGTCTGCTGTTTGCATTCGGTGCGGCTGCTTATGCACACCATGGGCCCGGTCAGTTCGATTCTTCTCAGCCTGTTGAGGTTACCGGTGTCGTAACCGACATCCGCTATGTGAACCCTCACGGCTATGTCTATTTCGACGTGACTGAAGAGAACGGCGATGTCGTGCCGTGGCGTTGCGAGTTGCAGGCCGGCTCGCTGCTACGACGCGCCGGCTGGACAGAAGACCTGTTCCCGATTGGTGGTGAGATAACCGTGATGGGCGACCGTGGCAGCCGTGAAGAGCATGCCTGCGCGCTTCGAACAGCGATCCTCGCCGACGGCAGCACGCTGGACAGATACGATCAGAGACGCGCACAACTCGATGCGCCGACATCCTCCGCAGAGCGACTCATGGACGGCGAACTGAATCTCGCCGGCACCTGGGCCGCGCCGCAGCGCAACCCGCAGGGCGGCACCGGCGCTGGCGGCATGGGCATGGGCATGGGTATGGGTATGGGTATGGGTATGGGTGGCGGTATCCCCGGGATTACGCTGACGGCGGCAGGACTCGCTGCCATCGAGGGAGTCGATACTCAGGTCGATAATCCGCGTTTCCACTGCATGGCGACAAACATTTTCTTCGACTGGGAATTCGACCGGCATGTCAACGAGATACGGCAGACCGAAGATACGATCACGTTGAGGTACGGGCTAATGGATATTGTTCGGACCATTCATCTGAATATGGATGAGCATCCGGCAAACATTTCCTCGAGTCGTGCCGGCCACTCGATCGGCTATTGGGACGACGGTGAGCTCGTCGTCGACACGATCGGTTTCGAGGAGGGTTTTCTCAGCTTCGGTGGCGGTAACGTCATGAAACACAGCGACGGAATGCACGCTGTAGAACGATTCAGCTACGACGCGCAGACGCAAGGCCTGACGCGAAGTTACTACGCCGAGGATCCGGCTTACTTCGATGGTCGATACACCGGTGAAGACACGGTGTTCCCGTCCGACATACCGTTCGAGCCTTACGCCTGTGTCGAACTCAAGGACGAGGATCTACAGCAGTAGAGCTCGACGGGTCGTCAGCTCTACATAGAGCCTTTGATCACCCACTGCTTGAGCCGCAAGTCAGTCGAGGCACAGGGGGCAAGTTCAAGAATACGTGACATGAACGGTCCGGCCGATTGACTTGCCGCTCCCGCAGCAACACACAGGCTCTGGTCGGCGTTGGGCATAAACTCCGAGGTCTCGGCGTTGTAGGTGAAGCGCTGCTCCGCCGAATCCGCTGAGCAATCCAGCAGATCGAAGGAGACTCCCGCCGCGGCGCTCTCATGGAGTGTTGCACACTTTCCTGGAAATTCGACCGAGGCAATCTGGCCCGTCTCCTCGTTATAGGAGAACTGCACGTCGCCGCCCTGCGGCTTGCATGAATGTGTCTGCAGTTGCTCGGACCAACCTCGCCCCAATGTGTCGATGCACCAACCCAGGTTGTCCTGCTCGTCTAGATTGTCGGCCAGGTAGATGACGGGTTCCGGCGTCTGAAGTTCTGGTTCTGCCGATACGGCCGGCTGTGCGATCAAAAGCGCGCAGCCGACGAGAGTCAGTGGAAGCATTCTGGCGATTGCTTCGAGGTTCAGCGGCGAAGCAGATGTCTGATGTCTCATAGTAGATCTCCGGTGACTGGTCGGGTGCCGCGCTTCCTGGAGCGAGGACGCTAAACTTCTCTTAACGGGAATTTTACCGCTGTTTGTCGTATAAATGTGCTCATGCACGCGAGATACGATACAGTTGTCGCGGCCATTGCACTCGTAACGCGGGTGCCGGTCTCTGTGTTAAGCGTATTCCCCGTAAGGTATCTCTTCTGTCGGCCTTTTCGAGGCCTGACGATCTTCGCCGCGTTCGCCTCCACAGTGGCCATGGCGCAGACTGAATCGCCGGGCGCGTATACACCAGCGCGGACTGCAGACGGGCATCCGGATCTGCAGGGCATCTGGCAGGTTCTCAACACGGCAGCGTGGGATCTCGAGGATCATGGCGCGAGTCTTGGTGTCCCCGCAGGGCAAAGTGTTGTTGAGGGCGGCACCATTCCCTACCAGGAGTCGGAGCGTGCGCAGCGCGATCAGAATTTCGCGCAGCGCGCGATACTCGACCCGGAGAACAAATGCTATCTGCCGGGCGTGCCTCGAATTACCTATATGCCGTACCCGTTTCAGATAATTCAGCAGGCTGACAAAGTCTCCATCGCCTACGAGTATTTGCGCACCATTCGATTCATATATATGAACGGAAATCCCCATCCGCCCGGACCGATCGACTGGTGGATGGGCGATTCACGCGGGCACTGGGAGGGAGATACGCTGGTAGTAGACGTAGTCCACTTCAATGATCGAACCTGGTTTGACCGCGCCGGAAATTTTCACAGCGAAGCCCTGCACGTCGTAGAGCGTTACACGCCGACGGGTCCAAACCACATGCTCTACGAGGCGACGATAGAGGATCCGAATGTGTTCACGCGGCCCTGGAAGATCAGTATGCCGCTTTACCGGCGTCAGGAAGCGAATAGCGAATTGATGGAATACCAGTGTCATGCCTATCTCCTTGAGCAGGAATGGGACAATCCGGATTCCACATTCTTCGAAGAGCATTGAGTTGGTTCGCATGTACATAGCAACGCGAGGTGTTCTGTGAACGACAAAGTCTCAGCTATCTTGGTAGTTCCCGCAGCGCTCTGTGTTCTGTCACTCGCGCCTGGCGTGGCACTCGCGCAGGCGTTCTGGTCGGAAGACACACCGAAGATTCCGATGGCGAGGACCTGGCTTGCCGTGAAGGCAGAGTTGCCTCCTTACAGTCCACCTCGTACTGCCGATGGTGTGCCGGATATTCAGGGCGTATGGGGAGCGAGTGGCGGCGACGGTCTCAGTTATCTCGAAGATCATGAATACGTGGATATTACGACGCCGGCGCAGGAGTCATTCGTCTCCGACCCTGTGGACGGCAAGGTTCCCTATACGCCGTGGGGTCTCGAGAAGCGCAACGAGATTCTTGCCGGGCTGGGACGCGGCTGGCCCGGTGAATCCGATGAGCGACTCTACAGCAGTCCGTCGGCCTATTGTCTTCCCTTTATGCCGACGTTCTCGGTCGATGCGGTGGAGATCGTTCAGCAGCCGGGCGCGGTAATTATGCTCGGCGAGACGGGTTATCGCGTCATTCCGACCGACGGTCGGCCGGCGATCAGCGAGGACACGAAGTTGTGGTTCGGGATCTCGCGTGGCCGTTGGGAGGGCGACACGCTGGTTGTTGAGGTGACAAGTCTCAATGGTCTGGGCTGGTTCGATAGCACCGGTCACTACTTCACCGAGAACTCGCGGATGACCGAGCGCTGGAGATTGGCCGATGCAGACACGATGGACTATGAGATTACAATCGATGATCCCACCGTGTATACGCAACCGTGGAAGATGAATTTTCCTAAGAGGCGCCCCGGCACGGGCCCGAACCTGCGGGCCGGACGCCTTCCAAACGCAGTGACGGTAGAGATGCCTGCTTATGAGGATCCCTATGCCGATGAGATCTGGGAAGATGCCTGTTACGAAGGTAACGTTGGCGGACCGGCCTCGCTGCGTGCACTGGGCTTTGAGTGGTTCCGGGGGGTAACGCCACCGTAGTGACGAGCGCGTGGTTTCGTTCGAAAAAGATTGTGGTTGTCATGGGGGTTGTGACATGAATAAACAAACGTTTGGGATCTTCGGCGTCATCGGGCTGCTGCTCGTCGTAGCGCCTGTCGTTGCGCATCATTCCTTCGCGGCCGAGTTTGATATAGAGAAGCCAATAGAGCTTCGCGGCACGCTCACGAGTATGCAGTGGGCGAATCCGCACGGTTGGCTCTATATTGACGTCACCAACCCGGACGGTACGGTGACGAACTGGGCGATCGAAGCCGGTGCTGCGACGTTATTGCTGCGACGCGGCGTTCGAAAAACCGACTTCCCGGAGGGAACCGAGGTTATTGTGAACGGCTATCTCGCGCGCAGCGGCGAACCCGTGGTCAACGGTCGCAGCGTCGTTACTCCTGACGGGAGAAACTTCTTCCTGGGGTCGGAGTAGTTCCTTAGGTTGGGCCGCCGTTACTGAGGCGCGCGCGACACGGGATTCGACAGCACGCCGACACCTTCGAGTTCGACTTCAACGATGTCGCCATCGCGCATGAAGAGTTTCGGCTCGCGGCCGTAGCCGACGCCCGCCGGTGAGCCGGTCGTCACGATGTCCCCCGGAGCGAAGCGGTACCACTGCGAGAAATAGGCAATGAGCTTGGGGATATCAAATACGAACTGACTTGAACTGGATGACTGAACCACCTCACCGTTCAGACGTGTCTCGATCCTGATATTCGCCAGGTCAGCAATCTCGTCGAGCGTAGCGAGAACCGGTCCCATCGGACAAAAAGTCGGGTATTGTTTTCCCAGTACATTGACCTCCCAGGCGTGTATCGCTCCCATCGACGTTTCTTGCTGGAAGATCGGGGCGACCCAATCGCGAGCAGAGACGTCATTCGCGATAGTGAGTCCGGCGACATAGTCCCAGGCGTCTTGTTCGGTGACGTTGTAGCACTCTCGTCCGAAAACGAAACAGATCTCGCCCTCGTAGTCGACCATGTCGCTGTTTGCCGTTGGCAAATGAATCGCCTTTCCTGATCCGGTGACACTACCCGGATGTTTCGTGAACGATGCGGGTACGTCAGGTACCGGGGTGTTCATCTCGGCAAGATGATCACGGTAGTTCATGCCTACCGACAATATGAACGCAGGCTCCGGGATCGGCGCCAGGAGCTTTGTGTCTCCGAAGCTCGTCAGCGCAGATCGCTCACGCAAAGAACCACGTGCGGCTTCATCGGCGTGCCCAATCTCGGCGACCAATGTGGCCGTCGCATCTCGTGTTTGCTCGCCGCCGGTAATGTACTCGCTGACGGAGTCAGGAACTGACGCCTTTCCGCCAAGCAGCGATGCCGTAAGACGGGCGTCGAATACTTCGTCGTTGACGAGCAGTCCGAGCCGGCCACTATCGCCGTCATCGATCGTCAGTAACTTCATACACTACTCCTCATTTCTATCTTTCTTCCGGTAGATTCGGGTACGGTCCTATCGTCGCCGCGAATACGCATGCCAGGAAAGTTGCTCCGACAAGAATCCAGAGTGCGGCGGTATAAGTTCCATTCGCATCGAAGCTGAATCCCATTAGCAGCGGTCCAAAGGCAGCTCCAAGTTGGAACACCGAGAAGAAATAGCCGTAGAGCTGACCAAAGCTACGTAGTCCGAAGTATCGGCTTGTCAGGTAGCTCATCACATCGAACTCGGCACCGGTTGCGAGTCCCACCAGAATACTGGCGGTGATCGCTGGTACGCCGGAAGCGCCGTTTGCAAGCAGCGCAAGGCCAGCAAGCGGGCCGAGAAGAAAAGCCAGGGCAACGCGCGGAGCGAAAAATCGATCCATCAGGTAGCCGGCGACAACTCTACCGAAGATTAGAGAGATTCCGAGCATCGACTGTGCTGTTGCGGCTTGCGCTAAGGATGCACCGCGATCGATCATCAGTGGAATTAGATGTGCGATGATCGCGGCCGTTGTCAGACCGACCATCGCGAACAGGCCGATCATTAGCCAGAACGCCGGCTGACGTGCGGCCTCTCTGGCCGTGAAGCCGGCGACTACTGTTGTAGATGTCGTGCCTTCTTCAGTGACAGTGAGAATATCGTTGCCGTCTGGTGCCAGATTCAAGTCGCGTGGGTCGTCGCGTACCCAGATGTAAAGAATCGGCAGACTGATCAATAGGACAATGGCACCAAGCGCGAGATACGCTTCGCGCCAGCCATACGCTGACGTTACGGCTTGTACAACCTGGGGCAATATCGCGGAGCCGATGCCCACACCGGCAAGACCTATCCCGAGCGCGAGGCCGCGTCGCCGGTCGAACCACTTCACGATCAGGCGCGAGTAGCTCAGCGGCGATGTGCCGGCGCCTAAGACCGCTACGCCCAGCCAGATAAGATAAAAATGCCAGATGTTCGCGCTCAGCCAATAGCTGCTCGAAATAACGACACCGAGCATCGCGGCAGAAGGCAGCAAAACGCGCCGGACGCCGTTCCTATCGACCAGCACGCCGAGTAACGGCGATACGAACACTGCCGTCAGGCTGACTATTGAAAACCCTACCGATATTTCGGCTCGCTGCCAGCCAAACGTATCTGAAAGGGGTTGAATGAAAGCACCGAACGTAAAGAACAGCGCGCTCCAGCCCGTTGCGAGGCCAACGACGGAGGCGCCGACGACGAACCAGCCGAAGTACACAATTCGCTTCGGCGGCGCAGTATTGTTCACGGCAGATCTCGTGCCACGGGCGGGAATCGCAAGAGTACTTTCGATGGCTGGCCGTGTACAGTTGACAACTTAAGGCTTCAGGCTGGTCTAGCCGCCGTACGAATCAGGACGAGGACCTTATCTATGACAGAGACTGGAGAAGCTGCGAAGGCAGCTCTGAATCTGAACTTTCTATCTCACGGCACACTGGAGTCGAGAGATCTGGAGGCAAGCAGGAAATTCTATGAGGAATTCCTGGGACTGGAAGTTGTGAGAACCAGCAATATCTCTCTGATGATTCGTCTCGGCGGTAACCACGTCTATGCCGTAGTCGAGAACAAGCGGGTTGAAAACAAAATGTCGTTCCTCAATCACAACGGCCTCGATGTATTAACCGAAGCTGAAGTGGATGAGTGTCACCGAATCTGCGCAGAACAGGCGGAGCGCTGGGGGATGACTAAGGTCTCGAAGCCACGGGTTCAGCATGGCACCTACAGCTTTTACTTCTGGGACCTCGATGGCAACGCGTGGGAAATACTCTGCAATCCGGAAGGCGGTTACGCCTGGCTGTACGCCGAGGGCGAACAGGAGGGAAGAGGGCACTGGGCCAAGGACTTTGAGAGGCCCAGCGAAACGCAGGCGGCGGACGAATAAGCTCTCGAGGCGATCTCGCCTAGACGATTAACCAGCCCGGGAAACCCTCGGGTAGCGCTGTCTCTAGCCAGAGCCCCAGGTACGAGGGATGGAAGAAAGTGTTCATGACCTCGCCGTAGAAGAAGACAACAATCACCCAACCGACGAACGCGTAAGCGAACGCGAAGCGCTTGCGATAGCCGCCCCAACGCAAAAGATAGATCGCCATGAATAGCGGTAACGCAATCTTCTGGCCTACGACGATCGTGACGATGACAATGCCGCTCAGATAGCCGAAGAACGGAATCGCTTTCGCGAGCCAGGCGGATTCGTAGGCTTTCTTCATTGTCACAGACAAGCCGCCGTCCTTGTTCTTCTCCGAGATCACACTCAGCAGATCGCGAATGGCGACAATGCCGGCAAGAATAGCGCCAGGAATTGCGACCAGAAGCGGCGGTTGCCGAACGGGGGGTGGCCACTGCAGTGACGTAAAGGCGGCCCAAACAAACAAAGCGCACAACCCTGTCGATAGCGCCAGCGATAGTACGGGGTTGCTGGCTGAGCCTTCGCCTGCGGCAGGTTTCGCGGACTTTTTCTGCCGCGAGATGCCGCGGGCCGCGAAGATCAGTGTCACTATAATGATGACGATCAGCAGAAGAACGATCGGCCGTGTGATCCATCCTATACCCTGATGGACACGCATACTGATCTGGAAATACCCCTCGAGAATGCTGCCGAGTACCAGCGCCAGTATGACCGGTGGCCTCGGCCAGCCGCCGCGTTTCATCGCAAAGCCGAGAACGCCGAACGCCGTGCAGCTAATCCAGTCTCCCAATGACGCACCGCCCAGCCAGGCCCCCATGTATACGAACAACAGGACGCCGGGGACGACGAGTTGCCCGGGAAGGAGCGCGACCTTGGCGACCTGTTCTACCGTTCCCAGCAGAATTACGGTCGCGACGACGCTTGCCAATGCGATCATCCAGACGAAGCTGAATGTCATGTCGAGATTCTCAGACAGCATCGACGGTCCGGGTCGCAGCCCGAGCATGATCAGTGCGCCCATGAGCACTGCCGTGCCGACGCTGCCCGGTATTCCCATCGTTACCGTTGGAATTAGGGCGCCACCGCGGAGCGCGTTATTCGCCGCTTCCGGTGCCAGGACGCCGCGAATATCGCCCTCGCCAAATTTGGACTGATCTTTGGCGCTCTGCATCGCGTGGCCGTAGGTGACCCAGCCGACAATCGAAGCGCCCAGGCCAGGGAGCATGCCGATATAGGCGCCGATGACGCTGCAACGGATGACCAGCCACCAGTGCTTCAACGCGTCACGGATACCCTGCATTAGCCCCGCTCTCGATTCATTACCAGCGCCGGTTTGTGAGATCGAGACGTTCTTGATCGCCAGTTCCATAATTTCCGGTATGGCGAAAATGCCGAGCAATACCGGGATCAACGGTAGCGAGTCGAGCAGATAAAGCGTATCGAATGTATAGCGCGGGATCGCCTGTGATTCAGGGAAGCCGACCATCGAGAGGAGCAGTCCGAACATTGCAGCCGCAACGCCTTTCATGATCGAGCGACCCGCGAGTGAGCCGACCATAGCCAGCCCCAGCACGCCGAGCATGAAGGTTTCCGGAGATTCGAACGCGAGAATAATCGGCAGAATTAGCGGCAGAGATATGCCGAGCGCTGCCGCCCCACACACACCACCGATCGCTGAAGAAGTGAACGCCGCGCCGAGCGCGCGCGCTGATTCGCCTTGCTTCGCCAACGGATAGCCGTCGAGAACCGTCGCCTGCGAAGCAGCGGTGCTGGGAATACCCATAAGAACCGAAGTAATGGCGCCGCTCGTCGAGGTAGACGCCCAGGATGCGAGTAGCAGCGCGAACGCAGAGACGGGCTCCATGCTGAATGTGAACGGTAGCAGGAGCACGAGACCGATAGCGCCGCCGAGGCCCGGAATTGCGCCCATCCAGACACCAATCACGCAACCGAGCGCGAAGTAACCTATGACCTGCCACTGAAAAATCAGCCCCAGGCCCGATACCAAAGCTTCAATCATGAAATCGTTCCGTTCCTTCGATCCTGCGCGCGAGAGCTTATCAGGCGCCGTCCCATAATGCTTCGATCGTCGTGAAGGCCGTGATGGCCTGATGATAGAGTGGGCTGGCTTGTGGATAATATCATCCGCCAAGATCCGGAGATGACAGTATGGCTGGAGCACTCACGCCACTGAAGGTTGCGTTAGGCCTGGAGAAGGCCGAGGAGATTATTGACGCGGCCCTGCGGCTCGCGCGCGAACATCAGATGTTGCCGTTGACGGTCACCGTGCTCGATTCCGGCGGGCATCAGATTGCGTTAAAGCGAGAGGATGGCTGCGGCATCATCCGAGTGCAGGTCGCCATAGCGAAGGCTTATGGTGCTCTCGGTATGGGCGTGTCGAGTCGAGTCATCGGGCAGCGACTGGCGGAACGGCCGGTGTTCTCGACTGCGCTCACAGTGATTTCCGAAGGCAACTTCGCGTCGGTTCCCGGCGGTGTGCTGATCTGTGACGACGACGGAACGGCAATCGGTGCGGTAGGGATTAGCGGAGAGACATCGGCGCGGGACGAGTTTGCGGCGATCGGTGGAATAAAAGCTGTCGGGTATCAGTCTGAGCCCGCAGAGGTGCTGCAGAACTGGAACGATTAGCTCGCTAGAGAGGCGCACCCTCGGCGTCCAGAGCATTAAGCTGCATGCCGTCCGGGCCATCGCTCTCGGGATCAGCGATCCAGGGCGCCAGGCAAACGGGGTCCAGTACGCAGGGGTCAGTCAGGGTTTCGAGGAAGTCGACAACGTCGCGTCGCTCGCCACCGTCGATGTTGATCTGCGGAACTTGTTGATCCTGAGGTAAGTTATTGCGCTCGCGGCGCAGTTTCTGCAATGCTAGATCGGTGTTCGCCTGTGCGTCGGGGTACAGATCTTCGCAATCTTCGACGCCTTCGAACTGTTCGAGCTGGCACCAGCCGCCGTTGTCGAAGAAGTTGTCGGCTCTACCGTCTTGATTGTCATAGTGGCGCACGACGTCATCCAGCGTCTCGTATGCCCCGGCGTGACCATACGGTCCTGTGACCTCGACGTTGAGTAGAGAGGGTGTGCGAAAACGGTAGCGGTCATAATTTAGCCCGGTCTCATGCGCTCTGCCGAAATCGTCGTTATTACCATCGCCTCTTCCGGGACCGAAGCTAGGGAAGCCGATCGTATGATGGTCGCCATCGCTGAAGACGTCACCGGTGTGACATTGGTGACAGCCGAAACCATCAGCGTCCGGGCTCGTCAGGAACAGGATTGCACCGCGCTTGGCAGCATTGCTAATCGCGGCGTTGTCACCCTCAACGTAGGCTCGCCACGGCGAGTTCGTAAAGTTCATGGAACGCTCGTATTCTCCGATCGCGAAGGCAATGTTGGAGAACGTAATGAGATCTTCCGCCGGTAACGCACTTGCGAAAGCGTTTTGAAATTCGGCCAGCCAGCCGTTGGTTGCCAGCTCGCCGGCGCCCACACCATAGTTGCCGATACGGGCGGCCAGATGAGCTCGAATGGTTTCGCCGTCGCTACCTTCCTCGAACACCGTTGCCTTCATTTCTTCGCTTGATGTTACCGGGAAACGCGCCTGAGCCGCCGGCAGGGAGCTGCCGACGGCGAGCGACAGATCGGTTGCAAACAGGCTCGTATCCGGAGTGCGGATTCCGGAGCCGCGGCCGTTAAAAAGATACTCTCTGCCGATACTCTCGACACGAGAATCCCAGAACATGCCGTTGTCGTGCAGGCCCGAGTTGAAGATTGTTGGCGCATTTCTCGGAACGTTGGGGAGTCCATCGGCACGGCTTCTATCTGTACCGAGAACATCCGGTTCCACGGCGCCTGTGCCAACGCTTAGTGATAACTCGTCACTGCCGCCGAGCAACGGATGGTGGCAGCTGACACAGGCGGTATCGAAACCGCCACCAAGACTTTTGCTGAAAAACAGCAGCTTGCCCAGCTGCGGAACAGGATCATCGATCGAGGGCAGATTTCGTCCCGCGTCGGGCGCGCCGGTCAGCTCGTGCTGAGTAATGAGTGAGCGCAGCTCAACATCGATTGCCTCCGGCGGCTCTGGTGCGGGCGGCTCCGGTGCAGGTACAGGGTCCGGTACACCGTTAACGGGCGCGCCGTCGCCGTCTCCTCCATTGCTACCGCAGCCAGCTAGTAGTGTGGCACTAAGCGACAAGAGTGCGAGCGTTAGTCCCGTTCGATCGCCGGTGTCGGTATTGCGAGAGATGTGGCCTGGATTCTTCATTGTTGTTGCAGGAATAGAACGTTCGAACGCGCCGTTGGTTTACAGGTAGCTTATGTACAATCCGGGCGGAGGCTAGAATGCCGCGTCAGAAGGTAGCAACACGATGGCAAAGAAGAAAGTAATCCCCTCGGGCGGCAGAGTCGTTACGGTTGAGCACTGTTCCTCGATTCTCGCGGACAATCCGCTGGGAGACCCACATGTACGCACGCACGATGTGTGGTTGCCGCCGCAGTACGACGCGGGCTCGTCTCGTGGCCCGGGGCGCCGCTTTCCCGTGTTGTTTGATCTCGCCGCTTTTACAGGATCGGGCAAGTCACATACCAACTGGCGCAATTTCGACGAGAATCTGCCTGAGCGGGCCGCGCGTCTGGTTTACGAGAGGAAGATGCGTCCCTGCCTGATCGTATTCCCGGACTGCTTCACGTCACTGGGTGGGAATCAGTACATCAATTCGTCCGCTATCGGGGATTATGCGGACTATCTGACTCGTGAACTCATTCCGTTTGTCGACGGCGAGTTTCGGACGAAGGCATCCCGGGATCATCGCGGTTGCTTCGGGAGATCCTCGGGTGGCTACGGCGCGATGCTGCACGGTATGAAGTACCCACGCTACTGGGGCGCTATTGCGAATCACTCGGGCGATGCGTACTTCGACTTTCTGTATCGCTGCGACTGGCCGAACACGCTGAACACTCTCGCCTCTCACAGACGTCGGAAACGCCGTGCGGGATCGATAACGGTTGCGACAGAAGAGCGTGGCGTCGACGCCGGTCTGGACGATGGCCGCGTAGCGCGATTTCTGGCGGATATATGGGAACGAAGCAAATTATCCGGAAGCGAGATTCATTGCCTTATGAACCTGGCAATGGCCGCGTCCTATGATCCGGACCCGGACGCGCCCAACGGTTTTCGATTGCCATTCAACTTGGAGACCGGCGAGATTATCCCGGCGCGCTGGCGCGAGTGGCGCAAGCACGATCCGATCAACCTGGTGAAGCGTTATCGCGGGAATCTAGAGAGTCTTCGCGGAATCTTTATTGACTGCGGTTGGAAGGATCAGTATCAGATGCACTTTGGCAGCCGTATCCTGTCGAAGCGTCTTGCCGCTGCGGGGATCGCGCATCGTTATGAGGAGTTTCCGGACACCCATTCCGGTATTGATTACCGCCTCGATCGCAGCCTGCCATTCCTGAGCCGAGCGCTGGGTTAGACGCTTCAGCGTTGTGAGAACTCGTCTCCTTAGCGTCAGGGACGTAACTCCGCAGGCCGCAGTTCGCGATCTACATCGGCGCCCAGGCGGACGACGATGCCGGGGATCGCGTCAATATCTCTGGCGGAGGTTCGAAAGTTGACGACGCAAGCGCGTAGCAGGTTTCTTCCATCGAGAACGGCATTCGACAGGAAGGCGTCCCCGCTGTTATTCAGCCGCGTCAGCAGTTCCTCATTGAGGTCGTTGAGGTAATCTTCAACCGCTGCATCGCTTGAATCCAGGTCTTCGGGTTTATATCGGAACGTAGTGATACTTAATTGCTGAGTTCTTGCCTCGAGTTCAGCATGACGTTCTGCCGCTCCGTAAAGCCGTTTCGCGAGCTCAATATCGTCCTCGATCATTTGCAGGTAACCTTCGCGCCCTACCGATCTCAGACCAAGCCAGACTTTCAGTGCACGAAAGCCGCGCGAGTTCTGAATCCCGTACTCGTAGAAGTTGGTCTTCGGATCTTCATCATCTTCGACGAAGTGGTAGTACTCGGGAGAGTAGCTGAACGCATCGGTCAGATGCTCCGGGCTCTTCACCAATACGCATCCCGCTTCAAGCGGACTGTAGAGCCACTTGTGAGGATCAAGTGCCAGCGAGTCGGCTTTGGCGAGCCCCAGAAGGTCGGTAGATGCTTCCGGCAACGCTGCTCCCAGCGCACCGTAAGCGCCGTCGACGTGAAACCAGAGATCCTGTTCGGTGCAAAGCTCCGCGATGTCCTGCAGCGGATCTACGGCACCGGTGCTCACGGTACCGGCGGTTCCTACTACCAGAAACGGCACGCAGTCTGCGGCACGGTCGGCGTCGATTTTTTTTCTTAGATCGGAGAGATCCATACGCTGCTGGTTGTCTGTAGCGATCCAGCGCAGACTATCCGTACCGAGTCCGGATACATCGGTGGTCTTCTGCAGCCAGGTATGTGTCTCGCGTGACGCATACACCGTTAGGCGACGAGGGTCTTCATAGAGGCCACGTGCGCGAATATCCCATGACGCCTTCGCCCGCCTTCCTGCCAGGAAGCCAATGATGTTGGCCATATTGCCACCGCTGACCATCAGTCCGCCACAGCCCGACGGGTAGTGAATCAACTCGGCCAGCCACTGGATGGTCTGCGCTTCGATCTCACTCGCCATCGGCGCGAGATCCCAACCACCAACGTTGGAATTGACAGAGGAGGCCAGCAAGTCGCCGAGTGCGCCGAGCGGTGCAGCGGAGGACGTGATATAGCCAAGGAATCGTGGATGGCCGATGTGCAGCGAGTGGTCAAAGAGAAGCTCGGCCGTCTCCCGGAGCAGTCCGTCGGCCGGGGTGCCGCGCTGCGGAAGACCGTCGCCGCCGAGCAAGGCCCGGATTTCTTTCGGTGTATGTGCCGGAGTTACCGCCCGCTCGCTGATCGATTCGAAAAAATCACCGAGTTGGTCGACCAGCGCGTGTCCCAGCGCTCGGAACTCATCTGCCGAGAGGTTCAGTGCAGCAACCCGTTCGTCATTATCGTCGGTCATTTGTTGCTTCTCTCGATCCGGTCAACTCGTCGGGTAAAAAAACTGGCGATAGCATTGTGACATTCGGGGCAATCGGGCGGTCTAGGTTAAGGCATTGGTTCGGTGAGACCAACCGGACGCAGCGAAACAAGTAGAATCGGGCAGAGCCCGGCGGGGCAGCGGAGGATAATGTGTATCCTGAATTAGAGTTGTCAGATTGGCGTTCTACCCGAGACGCTTTACACGACTACGCGCGAGTTCTGGGTGCCGTTCGGCGGGAAATGAACCGTCCGCGAAAACACTGGTGGCATATCACGCTGGAGGTGACTGCCCGCGGACTAACGACCACACCGATCATGGCCGGCGACAGGACAGTGGAACTCGTACTGAATCCGCTGGATCAGCAGCTGGAGCTGGCAACGAGCCGCGGTGAGCGGTCGTCGATTGACCTTGCCGGCTTCAGCCAACAGTCTCTCGCGCAGGCGCTATTCGACGCATTAAGAACATTAAACATAGAGCCGCCAGGGCTTCCCGCTACCCAATGGCAGGATGCGGTGCATTACTTCGATCGGGATGCGAGTACTCGCTACTGGAACGCAATGGCACAGATCGATGGCGTCTTCCGCCAGTTCAAAGGCGAGTTCCGCGAGGAGAGTAGCCCCGTGCAGCTATTCCCGCACCACTTTGATCTGAGCCTCAACTGGTTTTCCGGTCGTCTGGTACCCGGGGTGGACCCCAACGACGAAGAGAGCGCCGACGAGCAGATGAACTTCGGTTTCGTTACCGGAGACAGCGGCATCCCCGAAGCTTATATCTATGCGACGGCCTATCCGGAACCTCAGGGACTGGTCGACGTTCCGTTAACGGAAGGCGCCTACTGGCACACGGAGGGATTTACCGGTGCGATACTGCCCTATAGCGAACTTGCCGATGAAGAGGAAGCTTCCGAACGGCTTCTGCAGTTTCTTCGAACGGTTCGACTGGGCGTCGCTGATCTGATGCGTTAAGAATCATGACCTGGAGTAGTCGGTGAAAAAAAAGAATTGCGGAGTGGGATGACCTCCTGCCCCTGAAACCCAGTTACGCGCTGGTCTCGAATGTTGATCTTGTCGTTATTCGGCAGAAGTGTGACGACGTATAAGTACTTTATGGACGGTGTTTGCATCGAGGTGCATTGCTGTCTGACGGTCACATAGAGGGTAAGAATTTAATCTGTGGGCTGCACAACTGGGACTACTCCTATCGGACGGGCATTAGTTCCTACAATCCTTCGGAGCGACTACAGCGTTTCGACGCGTGGATTGAAGATGGCGGTGTCTGGGTAGACTCCGACCAGATAGCGGCATGGGAGCGCGACAATCCCCAGCCCTACAACCGTGATGCCTATCAGGGGGGGGGGGGGGGGGGGGGGACTCTACGCTGAACATCATGGCACGCCGCTTGAGCCTCATGTGAGTTATATCCAGCATCTTGCCGCGAACGGGCTCAGCAAGGTCGGTCATCACGGGCGCGTATCGGCGATGGGGGTGCCGCGCGACCAGTTGCCGAAATGGGAAGACCTCCAGGTCGTGACGGCGCAGCTGCACAAGTTGCCGCTGCTTGACGATGCGGAGGTGGGAACAGAGACGGTGATCGGCCCCTCGGCGAACAAGCCATTGCGTCTCGATATCCCTCTGTTCGTCTCCGATATGAGTTTCGGTGCGCTGTCGGAGGAGTCGAAGATTGCGCTTGCCAGGGGCGCGGAACTGGCCGGAACCGGAATCTGTTCAGGCGAAGGCGGCATGCTACCCGAAGAGCAACAAGCCAACTCACGTTACTTTTATGAGCTGGCGTCGGCACGCTTCGGGTACTCAATGGAGAAAGCCGCCTTGGCGCAGGCTTTTCATTTCAAGTGCGGTCAGGGTGAGAAGACCGGTACCGGCGGACATCTGCCAGGCATCAAGGTCAAGGGAAAAATCGCGGAGGTACGTGAGCTCGCGGAAGGGGAGGCTGCCATCTCGCCGCCGCGTTTCCCGGACTGGGAACGAGTTTCGGGCTGCCGTGATTTTGCCGCTGAGGTGCGCGAGCGACGGGCGGGATCCCCATCGGAGTGAAGCTCCCGGCACAGCACATCGAGCGCGATCTCGAGGCTGCGCTCGAAATTGGTGTGGAATACGCGATTCTCGACGGGCGAGGCGGTGGCACGGGTGCCGCCCCACTGCTGTTCCGCGACAATATCTCCGTGCCGACCATTCCGGCGCTCGCCCGGGCGCGGCGTTATCTTGATGAGCAGGGACAACCCGACGTGACGCTGATCATCACGGGAGGTCTTCGTCTGCCCGCAGATTTTCTTAAGGCGCTGGCGCTGGGTGCCGACGCTATTGCGGTTTCGAATACCGCGATTCAGGCGATCGGCTGTCTCGGTATGCGGGCCTGCCATACCGACAACTGCCCGGTGGGAATCGCGACGTAGCAACCGCATCTCCGCGAACGGCTGAATGTGGACCTCGGTGCTGAACGACTCGCGAGTTTCTTTACCGCGGCGACCGAGCTCATGCAGGTCATGGCGCGCGCCTGCGGTCACCAACATGTATCGCAGTTCTGTCCCGAAGACCTGACGACCTGGAACAGAGAGATGAGCCACCTGACCGGCGTTCGCTACGGTGGTGTCGCGCCGAACTAGTTGGCTGGCTATAGGAAGAGATTTACGCGAAACTCGGGCTTGTGCTCGGCCTCGGCGAAATCTCCGGCGGGAGGGAGAAATGTCAGCCCCAAACTCAGTAATCATCGCCGTCTCTGTGGCAGCGGCCTTCAGTCTGGTTTCCTCGGCGGCGCGCGCGCAGGCACCACCTGGCTATACGGCGATGGACCCGATACCGAGCGAATTCGTTCTGCCGGATCCCTGCGACAACCCAACGACGCGAATGTGGGGCCCGGATGATGAGGTGGGCAATCTCAACTATCTGACCCAGGAGCGCGTGAGCGACACGCTGGGTCTGATCCGGCTGGGTAAGGTTTACGAAATCGGTCGAATTCTCGAGCCGGGCCAGATGGGGTTTTCCGCCTACCTGGATTTCAAAACCAATCTCGGCACCTGGCCTGGTCGTGATGCGAGCAATGCGATCTTCAATAATGAAGAGACGCTCGGCAACAGCAGGTTCAATCCCGACAGAGCCGGCGTCATGCAGTTTGAGTTGGGTACGCAGCTCGATGGTTTCAATCATGTGACGCAGGAAGGCATCACGTACAACTGCTTCGACACGCGAAACCCTGCCGATCATTATTTCCCTGAAGGCAACCCCGGCGATCTGCCTCGTGGAAATCCCGGTGACGACTATGTGTTTCGCGGGCATATGCGAATGGGCATAGAAAATGTGCGAACGATCGTTGCTCGGGCCGTACTGATCGATGTTGCTCAGCTCCTCCGCGATCGCGAGCGGGAGGCAGGGCGCGACCCGGAGCAGTTTCCACCCGCAGATTATGAGTTCACGCCGGAGGAACTCGAGCAGGCCCTGATTCGTCAGGGACTATCTATCGACGATATACAGCCGGGGGACGCGCTGATGATTCGAACTGGCTGGTCCGCGCGATTCTGGACCGCGAACCCGGCTGATCCTCGCGACGAGCGGGTGCGCTACCTGAATCGTGGTGAGAACGAGTTTCGGCCGGGTGGTCCGGGCATCGACGCGCGAGCGATTCAGTGGACTATCAATCGCCGACCGGTACTCGTCGGTGGCGATACCAAGACTATAGAGAACAGCAATCCGGCGGATCCGACGCGCGAGGTTCTCGTCGAACGACCGGGACATGTGAGCTGGCTCAACAGTGGAATCTACATGCTCGAGGATATGGATCTCGAAGTGCTGGCTGCAGACTGCGAGCAGGAACGGGCGGCTAGTGTCGCCCCTACCGGTGCGCCTGACTCTGCCGACGAGTCCTGCTATATATCGACACTGGTCGTCCAAACGACGCCGGTTCGCGGCTCGGGAGGATCTACCGTTGCTCCGACACTTTTCAGATAGCGTATCGTCAGTGCTTCGAAGGAGAATTCAAATGCCTGATTTACGATTAATTCTGACAGCTTTACTGGCGCTCTCGTCTCCGGCGATTTTCGCGCAGGGCTGGTTTCAGTTCGTGAGCATCGAAGATCGATTCAGCGTCAATTTCCCCGAGGAGCCCGAAGTTGAAGCGTTCGATTACGTTTCGGAGTTCAATGCCGTTTTTCCGGCCCGCAGGTACACCGCGGAGGTAGGGGGCAGTCAGTACTCGGTTACCGTCGTCGACTTTCGAGAGTCCGAAAGGATTCACTCGGAGATGGAGAAGACCGAGGCCGCCAGTGGCGCTAACGCCTGGATAAACGATCAACGCGCCTCCGTCGCCAAAGCCGCAAGAGAGTTCCGGGAACGCGATGCTGTCGTTACTTACGACGCCTGGTCGCACATCGATCTGGTCGAGGGCCACCAGCTACAACTGACAAATCCGGATGAGTCACTGACATTCGCTGGTATCTACCTGCATGGCCACGCCAATCGTCTGCACATTCTCGAAGCGACGGTGCCACCGGGGTATCCGCCGCCTGGCCAGTTCCAACAATCGATAAATTTTTTGAGCGACGCCGGCGAGAGAATTCGTTATGAATTGTCACCCAACGGCTGCAGCTTCGATCCCGATCAGTAACCGCTCTGAAAGATCTCGTCTACGGGAATGATCGTAATATTCTCGCGGTCTATTCCCAGCGCGAAGGTTGAGATCTCGAGGTCTTCGCCGGTTACCTCCGGCGGTTTCGGCGACTCGTATTCCAGCGGACTGGCGGCGTCCGTAGACAGCGCCGTAGAGGATGACGGTAAGGCCGTTTTCCAGCGTCTAAACGTGTGAGTCGTCGGGGATGATGCTGTCCGTCGATGGCGTCTGCGTATGGGCTGAGCCGATAACTAATAGAGCCAGAAATACAGGCAGATTGCGCGTAAACATAGTCGTCCGCCGGGCCTCTCCGAGTCAGCGAATCAGTCTAGTAGAACCGCCGACAGACGTGATTGACGAACGGTCGAGGCGCCCGCAATGACATGTTTCACATAAGAATTCGTCTGCGAGCGCGAATATCGAGTGCTAGACTATGAGGCCGTCGGGAAAGTGCCAGTTGAAGGTAGGTTCGATATGCGAACGTCTGGACATAAACGACATAGACGACTGACGCGACAGTCCCGCGACGGCTTAGCGATAGTGGCCGCATTTTTTTTCTGTCAGGAGGGCTCCGCGCAGGACGCCGCCGGTCCCCCGGAGCCTGAGCGAAGCGAAGCGTCTACGGCCGGGCAGCTGGGCGAGCCAATCGAAGAGCTGACGGTTACCGCTCCCGCGTCCCTGCAGTCCATGCGTGCGAGACTTGTGCGTGCCGAAGAGGACGTGCTGGCGATATTCAACTCGCTAAACGACGAGGATGACTACGATATCCACTGCGAGAGAGAAACGCCGTTAGACAGCAACATCCCGGTCCGGGTGTGTCGTGCGAACTTCGTTAACCGGCTCGAGGCGCGAGCGGCGCAGGACATGATGGCCGGACGAGGTTATTTCGATCCGGGCGGAGATCTCCGGTATCATGAGAGAATTCTGCGGCAGAAGATGTCGGCGTTTATGGAAGAGGATCCCGATCTATACCAGGCGCTGAGGGCGTATTACGAACTCAAGACGAGCTACGATGAAGAGCGCGCCGAGAGGTTCGAAGACAGCTTCACCGCTCGCTAACCTTCCTACGCATTGCCGGATATCACCCCAGTTCTGGATTTTCTGTCCTGTCGCACACCCCAGGCGTGGACGGACCGTGCGACCGAAGACATACCGACGTTGCTTCTCGATCATGCCGGACTCGAGCTGAAAGCGGCCCAACAGGCCCTGACGCTCATGAATCGCTACGCCGGGCGCGCGAACCTGCTGACGAAGATGTCGCGGCTGGCGCGAGAGGAATTGCGCCACTTCGAACGCGTGACCGGGATTCTAAAAAAAAGAGACATTTCCTATCGGCCGCTGTCGGCGTCACGTTACTTCGGGCAGTTGCACGCAGAAATTCGCGACGCGGAACCTGACAAGCTAATAGATACGTTGATTGTCGGTGCTATTATCGAGGCGAGGTCCTGCGAGCGGTTCTTCAGCCTGTTACCGGCGCTGCAGACTTCGGATCCCGAGTTGGCAGCGTTATACGAATCGTTACTGGAATCGGAAGCGCGCCATTTTACCGACTATCTGGACCTTGCCGATCAGGCAGCGGGCACATCGACGACTACGCGCGCCGCTGAGCTGTTGAATCTCGAAGCCGGATTGATCTCCGCGCCCGATTCCCGGCTGCGTTTTCACAGCGGCGTACCGGGCTGAGTTCCGATCCGGGTACCCGCAATATTCTAGGGCTCGGCGAGATAATCCTCAGTGATTGCTATTAGCTCCGTCAGCCAGCGCTGAAAGTGCTCCGGATCAACCCAGGGGTGCGGATCGCCGGGTTGCCGGTTGGCCAGCAATTCTGCTCGACCGAACAAATCCGGTGCGCCGCTGGCATGAATGTCGAAGTGATTCGCGATCTGTACTTCGATGCCGGGAATCTCTCTGATACGTCGCAGATCGTCGATAAAGATCTGCCCCGCCTCCGGGTCCTTGGTACGTAACGCCGGCCCGCCATGGAAGTACGCCAGGTGCTCGGTTCCGTTGTCGAATACAGAGAAGCGGATCGAGGTCGTGCCAGGGGTGTGGCCAGGAGTAAGTTCGAAATTTAACGTCGTATCGCCCAGCGTCAGCGAGTCGCCTTCCTCAATAACGAAGTCGATTCGTGGCGCCCACTCGCCGAAGTCATCGACCATCATATTCCGGTCTTCCTCCGCAATGCCGAACTGTGCGTCGATTACGCCCTGCAGGGTGCGTGCGCCGCCGTAGTGATCACGGTGTCCCTGCAGGATAATGACGTACTCGATGTCCATCGGGTCGAGTCCGACTTCTCGAATATTGCCCAGGTGGTAGTCCAGATAGCCTTCGTTGTCCCACAGTGTGTCGATCAGGATCAAGCCGTCGCTGGTTTCGATGACATAGCTGCCGACTTCGCCGATGCCAACGAAATAGAGGTTGTCGAAAACCTGAAAAGGATCTCGCGCCATCGTTGTCAGATCGTTGTTCGGTGAAATTCGCGGCTCGGGTTGGGCGAAGCCGAGCTGAAGCCAACCGGTCGCCAACAAACCGAGGCAGGAAGTACTGAGTAGGCGGCTCTTCATTCTTATAGTCCTCCAGTCGAGGGGGCACCGGGAGATTGTGGGGTTCATGATGGCGCGAACCAGCCGTAAACACCACTGTTTGCTTCTATCCGATCGTTAAATCTCGTTAAGACGGCGGCTCTTTGGTTCTCATAAGCCGAGGGTCACGGTAGACTGCAGCGTATCGAAAATCGCGACGATCGGGACCAATATGAGAAATTATCGACACTCCGGCCTGCCTCTCGTAGCGCTGCTGGGCATGCTGTTACCGATGTCTGCCTCGACACATCATTCACGCGCTGAATTCTCCGATGAAGTCATCGAACTCACCGGCGAACTCGTCAACGTCTTCTGGCGGAACCCGCATGCGGGTCTGAACATTGTGGTCATGGACGATCAGGGTGAGGAGCAGGAGTGGCGAATCGAGACGTTCGGCAGCCCGAATCTCTTCGGCCGCATGGACGTTCAGCAGGAATATTTCAATGTCGGAGAGCGCGTTAAAATCTCCGGTCGGCCCTCGGACCGCAGGGCGAACTATCTACTGGGTACCAACGTGTTGTTCGAGAGTGGTCTGGAGGCGATTCTGAGCGCGACTATCGGACCGCTCTGGTCCGATCGCTACGTCGGCGGCTCGGAGTACTCGGACAGGGATCTCTCCGTTACGGCGAACGCGGCCGCTGAAAACAGAGGAATCTTTCGCAACTGGAGTATCGCCGGCCGGGCGATAGGTACTCACAGGCATTTCCCCTACACGGAAGAAGCGCGAGCAGCGCAGGCCGCGTGGGACCCGATCGCGGCCCCGGTTGCGAACTGCCAAACGCCGGGAATGCCGGGACCGATGTATCAACCGTTGTCGCATGAGTTCCTCGATAACGGCGATACGATCACGCTCAATGTCGAGTACTTCGGGCTCGTCCGAACCATACACATGAACGATGCATCCGATCCGGCAACCGTGCCGCCATCTCCGTTGGGTTACTCAGTGGGGCGCTGGGAGGGCAATACACTGGTTGTCGAAACATCACGGATCGACTATCCGTATTTCAACTCCGGCGGTGCTCCGCAGAGTGAGGATGTTCATGTCGTCGAAGGCTTTGCGCTCAGCGACGATCAGGGCGAACTCGAGTTCAGCATGACGATTACCGATCCCGTGACCTTCACTGAGCCGGCATCGACCGGGCGCCTCTACGTCGCGCTCGGCGAGCCCTATGTCCCGCTCGACTGCACGGTATTCTGATCTCGTTCCAGCTTGCTCCCGGCCTGGGTAAAACCAGGGCTAGGCTCGATTGTCGGGACGCTGAGCCAGTGCTGTACCCGCGATGATGAGGGCGGCCGCGACCAGCAACGGTGTCGTTATTGCTTCGCGTAATACGAACGCGGCAAGGATGAGTATCAGCACCGGTTGACCGAGTTGCCACGAGCTCATGCGGGTAATTCCACCCCGGCCCAATGCCCAGTACCAGGAAGGTAGGCTGCAAACGAACCGAGAAAGGCCAGGTAGGCGAGCGACAGCCAGCTTATGCCGGTTACCTGAGACCAGTCGGTACGAGATGACGACGCAATAGCGAAGGGGAGCATGACGCCGGCGGAAATCGCCAGGCCCCAGAATGTCGTCGCGCAGGTGCCGATAATGGGCGTCACTTTCCCTCCGGTCACGTAGCCCAGTGCGCCGGCCAGCGCCCCGGCAAGAATGATCAGGTCGCCAGTCATGCTGGCGCTGCTGTTGTCGACCGCGGCGGTGTCGCTGTAAAAGATCAGAAAAGCCGTGCCGGCTGCGGCAATCGAGATGCCGGCCCACCAGGCAAGCGACGGTCGACAGCCGCGGCGATAAGTCCTGTGAAGACCGGGATCATCGCGATAATAAGTGCGGCGTGAGTTGCCGCCGTCAGGCCCAGACCGATGCTCAGCAGGGTAGGCCACACGGCGAAACTCGTAACTCCGGACAGCACCAGGAGCCGCCGTTGCGATCCTGAAGCTGGAAACGGCAGCCGCATGAGCAGCGCTACAAGCAGGGCGACGGGCCCGGCAAGTACCGAACGCAGCATACCGGTCGTCGCAGCGTCAATCGTTGCCACCGCGAGTTTGTTCGCTACAGGTGTGACCGCCCATACCATCAGTGGGGGCACAGTCGCGGCGTAGACCGCAAGCGTAGCGTGATTGCCTGGTTTAGCGGACAACGTTGATTCTCCCCATCTATATTGTCGGCAGCTATGCCGGCTCCGATTTTACTACAGGCAATAAAAAACCTGCGAAAGCAGGAACTTACGCAGGTCTAACAACGCCTGGCTGGCAGAAAAACTACCCAATCCAAGCCGATGTCCGATATAGCCGCCGACTGCAATGTAGGGTCCAGAGGAACCCTTGTCAATCGAATTGCGAGCAATAGACGGCTCCAATTCGCCGCTATGCTGCGGTTCTGCCGAGCCAGGACCGTCCCGTATCGGGCCGGAATGTCAGGGGGGGCGAATGGGGTGAAGCGCATGAAAATAGCGGAGCTATTCCACGATCCACGCAAGTCACTGCTTGGACAGCTAACCGTCTATTACATCGCCCTGATGATTACCGTGTGGCAACTGACCCGGTGGTTTCCGAGTCTCTCGGCCTATATCTACTCCTGGGAGGATAGAGAGCGCGACGTCGTCGGCGATGAGGTGTTCGAGACGCTGGGCTAGATCGTGTTTCGCGCACTGGAGCCAGACGCTGCCTGGGCGTTATTCGCTTGGATCATTGGTGCCCTGCTGTTGATGATTCCCGTAAGCTGGGTCTACATCGGTACGCGCCGCCGCAGCGGACTCGATCAGTCCATGATCGAAAGTCTCCTGATGTGGCCGGCTGTCGTAGCGGGTGTCGTCGTTATCGTTCAGGACAGCCTCGCGCTCGCATTCAGCC
>JBJKYM010000025.1:0-23911 GCA_045561025.1 Candidatus Rariloculaceae bacterium
TGCAACCTTCGATTCCGGAGAGCAGGTATTTCATCCCGAGCCCGGCGAGCTGTACTTTTATATGAACACGGCGGCGACCCACGGCAGGCCGCTGATTGATTTTGATGAGATGCCGACCAGCACGTCCCAGGTCGTTGTCGGCGACGCCGGGACCAGGGAAGTCATTGCCTACTCACAGTTGCCGGCTGAATTGCGAGGCGCCGTCCATACGACGGTTCTGTCGCCGGATGGGCGTTATGTCTATATCGTCGGACCTGGCACGAATACCGGCGGCCCGGTCTTAACTGGCTCCAGCGAGCTCAGAGTTTCTGCCACGTTGCTGAAAGTTGACGCGCTCAGTCTCCGGCCCATCAAACAACTCTCGGTCGGCGGCCGACTCCACCATGGACAGGTATTTCAGGATCGATACCTCCTGATGGACACTTTCACAAGCGACCCCGATGGTCTGGATGTGTTTCTGTTCGACCCGGAAACGGACGAGATCATCGGCGGAGTCAGCAACGCCGATCTCGGCGGGCGAAATTACACGTCCTATACGGATGACGAATATATCTACATATTGATGAACCCTGCCGGCGATGACCCGCGCAGGTTTGCGGCGGGGAGTTCTACAGTGATGAGGCCTTTCTGGGTGACGAAACTCGATCCGGAAACCTGGGAGGTGGTCGCGGAGTATCCCTACTCCGGTTATCGCGGTGACTGGATCATTATCGACTCAAACAGCGAATCCATGTACATCCCTGCCGCTGTCTCCGACAACGTGACGAAAGTAAATCTCGTGACTGGCGCCATCGAGTGGGCGGCTTCGACAGGAATCGGCCCCTATGGAGGCACATTAAACGCCGACGAGTCGCAGATCTGGGTCGCCAACAAAGGCGAGACCAGCGGCTTTCTCGGACGGACAATCACGGTCGTCGACACCGCGACCGGCCGTTTGGTGGACACACTTTACTCAGGCTACATGGCAGATCACGTACTGCTCTCGCCGGACGGCACGGAGATGTGGGTAACCAGCAACGGTGAAGGCAGTATCTATGTCTTCGATGCGACCACCCGCGAGCAGCGCGACGTCATTCCAATGCCGCATCGCGGTGAACCGCATGGGACGGTCTGGGTCACATACGACGAAGACGGCGAAGGCCGCGTCGTCAGAGACCAGGGCGGATTCCACAACGGAGTCCATCCGGCCAGGGGCAACCCGCTTGTACTGACCGAGAACTAAACTCCAAACGGCATTCCGTTATCGACGGTCCGTAAGCAGCGAGCAAGCCTGAAGCCATTATGCCGGCCCGGAGGGCTCTTGCAGGCGCAGGCTATTATCAACTGAATCCTTCAGCGTGCGCCGAGTCGCAACCAGTTGGCGTAGATCTCATCCGTCCAAAAGCTCTGGAAGTAGGCGATCGTCGCGTGCCTTTCGTCCGAGTCGAGGATACTGCCGAACCCGGGCATGACACCACCCAGCGGTATTCCGCCGTCGGTAATCATTCTCTCGAGAACCGTTAACGGATGGTGCCAGGCGTGCGCCGATCCATTGAGTGGCGGCGGCGGATAGTTGCCGGCATCGTCGGTCGTTCGCCAGTCCGGCGTTGCCTCGGCGTTCTCGCCATGGCAGATCGCACAGTGTGTCAGAAACAGTTCCCGTCCCAGGTTCACCTGCTGTGCCGTGTACCAGCGTCCCGGTATCGTCGGCTCACTCGGAGTGTCGGGACTGCATCCGAACAATGCCGCGAGGATGCCGATGATGCCCAGTCTCCTTAGCAGAGAACCGTGCACCATTTTGCGGTCTCAGAACGATCCTTCACCGAATAGCTATCCTCATGGTTACTCCGACATAACCGGCTCGAACTTCTGGATGCGCTTGGCGTTATCGACTTCGCCGACGTAGATATTGCCGAACGAGTCTGTGCCGATCGCATTGGCGAAGTGAAACTGCCCGGCCTGGCGGCCGTTACGACCGAAGTGACCCAGTGTCTCGCCACTCTCCCGTTCGACGATCCAGACGACGTCGTTGTGTGCGTCCGCAACGAACAGATACTTCTCCTCCGGATCTTTGGAGATCACCATTTTGTACATGCTGCCGCAGATAGACGAAGAGAACATTCCGGGCGGCATTTGAGGAGAAGGTTTACGCAATCCTGCACAGTTACCTCGTTGTGCGGGAGTATTCGGCGAGACATACATGTCCTGCAACCACTCCCCTTCCGTCGTGAACACCTGTATCCGGTTCTGGCCACGCTCCCCAACGTAAACGCGCCGGTCTGACGAGATCTCGATAAAGTGCAGTGTTGGCGCAAACTGTTCCTCTTCAGGGGGAGGACCACCCGTAAATTCGTAACCGGGAATGGGCTCGTTGGAGATTTCGCTCAACGGCATCCCGTGCCCGCCCCAGCCACGTTTGAACTCACCCGTTGAAGCGTCGTAGACGGTGACACGCTTCTGATCGATGATGTAGATCTCGTTGTCGACTTCGTCGAGCTGAAAGCGCCCCACGTTGACGATCTCGTCGACGTTCTGGTTGTTCTCCTGCGGGTCACGCGTTCGGAGGTCGGCGTCGGTGCCCAGTTTCGGCGGTCTGCGGCCGAAGTCCCAGAGAAACTCGCCATCGCGAGTGAACTTCAGGATGCTGTCCTGCGCCGCTTCGCCGGATATCCAGACGTTACCCTCGGAATCGGGGATGACCGTCTGCAGGTAGCTCGGCCACAACGGGTGGTACCCCGAGCCTCCCCAGGCGCTCAGAACATTGCCCTCCTGATCCAGTTCGATGATCTCCGGGCCGCGTACGCAGCAGAGAGCCGATCCCGGCCCGAGTTCCGCCGCCAGCTCGATTGGCAATGCCGTTCTGCCGCGATTAATAAACCAGATATGGTCCTGTTGATCGATGTACATGCCCGTGACCTGCTGCATACTCCACTGATTGGGCAGCGGTTTGGGCCAGAACGGATCGACAATGTATTGCGGCGCGCCGTTCTCATCGACGAACTGGCCTTCGATAACCTGCGCTGTTCCGACAGAGCCGACGGCATACGCCAGGATGCCGAAAAGACTCGCGAACACTGTTACGGTTTTGCTCTTTTTCATTTCAACCTGTCTCCTGATTTCGAGGCACTCTGAACGCCGTCCAACGGTGCCTGAATTATAAACGGATCTTGCTCCGGTACGGACATTTCCGGGCATCGTCCGGGGGATCAACCCCGCATTCGCGGATACCCTACCAGTGTGTCGAGTGGGCCTTGCTCCGCTGCCTACTGGTTCGAGCCCGACCCGCTATCTCCGACCGAGAAGCCAATCGGGTAAGCGTCCTGGTAAACGCCGCCTGAGTCTTCACCGCCGGGGCCGTCCCGGTTCGGCTCCCGATAGCGGTACATCTTGTCCCACATCGAGATTAGGTTCGATCGAAGCCAGATATCGATATTTCCGTAGTCGGAGAAGTCGTCCATCGTGACGCGCTCGAGTATCTGCTCGATTGTGGCGCCGGCCATCATCTCTTCTAGTACGCGATCTCTGAGAGCGACGACGTAGTCACGGTACTCCAGCAAGCTCTCCTGATTGGTCGCCCCCCAGTGCCCCGGAATGACTATCTCAACGTCATCCAGCTTTCCAAGTATACCGAGCGTCTCGATCAGATTGTCGATATCGGCATCCCGAAAATCCGGAAGCGCGAGCGATTTCTCGGCGCGTGCGATATCAGGCGCTATCAGCACGCCTTCTTCGGGAAAATGGATCTGGATCAGGTTATTGCTGTGCGTAGGACCGAAGTAGTACAGGACGATCTTCTTGCCGCCGAGATGAATCTCCATCTCCTCGTCGAAGACAACGTCGGGCACCGACGTATTGCGGCCTTCTCTCACGATGTGCTGTCTCGTAAGGGCGTGCGAGACCGTCACGGCTGTGTCGTCAAACACATCCAGATCGCAGATGTGATCTTCGTGATCGTGGCTCAGGATGACGTACTTCACCGGCACGTCATAGAGCCGGCCCAGCTCCTGCTTGAGCCAGGTCGGATCTCCCGCGCCTCGGCAGGTGCCGTCAACAACGATGAGGCCTTCATCGGTAACGATCACGTTGCTGTTTGCCGCAGCCGGCCGATGGGCGACGCGAAACACGCTTTCGGAGATCTGCTCGAGTCGGGGCGCTTCGCCATCCGATCCCTGAGCAGTCGAGACTTGCGAGAACGCAACGAGCGAAACCAACAGGCCGAAACTGAAGAGATTCTTATTCATAGTTTTATCCACGATTCATAGCCAAAGGAGATTTAAGAATCTTACAAGGTTTCCGCACAGAATAGTTTCAATAGCTATTGCGGCTAGTCCAGCCGTCTCGAAAAGCGCAGTATCCCCCGGTCATTGCGACGACCGCAATCGCGACCAGCACGAGCAGTTCACTCCTTAGCTCGAAGAGTGAGGCGTCACGTAACATGATCCCGCGGGCTAGCCGAATAAAATGCATATTGGGCAACAGCTCACCCAGGTACTGCGCGAACAGGGACATGCCAGCGAAGCATCCACCTTCACTCGCATCAGCTTTACGGAACGTCGAGCGGCGCGTAGACTCTTGATTGTGTGTCTCCATCTCAAGCCCTTGGAGTGATAGTCTGAGAACCTCTTCATGAACGGGCCTACTGCGGACCAGATCCACGAAATACTAATTGCTTCCTGGCCCGATGAGTCAATCATCGTTGGAGAAAGCACAAGCCGAAATATTTGGCCTGGCGTTCGCGACTGCACTCACACTTCTGGTGGTGCTGGTTCTCTACTCTATCTTTTTCCGCGTCTCATTCTCGAAGTGAGCTGGTCGCCGAACGCGGAAATTTTCAGCCTATTCAACTGCTCTGTCGTCACAGTTGTAAGGCGCATAGGGAAGATTGGAGAGATAAACCGTATCGCTACTTTCTAATCGATTCACCCAAAAAAAAGGGTCGTCAGCGACATAGGTACGATGCAGCGCCCAGTTCTCCGTATCGAGAGAGAAGCGCTCAACCGAATGAAGCTGCTCGCTGTGAAAGTTTCCGCGTCCGGCAGCGCTGGTATAGCTGACGGTATCGACCACAAGAACGTCACCTTCCCACCAGCCTATCGAGTGCCCTATCCATGACGGCGCTATATTGTCAGGGTGTTCCGTCAGATCCATATGGACGATCTTCAATGTGTCCATAAAACCATACTGCAGCGCTATTCGGTCATCGGTTTGCGTAATTCGGTTAGGGCTTTCGTTATAGCCCCAATCGTTCAATACATCACGGGGTGTGCAATCCAGCCGCCCGGTAATGTTGTCGCCGGGCGCGTTCCTGTTGGCCTCCAGCGCCGCCTCACCGGCGGGCGTCAATATCAGAGCCTGCGGGCGCAGATGGCGAAAACTCGGGTCGGTTTCTCCTGGCGGGGGTAAATTCTGCACCGCCGCCCAGTCGCCGCCGATATACGGCCGCCCCGAAGGCGTTCGCAGCGGCCTGTCAGTACTAATTTCAGCCTGATTCTCTTCAATCTGGTGATAGCGCTGAATTGCGGGCCCACCATTAAACGAAACGGTCTCGATGTAGCAGCCGGTTGGTTCCTGGTGAGACGGATTACCGACGATGTCGAGCCGCGTTCCGGTCGAGAACATCTCCCTCGTCCAGCCGGATCTCTGCAAAACAGTGGCAGACCGAAGTTCGCAATGCCAATTGACGACCTGGCCGGTCTCATCGGTAACGTCCAGATAGACGTAGGAGTGGGGATTCACGAATGCGAGATCCGTGACGATACCGCTCACTTCAATAACAGTCGCTCTGTCGAACTGTCCCGTGGTCCCGTGATGTGCCAAAACTGTCGCTGGCACAACAAGACTCAAGCTCAGTATTCGCAGGATTTTCGGCATCCGGCGTATCCTAGCAGTTGACTGCCGCCCGGTGACACTGAAAGAATCAATCGGCAACTAAAATCTAGCTGGAGTCACAATGCGAATCGCGATTATCGGACAGGCGGCCTTCGGTGGCGCCGTGGTGGAAGCGCTGGCGAAGGATGAGCGGAACGAGATCGTCGCTATCTTCGCGCCACCGACCAGGGGCGAAAGAGAAGACCCGATCGTCGCGGCCGCCAAGTCACTCTCGTTGCCTCTTTTTCAATTCGCCAGCCTGAAGAGTCCCGAAGCGATTGAGAAATTCGAGGCGCTGGCTCCTGATCTGGGCGTTTTGGCATTCGTTACCCAGATCGTTCCTATGGCAATACTGGGATATCCCGGGAAGGGGACGATTCAGTATCACCCCTCGCTCCTCCCCCTGCATCGAGGACCCAGTTCGATAAACTGGCCGATAGTCATGGGCGAAACGGAGACCGGACTCTCGATATTCTGGCCCGATGAGGGACTCGATACAGGTCCCTTACTGCTACAAAAAACTGTCGAGATCGGCCCGGACGACACGCTTGGCACTATCTACTTTCAGAACCTTTTCCCGATGGGCGTTGATGCGATGGTTGAGTCAGTCGATCTAGTACGAAAGGGCAGCGCGCCGAAGATCGTGCAGGACGAATCCCAGGCTACCTATGAAGGCTGGTTCAAGGCCGCAGAAGCGACGATTGACTGGGAAAAACCCGGCGCGGAGGTCTACAACCTGATACGCGGGAGCGATCCTCAGCCCGGTGCCAACTCGACGCTATCGGGGCAGAAAATCAGCTTCTACGACACCTTGTTCACGAGCGGCGAGTCGACGGAGAACTTCGGAACGGTAACCTCTATCGGTGAACGTATCGATATTGCCGTTGCGGGCGGAACAATCAGCGTTGGGCGGCTTCGCGGCGCTGCGGGTAAAGTCTCTGCCGGCGATTTCGCGGAGGCGGCCGGCCTGAAAATCGGAGATCGCTTCGGGAGCTGACACCGGGAACGAACCTCGCGCCGTTATTCCTCGAGCGTTCTTTCGGCCGACCGCAAGGTCTGCAGTATTAACGTATTGATCGTCATCGGGCCCACGCCACCGGGGTATGGCGTATACGCGTTGCTTCGGGGAATAGCCGCCTCGAGATCCACATCGCCGCATTTCTCCGGATGCGCTCCTGCATCGATAACGACCGCACCCTCCTTAATCCAATCGCCCTTAACGAACCGGGGTCTACCGACTGCGGCGACAACGATATCGGCTTTGCGCACGATACCTGGCAGATCTTTCGTTCGTGAATGACAGACCGTCACGGTTGCATTGCGATTTAGCAGCATCAGCGCCATCGGCTTACCGAGGATAGGACTTCGGCCCAGCACAACAGCGTCCTTCCCCTCAATATCGAGTTTGTAGTGGTCCAGCAGTCGCATAATACCGCCTGGCGTACAGCTACCGAAGGCCGGCTCGCCCATTGCCATTAACCCGAAACCTAGCGACGTCACGCCGTCGACGTCTTTCTCTATCGATATTCGATCGAAGCAGGCACGCTCGTCAATTTGAGACGGAACCGGATGCTGCAACAGAATTCCGTGAACATCGGGATTCTCGTTCAGACCGTCGATGGCATTCAGTAACTCCTCGGTGGTCGTGCTATCGGGCAGCTCGACCTTCAGAGACTCCATTCCGACACGTCCGCAGGCATTACCCTTCATACTTACGTAGGTCGCCGAGGCGGGATCGGAGCCAACGAGAATGGTAGCCAGTGCCGGGACGCGCCCGCCGCTCCTGGTCTTGTATGTCTCGACGCGCGCTGCGATCTCCGCTTCCGTGGATTGCGCGAGTTTTTTTCCGTCTAACAGGATGGGCGAGGACATAAGTGGGCGTATTGTAGCGGCAAGGAGACGTTCTGGCTCTGGCCTGAATCGGATTTACCTGTGATCTGAAGATATAAAGTAGCATTCCTGAACAAACTGGAGGAATTATGAGATTCAGGATTGCTTCCACCTTATTGACTCTAAGCGCTTTCGTCCTGTCCGCATGCGAGGACACCGATACAACGGTGCCCGTGCCGCCCCCACAGGAGCCGAACGGGCCGGATACCGTCTTGATCAACGGCGAGGTTCTGACCGTCGACGAGAACTTCAGCATCGTTAACGCACTGGCGATTACGGATGAACGCATCGTTTCCGTTGGCGACAGCGACTCGATTCTCGAAATGGCGGATGACAATACTGAGGTTATCGACCTGGAGGGACGAACCGTCATTCCCGGCTTGATTGATAATCATATGCACTTCATCCGCATGCCGCAGCGCTGGAACCTGCAGGCACGTATTGATGGAATCAGCTCACGCCAGGAAGCACTGGACATCATCGCCGCGAAGGTAGCCAGTATGGAACCAGGTGTATGGCTCATGGTTCAGGGTGGCTGGAGGGAGAATCAGTTCGCCGATCAGCAAGGCGGCTTTACGCTGGAAGAGCTGGATTCGGCGGCACCGAATAATCCTGTTTTTCTACAGATTGTCTACACACACGCCTATGCCAATACGCTCGCGATCGAGGCAGTTGGCGCAGACCCTGCGGAAGGTTCTCGCCTGGGATCACCCTACATCGTCGGCGAGCCACCCTACGGCTTACTGAATGAGCAAATGCCGCCGGTTAGCGCGGAGCAGCTAGAGAAAAACGTGCTCGACGTCATCGCCGAGCTGAACAGGGTTGGCCTTACCAGCGTCTACGATATCGGACGTCCTCCCGAGGGAGATATCTCGCTGCTCAACAGGATGTCCGAGGATGGCCCTCTCGACCTGCGTGTCTGGCACACGTTGAAGTACCAGGCCTATGGTCCGGACGACGTGCCTGGAACGATCGCATTGATTGAAGAGAATACGGCGAACAGCACTGACGACTATCTGGGACTGCTGGGAATCGGTGAGCACGTCTACCTGCCGATGTTCGATCTCCCGAATGTTACCGAGCCGTATCCCGACGATATTGTCGACGAATTCAGGCAAATTTCTCAAGCTGCCGCGGACGGCGGTTATCGCATCAACGAACACTCGATGATGGACGTCACGATCAACAGCATCCTGGATGCATGGGAATCCGTGAATGGGAATACTGCACTCACGCCATTCCGCTGGAGTCTGGAACATGTATTTACAATCTCCGACGAGAGCATCGAGCGCGCCAGGAATCTGGGTGTAACGCTGACTGTGCACAGCGTGGCGATGAATCAGCCGGCTTCGCTGCAGCCACCGATCAGAGCCATACAGGATAGCGGTATTGTCTGGGGTCTGGGTACGGATGCCAGCATCGTCGCCGCGTATCAGCCGTTTATTACACTGGGCTGGGTCACCTCCGGGAAATCGATCAACGGCCAGACCATCAATGAAGAACCCGTATCGCGAGAAGAAGCGCTGATAGCGCATACCCGCAGCAACGCATTCCTGCTGCACAAAGAGGACGATATCGGCTCTCTGGAGGTCGGCAAGCTGGCCGATCTCGTCGTCCTGGATCGAGACTATCTGACGACACCCGTGGACGAGATTTTCGATATTCAGCCTGTGATGACTATGGTCGGTGGACGTGTAGTCTATGATGCTCGGTAGAAACTGAGCCTTAGGCTAAACTAGATATCCTCGGCTTCTATGTCGATAGGGGATTCGCTAAATGAGAAAAAATAAAATAGCTATTTCGCAGATCTCGCTGATCAGCCTCGCCGTGCTGCAACTACTCTGCACGAAGGCATGGGCGCAACCGAATCTCGAGGGCATTTGGGGAATAGACCCGCAGCTATTTCATCAGTACTCCGAGCCGGCCTTCACTGCGGAAGGCCAGCGTCGAGTCGATACCTATGACGTTCAAAACGACGACCCGAGCTACGACTGCATCCCGTCCGGTATAGGGCGAGCATGGGACGAACCCGATACGACCGCAAAGATTGAACAGTTCGATGACCGCGTCGTGATCAGCTACGAGATGTTCGACCTCGTGCGGACGGTCTACCTGAACCAGAATGGTCATCCGCTGCTGCCCGAACCGAGCACGCAGAATATCGACGGCGCCCGGATGCCGTCGATGGGTCATTCAATCGGATGGTACGAAGACGACACGCTCGTCATAGAAACCGTCGCCTACACATCAAGCTACATCACTACGCTGCGACGGTTCCCACCGCAGTCGGAGGCGATGCGCAGTATCGAACGCATATATCGAGACAATGAAGACCGACTACTCGTCGATGTCTCCTATGTTGACCCGATCCTATACACTGAGCCACTGACAGCGACGAATCGCTACTATCGTTCCGACTTCGAGTTCTCCGTCTACGGTTGTGTTCCCAGAGGTTCGGAAGAGGGGCAGCACTAATGCTAAACAGAATACTTCTTCTTGCCACGCTCGCAACGGCACCAATGGCGCTATACGCGCATCATTCGGTCGCTCTGAACTTTACTCAGGACGAGATCACCCTGGACGGAACGATCACGTCGCTACGCTACATCAATCCACACGGATCTTTCGTTCTCGCAGTAGAGAAAGATGACGGCACGACAGAAGAGTGGGTCGTCGAACTGCTCGCCAAGATCGCCCTCGAGCGCCAGGGCTTCGATTTCGACGCGCTGCAGGAGGGAATGGAAGTTCAACTGCGAGGCAGGCTCGGCTATAAAGAGTTCACGCTCAGATTCGAAGAAGCAATAACCGCGGACGGTCGCAGCATCGTAGAGAGAAGCCCGCTGAACAACCGTTTCAGAGCCGAAGACGACGACGAATAAACCTGTTCGCCGGGGTGCATCGGCGCGGAGCTATCTTGGTAAGGCAGCTCAATTAGTTTAGAATTATCGAAAATCATTCCAAATCGCCAATATAACGATATTAATTAATCTCGGGATTGGCACTCAAACTCAGGAGAACACTAGTGGCGTATCGAGTAGGCACGCAGGGCATGATGCAGGTTGATTACGAGCAGCGCATGGATATGGATCGCATGCGCGAGTATCGAGTCAATCGAATCAAGCAATACATGGATGAATTCGACATTGAGTGTCTATTGCTCTTCGATACAGGCAACAAGCGTTATTCGACTTCGACAGCCGTATGCTCACCGGAAATCGACAACATGGGCCGCTACGCGATTATTCCGCGCAACGGGCCGCCGCATATTTTCGGTTTCGGATCGGAGGTCGCCAGTGAGAAGCTGAACTGCCCGTGGATTGCGGACTACACATTTCCGGCGCACGGCACGATGTTCGGTGCTCTTCCTGAGTCATGGGGTTGCTCTGTCGGCTTCCTGAAAGATCTCGACATGGTTCTGGTCAATTTCGGCCTGGACAAGAGCAAGATCCGAATCGGCGTCGATGTCATTGAATCGCAGATTCTGCTCGCCATGCAGGCGAACGGCTACACGATCGCCGACGGCCAGGGCGTTATGCAGTACGCACGCGCCATCAAAAATGAAGATGAGATCGCGATCCTGAAACATGGCGCAGCAATAGTAGACGCCGCGTTTCACGCAATCGCCAGAGAAATTCGTCCGGGCGCGAAAGAGAACGATCTGCAGGCGGTCGCGTCTGCTGAGATGCATCGACTCGGTGCGCAGTGGATTCACAACGTGCAGGTCACGTCCGGCAATCGAACCAACCCGCATCCACATCTGAGTTCAGATCGTCTGCTTCAGCCTGGCGACGTGATATTTATGGATATCGTTTGTCTCTATAACGGCTATCACACCTGCGTCTATCGCTGCTTTACCGTCGGTCCGCCGTCGCAGAAGCAGATCGACACGCACGCGCGCTGCCTCGAGATTCAGCTGGGCGGAATTGACGCGGTGAAACCCGGCTGTACGACGGCTGATGTCGTTACGCGATGGCCCGACTATCGCCAGATGGGTGCGTTGAATGAACACGAGATCTTCGGCCTGCAGTACGGTCACGGCATCGGCGTGGGCTTGTGGGAGTTCCCGATCATTTCACGTGCTTACAGTATTGAGCATCCGGTAGAGATCGAGCCGGGCATGGTATTTGCCCTGGAGACCTACGCAGGTAACGAAGATGGATCTGACGGCGTACGCCTCGAAGATGAAGTCGTTGTTACCGATACCGGTATCGAGGTCATTACGAAATTCCCGACCGACAGGATTATCGGCTGCGGAATGAGCTACTAGCGCTCGCGGACAACGCTGGCGCCGACGCGACCAGACCCGGCTAAGGCAGATACCTGCCCTATCCGGAAGACCCTTGCAGACTCAGCCGTGATGGGCCATCCCTTCACGGCTGAGAACGCACCACACCGGGTGACGAACCAATGAGACTCTTTATCCTTCGCCACGGGATGACAGCGGAATCGGATGCCGATGCCCGTCGTGAACTGAGCGAGAAAGGCGTTGAAGAGGTCGAGGAAATTGTCACGCGTCGTCGCGAAGATCTGAAGAACGTCACACAGATCTACTCGAGCCCTATGCTCCGTGTTAAGCAGACATTGGAGATCGCCGCGCGAATACTCGGGTCTGAGGTTCCGGTTATCGAATCACAGAATCTGACAACAGGTTCGCGACTTCCCGAGATCGTTAATTTCATGAACGACCTCGAGTTCGACGCTGGAGACACATTGGTTAGCAGCCACCAGTCCTGTACCAGCATATTGGTCTTATGGCTGACCGGTGAAGACATACTGATCTCGAACGGCAGCCTGCTCGCGATAGACGTAGATGAGCCGGCTCAGGGTCGCGGGAAAATTCTCTGGCAGGAAAGCCAGAGCGGTAACAAGATCAAGCGTGCCGTTAACTTTGTGGATCAGTTCTAGCGTCCGGCTCCTGATCTACCGGGAAGCTTCTAGTAGCACCGGCTTCGTTCGCCTGCCATATCGTCCCGGACTCCACATCAAAGCAGCTTAGCCAACCTTCCCCGTACGCCCAGGTATCGATGCATATCGAATAATCGTTACGACTCGGCAATCCTGATCGCTGCGCCGTATGACCGCAGACCATGAATTTTCCGGAGTAATGGCGCTCCGGATCGCGGTATTTTTTCCAGTAGAGCGCCGCATCCGGCTGTTCATTCAGCGCGATATTCGAATCCAAATTCGCGTGAACGAAGAAGAATGACTCGCACTCATAGTACGGCAGGAGTTTGTTCTCGAAAAAATCGATATGGGATTCCGGAATGTCGGCTAAAGATCCTCGGTCACCCGGCGAAGCAGCGTATGAACTGAGTGTCGCATCGCCCCCGTACGTCATCCACGCATGAAACCAGCTCTTTTTCTCTCGTGAATCGAGCAGCATGATCTCATGATTGCCGCGTAAAGGAACGACGTGATACGCCTTTCCGAGTTCAATCACTGTGTCCACGACGGCACGTGAATCCGGACCACGATCGACATAGTCACCCAGCATGACAACCGTGTCGTCATCACGAAGTTTGACATAGGCGAGGAGCGTCTTGAATGCGTTGGCGCATCCATGCACATCGCCGATAGCGAGGTGTCGCGTCACGGTGAGTTGCTCTCTATAGCGAGTCTATCGCTAATGACTGCAACACCTCTGGTCCTGCAGTGGCCGCCTTCGCGTACGCGGCAGCTCTCGGCATAATATGCTCGGCATAGAACGCCGCAGTCGCGAATTTGGCATCGCAAAATGCGCAGTCATCCGATAAGAGAACGGAATCATTGATAATGGCTTCTGCCGCGCGAGCCAGCTGCCAGCCACCGATAACCGTGCCGGCGAGCATCAATAGATTGAATGCGGCACTCCCCGGTAGTGCTGGGTCGCGCTTCGCATTTTCAACAAGCCAGGTAACCGCAGCGTCCAGTTGCCCTACTCCAACCGTCAAAGCAGATGCAATCGCCGTCGTTCGCTCATCCTCTGCGAGAGCACTCGCGAGCGTCCCTATTTCCTCTAACAGAGTGCGAATTTCCGTTCCCTCGTCTGCCAGAATCTTGCGGCCGACCAGATCATTTGCCTGTATACCGGAGGTACCTTCGTAGATCGGCAGTATTCGAGCGTCACGCATATATTGAGCCGCGCCGGTTTCCTCAATGAAGCCCATACCGCCGTGGATCTGCACGCCGAGAGACGTAATCTCCTGGGCGACTTCGGTCATCCATGCTTTTACGATCGGCGTCAGCAATTCCGTGCGCCGTTCGGCAACCTCACGGTCGCCGCCTGCTTCAAGATGATGACTCAGATCAATCAAACCCGCGGTCACGTAAGCGGCTGGACGCATCGCCTCTATCTGGGACTTCATGATCATCAGCATCCGCTTAACGTCAGGATGATGAACAATTGCCACAGCTTCCCTGCTTCCAGGCCCTCGCCCCTGCACGCGATCGAACGCCCAGGCACGAGCCAGCTGGTAGGCACGCTCACTCATAGCGAGCCCCTGTGTCCCAACTTCCAGCCTCGCACGGTTCATCATCGTAAACATGCAGGCCAGACCATTGTTCGGTTCGCCGATCAGATAGCCGATGGCGCCGGTCGTTTCGCCATAGTTCATCACGCAAGTCGGGCTAGCGTGAATTCCCAGCTTCTTCTCAACAGAGGCCGGGTAGAGATCATTGGGCTCGCCAATCGTCCCGTCCTCGGCAAGGAGCAGCTTGGGCACCAGAAATAACGAAATTCCGCGCACGCCTTCCGGCGCGTCGGGCAAACGGGCGAGCACGAGGTGGATGACATTCTCGGAAAACGGATTATCTCCCCAGGTGATAAATATCTTGGTACCCGAGATGCGATAGTGATCGTTCTCCGGCGTCGCGAGCGTTCTGATCGCTGCCAGATCGGAGCCGGCCTGTGGCTCAGTCAGGTTCATCGTACCTGTCCACTCGCCGCTCACCATGCGCGGCAGATAGGTATCGCGAAGCAGATTCGACGCATGAGTCTCGATAGCGACTATCGCACTATTAGTCAGAAGCGGGCAGAGTGAGAACGCCAGGTTGGCGGCCAGCCAGGTTTCCGCGGCTGCCGTACCGACGGTCTCCGGCAATCCCATACCACCCAGGTCGGCGGACAAGGGCAGCGTCTGCCATCCGTTGTCGACGAACTGACGATAGAGATCGCTGAATCCCTCTGGAATGACGACCGAGCGATTTTCGACCCGGCAACCCTGCTGGTCGCCATCGACATTGAGAGGCGCTAGCACCTCGCTCGCAAATTTACCGGCTTCCCCAATTACCTGGTCAACGACATCGGGATCAATGCTATCGAAAGCGTCAAGCTCCAGCACCCGGTCGAGGCCGGAGAGCTGGCGCAACGTGAACAGGATATCTTTCAGGGGTGGGGTGTAGCTGGCCATAATGTTCGGCAATTATGGCAGGATAACTGTTTCTTAAGAAGTCCTGGTCAGAACGCCTATCGAGAGCTGGCGCCGAGTCACTACTGACTCAGCGCCAACTACCTGCGAAAAATAAGCCTGTCTCCGTAAGCGCGGAGAACAAGCTCAGCAACTACTGCATGACGGGCAGAAACTTCTGAATTCTCTTGCTTTGCTCGACTTCGCCCGTGTAGATGTTGTTGTCGGAGTCGGTTGCGATCGCGTTGATCCAGTGCAGCTGTCCCGCATAGCGACCATTGCCACCGAATGAACCAAGCGTTTCACCACTTCGCCTATCGACAATGTGGACACTCGCGTTCGCCGTATCGGCTAGATAGAGATAGTTCTGATCCGCGTCTTTCGAGATCGCCATCTTGTACATCGTGCCGCAGGCCGGCAGTTCTTTTCTGGTCGTCACGCCGCCGCACATCGTCGGGCCGAGCCGTTCGGCCGGCGTACCAGCAGCAACGTAAATATCCTGAACCCAGGTCCCGTCCTTCTGGAAGACCTGCATGCGATTCTGACCGCGCTCACCGACGTATACGAGACCGTCATTGGATATCTCGATGAAGTGTAGTGCGGGCACGAAGTTCCTTTCTTCCGGAGGCGATCCGCCGTCCCACTCATACCCCGGAATCGGGTCATTCGTGATCTCGTCGAGCGGCATGCCATGGCCGCCCCAGCCGCGCTTGAAGCCCCCGCTGTCCATGTCATAGACGAGAACGCGTTTCCAACTCAGGATATAGATCTCCCGTGCATCTTCGTCGAGCTGGAAGCGCCCTTTCTGGTCGAGAATCTCAGTCGCCGTATTGTCCTCCGCAGGCCGTTGTCCGTCCGTCGAACGATGGTCGAAGTCCCAGACGAACTCACCTTCACGCGTGAACTTGAGAATGCTGTCCCGGGGACCGAGTCCGGCGACCCAGACGTGGCCGTCCCGAGTCGCAATAACCGTCTGCAGGCTCGTCGGCCACAGCGGATGATGATCAGCGTTACCCCAAGCGTGGACGACATTGCCATCCTGGTCCATAGCAATCACTTCGGGACTCGGAATACAGCACGCATGTCGATTCGGGCCGCCGGTGTCGTCGAATATCTCGTCCCCTTCCGCGCCGTTCGGCCGGTTCAGGAACCAGATGATGTCTTCGTGATCCACATGGATACCGGTGACCTGCTGCATACCCCAGCGGTTCGGTAACGGTCCCGGCCAAAACGGGTCTACCTGAAACTGAGGTGAACCGCTCTCGTCCATCGCCTGAGTCTGGGCGTGTACGCTGGTCGTCAGACCGAAAGCCAATGCGATAGCAACGGCGAGGAACAATCGGTAAGTACTCACGGGCTTCTCCTGCTTCTTCTTGGATTTATCGCGCTGTCGTTGCCTCACGGTTAGCGGGAGGCGCAGTTATATTAGCGGCGAATCTGTGCGCAGCCTAATTAAGCATAGGAAAGATTTCAGTACATAAAATTATCATATTATTAAACAAAGGTTTACTAGAGAAAAATCTCATACCTTGTCAGCTCAGGCTCAAGATTTACGCTAGAATTACATACGTAGGAACAAACCAGATCGAGGACATCGGGATGCTGAACTCAAAGCTCTATCATCGACCATTCGCGTTGTTACTCACTTTCCTCCCGGTAGTGGCAACCGCTCACCACTCGCTGCTCGGGTACGACCCGGCGGATATTGTCGAACTACGCGGCGAGATCACTGAAGTTTTCTGGAGAAATCCGCACGTTCGCGTGAGCCTGAAAACGGTTGATGAGAATGGGGCTGAGCAGATCTGGGATATCGAGAGTTCACCAGTAACTACGATGGAAAGGCGTGGGATCAGCTCCGATTTCTTCCGCGTGGGCGACACGATCGAAGTTGCCGCCAATCCGTCGAATATTTTCGAAGACAGCGTACGACCGATTCTGATTACGCTCCCCGATGGAGAGACCGTCGTCTTTAACCCGGAAGCGGCCGCTGCCAACGGTCTGCTTGATGCCAACGCTGTCAGCGTAAATGCCACGCCTGTCTCAAGTAGTGCCTCAGATCTCGACGCAGAGGGGATATTTCGTGTCTGGACGAATCGCGACCGGCACTGGATGCAGGACGTCCGCACCTGGTGGGCGAGAGTTCATCCGCTGACTGCGTCCGCGCAGCAGAAACTCGACGCCTGGGACCCGAAGACTGACGATCTCACCCTACAATGCATTCCCGCAGGCATGCCCGAAGCGATGTTGATGCCGTTCCCGATCGAATTCATCGATGCTGGCGATGAGATCACTCTCAATATCGAGGAATGGGATAACTCTCGAACCATCCAAATGACCGACGAATCCGACGCTGATGCACCCTCATCACATCTTGGTTATTCCGTTGGAAGATGGGAGGGCAACACACTAGTTGTTGAAACGGATCAGGTCGATTACGCATTCTTCAACGATCGGGGAATTCCGCAAAGCGACGCCCTTTCGATCGTCGAGCGCTTCACCTTGAGCGAGAACGACACGAAACTTGACTGGACAGCGACCGTCACTGACCAGGAGACATTTACAGAGCCGGTCATATTGCCGGATTTCCACTGGGACTGGATTCCGGGGCAGGAGCTAAAACCTTACAACTGCACCGTCGACGCCGGATAGCGTCACCCGGGCTGTTGCGTTCTGAGCCGGAAGCTATTCGTCAATCGCTGATGCAGCGGCGCTATTCCACGGCGGCCCTAATGAAGGTTCTTCAGCCTGGTTTCACCTCCACCTTGCTCGTATGCGCCGTGGCTCTGTCGGGATGCGCGCAGACTCCGGTCTCCGACTTCGTACAGGTCACCGCGACCTATCGCGAACGCATCGCGATGCCACCGGGCGCCGTACTCGAAGCCAGTATTCTCGATGTGTCTATTGCCGACGTGATCGCGGAGACGATGGGCAGTGTTCGTATCGAGGATGCGGGCAACCCGCCGTACAACTTCGCGATTCCGTTTGATCCCGAGACGATCGACCATCGTCTCGCGTACGCCGTGCGCGCATCGCTACTCGTAGAGGATCAACTGATCTTTACCACGGATACCGTGTACCCCGTACTCACAAGAGGTGCGGGACGTGACGTCGACCTGCTATTGCGCAGGGCCTCCCGATCCGGAGGATCAGCAAACGACCTGGCACCCGCGCCGTCAACGTTTACAGGCATTCTGCCATGCGCGGACTACCCGGGAATATTTCATCATCTGAATCTGTTTCCCGACGGCTCCTATCTTCTGCGGAAATCTTACCTGGACCGCGGTGAAGGCGGCATCGTCGACGAGATCGGCTCATGGGACGCCAGCAGAGACAACAAACTCCTGCTCTAGTCGGAGGAGGATCAACCGAGCGGCTTCCGTATTATCGACTCGGACACCGTACGTTTGATCGACCGCAACGGGAACGACATTGTCTCTTCGCTGAACTACGATCTCTCGCCCACCAACGAATTCATCGCAACGGAGTTACAGCTGGAGATGATCGGGATGTACCAGTACATGGCCGATGCAGCACGCTTCACCGAATGCCTGAGCGGACGCTCCTTCCCTGTTGCGTTCGAAGCAGAGGGCATTGAGCTGGAGCGCGCCTACCTAGAACTTAGAAGGCAACCGGGAGATTCGCTACTTGCGAGCTTTAGAGGCCGAGTCGCAATGCGCCCGCGTATGGAGGGTGACGGCCAGGAACTGAACGTCGTCGTTGAAGATTTCGGCGGCGTATGGCCCGCCGAGACCTGCGGCGCGCGACAAAGCATGTCGGAACTCCACGGCACGAACTGGGTACTCACACGCCTGGGCGGTCACCCTGTCATCGCCAACGCCAACTCGCGCCCTCCCCGGCTGATGCTGTCATCGTCCGAGAATAACGCCAGCGGTTTTTCAGGATGCAATAACTTTAGCGGTGGCTACGAGATAGACGGGAGTTCGATCTCATTCGGACCACTCGCGGTAACGATGATGGCCTGTTCCGAAGGTGGCGATACAGAGAGCGCGTTTCTGGATGCGCGTGGAAGCACGACGTCATGGCGACGCATTCGCCATCATCTCGAGCTATACGACGTGAACGGCGAGATGACTGCTCGCCTTGAGGCCAGGCACCTCGACTAGCGCCCGCGCTGCTCCGCGATGAAGCTGCCGGAAGTCATACTCAGCGACTGCTCTCCTGGTAGTCGTAGCATTCGTACTCCAGCAATCGACTATTGTCTTCCTTACGACGATACAGGGGCATGCTCATCTGCCAGGGCTCGGTGAACACCTCCGGATCCTCGATCGTCACTTCGTAGATCATGTGGTCGAGCCCGGTTGGCGTGTATCTTTCGACGACATGCAACGCCTCACTATGATAGTTCCCGGATCGGTCGAACCAGGTTTCATCGGTGAAGTTGACGACATCTACGACGAGCGTATCTCCCTCCCACCGGCCCCGTGAGTCACCCATCCAGTAGCGGATTGCGGGATCTTCCGGATGAGCGCTGTCCAGAAAAATACTCCTGACCGTGTGCACGTACTCGTAAAGAATCGACACCTGATCAGGCGTCTGCACGATCTGAAACGGATAAGGCATGTACGTAGCGCGTGGCACGCCAACCATCCTGCACTGTGCTTCCGGATCGTCGGTGAGCCTATTACCGTAGTTCTCCTCGCGCTGCGCTAACGCGGAGTCGCGATAAGGAATATCGCCGCCGACCACAACACTCTGACCGGCCGGTACGCCCAGGCTCGCAGCATGCGCCTCAACATCCCAGACAGCGGTGTTCACCGTCTGCCAGATACCGGTCAAATCGGGATGACCGAACGAGGTGCGGGGGATCGTATAAGTCTGATCGACAACGACTTCGTTCACCACCACATTTTCCATCGAGTCCTGCGCGCAACCGACGAACATCCCGGCGAGCGGAATAGCGGAGACCAGCGGCTTTAACACGCTCATCGGTTCGCCGCCTCATCGCGTGCCTGCTCCGGGCTGACACCGGGGAATATTCCGTAGCCCACGTCACGATAGATCTGCAGGAGCTCTTCGTTGTTCTCGTAGCATGCCAACTCTTCCATCTCGTATGGATCATCGGTAATGCGCCGATACGGCAGCGCTATCGTAAACGGCCTAGTAAAGACGTTGGGGTCGACGACGGTTGCCTGGTAGTGGATGGTATTCGGGTCAATAAGAGTAAAGCGCTCAGTTATCTCGGCCTCTATCGTATAGAACCGCCCTCGCTGATCCAGCCAGGGCCTGGCATTCTGATTTGTCGTCTCAACGACGAGCGTATTTCCGTCCCAGCGACCTCTGGAATCACCGTTCCACAGCCGGATGTTCTCATCGAGCGGCGGACGTCCGTCAAGATGAACGATTCGATACGCGTGAGTGTTGTACGAAGTAATAGCGAGAGAATCTCTCGATTGCATGAACTGCCGGGCGCCGCCGTGATACATCGTATTCGGGACACCGGCGAGGAGGCAGGCCGCGTTGTGGTGGATAAATTGCGCCGAGTTCACTTCAACCTGTGCCTCCGCCCAGGGCTGTATCGGCAGCACCCCGTTGTCCGGATCGACGATCGCAGCGGCACCGCCGACCGCATCGAGTTCTTCGCCGTGCGCTTCCAGATCCTCGTACGGGCCGCCCGTCTGGCCACCCGGTAGAATCCAGTTTCCGCCGAGGTCCGGCAGTCCGTCTGCTGTAAGTGGCGGATCGAAGGATTCTGCTGCGTCGAGCGCGCAGCGATGAAACTCTATCGGTGTGTTATCCGGGCAGCCGGAGTCCTCGACCCAGCTCTGACCCGACGTCGAAGCAGAATACGATACGGACACCAACGCTATCGCGCAGCCGCCCACGATGCTGGAAACGCTGTGACTACTCAAAAAGTACCACCTTCGTTATTCGAACGCAGCTTAACAGGCGGTGAGCGTGCAAAGTAAGTCTATATGCCTGCCGTCCCGGCCACTATAATAAAGAACGATTCGTGGGTTATCGCCCAGGGGGATCGAGATGAATGCAAAACTAGTTTCCACACTTGCCGGTGTCGCTCTGGCTGCACTGTCACTTCCATCGAACGGCCACCACGGATCGAACGTCGTCTACGACCTTGCGAGCACGATTACCGTTGCAGGGACCGTAACCGAGTTCCAGTTCGTTAATCCTCACACGCAGATCCTGTTCGAGGTGACTAGCGAGGATAGGTCGACCGTGACCTGGCTGGCGGGCATGTCGAGCAGCCTCAGCCTCGGTCAGAACGAGAACTGGACGAGGGATACTATAAAACCCGGAGATGAAATCTCGATCGTCGGCTCGCCGGCGAGAAATGACGCGCCCTCAATCTGGGTAGAACAAATAGAGGTAAACGGCGAGCCGCTTCTGGACGGCCGTTATACGGGCTAGGTATCTTCGCCCCGTTGGCGTCTCAAAAGTTGAACAGGGCGACTCATTTCGTTCCGGTCTCAGGAAACAGCCCTATGGGAGACGTCACTAGTCCCCGCAAAACGAAGGTTCGGCCCTCGACTCACCGAGCGCCAGCTAGTAGGTCTCGAACACGGTTGTGGGCGACGCGAACAAAGCCGAGTCGGAAACGATCATCTGATAGTCGAGGCGTGACTGATCATCGCTAAGCGTAAAGACCTCGGTTGTCTGCAGATCGGGGCTCCGCTCCGGTACTGTCATCGAAGTAGGGCCAGTCAATTGAGTTGGTCTCGACCACCAGCCTGCTAGCGGTCTCCCAGCGGCCGACGGAATGCCCCGTGATTCCCGGCACTACTTCAGCTTCCGTGTCGAGATGAAGGGTCCGGTCGATTACCGCGTTATTCGAGAAGCCGCGTAACCGGATCGTATCTTCGTCCGCGGTAAACTCAAACGGATACGGTGTCGCCATGACGCCCGGCAGTCCCATCGCCTCACAGCGGTCCGCCAACCCGTTCAGCCGCTCAATCCACTCCGGTCCTCCGGCAGGTGGAGTCTCGATGTAGGGAAGATCAGCACCGTAGTTAATCGGCCGAAGCGCCGGCTGGCTCCAGACACGAAAAATCCCGCAGTTCTGGCCTGCGGCGTCTTCGACCTCGAGAATTCCGTCACCACCAATGGTGTCAGCCGTCCATCGCGCCTCGATACCGCCGATCATCATCGCTTCTCTGCCGTCGGGCGTCAGGATACTGTGCAGCCAGAGCTCGGACAGTCCGCGTGCGCTGATACGGCCGGCGATGGTCAGCGTGTCGCCAATCCGGAATAAATCTCTCGAGATACCCCGGCGCTCCAGGACGTAGACCGCCGCTCCCTCAAGAACCCACAGCGAGTCCTGGCCGTTCGCATCGGGAGAACTCAGTGTCAGCTTAACGTGCGGATTGCCCCAGGCCACGTCGACGAGTTCGCCCTGCAATTAGCTCACTTCGTCGCTATAGATTCCGAACGAGTGATGCGCGGTAACCAGCCCTGGCGCAAGCAACATGCTCAGTACCGCAATTCCCGAATACATAGACGGACCGCGATGCGCGCTCATGATTCTTAAAAGGTGCATCAATAGCCCTCGCTTCGTTCCCGCAGATCTGGGAATTTGTTCGCAACGCGCTCTGTACTCCGGTAATGGTTTCGATAGTTGCTCAATTGGGTGCCAGTATTCGGATGACGCCGTCCTGCCGGGACGTCACCAGAATCTCGCCATCGCGGGTACGACTTAAATGCATATCGGCTCTCGCCGCAGTCGCGCCGTTGGCTCGCTCGATCAGATCACGAAGAGAGACATAGACGCGATCGCCCTCTTCGTTATTGACGTATAGCTGTATTTCCTCGATTGGCGCGACCGTACGTGGAATTCCATCGTCAGCAGCTTTCATTGCAGCAACATCTGTGGCGAAGAGCCGTCCTCGCACAAGGTCACCGAAAACGAATTTTCCGGCTAATGCTTCGATACTACCGTGGTAGGAAAAGCCGGCTGTGATCGCCTGCCCTTCGCTGTGATCGTAGATCGCCACGGGATAAGTGAATTCATCCTCAACGCTTCCGTCCAGCACATTCGCGGGCAACGGAAACAGCTCGCTCAATACACCGCCAGGGCGATACATACCGTTCTCCCAATAGCCCTCGCGTGCCATCCAGCCGTAGTTCCTGCCTTCGTGAACGATGTTTATCTCTTCAATCTGGTACATGCCCACATCAGCGGCGAAGAGCGTGCCGTCGGCGAGATCCCAGGATAGCCGATGTGCGTTGCGAAACCCGTAGGCATAGATTTCACCGAGGGTAGCGGGATCCCCGTCGGCTTCGAAGTGATTTATTACCGGGATCGTATAGTCCCCCAGCCCTTTCCTGCCACCGGACTCGGCGGGGCTTCGCGGATCGATTCTCAGAATCGCGGTAACAAGTGAATCGAGACGTTGTGTCTGACCCGGATTCTCGGCGTTCGGACCCAGTCCGTTGCTGAATCCGAGGTCGCTGCCGCTCGTGTAGAGCAGTCCGTAATCCGGATCACCGGGATTCGCGGTCGGGTTGAAGCCGACATAGCCGAACGGGTGCGAGTAGTTGGTTACGACCTGACCGACACGCAAGATTTCGCGCTGCGAGCCACTGAACTCATCGGCATCCGGGTCTTCGGCACGCCACTCGGTAATGACGTCGTGCGATGTGACATCTGATTCAGAAAATCCCGGAGGAACGTAGTCGAGCCTGTTCTCGTTACCGACAGCGGTCTCGCCGTGTACGGTATAAAAGAGACCGTTTGACGCGAACTCAGGGTGAAACTCGAAGCCGATAAAGCCACTCTGGTTGCGGCTCTAGATTACGTTCGTGAATGCAGCACC
>JBJKYM010000026.1:0-63033 GCA_045561025.1 Candidatus Rariloculaceae bacterium
ATCGTACGCGCCGGTGACGAGCGCTATTCCTTTTCCGAGCGGCGACAAAGACACCACCCGCGCGCCGACATTACTCAGGTTGGTGGCGCGATAACCAAGAAATAGACCATCGGCATCCATCGCCAACGCAACCGAAGTAACAAGGTCCCGCCCCTGAAGGTCGCTGATGAAAGAGTCGGAACGTGTCGCCGTAAATTTCACGGGGCGAGCCAGTTTGCGCGAAGCCCATAGAACGAGTCCGAATTCGACGTAGACGCGATTTTTTGTACCGAAGTTACCGCCGACATCGTGACAAAGGATTCTCAACGCGTCCGGCTCAACGTTCAGTGCCGCCGCGATCTGCTGTTTGTGTCGGGTCGCCCCGTTGCTGCCCGCGTAAAGCGTATAGCGGTTGCTATCCGCATCGTACAGTCCCAACGCCGCTCGCGGTTCGAGGGGAACGCCGGTCACACGGCTTATCCGAAACTCCATCTCAAAGACGTGTTCTGCGCTCTCGAATGCCCGATCGGTCGCTTCCGGATCTCCGAAGGTGGTGTCGCAACACAGGTTGTCCGGTACTTCATCCCAGATAACAGGCGCGCCCGTCGACGCTGCGACAACGCTATCCGATACGGATGCGATCGGCTCGTAGTCGACTTCGACGAGTTCGGCACCATCGAGTGCCTCATGACGAGACGCGGCAATCACCATGGCGACGGCCTCACCGACGTGGCGAGCCTTGTCTTCAGGCAGCAGCACCTGAGGACCGACGAATATCTCTCCCCCGTCCGGGCTCTTCAGTTTGAGGTCTGTTCGGGTAGACGGCACTGGGCTGTGTGGAACAACACCGAGACCGTCGGCTCGACAATCGACGCCTGTGTATATGGCGAAAACACCAGGAAGCGCGGAAGCGGCCTCCGTATCGATCCCGGAGATTAGCGCGTGCGGATAAGGTGAGCGAACAAAGGCCGCATACACCTGATCGGGCGCGCTGAAATCGTCTGTAAACTGACCGCGACCTGTTACCAGTCGCTCATCTTCCTTGCGCAGGACCGGTTTGCCAACACTGGCGTATAACGACTCGTCGACGTTCCCTTCCGAGTCAAAGATCGCCATTAATCGTGCTCGACATTTCGAACCGGCGTCTCGGGCGTTATCCCGCCGCGCCGCCGCTCGTATGTCTCACTGCCGTTTTCGCTCCAACGGCCTGCGACCGCGTTCTGTGCGAACCGTTCCCACGTCTCTTCCCAATCACCGAGCGAATAACCATGCCAGGGAGCCTTCGGCGAGAGTGGTGGCAGCTCAAGTTCTTCCCAGATTTCTCGAGCCGCCTCCATGTACGGCTTCGTCGGAAGGGCCAGCGGTGGCATCGAAACCTTGCGCGTCGCATCGACCAGGATGCCTGAGTCGTTGCCGTTTCGGGCCGACTTGGGCCCGTGACCTGCTACTCGATCAGAAACGACCTCGAGATCGTCAACGGGGTTAGAACGATAGGCCATCGACCAGAAGATCGCGTCGGTATTCTCAGGGTCGATATCACTGCTGACGGCAATCACGATCTTGCCGCACTGGGCCTGGAACGTCGCCGCGCCTTTCAGCCCACGCCACACCTCCTCGCGCGGCGTATCGTCGTCGAACTGCAGAAAAATTACCGGACGGATATTCGTCAGCGGCTCGTGCATGGAGACGCGTCGAATCCCCTGCACTTTCAGCTCATCCCGCAGATGAGCCAGGAACAGCGGCTCGTAAGCTACCTTCTTCAATACGCTGGATTCACTGGGTGTAACCTGGCTGATAATTGACGGGAAGACGGCGTTCTTCTTATGGGTGATCGCCGTTACTGTCATCGACATATTGAAATCTTCGAGCGCGACATGGCCGTGGCTTTCGCCAAATGGACCTTCCGGCTCCAGCAACTCCGTATCGATGTAGCCCTCGATAACAATCTCCGCATCCGCCGGAATCTGCAAATCGACGGTTGTCGCTCTGGCAACGCGGATGGGTCCGCCCGCCAGGCCACCTGCTACCTCCATCTCGTCCTGACCGACTGCGAGCTTTTGCGGACCGGTAATTGCAACCACCGGCGGCGCGCCGACGACGATTGCGACCGGCATTGGCTCGCCGAGTGCCTGATACTTCTGCCAGTGCAGATATCCGCCCGCGCCACCGACACGCGTCGCCATCCGAACGCCGAGTCTGTCGGGTGCCTTCAGCGCACAACGATAGGTTCCCATGTTCGGGACGCCCGTTTCCGGATCCGAGGTGATGACCAAAGTCGCAGCCAGATACGGCGCTGCATCGTATCCGGGCGTCGATACCGGAACCGGCAGACGATGCAGGCCACCACCAGGCTCGCTCAGCGCAGTACCCGTGACAACAACATCCTGGCAAGCAGGTTCTTCCGTCATCTCAGCCGGTATCGGGTTCGAAATCGCGTTCAGCCACGCGGTGCCGATGTCGGCAATATCGACACCCATTCCGGTCGCATAGATCTCCGGTGTCGCAGCCAATGCCCCAACGACGACCGGCATGTCGTAGCTACGACCGTCGCCGTCAGTTACGTTGGTGAACAGGAATGCAGATCGTTCCGACTCCGGGATGCCGCCCTGGAACTGCCAACGGACGAGCGGATGAAGTTCCGTATCCTTGTTGATCGGGCGATCAATGCGCCTTAGCAGGCCTTTTGATTCCAACGTCGACAGATGCGTCTGGAAGTCTGGATAATCAGATCGGCTCATGAATTTCTGTCGTCCCCGGACGAACTGCTCAGTAGATACTGCATAGTAGAGAACTCAAGGGATACCGCCTGTACGCAATTCTTATGGGAACCGCACGCAATCTTATGAGCTGGCTCCGATCGAAAGCGGATAATCCGTCGCAGACCTAGAACAGCCGAGATCGGTCGAATTATGTACGTAAAACTCCTTTCTGTCGCGAGCCTCATCATCTTTGTTGATGGAGCAACATCCGCGCAGGACGTGCATGACTACTATCGTGACAAGACGATTACGATTATCGCCGGATCCGGAGCCGGTGGTACGACCGATATCTCCGCACGGGTCATCGCGGAGCACCTCGGCGAGCATATCCCGGGATCGCCAACTGTCATCGTGCAGAACAGGCCAGGCGGCGGCAGCGTGACGATGACGAACTACCTCTATCGTTCCGCGCCCAGAGACGGCACCGTCCTCGGCTATTCGCTTCCCGGCATCGTCACCGCCCAACTTCTCGAACCCGACCGTGTGAGATACGACAGTCGCGAAATCAGCTGGATCGGATCGGCGATGACCTACACCGGTGTCGTCTCGGTCATCTCGTCAGCCCCGGCAACAACCATCGCACAGGCACGTGAAACGGAGTTGTTCATCGGAACAACCGGTCGCGGCTCTCCGGCGCATCAGTTCCCCGCAATGGCAGCTGCGTTACTGGATCTCAGACTCGAAATGATTACCGGATACACAAGCAGCAACGAAGTCGTTCTCGCTATGGAACGCGGTGAAGTGCATGGGCAGTCGAGTAGCCTGCAGTACTGGGCGATATCGCGCTCCGATTGGCTCGAACAGGGTCGAATGATTCCACTCCTGTACGTCGGCCCCCATGACCCGCTCGCTGCGCGGGGTGTGCCCTATTTGAGCGAACTCGTACAGACACAACGCGAGAAGGCGCTGGTCGACTTCATCGAGATCGGGTCGCGAATGGGTTGGCCATTATTCGCACCACCCGGGACGCCTCCGGCTCGCGTCGAGACGCTCCGCAGAGCTTTTTCGGATCTGCTTCAGGACGAGAGATTTGCAACGCGCTTCGAATCGAGTGTAAAAGCGACCCTGAATCCGTCCAACGGGGCTGAACTCGACAGTCTCGTCGAAAGAGCATTGGCAACACCCGAGGCGATCGTATCCGAGACCGAGCAAATCCTCGGACTTGGGAATTGACCGCTGAGCTAAGGAGCCATACAGCAGTGCTACGGGAAGAAACGCATGTTTGAAATGGCGCTTAGCGCTTTAGCGATCGTCTTCGATCCCTCGCGCTTAATGTTCGTTGCGCTGGGCGTCGTCATCGGTCTCGCGCTCGGTGTCATCCCCGGTCTTAGCGGTATCGTCGGCCTGTCGCTGCTACTCCCGTTTACATTCAACATGGATCCGTTTACGGCACTCGCGTTTCTGGTTGGCCTGCAGGCAGTCGTCGCGACGTCAGACACGATACCGGCAGTACTTTTCGGCGTTCCGGGCACGGTCGGATCTGCTTCCACGATTCTGGATGGCCACCCGATGGCGAAACAGGGTCTCGCGGCACGCGCATTCGGCGCCGCGTTTTCAGCGTCAGTGCTCGGTGGTTTGCTCGGCGCGCTTTTTCTGGCGCTAAGCGTTCCGATATTGCGACCGTTTATCCTGAGTTTCGGCTCGCCCGAACTTCTCGCTTTCTGCATCTTCGGACTCTCACTGATCGGCGTGTTGAGTGGCGGTAGCGCGTTGAAGGGATTGGCCGCCGCAGCGGTTGGTCTCGTTATTGCGACTGTAGGCGAGGAGCCCAACACGGCGATCGAGCGCTGGACTTTCGGTTCCCTGTATCTTCTCGAAGGAATTCCCCTCGTGCCTCTCGCGCTGGGTCTGTTCGCTATTCCGGAGATCGCAGAGATGGTGATCGCGGGAAGAAAAGATCGAGAGACTCACGGCGTCGCATCCGTGTGGGGCCAGTTTGCCGGCGTCAAGGATACGCTTGCGAACCTGCCCATCGTCCTGCGCGGTTCCGGAATCGGGAGTATTCTCGGCGCCGTCCCTGGTATCGGCGCGCCGGTCATTCCCTGGATCTCCTATGGCCACGCCATGCGGACAGCAAAAGGCGCCACGGAGACTTTCGGAAAAGGCGATGTACGCGGTGTGATCGCATCAGAGAGCTCGAACAACGCGAAGGAAGGCGGCGCTCTCGTCTCCACCATTGCGTTCGGTGTCCCCGCGACAGCAGCCATGGCGCTGCTACTCGGGGCATTCCTGATTCACGGGCTGGCACCGGGGCCGGACATGCTAACGACGCGTCTGGACGTGACCTATACGCTGGTCTGGACGATCGCAGTAGCGAACGTTCTCGGCTGCGGCATCTGTTTCATGTTCGCGAGACAGCTGGCCGCAATCTCCCTGATCAGACCGGGCATACTGGCTCCTGTCGTCCTGGCAATAATTTTTATTGGCGCCTATCAAGCGACGCGCCAATGGGGCGACGTCGTCGCTCTACTGGGTTTCGGCTTACTCGGATGGGCGATGAAGCGCGCGGATTGGCCGCGACCTCCTCTGCTGCTCGGTCTCGTTCTCGGCGGCCTGCTGGAACGCTACATGTTCATCTCGTTTCAACGCTACGACGCTGAGTGGCTCACGCGTCCGATTGTTATGGGCGTGCTGGCGGTTACCGCGTACAGCGTTCTCAAACCAATCATTTCCGATTTCATCAAGCGTCGCCGAAATCCTGGCGCGAAGCTGATCTTCGGATTCAAACCTCAACGTGTTAATTCGAAGCTGTGGTTTAACGCGGCCGTCATCGTGTTCTTCCTCATTACGATCGCCGGCTCCTGGAACTGGGATTTCGGCGCAAGACTGGTACCGCAGGTCGTCGGTTGGATAGGGCTATTGCTTGCGAGCTGGCAACTGGTCGCGACACTCTTTTTCAGTGCGGCGACTGCTCCCGACGATGCCGGATCAGAGGTTCAAATCGAAGGGACTGCGCCCGCAGTCGATGAGTTCAGCAGTCCCGAAGCAAAACGATTGACCGTTCGATACTTCTCCTGGTGCTTCTTTACACTCGGTGCCGCGCTACTGGTCGGATTGCTTCCGGCGATCCTGGTTTTCCTGATCGGCTACCTGCGAATCGAAGCCAGGGAGAGCTGGAAGACGACGCTCGTGATCAGTCTCGGCGCATGGATCCTCTGCTATCTCCTGTTCCATCAGCTACTCAGCGTTCCGTGGCCGGCTTCCTATCTCGGAGACCTTCTCCCCGCGCTGCGAGCCTCGAGCGTGACGAACCTCTTCTAGCGCTTCTCGGATCTAGCGGTCGCTATCGAGTAACAGGACACCGTCCTCGTCGACGAAAACACGATCGCCGGCGTGACAAGTCGTATCACCGAACGAGATCGTCAGATCGGTCTCGCCAACATCTTTGCGTACTGACTTTCTGGGCGTCGTAGCTAGCGCCATGAGGCCAAGGTCGAGATTGGCGAGTTCAGCGCTGTCTCTGACGCAACCGAAGATGACTATTCCTTCCCAGCCGTTGTCACGGGCCATTCCGGCAATCACATCGCCTACGAGCGCACATTGATACGAGCCGCCACCGTCGACGACCATGACCTTGCCCTCTCCCGGAGTCTGCGCCAGCTCCTTCACGCGGGAATTGTCCTCGAAGCACTGAACGGTAACTGCAATTCCTGAGAATTTGATGCGGCCGCCGAAGTGTTTAAGAACCGTCGAAGGTACACGGGCGTCCGTCAGATACTCATCGTAGAGGTCGCAGGTTGAGGTAAAGTCTTCGCCGCTCATCGGTCTTCGTCCTTTTGTCTTCAGATTATTGTGTTACGTGGTGCTGGTCGAGCGATGCGATGGGATCGTATCGTCTAGAGCTCCGCCTTGGCCTCTGCCCAAAAGGCTTCCAGCCCCTCGAGATCGAACGCCTGCCAGTCGCCACCGGCCTCGCCGACTTTTCTTTCAACGCGCTCGAATCTCACCGTGAACTTGGCGTTGGCACCTCGAAGACAGTCCTCGGGGTCGAGCTTCAGGTGACGACAGACGTTCACCATTGCGAACAGAACATCGCCCATCTCAGCAGAGATCGACGCCTCGTCTTGCGTTGATATCGCCTCATCCAGTTCAGCCATTTCCTCCTCGACTTTGGCGCGTGCTCCGTCAAGCTCCGGCCAGTCGAAGCCGACACGCGAAGCGCGCCGCCCCAGCTTCGCTGCCCTGGTCAGCGCTGGCAGACCGACAGGGACTTCGGCCAGAACGCCGGTCGCGTCCCGATTCTGTCTTTCCGCGTCCTTCAGCGTTTCCCAGGCCTCTGTCTGCGCAGCACTGCCTGCAACGCTCGAATCGCCGAAGACATGAGGATGCCGCCGGGTCATCTTGTCGCAGATCGCCTCGACGACCGCGTTAAAATCAAAGGCCTCCGCCTCTTCCGCCATACGCGCGTGATAGACGACCTGCAGTAACAGATCGCCAAGCTCGTCCCTGAGACCCTCAAGATCCTCACGCCCGATCGCATCCGCAACCTCGTAGGCTTCCTCGATCGTGTAAGGCGCGATCGTTTCGAAGGTCTGGTCGCGGTCCCAGGGGTAGCCGGTCTGTGGATCGCGGAGCCGCGCTATTATTTCAAGTAATTTCTCTATAGATTTCATAACCTTTTATTTTTTCTACTTAATTATCTTGATTAAATTCCGCAAGATCGCCGCCGTCGCACCCCAGACGCGATGCCCCGCGTAATCGAATTCATAGATCTCCCACGGCGTACCGAAGCGCTCATGCCGGGTAGAACGCAGGTTGCCATCGATCATCAGAAACTCGAGCGGCACCTCGAATACCGATGCCACCTCGTTATGGTCTGGCTGCGCCTCGAACTCTGTGGCGACAAAACCGACGATGGGCGTGATGACGTAGCCGGTGCCGGTCAAAAACTGCCGCATCGAACCGGCAACCGATACCAGCGATGGCTTCAGGCCAACCTCTTCGTCCGCTTCGCGCAACGCCGTGTCTTCCGGTCCGGAGTCCGCGGCTTCGAACCTGCCGCCGGGGAAGCTGACTTGCCCCGCATGCTCGCTCAGATGCGCGGCTCGCTCGGTCAGCAGCACCTGCAGCCCACTCGGCCGCTCCACTAGACCGAGCAGGACCGCAGCCTCGCTTGGGGAGCTGCTCAAATGCGCCTGCAGCTCCCGGGAAACCGGGCCGCGAGCCTGCGCCAGGAGCCCCGCCAGCGGATCCTCCGGCACCGGGGCTCTTGCAAGTTGCCTCTCGATATGCGCTCGCAACGCTTCCTAGCCCTTGATCCCGCCCTGCGTCAGCTCCTTGGGATCCAACAGCTCCTTCAACTCCGCTTCGCCGAGATCGGTCTCTTCAGCGGCCACTTCCTGTATCGCGCGCCCGTCCTGATAGGCCTTCTTCGCAACGGCCGCGCCTTTCTCATAACCAATGACCGGATTAAGCGCCGTCACCAGGATCGGGTTGCGCTCAAGCGCCTCCTGGAGCCTGGCCTCGTTGACAGTAAAGCCCTCGATAGCCGAGTCAGCGAGGACCCGGGAGGCATTCCCGAGCAGCTCGACGCTCTGCAGGAGGTTATAGGCGACCAGCGGGAGCATCACATTGAGCTGAAAGCTGCCGGACTGGCCGGCTACCGTGAGAGTGGCATCATTGCCGATGACCTGCGCCGCTACCATCGCCGCTGCCTCGGGAATCACCGGGTTCACCTTGCCCGGCATAATACTGCTACCGGGCTGCAATGCCGGAAGGGCAATCTCCGCGAGGCCTGCCAACGGTCCGCTATTCATCCAGCGCAGATCGTTCGCGATCTTCATCAAACCGACGGCCGTCGTCTTGACCTGACCAGAGAGCTCGACCGCCGTATCCTGGCTACTCATCGCCTCGAAATAGCTGTCTGCCGGTCGGAATGCGATACCCGTCCCGCTGGAAAGCTCCGCGCAGACACGAACGCCGAACTCGGGATGCGCGTTAATTCCCGTACCGACGGCGGTACCGCCCTGGGCGAGACCACTGAGCCGAGGCAATACGCCGGCTACCCGCTGATAGTCAGCACGAATCTGCGCTGCCCAACCGCCGAGTTCCTGGTCGAAGCGGACGGGCATTGCGTCCATGAGATGAGTACGCCCGGTCTTCACGACCTCGCTGAGCTGATCGCCCTTGCGCTCAATTGCCTCCGCAAGATGTTTCAGCGACGGCAACAGATGCTCAGTAACGGAGAGAGCCGCACTAACATGTATCGCCGACGGAATGACGTCATTGCTGCTCTGACCCATATTCACGTGGTCGTTCGGATGCACCGCGAGCCCCGACTCCCGGCTTGCGATGTGGGCGATCACTTCATTCGCGTTCATGTTCGAACTGGTACCGGAGCCGGTCTGAAATACATCGACAGGAAACTCTCCGTCGTGATCCCCTCTGGCAACCGCTGCCGCAGCGTCCCCGATTGCAGCAGCAATATCGTCCGGCAACAGCTGCAGCTTCGAATTCGTGGCTGCAGTAGCGCCCTTTATCAACCCAAGGGCACGAATAAACTCACGCGGCATCGTAAATCCGCTGATCGGGAAGTTGTTGACCGCACGCTGAGTCTGAGCACCCCACAGCGCCTCGGCCGGGACCTCCAGCTCACCCATACTGTCTCGCTCAATTCGTTTTTCGCGTGTCATACTCTATCCTTAGGACTAATTGATTCTGGCCAGGCCAGCTTCGTCTCCGTCGAGTCGGAGAAACTCGAGGAACTGTGTATGATGCGCACTCCGCAACTGCTTGTATAGGGATGCCGAGCAACCCTGTGGACGCCGCCGCTCTCACTGCTCTGTCACCGCTGGATGGCCGCTACGCTGCCAAGGCCGCGCCCCTGCGCGACTACCTCTCAGAATACGCGCTGATCCGCTATCGAACGCTGATAGAGGTTCGCTGGCTGCAGCATCTCGCGAATGAGCCCGCCCTCGCAGAGCTCGCGCCTCTCGATGGTCCGGTAAAAGATGTTCTGAACCAGATCGTCGATCGCTTCGGGGTTGAGGACGCCCGGCGTGTCAAAGAACTCGAGGCCGAGACGAATCACGACGTAAAGGCTGTCGAGTACTTTTTACGAGAAAAACTCGATGGGGTATCGAATGCTGCTACCTATCTCGGACCGTTCATCCACTTCGCCTGCACGTCAGAAGACATCAACAATCTCTCTTATGCATTGATGCTTCGAGACGCACGACAGCGCGTCCTTGCGCCCGGGATGAAAGAACTCACGAAGGAACTTAAAAGTCTCGCGCATGAATTCGCCGACGTGCCGATGCTCGCGCGAACACATGGACAGCCGGCAAGTCCGACGACACTTGGAAAGGAACTCGCGAATGTCGTATACCGGCTCTCGCAACAGATTCAACGATTCAGCGACGTGCCGATCGCCGGCAAAATAAATGGCGCTGTCGGCAACTTCAATGCACACCTTGCCGCATATCCCGATGCCGACTGGCGCGGAATCTCAGCAAGCTTCGTTGAATCTCTGGACCTGACTCCCGCGACCTATACGACGCAGATCGAGCCTCACGACTGGATTGCCGAGTATGCGCAGGGAATCAGCCGCTTCAATACCGTTCTGATCGATCTATGCCAGGACCTCTGGGGCTATGTGAGCCTCGGCTACTTCAAGTCACGCCTGGTTGCAGGCGAGGTCGGATCCTCAACGATGCCGCACAAAGTCAATCCAATCGAATTCGAGAACGCCGAAGGCAATCTCGGTGTCGCGAACGCGTTGTTGGGATTCCTGGCGGAGAAGCTGCCGAGGTCTCGTTTCCAGCGAGATCTGACCGACTCTACCGTCCTGCGCAATATCAGTGTCGGGTTGGGACACACGCTTATCGCGATAGCGTCCGCCAGCCGCGGTCTCGGCAAACTTGAAGCGGATACCCAGCGCATCGCGACCGATCTGGATGACAGCGTCGAAGTCCTCGCGGAAGCCGTGCAGACCTGTATGCGTCGTTACGGAATCACGGACGCTTACGAGCAACTCAAGGCACTCACTCGCGGCCAGGCGATCACAAAGGAAAGCCTCGAATCCTTCATCAAATCGCTGGATATCCCCGAGGCAGAACGTCAGCGCCTGCTCGACCTCAAGCCGTCCGACTACACTGGTCTCGCAGCCCAGCTCGCGCGAGAAATCTAGCCTCAGCCAGTTCTTTCCCTAACGTGCCAGCGTCAGGCTTCGTGACGCTGGCCACAGCATCTGCGGGCCGAACGCGTAATATTACCGGTCGAGTTTCAGGCCCTGATCCTATGAAGGAGCTCGATCGAGACAACTATCTGCGCGGCAACAAAACCGAGCGTGACGGAGGATTCCGAAACACGTAAAGACTAATAACCGCCGCGTTAACTGGGGTAAAAATGATAGCTCAAGCAAGAGCCAGAATCACACGGCGAATTCGCTCTACAAGCGAGGAAGTCCGGAAAGCCGTCGTAACGATAACGCGTCAGGCCGATCGGTCTCTGGCCATCCTGACGCCGGATCTCGAATCCGAGATTTTCGATCACAGTGAGTTTCTCGAGTCGCTGAAGAAATTTACTCTCGCGCGCGGTTTTGCTCGCGTGCGGGTACTGATTTCAGATCCGCCGCGTACGATAAAAAGTGGCAACGAATTCGTCCGGATGGGTCGCCGACTGAACAGCTACATCGAGTTTCGAAATATCAGGGAAGAGTTTCGCGGCGGCGAGGAGACTTTTTGTATAGCCGACGAGGGCGCACTAGCATATCGATTGGATGGGAGGCGCTGGGAAGGCATGTCCGATACAAACGAACCTGCAGTCGCACGAAAATATCTCGACTCATTCGATGAACTCTGGCATGCCGGCGAAACTGACGCGACTCTCCGGCAGATGCCTCTATAGTCTGCTCCGAACCACCCGCACCGGCTACTGATCGTATGGCTCCGAGAATTGACGTAACTGTTGCCGCAATGGTCGAAACCGACGGACGCTTTTTGTTTGTCGAGGAACAGGCTGGTGGCTGCATCGTCTTCAATCAACCGGCCGGCCACCTCGAACCCGGGGAATCCCTGACGGACGCAGTTATCCGCGAGACGCTCGAAGAAACGGGCTACGGATTCCGTCCGGAAGCCCTCCTTGGGCTTTATCTTTGGCAGTGTCACGAAGCCAACACGACGTTTCTCCGCGTTGCATTCACGGGTAGTGCGACACCGCCGGCGTCAACGCCGGAACTCGACACCGGAATCATTGCAGCGCACTGGCTAACGCGCGCACAAATAGTCGCACGCGAACCGCGTCTTAGAAGCCCCCTGGTCATGCGCTGCCTGGATGACTATCAGGCCGATATTCGCCACCCACTAAGCGTCATCTCCGAACTCCCAACGGAAGAGCTCGAACGTCTGGCTGGATCGTCTGTCTAGCGGAAGCGTGCGCTCTCGCGTTCGTCTCTACTCTTCGTCCTGCACCTGCGGTGGCGGGACCGAGCCCAGATACGCCGCGATGTCGATCATGTCGGCGACAGTGAGATTCGCTACCGTCGGTTGCATCAGAGCGGTAGCCACGCCGATACGAGAGCCTTCCCGCATGTCGTATAGCTGCCGTACCGCGTAGCTCGGAGAACGCCCGGCCAGCCCGGGTACATTACCCAGCCCGTTCAGGTCCTGGCCGTGACAAATCGCACACTGGATCGTCTTGCCGGCACCGCCCGTCGTAACGAGTTCCTCTCCGCGCTCCACCGAGCCGTAAGGCACATAGGCAATAAATCCATTACGCGGATCTCGCATGACTTCAGTTCGATGGGGTTCCTCGGGCACCTCGATAATTCGCAGTCCGAGAGGCTCCATGCCCGCCTCATCGCCTTCGAGCGGCACATACATGCCGAGGATGATCCGGGTCCTGGGCACCTCATCGGTTTCGACGACACGCGTCCACTGCCGCCACGGCATCGAGCTGTAGTAATCGGCCGCGGCTTCGATTTCCTCCTCGGTCATTCCCTGAGCCATTGTGACCATCGTGCTCGTATTGAACTTGCGGGGCTGCGCGCTGGCTCTCAGGCCGTTCCTGAAGTCGTATAAGGTCTGAATGAAGTAGTCACGCGGCAGACCGGAGATCCCGGCATTCTCGGGGCGCCCCTGGCCATTCGGGTAGTGACACAGCGCGCAGGCCCAGACGCGCGGAAACCGACCGTTGGCGACGATGTCAGGCATCGTCGGATGATCGCCCGGATACCAGTCAGCGGGACCGAAGACGGCGCGTATCTCGTCGAAGGTAAAGCTACGATCGGAGCCGGGCAACGTGAAGACGGTATCACCAGAGATCGCCGGCGTTCCGATCGAGTAAGCCCAACTCGGTTCGTCGTCAGGCCCCTGCGCGAAAGCATCTGACCAGACCACAGGGAGCAGAAAACTCAGCGCAACACAGATCGTTGCGTGTTTGATGTATCGCGAATCCCGTCCTCGGACGTTCGGCATGCTATTAACCCCTGAGCTAACCCGACGTCGATTCTATCGCGACGTGGCAGCCGCTCCTACTCTACTCGTGTGGAGTGATGCGAGGAATCGTCCGAATCAGCGTCGTTATGCCGGCTTACGCCGATTCCGCCGATGTTGCTAGTGCCATGCCGGTCAGATAGGAGAGCACCGCAGCAGCGATCCCGGTGACGATGGCCTCCGCAACGACCGAACCGAACATGCCGCGATGCACAAAGAAATCAACGATGGCGGTCGTGACGCCCAGCAGAACAGCGACGACCCAGCGACTACGGGCCCGGGAAATCAGCAGCGCAATCGACGCGAGCAGCCCGGCTGCAATTCCGGTCTGAGACGCAATAACCCAGTGGCTAAGCGAGATTGCCAGCAGGTTTCCCTGCAGCATCGTCACCAGACATGCCGCGGTAGACTCCGCGATATTCTCAACGAATGGCCCAATTTTCTTCGTGTCAGTCATCAATCGTCCGCGTCGGGATAAAGACCCGCAGCTAACAAGACCGAGAAGTCTGCCCGATTATTACTGTCGACAGGTAACCCCGCTCCTGGCAGTCCTGCCGCCCGGAAACGACGGGCTTTGCTTCGGCGGACAACATTACTGTATTTTTGCAATTCCTCTCACGGCCAATAATCAACGGAGCGAAGCACCCGCCTTCGATCGACCAGCACCACGAAGATGCAGAAATACTCAGTATTCAGCCTCGCCCGCAACGCGCTAAGTAATCACAGGAACTGGGCTCAGGCCTGGCGCTCGCCACCTCTGAAGGAACGATACGACGTCCTGATTATCGGCGCTGGCGGACACGGTCTGGCGACAGCGTATTACCTTGCGAAGAATCACGGTATTCGGGATATCGCCGTCCTCGAGCGAGGCTGGCTGGGCGGCGGAAATATTGCGCGAAACACCGTTACGATCCGCTCGAACTATATGCGCGATGAAAGTATTCCGTTCTACGTTAAGTCAGTCGAGCTCTATGAGGGACTAACAAACGAGCTCAACTACAACCTGATGTACTCAAAGCGCGGCATGATTGATGTCGTTCAGACCTACCCAAGACTGCGTGAGCTAAGGCGCAGAATGCTCACTATGGATCTGCACGGCGCTACCTACGAACCGATCGATGTAGCCGAGCTCCGTCGTCGAATTCCCCCGCTGACCGGCGGCGGCCCGGAATCACGGTTACCGATACTCGGCGGGATGGTTCACAGCGACGCAGCGGTGTGCCGGCACGATGCCGTCGCCTGGAGCTACGCGCGAGGCGCTGACGACCGTGGCGTAGAGATTCATCAGAATACCGGCGTAAAGAGTCTGCTCAGAGACTCGAATGGAAGGATTGCGGGCGTCGAGACGGAGCGAGGAAAAATCAGAGCAGGAAAAGTCGCGCTGGCAGTCTCCGGGCATACGACAACGCTGACGGAATCTATCGGCCTTCGACTGCCCCTGCGGACATTCAATCTAGCTGCGTTCGTGTCCGAGCCGCTGCAGCCCCTGGTCGACGTGATAGTCAATTGTCCGGATCTCGGTGTCTACCTGAGCCAGTCCGATAAAGGTGAACTGGTCATCGGTGGTGTAGCGGACAGCGGGCAGTCGTTTCGTCGCGACGTCAAACAGCAGGTATTTGAAGATACCGTTCGCTCGATGCTCGAGCTGTTCCCGTCATTCAAGAGAATCAAACTACTGCGGCAGTGGGGAGGCGCGCTGGATATCGCTCACGACGCAACTCCAATCGTCAGCAAGACCGATATTCCGGGCCTGTTCGTTTCGGCAGGCTGGTGGGGCGGTTTCAAGGCCGTACCCGCCGGCGGATTGACGCTGGCTCACCTGATCGCTAATAACGAACCTCATCCGTTGATCGAACCGCTGTCGCTGAGTCGATTCGACACGCTCAACTTCGTCGTCGAGTCCGGGACCACAGCGTCCCACTGAGGACGGTTCGCGATGTTAAAAATCAATTGTCCGTTCTGTGGTCCGCGAAACGAGAGCGAGTTTCTGAATGGCGGTCCGGCAAGAGATAAGCGACCCGACGATCCCGACCAAGTGACCAACTCCGGATGGGTCGAGTTCCTGACTGTGACGCCCAATCCGCTGGGACCTGTTTCCGAGGAATGGTGGCATGTCCTGGGCTGTTCACGGTGGTTCAGGATCTGCCGAGATACTGTGACTCATGAGATTCTGGAGGACACTCTAAAATCTCATGAGTAGGAACACAGGACGTCTCCCGGTCGGCGGTCGTATCGATCGCGCACAGCCGATCAGCTTTGAATTCAATGGCAGAAAGTTCTCGGGTTACGAGGGCGACACACTGGCATCGGCTCTGATAGCCAGCGGCATCGATCTCACCGCGCGTAGCTTTAAATACCATCGCCCGCGCGGCATCGTCGGAGCGGGAGTTGAAGAGCCCTCCTCTCTCGTTGAACTCCTCGACGACAACGCGTCCGGGAACCATCCGATCACCACCGTTCATCTGCGCGAAGGATTGCGCGCGAGATCCGTCAATTGCTGGCCGTCGCCGAACTTTGACCTGCTAAGCGTCAATCAACTCTTCGCACGTTTTATTCCCGCCGCGTTCTACTACAAGACTTTCAAATGGCCGAACTGGCAGTTCTTCGAACCTCACATCCGCCGAGCGGCCGGATTGGCCAACGCACCATCGAGAGCGCCAGCGTCCGGGCAGTACGAGACGCGAAACTGCCATTGTGACGTACTGATTGTCGGCGCCGGTCCCGCCGGCCTGATGGCAGCGCTGGCCGCTGCGCGAAGCGGAGCTCGAACGGTCCTCGTCGACGAAGGGTCATTCGCAGGCGGCGGCTTGCTGAGCCGCAAGCTCCGGATAGGCGATCAGGATGCTCAGGACTGGGTCGCGAGCATAACCGACGAACTCGATCGCTCAGATAACGTCACGCGGCTTCAGAACTCGACAGCCTGGGCCTATCGGGAGCAGAACCTGGTCATCGTCACCGAACGCCAGCCAGAACGCGAGAATCTCATTCAACGGACCTGGCGTATTCGTGCTCGACGGGTCGTCCTTGCATGCGGCGCGATTGAGCGAACACTGGTATTCGCCAACAACGATCTGCCTGGCGTCATGCTCGCCTCCGCCGTACAGATCTACGTCAATCGCTACGCAGTGATACCGGGCGATCGCGCAGTCATCTTTACGAACAATGACAGCGCCTATCAGGTTGCCGCTGACATGCTTGCCGCAGGAATAGAAATCGCATCGATAATCGACTCGCGTGAAGCGCCTGACAATTCTGTCCGTCAACTGGTCGGCGACACGCAGATCGTCACCAATCATGTCGTTACACGAGCAATCGGCAGACGTCGCGTGCAGGGCGTCACCGTCAGATCACGTGAGACCGGAGAGATCGGGACCGTTCCATGCGACTTACTGTGTATTTCCGGCGGATGGAATCCCACGACGAATCTCTTCTCTCAGTCGAGAGGCGGGTTGCGCTACGACGACGCTTTGGCTGCCTTTGTTCCGCAGGAGGCGGTACAGGACTGCTGCTGCGTCGGCATGGCAGCCGGAGCGGTCGAGCTACAGCAGATACTGGCGAGTGGGCTGGACGGAGGCGCAACTGCCGCGAGCGCTTGCGGTCTTCAGCCCGCAGACGTAGCACTGCCATCGTCACCTGCTGAGCCGGAGTACTCTATCGAGGCACTATGGCTTGTTGATCCGCGGAAGCCAGGCGTCCACTCATTTGTCGATATCCAGAACGACGTAACGCTCAGTGATATCCACCTTTCGATCCGCGAAGGCTTCAGCGCGGTCGAACACGTCAAACGATATACCACTGGCGGAATGGGTATCGATCAGGGCAAGACGGGAAACATTAATATCGTCGGCGCCATCGCCGAGCATGAAAATATCGCTCTCAGCGATATCGGTACGACCACGTTCCGATCGCCTGTCGTTCCGGTCGAATTCGGTGCGATCGCCGGCGGACAGGAGGGCAGTTCTGTACTGCCCTACCGCCACACTCCGATTACGCAGTGGAACAAAGACCACGACGCAACGATGTACGAAGCAGGCGCGCGATGGCGGCGGCCGGGCTACTTCGCGCAAACCGGCGAAACGTTCCAGGAAACAGTGAATAGAGAAGCGTTAGCGACGCGAGAGAACCTGGCCATATACGACGGTGCGCCCCTGGGGAAATTCGACATCTGCGGTCCTGATGTAACGCGTCTGCTCGATATGCTCTATACGAACGTATTCTCGACCCTGAAGGTCGGCATGGGGAGATACGGGCTGATGCTGACGGAGGACGGGATGATCCTGGATGACGGCGTCACGTTCAAACTTGGCGATAATCACTACCTGATGTCGACCTCCACGGCTAACGCGGAGGCGGTTCACCGACACATGCAGCATTTTCTTCAGATCGAACGCCCCGAGTGGCAGGTCTGGGTTACGCCCGTTACGACGCAATGGTCAAACGCTACCGTGTGCGGCCCAAGGGCGCGGGAATTTCTCTCGCAGATCGATTCCGACATCGATTTCTCCGCAGAAAGTTTTCCATTCATGGCAATGCGGGAAGGCATTGTTGAAGGAATACCGGCTCGAGTTTGCCGGGTCAGCTTCACCGGCGAGTTGAGCTTCGAGATCAATGTCCGGTCGCGCTACGCGCTGAAACTCTGGGAGCGGCTATTCGAGCTTGGCGAATCATTCGACCTAACTCCGATCGGATCGGAAACCAACCACGTGCTGCGCGTTGAGAAGGGATTCCTGTCGCTCGGTCACGAAGTAGACGGCACAGCGGATCCATACGATCTTGGTATGGGCTGGGCCATGTCGAAGAAAAAAACCGATTATATCGGGAAGAGAGCCGTAGCCATTCGACGTAGCGCCGGCGCGCCAAGACGCGAATTAGTTGGCCTGCTCACTGACGATCCGGCCCGACTCGTCACCGAAGGTGCGCCGTTGACGCCGGGTGGCCGACAGGAGGCTTCCGAGGGATTCGTCACCGCCAGCGTCTGGAGTGTCGCACAATCCCGATCCGTAGCGCTGGCGCTGCTAAACAACGGCCATAGCAGGACCGGAGAGACGATTCACATACGATTGAAGGACGAGATCGTGGCGGCAGAGGTTACCAGGCCCTGCTTCTACGATATCGACTCCGAGCTCATGAAGGGCTGACATGATCTACGACGTCGACATCGCAAAACTTGAACTCAGCTGCGTGCTGAATATCCAGGGCGCGCCAGCAGATGTTGTGTCGCTGCTTTCCAGCCGGGGGATCTCGCTACCGGAGAAACCGAATACCGCTGCACTAGCTCGCGGCATGGCTATCTATTGGGTAGGACCGACCCAGTGGATACTGCGCGCTCCAGAGGCACTCGAAGAACAACTACTCCAGGAACTGCAATCGGACCCGAGCAACGGCAACACCTCAGTGGTCGACATCTCCGATACCCTGCAGTTCTTTTCAGTAACCGGTCGAGACGCAGACGACGTTCTGTCTGTCTGTTGCCCACTGGATATTCATCGCACGGTCTTCCCCGCCAACGCCGTAACGTACACGGAGATAGTTTCTACGAAGGCGCTCTTGCTCCGAATTCCGGATGGTTACGAATTTGCCGTCGATCGAAGCTATGCCGACTTCGCGAACGACTCGATGCATCGCATCCTCGGTACTACGCAACCGGTGAATCACGCAGGCAGGCCGAGCCCACAGATCTCGTAAGAGGCGACCGCAGGCTCCATATTCAATTTGCGTTTGCTGTCGAACCCCAAGCAGGATTTGACTAGAATAGGGACTTCAGCGTGCCGCCCTGAACAAGCTCACGTTAGAGAACTGGTTTTGGGTTAGCATGCAGACATCACCTCCCCAGAAGTACCCTATGAAAGGCCCACAAGAGCCTGGCTTTATACAATCCCTGGTGTGCTTCGGCGGTGTCATCGTGACGGTGATCGCCGGATTGTTGTGGCTGGGCATTAGCCTGCACAGTCTGCTGTTGATCGCGCTTGTTTGGGTCGCCGGTCATTCGGCAGTTCTCGGCTTCAACTTCCAGGCGATCAAGTCGGCGATGATTTCCGGCATCGAAAAGGGCCTCGGCGCAATCTTTATATTCTTCCTGATCGGCGTTCTCATAGCAGCGCTGATCGAAGGCGGCACTGTCGGCGGCCTCGTCTACTACGGCGTCGATCTGCTTCATCCGAGCGTCTTTCTACCTGCCGGTTTGCTGCTATGCAGTCTCATGTCACTCGCGACGGGTACCGCATGGGGAACAATCGGGACTATTGGTGTCGTCCTGATGGGCCTGGGCAGCGCACTCAACATTCCGCTACCGCTAGTCGCGGGTATGGTCGTTTCCGGCGCCAGTTTCGGTGACAAGATGTCGCCGGTCTCCGACACCACGAATCTCGCGGCGATGAGTGCGGATACGGATCTGTACTCACACATCCGGTCGATGATGTATACGACGGTGCCAACGTATGTCATTTGCCTCGTCATATTCACTGTGATCGGGCTGCAATTCAGCGACCAGGCTATGTCGGCTCAACAGTTACTCGAACTTAAACAGCATCTCGATATCGAGTTCGTAATCGGTCCGCTGACTTTGCTCCCCCTGGTCGTGCTACTCGTACTCAGTCTCAAACGTGCGCCCGCTGAGGTCAGCATGTTGGTAAGCGTCGCTACCGCGGTTGTGCTGGCCGTCGCGATACAGGATCGCAGCTTCACAGAGGTCCTGAATAGCCTGCATAGCGGCTATGTCGCTGACACGGGTCTCGAACGTCTCGATGTACTTCTCAATCGCGGTGGAATCGAAAGCATGATGTGGACGATGTCGCTGGCTCTGCTCGCATTGTCACTGGGCGGTATTCTCGACCGGGGCGGTTTCGTGCGGGTACTACTGAGCGGATTACTACGGCGTATCAAGCGGTCCGCAAGCCTGATAACGACTACGATTGGCGCCGGCATCGTCGCCAATATGAGTATGGGCGAGGCATACCTGTCCATCATCTTTGGCGGCCAGATATTCAAGGATTCCTACGAGGCAGATAAACTCGAGAAACATATGCTGTCCCGGTGTCTTGAAGAAGGTGCGACGCTGAGTACATCGCTCATTCCGTGGACAACCTCCGGCGCGTTCATAATGGGCGTGTTAGGGATGTCCCCGCTGGAGTACGCGCCATGGACGTTCTTTAACTACATTAATCCAATATTATCCATCGTCCTTGCCTATATGGGCTTTGGGATATTCCGACAGAACGAAGGCCGTAGCTAATGGAAACCGAGAGAAAAGAGACGCCGCAGGTTCGACGCAAGGCGGGTGAACGCGACAGCCTGCTGCAAGCAGACTGGCAGTACATCGAACCTCGCAACATGGATGACTATTCGCCCGAGGACTGGGCGCTCATGAATCAACAGCGAGTGGTTTACCAGGCAGAAGAGCGAGCCAAACAGGCGCTCGAACTCCTGACCGCTTCCAAAGACGCGCCCACGTTCGGCTATCTGATTAATAACTACGAGCACTGCCTGCAGACAGCAACCATGCTGTACAACGATGGGCACGATGAAGACACGATCGTGACCGGCCTCTTTCATGATGCCGGATTCATCGTCTGCCCGGAAAATCACGGAGAATTCGCTGCGGATCTGATCCGACCGTTCGTCTCCGAGAAGAATATCTGGATGCTCGAACACCATGAGATCTTTCAGCGAATTCATCTACACGGTTTTTATCAGCCCGAAGATCCCGATTTCATCAATGCCCGCGAACAATGGCGCGGACACAAGTACTTCGATTGGACCGAGGAATTTATCGAGCGCTACGATATTGTGGCAATCAATCCGGACCTGGAGAGTCTGCCGATCGAGTTCTTCGAGCCGATGGTGAGGCGGGTTTTTCTGTCGTCGCCGCAGACCTGAAGATAACTCGGCGCCGATCGTCGCAATACCGGGCTTAGGGACCCGCCCGGGTTCACGGCGTGTACGAAGCGAATACTCGCATCATCGCCTCGATCGTCTCTGCTAACGTCCCAGCCGCATCCTCATTGTAGCGAAGAGATTCTTCGTCCATGTAGGCTCGCTGTGCGGTCTCGAGCTGTATCGCGTGAATGTTGTTTATCGGCTTACCGTAGTTGCGAGTGATATAGCCACCCCTGAATCGGCCGTTGCTAACTGCTGAGTAGCTGGAGTTCCTCGCCACCTCAACGACCGAGCGCTGCAGCGCCGAATCGCAGGTCACCCCGTCATTGGTCCCTATATTCAGCACCGGCAACTGTCCGTCAAACAGATCCGGAACCTCGGAGCGAATAGAATGCGCATCCCAGAGCAGCGCATAGCCAAATTTCCCGGAAATCCTCGTAAGCTCGGCATCAAGCAGATCGTGGTAAGGCTGCCAGTACATCTCGATTCTCTGCCGCTGCTCCGTAGCATCACAGGCCATACCCTCAGCGTAGATCGATTCGCCGGAAAACGCCTTCGATGGGCACAACCCGGTAGACAACGCTCCCTCGTAGAACGCCGTGTCCATCGATGAGCGATTCAGATCCACAACGTATCGGGAAAAGCGCGCCGCCAGAGTACTCGCATCGAGATGACGGGCGAACGAGTAGAGCCTGCGAACATGCCAGTCCGTGTCCGGCAGCGCACGTCCCGCCTCGGATAGCCTCTCTTCCATACCGGGCGCCAGATCACGACCGTCGTGCGGAATACTGATCAGCAGCGGCGAGTCTCCTCGCTCGAGGATGACGGACTCTGTCATGTATTCATACTGGGAAGAACGGTTCTGGCGTCGTCGCAGAAAGCGCCCGCATCGATAATCTCCGAAAGCGCCTCGATCTCACCTGACAAGGATCGATCTTGTAAATACGCTGCTGATATCTCCCGAACCTGCTTCAAGGCATTCTCAAGCGGTTCCGAAGATTTCAGTGGACGGTGAAACTCGATGCCCTGCCCCGCAGCCATCAGTTCGATCGCGACAATATTCGCAACGTTGTCGAGCATGTCGTGCAGGCGACGCGAAGCGAACGTCGCCATACTCACGTGATCTTCCTGGTTCGCGGATGTCGGAAGGCTATCGACGCTCGCGGGGTGCGCCAGCGATTTATTCTCCGATGCGAGGGCCGCTGCCGTTACCTGCGCCATCATGAATCCCGAATTGAGCCCGCCATCTTCTACCAGGAATGCCGGCAGCTCGCTAAGATTCGAATCGATCAGCAGGGCAATGCGCCGCTCGGACAGAGCACCAATCTCTGCAATAGATAACGCCAGATAGTCGGCGACAAGAGCAACCGGCTCCGCGTGAAAGTTACCACCCGACAGAATCTCGCCTGAGTCTGCGAATACAAGAGGATTGTCGGTAACCGCGTTCGCTTCGATCTGGAGAACCTCAGCCGTATGCCGCAGGACGCCCAGGCAGGCACCGATAACCTGCGGCTGGCAGCGTATCGAGTAAGGATCCTGTACACGACTGCAGCTCAAATGCGATGCCCTGATATCGCTGCCCTCCATTAGCTCTCGCAGCAGCCTGCCGATCTCCAGCTGACCGCGATGCCCCCGTGCGACGTGAACGCGCTCGTCGAATGGCGTATCACTACCTTTTACGGCATCTGCCGACATCGCACCGGCTACGACCGATGCGGACAAGATGTGTTCCGTACGGAATAGCGCGGCCAACGCCAATGCGGTAGAAATCTGCGTACCGTTCAGGAGCGCCAGGCCTTCTTTGGGAGCGAACTCGAGAGGTTGAAGCCCGGTACGATCCAGCGCTTCGGATCCTGAGATGATCTCGCCATTGCACGACGCTTCGCCATCACCGATCAGTATCCCGGCCATATGTGCTAGTGGCGCGAGATCTCCGGACGCCCCGACGGAGCCCTTGGAAGGAATGACGGGATAGATGTCGTGGTTGACGAAGGTGCAGAGCGCTTCGATCAACTCAGGCCGAACACCGGAGCAACCTCTGGCAAGCGCGACGACCTTCATAACCATCGAAAGGCGAACAACAGCATCCGACAGTCGTTCTCCAACGCCGACTGCATGCGAGCGAATCAGGTTGGTCTGCAGCGGCTTGAGCTCATCCGGTTCGATATTGACTGTGGCAAGCTGACCGAAGCCGGTATTGACCCCATAGGCGGTCTTACCGCTTACCAGAAAATCGTCTATGAAAGCCTGTGATTTCCTAACAGTCTCTCGAGCGGAGTCACCGAGGCGAATACGTAGCGGTGAGGCCCAGACCTGCCGCAAATCCGATAAGGAAAGCAATTGCCCGTTTAGTTCAAGTTCCATGGAATCTCTCAGCGGTTCGATCCGAAGTCGATCATCGGCAACTCAAGGTCGTTTTCTCTAGCGCAGTCGATAGCCGTCTCGTATCCGGCGTCCGCATGCCGCATGACGCCGCTTGCGGGATCGTTCCACAGCACGCGAGCGATGCGACGATCGGCATCTGCTGAGCCATCACAGACGATGACAAGACCGGCATGTTGGGCGTAACCCATGCCGACACCGCCGCCATGGTGAATCGACACCCACGTTGCGCCGCTGGCCGTATTGAGCAGAGCATTCAGCAACGGCCAGTCAGATACAGCATCGGAGCCATCGCGCATTGCCTCCGTCTCACGATTCGGGCTTGCTACCGAACCGCTGTCCAGATGGTCCCGACCGATTGCTACCGGCGCGCTTAGTTCACCGCTACGGACCATTTCATTGAACGCCAGACCCAGCTTCTCGCGCTGACCTAACCCGACCCAGCAGATGCGCGCTGGTAATCCCTGAAATTGAATTCGCTCCCGCGCGGCATCCAGCCACGCGTGCAGGTGGGCATCGTCCGCAATAAGCTCCTTCACCTTCTCGTCGGTCTTGTAGATGTCCGTCGGATCTCCCGATAGCGCGACCCAACGAAACGGTCCGACGCCTCTGCAGAACAGCGGCCGCACATAGGCAGGGACGAAACCCGGGAAATCGAACGCGTCTCTGACGCCCTGATCTTTGGCGACCTGACGAATATTGTTCCCGTAGTCGAAAGTTGGAATACCCTCGCGGTGAAACTCGAGCATCGCCTGCACATGGTCCGCCATGGACTTGCTCGCGGCGGCAACCACCGATTCCGGATCGGACTGGCGCTTCTCGAGCCATTCGTCGACATTCCAGCCCGCTGGCAAATAGCCGTTGGCTGGGTCATGCGCTGATGTCTGATCCGTCACGGCATCCGGCCGAATGCCACGTCTGCGAATCTCCGGAAGCAGATCCGCCGCATTACCCAACAGCCCCACGGATATGGCCTCACCGCTCCGGATCGCGCCTTCAATGATCGCCATCGCTTCATCCAGCGTTTCCGCGCGCCGATCGAGATAGCCTGTTTCCAGACGTTTATCGATTCGATCGGACTGGCACTCGATCGCCAGCATCGACGCACCAGCCATCGTCGCGGCCAGCGGTTGAGCACCACCCATGCCACCCAGACCCGCGGTCAGAATCCATTTGCCGCCAAGATCGCCTGCGTAATGCTGACGGCCCATTTCCACAAACGTTTCATAAGTGCCCTGCACTATCCCCTGGCTTCCGATGTAGATCCACGAGCCCGCAGTCATCTGGCCGAACATCATCAAACCTTTTCGATCGAGCTCACGAAAGTGCTCCCAGTTCGCCCAAGCCGGCACCAGATTCGAATTCGCAATCAGGACTCTCGGTGCGTCCTTGTGAGTCCTGAATACTCCGACAGGCTTGCCGGACTGGACGAGCAACGTCTCATCTTCTTCGAGTTTCCTGAGCTGCGCGACAATTGCGTCGAAGCACTCCCAGTTTCGAGCCGCCTTGCCAATCCCGCCATAGACGACGAGATCTTCCGGGCGTTCCGCTACCGCTGCGTCGAGATTGTTCATCAGCAAACGCAGAGGCGCTTCTGTCAGCCAGCTCTTCGCCTGCAGACTATTGCCTGTGGGCGACTTGACGGTTCTCTTGCGATCAGAGTTCATCAGTCAATCTTCCGTAGTTCGGTGATATCGGTATTCTTCGCGAGACTCCTGGCGGAGCCGGGTGGTACGTAATGCCCGGTCAGCTCGAAACGGCTTCCGGGATAATAAAGACGCGCGAAGCTGACAGGCCTCGCCTGTACCCAGGTTCTGCGAGTGACCAGTAGGCAGGGTTCATCGGAGTTCATTTTCAGATGCCGCTTGATCCGCGAACCCGGCATCCTCGCCTGGACGACATGTTCCGCTTCCTGGAGCGGCGAAATACTGCTGAGGTAGGCGCTCGGTGTCACATCCTGGAAGTCCTGAGAGAGAAATTCCGGCGCGAAATCTACGGTCGCATAGCGGTCTTCAACCTGAATCGGGATGTCATTCTCGAAATGAACAAGGAGGACATGATTGACGCTCGATTCGGCAGCTACGTGCAGCGCATCAGAAATCGCCGACGTCGCAGGACGAGTCTCCAGCGTGATAACGACCGTTCGGTGTTCGTGCCCACGGGAGCGGACTTCGTCAGCGATATTCCGCACCTCGAGAACGTGAGAAGCCGCTTTCAGATCCGCGACGAAAGTCCCGGCACCGGCCACCCGCTCGACGTATCCCTCGTCATTGAGCTCGCGCAACGCACGATTCGCCGTCATGCGCGACACGTCCTCGGACGCGACGAGCTCGTGCTCGGACGGAACTCGATCCAGCGGCTGCAGGTCTCCGCTCGAAATACGAGAAACAATCAGCTCCTTGAGCTGCTGATAGCGTGGCTTGCTGGGTGTGGTCACTGCGTGTCTCTCGTCTCTGGCCATAGGTCTCGAACGACGTCATAGAAATCTTTTGTTATCTCCGGGCCGCTGGTATGAACACCGTCAATGACTCGCCACTCGCCACCGACCATGACGCGATTGATCGGCGAGGAATGTCCGGAGAACACAAGCGCATCCAGAATCGAGTCGGTACCATGGCCAGCCAGTACCGGACTCTCCCCATCGAGAGTGACGAGATCGGCGACCGTCCCTACCTGCAGCTGACCTGATCCCTGACCGCAAGCTAGCGCCCCGCCTTCAAGAGCCTGTTCGAACAGACTGCGGCCCGTATGACTGTCATGAATCGCCGCAACATTTCGCGTTTGAGTCGTAAGACGCTGCCCGTACTCGAGCAAGCGAAGTTCCTCAAACGGATTAATCGTAGCTTGGCTGTCTGAACCGATCGCGATTCGTCCTCCCTGCGAGAGCCAGGACTCCAGGGGAAACACTCCATCTCCAAGATTCGCCTCGGTGCTGGGGCACAGGCAAACCACGGCGCGTGACTCGGACAGCATCGTCAGCTCTTCGTCGCAGGTATGGGTGGCGTGAACCAGGCACCAGCGATCGTCAGGCGAGAACTCCTTCAGCAACCACTCAACCGGCCGCGCACCATACCGGGCGATGCACTGCTCTACCTCGGCGACTTGCTCTGCAATATGAATATGAATGGGACATCCATCGCGGCTCGAAACATCCGCTAGTGCTTCAAGCGACGACTCAGTAACAGCACGCAAGCTGTGCGCGCCGACACCCACGGTGGATCTAGGTCCGACCGTCTCCCGCGCAGATTCATAGTGGTCGATGAAGACGTCCGGAGCCATTACGAACTGGCGTTGCTCCCCACTCGGCTCCGACTCACCGAAACCAGCGCGCTCGTAAAGAATCGGAATGTAAGTGAGGCGAATTCCGGCATCCGCTGCCGCTGTTGCAAGCGCCTGCAGCATCGCGTCCTCATTCGCACGACCCACCGAATCCCGATGCAGGTAGTGAAACTCCGCGACCGACGTATAGCCGACTGACAACATTTCTGCGTACGCCTGCCGCGCAATCGCCCTAAGGGCATCAGCATCGACACGTCGGGCGAGCGCGTACATCTGCGTACGCCAGCTCCAGAACGTATCCCGGTCCGCTGGCCCTCGCTGCTCAGTATGGCCCGCGAGCGCACGCTGGAATGCGTGGCTATGAGCGTTTGCGATACCCGGAACAACGAAGTCCGCGACGATATCGTCCGGGCCCACTGACCAGTCGGTATCGATCGACTCGATGAACCCGTCCGTAATTCGAAATCGAACGTCATCGGCCCAGCCGCTTCTCAGGAACGCATTTTTCGCATAGATCGTCGTCAAATCGCAGCCCGCTCCCAACCTGTATATACAACTTAGTCTATGCTAATCTGCTTTGCAATTCCTACGAGACTGATGCGCTTGCCTGACTGGGATCTGTTACTGACGGACGCGAATATCGCGACAATGCGTCCCGGTGCGGAATCCTACGGCGCGATTGAAGATGCGGCGCTGGCCGTTGCTGCCGGTCGTATCGCCTGGGTCGGCCCGATGTCAGACCTTCCAGCCAACGATGCCAGCGAGAGTCGAAGCGTCCAGGGTCGCTGGCTGACACCTGCCCTTATCGACTGCCATACACACCTGGTATTTGCCGGCGATCGATCGGCAGAATTCGAGCTGCGGCGGAATGGCGCCAGTTACGAAGAGATCTCCCGCGCTGGTGGGGGCATACAATCAACCGTCCGTGCCACGCGACTTGCCGACAAGAAAACACTGCTCGACAGCGCAGCTCTGAGACTGGATGCACTGGTGCAGGAAGGCGTCGCGACAATAGAAATTAAGTCCGGCTATGGTCTGAATCTCGAGACAGAAGTGGCAATGCTCGAGACCGCTCGCACTCTCGGTCAGCAGTACGACGCCTCGATCACCACTACATTTCTTGGCGCACACTCCATACCGTCAGAATTTGATAGCCGAGTAGACGATTACATCGACTATCTGATATCGGACGTACTTCCTGTCGTACACGAGAAGAAACTTGCGGACGCCATCGACGCCTACTGCGAAAGCATTGCGTTCTCAACGGAGCAAATCGCGAGGCTTTTCGAGCGCGCGACATCGCTGAACCTCCCCGTCAAGCTGCATGCCGATCAACTCAGCGACGGCGGCGGCGCGGAACTCGCAGCCTCATTCAATGCCTTGTCGGCGGACCATCTCGAATATACCTCCGCAGCCGGAGTAAGAGCGCTTGCCGATACCGGAACAGTCGCTGTGCTCCTGCCAGGCGCGTTCCTGACGCTGAGGGAAACGCAAAAGCCACCCGTTGCGATGTTGCGTGAATGTGGCGTGCCGATTGCCGTCGCAACCGACTGCAACCCCGGGACCTCCCCCCTTTGCTCCTTACGCTCTGCAATGAATCTCGCGATCGGACTGTTCGACCTGACTCTCGAGGAATGTCTTGCCGGCGTAACACGCAACGCGTCGCAGGCGTTGGGACTTGCCGAAGACCGTGGCACGCTGCAGGTGGGGAAACGTGCTGACATCGCCGAGTGGGAAATCGACCATCCTCGTGAGCTGACTTACTGGATGGGACAAAATCAGCTAACCCGATTGCTGATAAACGGCAACTGACGCTTACGAGAACCCGAATAAACATCGAGCCGGGAAAGATCGTAAAATCTGATCTGACTCATCTCGACGACAGGTAGGGAGATCGATCATGTGTTCCCAATTCAGCCGCCGATACTCACCGTTTCCGGTGCTCGCCGGCGTCGCAACCGCACTACTCCTGGTCCTGGCTTCGAAAACCGCCGATGCACAACTGTCGGTTGAGGATTTTCCCGACCTCGAACTCACGGACTTCAGCTACGTTAACCAGGCAACGCGCGACGCGTACCGTGACGAAGCACTGCAGAAAAGCACGGAGCCGTTCAGAATCTTTGACAATCTCTACTACGTCGGCATCCAGTGGGTCGCGAGTTATCTGCTCGTTACCGATGACGGCCTGATTCTTATCGACTCGCTTCACGACCCATATATCGAGACGGGGATTGAGCACATTCGGGCGCTCGGTTTCGACCCGGCCGATATCAAATACGTCGTAGGTACGCATGGGCATTTCGATCACGTCGGTGGGCATGCCTACTACCAGGAGCACTACGGATCACGCGTCGGCATGGCAGCCGCAGACTGGAAGCGCGCCCAGACAGACGCAAACCAGAATATGTTCGGCATGGACGTTGCTGACGTAGACTGGGTCATTCAGGACGGCGAGCAACTCGAGCTGGGCGGACAGACGATGACGTTCTATGTGACACCCGGTCATACCGAAGGTGTGCTCTCGATGGAGTTCGAGGTCCGCGACGGCAGCAACCGTTATCGAACCGTGATATTCGGCGGGGGTAGCGTACGCGGCAACGACTACTGGATGCGCCAGACCGCACTCGGCAATATCCGCCGTTTTCAGGCGCTGGCCGCTCAGGCTCCCCCGTATCGTGTTCGTATCGCCGGTCATCCCAGCGGACCAGGCGGTACCGGTGGCGCGAGCTTGTTTGAATTACAGCGGCAGCTGGCGAATCGCGGCCCGGGCGATCCTCATCCCTTCGTCAACGACGCCAGTGTCTTCCGCGACTATCTGTCAGGCGCAGCAGCCAATATAGAACAGGCCATACTGGCAACGCCCTAGGCAAGAGTTCTCGCCAGGTTCGTCCGTCCCGCTTAACCGCGAACGTTCGGATCGACGATATGCTCGGCGTCCCGCTCCTCGCAGGGTACAGCGCCCCAGAAAAACGCCTCGGGGTCCGGGTTACGCACGCGCTCAACAGGTTCCATCGTCCATGGCTCGAGCAGCATTGGATCCTCGACGGTTGCAACCCAGTGCAGCGTATCGCCCTCGAGATGGATACGCTCGGTCACTTTCATGTCCCAGGTGTGGACGTATCCCATCCATCCCAACCAGCTCTGATCGTTGAAGCCGACAGTTTCGATGACGAGCGTATCGTCTTCCCAATGACCAACCGAGTACCCGAGCCACGCGGTATCTGCTACCTGCAACGGGTGATGTTCCCGACCATCGGTCGGAATGATGCGGTAGGCGGCCTGGTCATTGAATCGGCTCTCATACAGAAAGATAAGTTCCGCAGGTGTCTGCACGACCTTATGGGGCGGCCCCATTCTCGGCACGCCCGCGGGCATACAGCGAAAGGCGGGATCTCGAGTTAGCCCGTTCCAGTCATTGTCCTGAATTAGATCCCAGTGCTCAGGCTTGTACAAAGGCTTATTCGGTTCCGAGCGCTCCAGTACCGCAAAATCTTTCTCGAAATTCCCGATATCGTTGTCACGTGCGGGGAGATTCATCGCGACGACTCCATCCTGATCCGGTACAGCGGCACCGAAGTTCACGCCGCCAGTGCTCCAGTAGCCGGAGAGATTGGGACGACCTTCGTCAGTGCGCGGCGTTACTGCCGTCTGCGCCACACTCACGTCCACCAGCAGAGCCGCGCAAAAAGCGACGAATACCCGTTGCAGCTCGATCGTAGATCTACTCATTTGCAGTTGTCCTCTGATCCGGAGTAAGCGGCGAAACTACTGGCGCAGCGCGGGATCGATGCTACGCATCTCGAGCCGGTTTCCGTCCGGCAGCGTCACCGCAAGCATCAAGCCGATCTTCTCGCCATTGCGCGCCGGGTTGTAATCCACGGTGTAACTCTCGCCAACCCGCAATGACTTAACCATGCCCGCTCGACGGAGCACATTCAGTGCCGGCGCCTCCAGAGCCCAGTTCTCGACCGCACCACCCGAAGTCTCTACATCGACATGAAAGTAGGGATGCGGGTTGATCATCTCGACCTGCGTCATGACGCCTGTGAATGTCCGCACGTCGCTTACATCGAACTGAGCCTGTACGGCATGGTGTGCGGAGGCAAGCGATGCGCCGAGAAGAAAGACGACGGAAATCAAGATAGTCGGACTCTTGGACAACTTCATTGAGAACTCCTGTTCAGCAGTTCGGGTGTTGGAAATACGACGTAGGGGTTCTGGTAGAACTCTGTGACGGTCAGATCCAGCGTAGTCTCATCACCAATGTTGTGGACGATTCGCGAAGGGAAGTAGACATCCAGCTTCGGCCAGTCGATGTAGTTGGAATAAGTCGCGGAGTGCACGGTTCGCCCGAGTCTAGGATGGTCGATCGTTGTTTCTACGCGCTCAGGACGATAATTATCATCGAGAACTGCGCGGTACGCCTGACCGTCGATCTCAACAGTAATCACCGTCCGAGCCGCTTCGGATGATATCGTCACCGCATCAGGATTCTCCACGGCAGCGCGAATAACGCCGTGAGGTGTAAGGTGAATCTGCCGCAATCGCTCCGCCACGGAATTCATCGCCGGCGTGGGATCCACACCGGGAAGGCGCTCATTCCACGCTTCATCATCTCTGACTACGAGTATTCTTCTTCTGGATTCACCGTCGTCGCGCACCTGCTCCAGATCGAATCGCGCGGCAGGAATGTAATAGCTGATACCGAATGTCGCTCTCAGGGATGACGTTGCCCACTCATCGTCCGTACCCGCGATACTCAAACTGCCATTGCCCGTGAACTCTACGGTATTAATCGAATCCATCCGTCGTGCGGGGCCACGGACCATTCCGAGCGCTTCGGCGGCCGCCACAACGACGTTCTGGGCGCTCATTGACTGGGCCAGGCCGTCCTGCGCCACGAACACAGTTACGGCCGCGATCAACGCGGTGAGCATGCGACCTGCCATCACTCGAGAACCTCCAGCGACTCCTTGTCGAGTTCCATACGGCGTATCCCGTTTCGCCCCAGGCGACCCGAGATTCGCACCCGGTCGCCGACCTCGATGGTATTGCGCTCCCAGCCCGATCTCTGCATCGTCGAGACATTCGAGGACTCGATATCCCATAGCTCGGTCTCGCCGGCGTCATTCATCACTTCCATATAGTAGTGAATATGGGGATTGGCCCAGAAGACCTCTACGACAAGCCCTTCAATCGTGCCGATATTGTCAACGTCGTAGTTGGCTGCCAACGCGTGATGACCCTGAGCAGACTGCAAAGTCAGCGCCGCCCAACTCATTGCGGCAGACAAGATCACTATTCGTTTCATCGTTTACTCTCCAATCGAAGATTCCGCGTGTCCGTTATCTATAAGCGATTCTGCGAGCGACCCCAGTACTCCTCCAGGCGTCCCTCCAGCAACAAGCTACGGTAGAACGGATGGGGATCACAGGAATATTCGCTGATGTACGTGTCGTCAGGCTGCCTCTGACGTGCCTGATGCATCATGACTGGCCGGTTGTAGTTCACGGGATCGTCGAGGCTGAACTCAATGTGCATCTGACCTTCATCGTCGAACGACCAGCGCTCTGTAACGACCGCCGCGACTGAGATCGGCATTCCGGAAGCGTCCCAGACCGTTTTCTTCAATCCTCGCGTTTCGATGACGAACGTCGAACCTTCCCAGTGACCGATCGAATAGCCCATCGCGAGCCAGGCGTCTTCAATTCCCTCAGGAAACTCCCGGCCGTCTGTGTAGATTCGCCGCACCTCATGAAGGTCCTCGTGAAGCACAATAGTTCGATCCTCGCGCGCGATAATCTCAATATGGAACGGACCGTGTGACATCCGGATCAGGCCGTCCGATACGCAGCGCAGAATCGGGTCGTCTATCGTCGGGTCGTAGAGTTCATCAGCCTCTCGCCCCACTGCCGTTAGATCGAACGAATCCTTGCTCAAGATCGCTGAAGGCCCCCAGATACCCGAGAAGTCGACCGGATCGGGTGGCAACGGCGTTTGCCGTCGCTCGACACGTGTCGCCCGCCAGATACCGCGGTCCTCACCGTCCTCAGTCGCCCTGCCCTCAATGACGCCGTCGTTAAGTTCGCCATCCAGAATACTGATATGGACTCTATCCGGCAGGTCTGTCCAATCGAAATCGAAGCGAATGCGATTGCCATCCAGAGACAACAGATTGACCGGGCCACCGTCGATATAAATCGCTAGGTCGTCACCGTCCTGTTCGAATACGAGGCTGCCGTAAGCGGGCCGCCCCATACGATTGTCGGACTCCAGCCAGAGCAGCCACTCCCCGAGGAACTCGCTCTGCTGAGCCGATACCGCAAGCGGTATGAAAAGAAGAACACTGGTAATAAACGATCGACTCAAAGACCTTCTCCCGTTTGGCCTGAGGTTTTTTTATCTACAGCTCGTGTTGTTTATTCTATTCCGATCCGAGACTGACATTATCTATTTATTTACAGATATTTACATCGTTTAGTTAATCTATTTTCTATATATAAAGTATCGCGGCCCCGAATCCGCTGGCCTTCAATATACACGGTTGGCCGTTCAGTGCGGCCGGGAATCGAACCCTCTCGTGATCATCGTGTCGAGATTATTCGCGAACTGCTGGCGGTCACTCTGGCTAATGGCTGCGGGACCACCGGTATTGATCCCGCTGGCCCTCAGCGTATCCATGAAATCGCGCATATTCAGACGCGCACGGATATCGTCGCTCGAATAGAGTTCTCCGCGAGGGCTGAGCGCGTCGGCGCCTTTCTCTATCACCTCAGCCGCCAGAGGAATATCGCTGGTTATCACGAGATCGCCTGCAACACATCGCTTCACGATCTCATTGTCGGCGACATCGAATCCAGAGGGTACCTGGACCATTCGGACGGACGGTATTTTCGGTGTAGCCAGTGGCTGGTTGGCTACCAGCGTGATCTGGATGCCCGTGCGCTTTGCCGCACGGAACAGTATTTCCTTAATTACGACCGGACAGGCATCCGCATCTACCCAGATCTCCATCAATCGCCGCCGGCGTCAGTTTCTATAGTCGAGTGGCGGATCGCGGTCGCCGAGCAGCGGTTCGTAGCGAAAGTCAGGGCCACGCTTCTCACGATGCTCTGCCCTCGCGGCCTCGCGCAGCGCCTCATTCCCGAACAGTTCGATCGCAGCGAGTGTCAGGGTCTTGGCCGCGTTATGGGCACCCTTAAAGCCGATACTGGTACCGCTGGCCGCCGCCGCCTGCCAGCTATGCGACGTCGTACCCGGCACCCAGGTCGCAACCCGCAGCCCAACGGTCGGCACCGCCATCGACACGTCGCCTACATCAGTCGAGGCGAAGCCGATAGAGACCTCATAAGGCTGAATCGTCTCCTGAGAACCAACGTCGAAGGCCGGTGTTACCAGCGTCGAATGCAGTTCCTCCGCGAACGCCTGTTCCTGCGCGTTGTATTCGACCCCACCGACCTCGCGCAGCTTTTCATCCATCATCCTCGCCAGGGTCTCGTTTACCAGTACCGGATAGATCCCATGAATAATCTCCGCCTCCACCTCGGTTCCAGTCCCCAGAGCGGCGCCGGCTGCGGCATCCTCCAGCCGTTCCCAAACCTCGCTGACGACTACCGCATCCGGATGGCGCACGTAGTAGTAGACCTCGGCGAAATCCGGGACAACGTTAGGCGCCAGCCCGCCGCTCGTAATGACGTAATGAATTCGCATCTCCTGCGGAACATGCTCGCGCATCAGATTGACCATGTGATTGAAGGCCTCAACACCGTCGAGCGCCGAGCGCGCTCGTTCCGGTGCGCGAGCGGCATGCTGGGAAATGCCATGGAAGCGGAACTTCGCTGAACGATTCGCCAGTGATGTGAGGGCGGCTGCCGTATTGGTTCCCGACGCGTGCCAGTGCAAAGCAACGTCGACATCGTCGAACAAGCCTTCCCGAACCAGATACACCTTGCCGCTGCCACCCTCCTCGGCGGGCGTACCGTACAAACGAACCGTCCCTGGCGCACCGGACTCTTCCAGCCAGTGCTTCGTGGCTATCGCGGCACCGACGGAACCCGCGGCAAACAGGTTGTGGCCGCAGGCATGCGCGGCGTTCTTGCCGTCAATTGGTTCTCGTATCGCTGACGCCGCCTGCGAGATTCCCGGAAGCGCATCATACTCGGCGAGTATCGCGATGACCGGCTCTCCCGATCCATAGCTGGCGACGAACGCCGTAGGAATGCCTGCTACGCCGGCGTCTATCTCAAATCCTTCCGCCAGCAGCGCCTCCTGTAACAACGCGCTACTTTTTTCTTCCTGATACCCGACCTCGGCATATTCCCAAAGCGTGCTCGCCATCTCCGCCGTGGCATCGTAGCGATCGTCCAGTAGTTCCAGGATATCGTCCTGCGCGGCCGCGCTCGTCCCATAGGACAGCGCGAGAACTGCAAAGGCGGAATACAGCGATAACCTGATCATCCTTATTCGGCTCCCGGTCTTGTCAGGGTCGCGGATATCGCCGTGAAGGTCGCAACATCACCGTTCGGTAGTTCGGCGCGATTCAGTCGCATTATCAGATCTCTTGTTCGTTCCCCTCGGCCCGGCCAGCCGACGACATCCAGTGTGTCTCCGGGACTCAACAGCGAGCCATCAATCCCGGCCCGGCGGGTGAAGTTCGCGCTCGGTAACTCAGCCGTCCACTCGACCTCGTTGCCGTCGCCGTCGGTCACTACATAGATCAAGAATCCATGCGGGTTGGCGACCTCGAACTCGAGGACTCTGACATTGTCGTGTGCGATTTCCGCATCCATATCGAAATACATCGAGCTGTGGTGAGCGACTGCTGGAACGCTCGCAATCAGTGCGAATATTGCGCCTGACAACACAAACTCAAGAGACTTCAAATTCCGCATCTCTCGCTCCTAATTCACTATGCCGTACTCAGAATTGCAATCGTATTCCCATATCTCGCCGTCAGGCGTGAACTCCCAACTGCGGCTCAAAAGATAGGGGCCGTCGAAGTTGATCGGGTCATGCACCTCAACAGCGAGTTTGAGTTCGTCTCCCTCGCGCCGATATCGCTCGATGACATACGCGTCTTCAGAACCGGAGAACGGAAGCCCTCTCGGATCGGTTATGTTGTCGCCCGTAATATGCGCGGTTCGTACAACGAGCGTTTCACCTTCCCAGTGACCGTTCGAGTAACCGGCCAGTGTCGGTGGCCAGAACTCGGGCGGCTCGCGCCCATCCATGTAGATTCGTCGTACCTGATGAAAGTACTCGGCGAGGAAGACGATCTGGTGCTCCTGTTGAATTATTTCCATCGGATAAGGATCGGTAAACCCTTTGGGAATTCCAGGCATGATGCAGCGAAATGCCGGGTCATCATCCGTTGTAAAAGCTTCGAGCTCAGCCCGACCCGCCGGAGTCAGGTTGACCTCATCGAGCATTGGATGCAGGAGCGCACCCGGTGGATTATTGGGTGTCCAGATGCCTTCGAGATCTGCCTGGCCATAGGCACTCGACGCGAACATGCTTGCAAACACCGTCGCCAATGCGACGCAGCTCGCCGTGTATTTTGCCGCCATCATAGAGACCTCGATCTAATCACATGGAACATAGAAGGTACCCTTCATCTCGAATACATCGACCTCGCCACTCGGATCGATGCCGTTGAGTTCGGTCACACCAACGATAGTCCGGTTCGGATACGGCCCATCGCCATAGAGCTCCTGACGTACATCATTGTCCAGACTTCGGATCGCCAGAAAGTCGGCGGACGGATGCGGCGGATCACTGCGAATATAAACGACCGTTTCGATCAGGTCGTCGGCTTGAGCACCGGCGTCCGCGGCGATCAGCAACATGTTGGTATAGGCCTGTCGAACACGGCCAGCCAGATCGAGAACGATCTCATTCGTCGCCGGATCAATACCACGCATTCCGGCGACGACAACGAAGGGACCTGCCTTCGAGCCCAGCCCCCACTGCGCGGTCGGCTGAATTGCCCCATCCGGGCTGAGTCGTTCGAGCGGTCCGAAGCAGGCGCCGGGTGATGCGTCGCAGCCGCTCAGCGCAAGCGCAACGAGGCAAACGCCGATAACGCCAGCGGCTCGTCTACTGATTTTCATTCGCAAGATAAACGACGACGTCATCTAGTCGTCTTCGTATTCGAGACCATCGAACGGACGATGGAATCGTTGTATAAATAAACCATTCGATCCATCTCTCGCGGGATTACCATCGATAACAAGCTCGTCTCCTGCCTGCAGCGTGCCATCGACGATACCGAGTTCCGAAAGCTCGCCGGCATCGTCAAGTTCAAGCGTCCATAACTCCGTCTCCCCCGAGTCGTTTACAACGTGAACGCTGATCTCCGAATGCGGATTACGCAGAATGACCTCGACAACAACGCCGCGCAGCGTGACGTCCTGGTTACGAAGGTAATCTAGCGATATCGAGTGATGTGCGAACAGCGGCGCGCTGGCGACCGCGAGAAGCAGCGCGCTTGCGATAATTATTCGAGTTCGCACCCTTTCCCCCTATTAAGGTGACATCAGAAGAACGTAGCCGGAGACCCGGTGATCAGTTAATCACGCGGCCGGATTCTTACGCCCGACATTCCCTGACTCTCCTGTGACCGCTCAGGCTTCTTGCACTCGAGCGTCGCCCACTGAAGATCTCTACGCGCGTCCAGTTCATTCATTCGGTAGGTCACAAGCTGAACAAAATTCAGCTCTCCTCGAAGCTCATTCTCGAGCGCCCGAACGTCGGAGCTCGTCATTCGTGTACCAATCGACAACTTACCCCGGAGATTGCAACGGAAGAACCCGTCGCTGCCGGACACTGAGATGTCTTCAAATTGATTGTCCCGATCGTTCGTCTGTCCCCACACCCACGTGAAGTCATCAGCGGGAAGTTGCATCTGACCGGGCATGCCGGGGTTGAACTGCGCGCTTAATGAACCCACTAACAGGACGTAGGTCGCTACAGCAGCAGTGATCGGCGCGATTGTCTGTCGAACCCTCGAAGTTACGTTCTTGATAGTCATCAATCTCTACTCCCGAAGCGTTTCGCGTCTTCTAGTTATAGTACGGTCGGGTCGAATAATGCTGCAAGCCTATAGCGCGAAACTTGCATAACTATCCCTCCAGACAGCCGTACGTCGGGACAGTCGAACCTGGCAGATAGATCCAGTGATGCGTGATCTCAGCCGGCTCGAGAAACGCCGACGGGTCAGTCACAGTAATTGTGTAATTGAGGCGACTGCCATCGTCGCTCGCGGAAATCCGCTCCAGGAACTCCGCGTCATCGCCCATCGCAATCCCGCGACCGAACTGACCGCCGACGACGTTCGTCGTACGCACGACAAGTGTGTCGCCTTCCCAGTGCCCGGTAGAAAATCCCAGAGGCGACGCGACTGCCGCGGGCGTCGTGTCGGGATTCATATGGATCGTACGTACCGTGTCATAGAGTTCGAATCGAAAGCGGATCGTATCGCCATCATCGGCCAGCTCTCGCGGATAGGGATTAAAGATAATCGCCGGCATCCTGCCCAGCACGCATTCGCCTTTGTCCGGCCAATCCGTCAGCGGATCGAACGCCGCAATACCTGCACGCGATGACGCAGTCAGTGGATGTGTCGCGACGTCGAAGTTTCCGACTCTGCGCGACCCGCTCGCCCGGTTCCAGACTTTAAATATGCCGCGCTCTGCATCGGCGGCAACGCCTTCGGATGCGAACCTCGGCCCGGTCAGTCCAACGACATCGTCCGACCACAGCGGTGCTTCATTATCGGCAAACATTAACTCGCGACCATCCGCGAGCAACAGATGTCTGACGTAGACCTCTTCGACGCCGCCATGCGCCGGGTTGCCGGCAAGCCTGACGCGATCGCCGACGGCAATCATTACGTCGGTAATATCTTTCTGCCGCAACATCGTTACCGACTGCGCCTCGACTTCCCAGACGGCTTCCTGACCACCGTCATCTTCGAGCGCAATAGAGAATCGAACATGTGGATTTCGCCACAGGACTTCCGTGACCTCACCCTGCAGTTCGATAACCGTATCGAGATCGAATTGGGCGCCAACGCCGTGATGGGCGTAAGCCGATCCGAGGCCCAGCAGTGCGGTCCCTGCAACGGACCCGCAGATACTGAGAATTGCTGCACTACGGTGGACCATCAGTTGCCTCCTCCGGTCAGAACCCGAATCGTGCCATCCTGCCGCGAGGTCACGAACAACTCGCCATCGCGACCCTCGCTGAGATGCAGATCGGCACGCGCGATCTCCCTGCCGAGGCTCTCCTCCACAAGGTCCCAGAACGTAACATCCCGGGTCTCGCCAGATGACTCGCGCACGAACAGTTGTATCTCTTCGACCGCCGCCAGGGTCTGAGGAATTCCGTCGTCCGCAGCTTTGAGATCGGCGACATCGGCCGCGAACAATCTGCCGCGTTGTATATCGCCGAATACGAACTTGCCCTGTAGTGCCGAGACGCTGCCACGGTAGGCAAAACCGGCCGTAATCGCGATGCCTTCATCGTGATCGTACATCGCAACGGGGTATGTAAACTCGTCTCGTATACTGCCATCGAGAATCTCGTCGTCCAACGCGTAGACCTGTGCAAGGTCGCCGTTTTCGACATTGACGGCGTTATCGTAAATTCCCTCACGTTGCATCCAGCCGTAGTTACGTCCGGCATGAATGATGTTGATCTCTTCGATCTGGCTCATTCCGATATCGGCCGCGTATAACGTTCCGTCCGTATAATCCCATGACAATCGATGCGCATTTCGCAGGCCGTGCGCGTAGATCTCGCCCAGTGTGGCGGGATCGTCATCGGCCGCAAACGGGTTATTCGCGGGAATGGTGTAGTCCCCCAGGCCCTTCACCCCGCCTGTTTCTGACGGGCTTCGAGGATCGATACGAAGAATCGCACCGACCACACTGTCGAGACGCTGCAGTTGCGACGGGTTGATCGCATTTGGGCCGCCACCGTTGCTGAATCCGAGATCGCTGCCGCTCGTATAGAGTAGTCCGTAGTCGTCGTCACCCGGCGTCGACGTCGGGTTGAATCCCAGGTGGCCGAACGGGTGGAAGAAACGCTCAACGACGTGGCCGACGCGAAGCACTTCTCGACGCGAGCCCGCGAATTCACTCGCTCCGGGATCCGTCGCATGCCACTCCGTGATGACGTTGTGGTAGGTCACATTGTCCAGCGTGTAGCCCGGCGGTATAAAGTCGAGCGCAGCGGAATTGTTCTCGGCTTTCTCACCGTGAACCGTATAGAGAAAGCCATTCTCTGCAAACTCCGGGTGAAACTCGAAGCCGATAAAGCCGCTCTGCAGACCACCGTACGCACCTCCCGGAAATATCTCCGCAAGATTCGCGTAGAGCGACGGCTCGTTGTCGCCATCTATCAGGTACAGCAGTCCTCGCGAGTCGTTGGAAAATCGCCGTCCGTCAGGAAGGTCCCGTACGTAGCTGACTCTCGCCCACGCATTGGGGGCGACGTCCTCGGCGGCAGGATGTATCCCTCTGGAATCCGGGAGTCGCGTCAGGTAGCTGACTTCGACTCGCAATCCCTGCTTCGTTATCGGCTCAGAAATCGGGTTCGCCAGCTGAGCGTACGCTGTATTCGCCGTGCAGAAAGCGACTGCCGCGACAAAACCGCCTGCGAAATGTTGGCGCATAAATCCTCCGGGTCCGCCTCGAGTCAGTATAGCGACTCAACCAGCCCATTGACCTCAAGTACAACAGCCCGGTCAGTCTAAATGCTAAGCTCGGTGTCCGTACACATCAAAGGACCGTCATGACTCGAATCAAAGCCCGTCGCGAAGCCTCTGTTGCCGCAGCGCTGCTTGCAGCACTCTCGCTGTCAGGCCCGCTTAACGCGCAGGCGCCGCTCGATACGGAGGAATCCAGGATTCTTTACGCTCTCGGCATCGCGCTGGCGCAGAATCTCGGCACATTCAGCCTGACCGCGGCCGAGCTCGAGTATGTTAATCAGGGACTTGCGGACGGCGCTCTCGGCAACGAGCATCAGGTCGACCTGCAGGAATACGGTCCAAAGCTGCAAACTTTCGCAGAGGCGCGCATCGGCGCTGCGGCGAGCGAAGCGAAGCTCGAAGGAGAACAATTCCTACAGCAGATGGCTGCTGAAGAAGGTTCTGTCCGCACCGCCTCGGGGCTGGTATCTACCGTCATGGTCCCCGGAAGCGGCGAGCGACCGACCGCAGCGAGCACGGTGACGGTCCACTACCACGGCACGTTCATGGACGGCTCGGTATTCGATAGCTCTGTCGAACGCGGTGAACCTGCGAGCTTCGCCCTGAATCAGGTCATTCCCTGCTGGACAGAGGGCCTACAGCTCATGCAGGTTGGCGGCAAGAACCGTATCGTTTGCCCTTCGGACATTGCCTACGGCGACGAGGGACGACCGGGTATTCCACCGGCAGCCGTGCTGATCTTCGAGGTCGAACTACTCGGAATTCAGTAAACCGGCGGTTGCGGCCGTATCCGAGCCAGCTAGATCGACAACAGGTAGTCGCTCATCCGACGACGCATGGCCTCGTCGGGCAGACGCCCGTAGCCGGCGCGCATGTTGTCGATAACGTGCCGAACCTGCCGTGTTTCCGTCACTATTCCGGTCACTGCCGGGTTTGCCAGGATGTACTTCAGCGAGTACTGCGCCCAGCTCTCACAATCGAACTCGGCTGCCCACTCCGGCAGCGGCTTACCGGCGACGATCGGGAATATTCCACCGTCGTCTGAGGCTTTGAATGCCTCAACGATCAGTACGGCGATACCCAGATCCGCGGCCATAGGAAGCGCTGTTTCCTCCGCGAGCGGATGGTGGATTGAGTAGCCGGTTATGATGAAGTCCGGCCGCTCCGTATTCATAAATCGCTCGAGACCGACGTAGTCGGCATTTCGCGTCAGGCTGACCCCGATATAACGAACCCGGCCTTCTTCTTTCCAGTCTCGGAGCGTTGCCCAGTGTTCATCGAGCGTGCGCATGTTGTGGATCATCAGCAAGTCGATCGGCCGTTTGCCCAGATTCGCTACGAGTTTCTCGAGGTGCTCGACTCCTGCCTCCTTACCGTTGACGGTAATCTTGCCGGAGAGAAATAATTCGTCCTGCAGATTCAGATCCCGGACAATCTCGCCAATGATGGGCACGTCAGGCCGGAAGAATGCCGGCGTATCGAAGAGCCGCCCGCCCTGGTCCATCATCGTCTGTAGAAGAGATATCGGTAACTCCCTGCCTTCCGGCGGCATGTCAATGAAGACGTCGGGCGCACCCAGCCCGATCACGGGCAGCGTCTCACCCGTTCCCGGAATGGTCCGCGTCATCATTGTTTCCTGCGCCAGCGATCTGAGGGGCAGCGACGCCGCGGCGGCTACCGCTGTAGATTGCGCAAGAAAGTCCCTTCTGTTCATTTCCGTAGATATTGTCACTGTTTAACCTCAGATTTTCGATATTCTGAAGAGGCTAGCATCGCTGGCACGCAATGGAAAGCGCGCTCAGAGGGCCCGGCGATACGGGATTCGTCGGGCCGGCGTCGAACCGAATTCAGTAGAGCCTGGTTCGATCTGCCGCTTCGAGCTGTTCCCTGTACTTTTCCGCCGTAATACCGAGCTCGGCGTGTACGACGACCGCTTCGGCAACGCTCGGCGTACCCGAGTGATCCGGCCAGGCATCGGGTTGCCAGAGCTTCGAACGAACGACGCACTTCGGGCAATGAATCATGGCCTCGGCGACATGTATGACGACCGCGTAGTCGGGGACGCGACCGTTAACGGCCATCGTTTCGCGAAGCGATAGATCCCTGACGATTCTCGCTTCGCCCTTGATGCGTAACGTCTCCCCTTTGCCGGGAATCAGAAATATGACTGCGATCTGCGGGTTGTCGAGCAGGTTCTGGAACGTATCGAGCCGTCGGTTACCGGGGCGATCCGGGATAGCCAGATGTTTGTCGTCGATAACCTTAACGAACCCCTGAGGATCGCCTTTCGGCGAGATGTCGGGCTCACCCCCTGAACTGGACGACGCAATCACTATAAATGTGGACTTGTCGATGTAGGAGCGGCAGACGTCGTCGAGATGATCGATCACTTTTATGACTGCGGCAGGAAGCGGTTCGCCCAGGGTCTCCCGAAGCTCGTCCACGGAGCTGACGATCTCGTTGTAGTCCGAGAATCTTTTGTCGGTCATCGAATACTCCAGATCGCCCCGCTACGCTGCGTTATTGCACGTCTGACGGCATCGGGTTGGGCGCGGGAAGCGATGCGAGATAGCCAACGATCGCCGTCATGTCCTCAACGCTTAGATTGGCAATAACCGGAGTCATCAACTGAGCAGCGACGCCTTTCCTCGTTCCAACCTTCATGTCGTAGAGCTGCCGCATCATGTAGCTCGGCGATCGCGCGGCGATCCCCGGAACGTTAGCGAGACCCATCAGGTCCGCTCCATGGCAGATGCCGCACTGTATCGTCCTGCCCGCGCCGGTTGTCACGAGCTCCTCGCCTCTCGCCAGACTACCGACGGGCACGTAAACGTTCCACGCCGAGCGCGGATTACGCAGGTAGTTGGCCTGAAAATCGTCGATCGGTGTCTCCACGATTCGTCCTGCCAGCGGCTCGGTCGGCTCGGTTCCGACTGTGATGTACATATTGCCTTCTTCAAGATGCATCTCGGGGATGAGTTCTGCCTCAACGACATTCATCCAGGGCGTCAGCGGAATCGCAGCAAAGTAGTCGGCGGCCTCCTGCATCTCCTGCTCCGTCATCGCAGCCGCCAGCCGGTTCATCGTCGGATAGTTCGGCTTCCGCGGGTCTGCGCTGTAGCGCAACCCATCGGCCATATCCTTCAGCTGCTGGATCGTATAGCCGATAGGCTGTGAAATGGGCGGCGCGTTCTCTGGGCGCCCCTTGCCATTCGGCAGGTGGCAGGACCCGCAGCCTCGTCCACGCTCGGCCTCCAGCGCCTTGGGGCCGTGTTTGATGATGTCCGGCATCGATGGATGATCACCGGGAAACCAGTCGATGACGTTGTGATTGTCACGGACCTCCATTCTCGAGTAGGCCGCGCTACTGCCCTCTACTGTCCTCAGCAGCGTGATTTCTTCCGCGTCTTCGCCGGGAAGTACTTCTCTGACAGGAGGCGGTTGCGGAATATACGTGTCGCCGGGTTGCGGCTGAGTGCTCCAGGCGTAGGCCCAGATCGGTTCCGGAGGACGCTGCTCGTGCGCCCGGACGCCTGTCGTAACTAAAACCAGCCCGATGATCCAAACGCTACCGAGTAGTGCTACGTCGACTTTGCGCTTCACGTCGATCTCCCCCTCTCAAGCGGTGTTGTTATCGTGGGTTGTCGTGACTTGTGCCGTCCTGCATCAGTGGAAGATCGCGATCGATGCAGCGGGGTGCTTCGACAATCTCTACGTCGGTCAGCACGGCCGTGCGTGGCCGCATCTCCCAGGGTTTGGCAAGAAATTCAGGATCGTGAGCCGTGGCCTGCCATTGCAACGAGTCACCCGTGCGCGTCAGACGCTCCACGACCCGCAGATCAGCGCTGTGAATAGAGCCGTCATCGGTAAGCCAGGTATCTTCGCTCAGCAGCACCGTGGTAACCACGAGGGTGTCCCCGTCCCAGCGCCCGACGGCATCTCCGAGATAGGTCGCCTCCACATCGGTGCGATGACCGCGGCCGTCGGTAGGAATGACTCTGAAGTAGTTGCCGTTCACGTCGTCGTACAAGAAGACGACCTGCCCCGGTATCTGGACGATCTTGTCCGGAGGTCCGATTCTCGGCAGGCCGGGATTCTCACAGCGGAGCACCGGGTCCTCTTCAACCTGCCGCGCATTCAGATCCTGCACTCTCGACTGAAGTTCAGCCTTGTAACTGGGCCGGTCCGGCGGCGGTGGCGCGCTGGCGGGTTCGGCCGGCTCGTGAGCCTGTGGTGCTTCCTCGCAGCCGACGATGCATATCGAAGCACCGAGATGTTGCGGTTGAACCCACGGTATCCCTGCACCGTTGTCCCAGGTGCCGTTTAGATCGGGATGACCGTCAGCGCCACGAGGCGTTTGTGCATTCGTAGCCATCGAAAAGAACATGACCCCCGTTGCGACGGCGGCAGCAATCTGAATACGGCTCATGTCGATCTCCCCCCTCACTCACCAGGCACGGAGGGTTGGCTCGCGCCTTCGTCCAGCCCCTCATTGCTCATCTGGTAAAAATGACCATCGGCATAGGTAATTCGATGAACCCAGCCCATGTTGGCGTCGGCGTGGGCAACGATCCCCGTAACCGTGACTGGGCCACCGTCTCCCATCAGCATTTCCTTGTTGATTCCAGCCCGCCGCATGAACGCGGTCGGCAACGTTTCGAGTCTCCAGGCCGTTGTTGCTCCCCGCTCGTCAGCGACCTCAAGATGCACGAAAACGTGCGGATTGATCCAATCGACACTCGTTACCGAGCCCGTTATCGAGAACGGCGTTTCGGGGTTGAAGACGCCCCAGATCGAATGGTGAGCAAGCGCCGAGGATACGGCAGCGCTTGCCGCGACTGCGATCATCAGGATTGAGACAAGGAATTTCATTGCGATACTCCATGATTCGCGACCGCAGGACCTCAGGATCAATCCGGTCGCATTGCCTTGAACGACATATTAACTGATAAACAGCCGCAACGAGCCTCGCCAGCCGCGTCGACCCACGCTCCGGTGTATGCTCTTATGACTGGCGCCTGAACTTCGGACCAAAACCACTTTCCAGGAGGTCCCGGATGACTCGAATATCAACTACAACGGCAGCCGCGCTAACGACTGCTTTACTGATAACCGGCAGCTTCTCTCACACTGCGCAAGCGCAGGAGAATGCAATACGTGCGCTGACGGGCGCCCGTCTCATCGATGGCACCGGGAACGCGGCGATCGAGGAATCCACGTTGATCATCCGCGACGGGCGAATCGAAAGTGCTGGCGCTGCGGGCACGGTCAACGTTCCCGACGATGCCGAAATTATCGATCTGTCCGGTAAAACGATCCTGCCTGGATTCGTCAACGCGCACGGCCACCTGAACGCAGATCGGTCCGACCGACCGCGTCGTGAGAAGCTGGTCGGTCAGCTACGGCTGTATGCCGAATACGGCGTAACGACGGTCGTCGTCCTCGGATCCGGTGACGGAGATCTCGAAGAAACGGTCAGGTTGGCTGCAGAACAGGAAAACGGAAGTCTGGACCGCGCTCGCGTCTATGTTGCCGGGCCCAGCCTGCAGAATCTCGATTCGGCAGGCGAAGCTCGCAGCCGCGTTGATGCCTACGCCGATGCCAACGCGGACATCGTGAAAATTCACATTACCGGCGGCCCCAACGACATGACGCCCGAAGTCTATGGCGCGCTGATTGACCAGGCTCATACACGTGGGCTGCGGGTTGCGGCACACCTGTACTACCTGGAAGATGCGCGTGGCCTCGTCGACGCGGATGTGGACATTCTTGCCCATAGCGTCAGGGACCAGCCGGTCGATACCGCCCTGATCGAGGAAATAAAGCGACGCAATATCGGCTACACGCCGACGCTGACGCGTGACCTCGCGCAGTTCGTCTATGAGACGACGCCCGAGTTCCTGAGCGATCCGTTCTTCCTGAGCCACGCCGATGCGTTTCGTCGAGAGATCGAGGTGGTCAGCGACCCTGACCGGCAGGCCGAGATTCGCAACAGCGAATCGCGACAGGCAATGAAGCCCGCGCTGGAACTGGCACTAAGAAATCTGAAAACACTCTCGGATGCCGACGTCCTGATCGCGCTGGGAACGGACAGTGGCACCAACGCAGGTCAATGGCAGGGTTACTTCGAGCATATAGAGCTCGAGATGATGGTCGACGCCGGCATGTCGACAGCAGAGGTGCTCGCCGCCGCGACCGGTGGCGCGGCACGCGCCCTGGGGCTCGAGGAAGAGCTGGGAACCATTCAGGCAGGCCAACGCGCCGACCTGCTCGTGCTCAACGCGAACCCGCTCGAAGACATCCGCGCGACGCGGGAGATCGATTCAGTCTGGATTGGCGGAGACAGAATCGACTAGCGCTACCAGATCGGCGGCGCCTGCTGGCCCGGACTCCCGGATCATCTTGCCCAGGACGGCGTCGTCGTATCTCGACCACCGATCACGGAAATTTCCTCGACGCTCTCGAAGAGGACCTCTGCCCAGCGCTGTATCAAAGTTTCCGTACGAATCCAGACCTCACCCACGGTCAGCTGGCCTTCCCCGTAACGCCGGTCAATGCTCCGCGCCAGCACCTGTGTCGTGGTCGCATCGCGAATTTCCAGGACGAGACTCGCCTCCCAGGGGTCCGTTATATAGGTGACATCGCTTCCCGGCGCGTCGGGAGGAATATGCGAAACAACGTCCACGAGATAGGCCTGAATGACGAGTACGTTGAGGCCGACCGAGTCGTGTACGTCATAGGACTCTTCTCTGGTGAATTCCGCTTCTATAGCCTCGCGCCAGAGCTCTCCGAGCCACTCCTGCCTGTCCTCAGGGACCGGAAATTGTTGAACACTGGTTTTTCTGTTCGCAAAGAAATCGGTATCGGGAACGTCGCGAAACGTTACCGCCGTCGGCATCAGTAGCGCTCGGGTATAGGGCGACAGATCGATATCCGGCCGAACCCAGGCCGCTTTCATTATTAAGGGATCCAGGCGATGCAGACCATCGTCGGTGATATCTGCATCATCGCCGGTCGCGAAAATGAGTTGGGCGTAGGTCTCCCCTGCGTTCAACGCGAACAGAAAGCAGGCGACCACAGATAGAATCGAAGACGTTAGTCCAGACTTCATTGCACCCTCCAATTCTGAGCTTTGTCAGAGCATCGACGCATCGCGGACCAGGGTGGTAAATATATCAACTATTTAGACCGATCGTGCCACAAAGGTTCACTCAGAGCTGGTACAGACTCGGCGTATGAAACCCGCCGAAAACTCGCCACTGCAGGATCTCGGCTGGCTCATGAACCTCCATTTCGAAAACTATCTCGGTGTCTTCGCCGTCGAGGCGATATTGCCGAATGCGCGCCCATTGGGCGACCTCAGACCAGTGACGCTGCCCAAAGTCCCATGAGTCCCAGGCCAGGCCTTCTTCGCGATAGTCGCAGAACGAATCGACGACGAAGATATTGCCGGTCTCCGGCAACCAGTGCGCGTCGCCCATGGCCGGCGTGGCACAGGAATCAGGATCGCCCTTCGCGTGGGAAGCCCACACCTGCCTCACCGTCATGTCTTCCTCATCGACCTCGAACTCGACGGTTCGGCTATAGGTATCCCCTACCGGATCGGGCGTATCGAAGGGTCGCGCCTGAAAAGCGGCGTTGTCGTAAATCACGATCGTTCCCCGACCGGTCAGTCGCGGGTTGTGGCCGTGATACATCCACTGAAAATTGTCGCCGACGGGCGTTAGCAGCTTCGATTGGAGGGTCTCGGGCCAGTCGGTGTGCTCGCCGAGAATCCATACGATCTCGCCGGTGGCCCGGTCGATCTTGAACAGCGCATCCTGATGCTTCAGGTTGATGATGACCGAGTCGTCACTGGCGTCATATGTCAGTCCATTGCCATGCGTCCAATCCGCGTGGTCCGGAAACCCCCGCACATGCCAGTAGGGCTCCAGCGTGTCGTAGCCAATGCGGAACGGGTCCAGGTGATTCCAGGCGTCCCAGGTCCAGACGATTTCGCCGTCACTATCGAACTCAATAATGCTGTCACCCATAACGAGCTGAGTTTCGCGGGGGGCGTCCGGGTCCGAGTCACTGGTGTAGTAGTCCTCGATCTCTCTGGCGTTCGCGGAGAACGCCAGAAAAGTCCCCGATGGCATCTCGAACGGCTGGTGATGCAGCGTCTGTGCGCCCAGAATCGGTATGCCGCCCTCCGCCGGCCCCTCCGGCCGATCTCCGGCGTAGTATTCGGCGACAACATTGCCGAGCATATCGAGCTCGACCGTCCGAAAGTCCGTCAGGTGGTATTGCAGGTTGCCATTGGAGAGCTTGTTGATTCCAGCGACTCTCGTATCGCTTTCGTAGTACCAGACGACCTCGCCTTCGTTATCAACGGCGACGATCAGCCCCCAGTTCGTGAAATATGACCGCTGGCTCGGCGTCACCCATTGATTTCGTGCCTGAAAGCGGCGGCGTACACTCAGAAACATGTTGCCCGGCTCCATGAGCTCCGGCTGACTGACTTTTACGTCCAGCGGAGCGAAATCACCGAGTCCTGTCGGTAGCGGTGGCGTTTCATAGTGAAGCGGAGCGGCGGTTTCCTCATTACCGCCGGCATCTGTCACAGTGACCTCCACCTCGTGGACCCGCGCCGGTCTCAAGCCGAGCAGGGTCAATCCAGCGGAGGGATCGTCGGTTTCGTCGAACGCAATGTCCCAGCTGTGCTCGCCGTCGGATAGTCGAACCACGGTAGAAACCGGCGCGCGGGTCGTAAAGCTCAGGATTGCCGCCAGCGGCGCGCGCGGATTCGGATTCCGGACGATCACGGGAGCGCTGCTGAAGGCCGATCTATCTGCCGCGTCGCAGCCGAACAGAACTGCCAGCGACAGCAACGTGACGAGCCTGGCCAGATTGCCAGCCCTCGAGGATTGATCTCTCATTAAGCGTCTCCTGTGGCGCCGGGACTGTCGAAAACACCGGAAACAGCCCGCTCGACAGACGCGGACATTCTAACCTTCGATCACTGCCGGTCTCGGCCCACTGCCCGGCGCAGCAATCCGCGATCTATTGCCGATTGAAGAATCGCTCTTTTTAAAGTATTTTTTTTCAATAATATTATATATATACATGTTATATCTAATGTTTTCTCTAATATCGCTGCCGGCTGAAAAACAGTCCAGAAGGCACTACGGACCACAGGTCTGGACCCGCTGCCGGGACCCTCCCGCGGCTTTGCTAAAATCCTTCACCATGACTGGGAACGATCTCATCATTGTCGCGCTCTCCGGTGGTGTCGATTCCGCGGTCACTGCCCTGCTGCTACGCGAAGCGGGCCACGATGTTCAGTGCCTGCATATGAGCAACTGGGAAGACGACGGCTATTGCGAAGCCGCGAAGGACTTCCAGGATGCCCGCGAGATAGCCAGACGCCTTGATCTGCCACTGCACCGCGTCAATTTCACCGATGAGTACCGCGACCAGGTGTTTGCGAGCTTTCTGGAAGAATATGCCGCCGGCCGCACGCCGAATCCTGACGTACTCTGCAACCGGCAAATCAAATTCGGCGAGATGCGGCGTTACGCTGAGCGCCTCGGCGGAACCCGGCTCGCGACCGGTCACTACGCACGGCTGAACGCAACAGAAGAAGGCGTTCAGCTGCTCAAGGGGCGGGATCAGAACAAGGATCAAAGCTACTTCCTGCACGCCGTGAGCGAGAGCGAATTCGACGGCGTGCAATTCCCGCTCGGCGAGCTGACGAAGCAGGAAGTCCGCGACCACGCGGCCTCTGCCGGACTTCCGGTTGCCGAAAAGAAGGACAGTACGGGTATCTGCTTTATCGGCGAACGGCCGTTCGCCGAGTTTCTTGGTGAGTATCTACCAGTGAACCCGGGTGAGATAAAAACCCCGAATGGAGACAAGCTTGGCGAGCATCAGGGCATTGCGTACTACACGCTCGGGCAGCGTCAGGGTCTCAGGATTGGCGGACTGGCGGGCTACGGACCGGAACCCTGGTATGTCGCGGGGAAGGTCCACGAGCGCAACGAACTCATCGCGGTTCAGGGCGGTCAACATCCGCTGCTCTTCAAGAACTGGCTCTCCGCCACGGACGTTCACTGGATCAACTCGGCTCCGATGGCTGCGAACGAGTCTTTCCGTTGCCGTGCCAAGACGCGCTATCGACAGCCGGACCAGGCCTGCACGGTGACGGCCGGCAACGATGGCACGCTGGAGGTGTTGTTCGACGAGCCGCAGCGAGCAATTACACCCGGCCAATACGTCGTTTTCTATCAGGAAGATCGCTGCCTCGGCGGAGCGACCATTCAGTCTTCCGAGTCGCTTCCCGCCGCCGTCGAAGCCGCGGGCTAGCCTGCGCGGTCGTTCGCGAAGCACACAGCACCGTCAAGCCGACAGACCGGCCGATGGCTTGGTATAATCCGCGCCCCACATCGGGCACTACACAATCATCAAGGGGATCCCCTAATGACAGACAGCTTTGGCGCACGCCAATCCATCTCGGTCGGCGGCGCCGATTACGACATCTATCGTCTTGACGCTATCGGCGACAACCGCGTCGAGCAACTTCCCTATACGCTGAAGGTTCTTCTCGAGAATCTGCTGCGGCACGAGGACGGCGAGAACATCACCGTCGAGGATATCAAGGCGCTGGCTGCCTGGGATCCCACGGCCAAACCCGAAACCGAGATCGCATTTACGCCCGCACGCGTCATTCTTCAGGATTTCACGGGTGTTCCCGCTGTCGTCGATCTGGCTGCGATGCGAGACGCTATGGTCAGTCTCGGAGGCAAGGCGTCCGCAATTAACCCGTTATCGCCTGCCGAACTCGTCATCGATCACTCAGTCCAGGTCGATCACTTCGGCTCAGCGGACGCGCTCGCGGCGAACAATGCCATCGAGTTCGAGCGGAATAAGGAACGCTACTCGTTCCTGCGCTGGGGTCAGGACGCGTTCGACAACTTTCGCGTCGTGCCGCCGAATACGGGCATCGTTCATCAGGTCAACCTGGAGTTCTTAAGCCGTGTCGTGTTCGATGTCGAGACCGACGGCGGACGTCTGGCGTATCCCGACACGTTGGTCGGAACCGACTCGCACACCACGATGATCAATGGCCTGGGTATTCTCGGCTGGGGTGTCGGCGGAATCGAAGCCGAGGCTGCGATGCTCGGACAACCCGTGACCATGCTGATTCCTCATGTTGTCGGATTTGAGCTGAATGGCAGGCTTGCCGAGGGGGCCACAGCAACAGATCTGGTACTGACAATCACTCAGATGCTGCGCGAACGCGGTGTCGTCGGAAAATTCGTCGAATTCTTCGGTGATGGCCTGGATCATCTCCCGCTGGCGGACCGCGCGACACTTGGCAATATGTCGCCGGAGTTCGGTAGCACCTGCGCGGTCGTCCCGATCGACAATGAGACCCTGCGATATCTGGAGCTATCCGGCCGCTCCGAACAGCAGATCCGGCTGGTCGAGACCTACGCGAAGGAGCAAGGCATGTGGCGTGGCATGTCGACGCCGCGATTCAGTGACAAGCTGGTCCTCAACCTGGCGGACGTCGAACCAAGCCTCGCCGGCCCGAAGCGACCGCAAGACCGTATTCCGCTTCGCAGCGCTGCCACAACGTTCGATTCCCTGATGGGACCGGTGAACGAAGACCGTGGCGACACGCCCCCTCCGCGTGAACCTGTCACCCGCGGAACCAATGACTTCGATCTTGTCGACGGCGCTGTTCTGATCGCAGCCATTACGAGTTGCACCAATACTTCGAACCCGGCCGTCATGGTCGGCGCCGGCCTCCTCGCGAGAAACGCACTGGAGAAAGGACTGAAGGCGAAGCCCTGGGTCAAGACTTCACTCGCGCCGGGCTCCAAGGTAGTCACAGACTATCTGCTCGCGTCTGATCTTCTCGACGATCTCGACGCGCTTGGATTCAACGTCGTCGGCTACGGCTGCACAACCTGCATAGGCAACTCGGGCCCCTTGCCGGTTGAAATCGCGACTGCCGTACAGTCGTCTGATCTGATCGGCACTTCGGTCGTCTCAGGCAACAGGAACTTCGAGGGAAGAATTCATCCGCTTGTCAGAATGAACTTCCTCGCGTCTCCTCCACTGGTCGTAGCCTATGCGCTGGCCGGCAACATGAATATCGACCTGTACAATGACCCGCTCGGCAACGACAACGACGGCCTACCTGTGTATCTCCGCGATATCTGGCCGACAAGTGCCGAGATTCACGACCTCATCAGTCGCAACGTCACCGCAGAGATGTTCCAGTCAAGTTACTCCGGCGTCTTCGACGGCGACGAGAACTGGAACGGCCTGTCGGTAGCCGGCGGCGAGAACTACAGTTGGGATGAAGCCTCGACCTACGTCAAGAATCCGCCGTATTTCGAGGGGATGACGATGCAACCCGACTCCGTGGCCGACATTAAAGGCGCACGCGTGCTGGCGTTACTCGGAGACTCTGTTACAACAGACCATATTTCTCCGGCCGGAGCGATAGCGGCTGACGGCCCTGCGGCGGAGTATCTGCGTTCGCTGGGCGTCGAGCAGAAGGACTTCAACTCCTACGGCTCGCGGCGTGGTAATCACGAAGTCATGATGCGCGGCACGTTTGCCAATATTCGTCTTCGCAATCAGCTCGCACCAGGAACGGAGGGCGGCTGGACGACTCATATTCCGAGCGGCGAACAGGCAAGCATCTTCGACGCAGCCCTGCGCTACAAAGAGGAAGAAACACCGTTGCTGGTTATTGGCGGCAAGGAGTATGGCTCCGGATCTTCCAGAGACTGGGCCGCCAAAGGCACGATGCTGCTAGGTATCCGCGCCGTGCTGGTTGAGAGCTTCGAAAGGATTCACCGTTCCAACCTGATCGGTATGGGCGTACTGCCACTGCAATTCCGCGATGGTGATAGTGCAGAATCCCTCGGACTCGACGGCAAGGAGAGCTTCGATATCACGGGCATCGACGAGGGCCGAAGCGATTCGGTATCGATAACGGCGACGAAAGATGATGGCTCGAAAATCGAGTTTGAGGCGCAGGTCCGTATCGACACGCCGAAGGAACAGGAGTACTTCGTCAACGGCGGAATACTTCACTACGTACTCCGACAGCTGGCTGAGGCTGACCAGGCAGCTTGAGCGACACACAACGGCCGCCGAATCTGCCAGGTTCGCTAGCAGAAACGCTGGCGAAAGCGGAACGCTGGGTCGTGATGACGGGCTCGGGCATATCGGCCGAGAGCGGCGTACCGACGTTTCGGGAGGCGCAGACAGGTCTGTGGGAGAAGTACGACCCTGAGGAGCTGGCGACGCCGGGTGCGTTCGAAGCTAACCCCGCGTTAGTCTGGGACTGGTACGTCTGGCGCCGGAAGCTGATCGAGAAAGCCGAACCCAATGCTGCGCATGGCGCGCTTGCCGCACTGGCTGAACTCAAGCCCGAGATGGTGCTGGTAACGCAGAATGTCGATGGGCTGCATCAGCGCGCCGGCAGCGAGAAGGTCGTCGAATTTCATGGCAACATCGTTCGGGATCGATGCTTCGACTGTAGCCGGCTCACTAATCAACCGAGTGCGTCTGAAGAACGACCGCCACGATGCGAAGCCTGCAACGGTCTTCTTCGCCCTGACGTCGTCTGGTTTGGCGAGGCGATACCGGAAGCGGCGCTGGAGACGGCGTTTCTCGCGGCTGAACGCTGCGAGGTATTTCTTTCAGTCGGTACTTCGGCCGTTGTCTACCCGGCCGCAGGCCTTGCGCAGGTCGCCGCCGAGAGAAACGCAACTGTCGTTGAGATCAACACGAACGCAACGCCGTTAACGGGGACGGCCGATTACGCACTGCAGGGCCTGGCTACATTCTGGCTACCGGCAATCGCAAGCAACGTCCAGTACGCGCTGGCGAATCGTCAGTGACCGAGCGCCCAGATCGGTACATCCGACCATGACTCGGTGAGCTGCTTGTCCAGGACACGATAATCCGGCTCGAAGGCCTCCACTGCACGCCAATACCTACGCGAGTGATCCAGATGGTGCAGGTGACAGAGCTCATGAATGAGCAGATAACGCGCAAGCGGCCGCTCAACGAAGAGAAGACTCGCATTGAGACTGATGTTGCCTCGAGGCGAACAGCTTCCCCAACGTGTGCGCTGCGTGCGGACCTGAACTTTGTTCGGTTGAACGCCGACTACTTTGGCTTCGGCCAGGAGCCAGGGTTTTAAATAGCGACGCCCCTGCTCCAGTAACCACTCTCTCAACAGTCCGCGTATCTCATCCTCACGCGAGTCGGGCGTTGTTAACTCCAGGTGCTCGTAGTGATGTCGCAGACGCGGGCGCGCACCCGACATCGACGTATAACGCACGTCCCAGCGCCTTCCGATCGCGGGAAGCTCGATCAGCTCAGGCAGTACCAGACGGCTTTCCGGGTAACGTTCTCGCAGCTCATGCTGCGCACGATCAATCCAATTCTGGTTCTCGCGCAAAAATATCTCGACATCCCGCGGTCGCGTGCCGCGCGGGACGACAACTTCCAGCGTGCAAGGCGGGATCATCTGCAGAATGAGGCGTTTCGCGCGACGACTCTCGCGGATCGAAACAGGCTGTCCGTGGCTATGCCACGATGGTGTCGGTCCGTCTTCGAGGAGATTGAGCTGTTCGCTCATTCAGGCGCAGCCGCGACGTGCGAACCGGCTCCGGAACCTTGCCAAGAGCATCAGGTCGGCGGACCGTCAGGCCAATCCGAGAACGGGAAAGGCTGATCATCGGAATTAAATGTCAGATACAGGACGATCTGGTAACTGTAAGTGGCGAGGCCTTGACCGAACTGTGCTAACCGCTCGTTCGTCTCGCCCCCGATGAGCACGAAGAAAAACTGGAGTACGACGACTGCGAAAACTACAACGCGCGAAATACTCCAGAGCGCAATGAACAGGATCATGAACAGAAGCCGCAACCACGTCGAGCGAGATTTGAGGTTCTCTTCTACTCTCGTCTCCGTGTGATCTTCATCATCGGGAGACTCATCCCGCACATGGTCGGGCGGTGGCATCGATTCGCTCATTGATCAGGGTTCTCGTAGACGACTTCTCCGGCAACCATCGTGAGCAACGGCTGGATATTACGCACGTCGTCAACCGGTATCTCCAGATAGTCACGGTCCAGAATGACAAGGTCGGCGTACTTTCCGGCCTCCAGCGTGCCCAGGTCGTTCTCCATGAACATCAGGAAGGCGTTCGAGCGCGTGTGGGCGATCAAAGCCTCTTCCCGGGTGATGACGTGGTCGGCATCGTACTTCTGAATATTCGGGAAGATCCTGCCGGCCGTGTACTCCCAGATCGTGTGAAACGGGTTATAGGTCGCGACGATCGTCCCGTCCGAGCCCATACCCCAGAGTATGCCGCTGTCCTGAATCATCCGGATCGGCGGTGAGGCTTCAACACCCTGCATCTTTGGCTTCACCGTATGGTTGGCGATCGTAATATACCAACCCAGGCTCTTCGCTCGCTCTACGGTATCGGGTTTGATCAGGTCAACGTGACCCAGTGTCCAGCGAAGATCCCAGGTCGGGAAGTCCTCACTGATCTCTTCCGAGATCGACATCATTCGATTGGCGGTAGAGTCCTGCATTACATGTTCGTTGAGCTGCCAGCCGTTCTTCGCGGCCGAGCGTGCGATCATCGAGAAGTCGCTCCAGATGTTCTCCGGAAAGCCGTTATCGTTTGCCGTCGAGTCGTGCAAAATTCCGTGAACGTGCTCACCGATGCCGTACATACCGTAACGCTCGTCGCGCTGGAAAGAGTCCTCGCGATCCAGCAACTCGGCCGCAGCGATAGAGGTACGGTTCGTGTCGGCCCAGTAGCGCTGCGCATAGAAAACTCTGACGTCGAGTTCATCACGCTCGTATAACGCCGTTACCGGATCGTAGGAGCCGTCGAGATAACCAACATCGTAGGCGGCCGTTACGCCCATACTGTTGAGGTAGTCATTGAATGCCCTGACTTCGTCCATGCGCTCCTCAAGATTTGTCGCGAATGGGAAATACTTCAGCGCTTCATACATCACCGTTCTGCCGGAACGGTTGTCGGTACGGACCACGGAGTCACCGGTGTAGAACTCACCCAGCTTCGGTCCGAGTTCGGCCTCAGCACGGCTGTTCATATAAAAGGCTGAATAGGTCTTCTGGATAAAGACCGGATTCTGCGGCGCAGCCGCATCAAGTTCCTCACGCGTGAATCCGCCCGGCTTGTCAGCGAACTGCTGCTCGTGCCAGCCACCGAGGATAAAAATCCATGCGCCTGGGCCGAGCTCCGCTGCCCGCGCCGTAATCATGTCGTGCACCTGAGCGCGTGAAGTAACGCCGTGGATTCGTAGTTCGTAAGCGGCGAAATTCGTGCCGCGTAAATAGTGAATATGGTTGTCGATAAGTCCGGGTATGACGGTCTTGCCATCCAGGTCTACCTGGATAGTATCGTCGTCCGCCAGATCGCGAATATCGTCACTGTCGCCGACTGCAAGAATTCGTTCACCGCGAATCGCGATTGCCTGCGCAACCGAAAAATCTTCGTCTACAGTGAGAACCTCGCCATCGTAGAAAATCCGATCGGGTGCCTGGGACAATCCGATGCCCGGGAATAGAATGACTGCGGTTGCGAGTATTGCGGTCCTGGCTGAGTTCTGCACCGGTGACTCCCTCTTATTCACGATCTGATGAGGTAGAAGTCTAAGACAGCGATTCTTCAAACACCATCCTTTGCGCGCCACGGTGGAGCGATGCGAACTCACCGAATGCCGCTGCTCTCGCCGAAAGTGACGTCTCGCTGTATGCGCTCACCCTGTCGCTCGAACACGACCGTGCTCTCCTCTCCCGGCCTGACTACACGCAGTACATACATCAGGTCGTAGATATCCCGGACTTCGCGACCCGCCAGTTCAACGACGCGGTCGCCTCTTTCGAGCCCGGCCAGGTCCGCCGGCCCACCGCTGCGCACCCCGGACAACAACATGCCCGGACGATTGTCCGGCGACCCCGTGTAGTCCGGGATCGTTCCAAGCGACGCGCCGTAACTTCGAACGTCGCCCACCGGCGCCGGTGCTTCAGCGTCCCTGTAGGTTAGCCCGTCGCGCGTTGTCAGGTTCAACGCTACATCAGCGACAAGATTCGCAATACGAACACCACCGGCCGCATTGATGAACGCGGTATCGTCAGTTGGCTTGTGATAGTCCTCGTGCGCACCGGTAAAAAAGTGCAATACCGGTACGCCGGCTGCGTAAAAAGGCATTTGATCGGACGGGCCGTAACCATCGCCACCGAGCTGACAACCCATCGCGAGCGCGTTGCAGACTGGCTCAATGACTTCGTCCCATTCCTCCGCCGATTCCGAACCGAGCACGGAGACGCGATTGTTCCTGAGGCGGCCGACCATATCCATATTCAGCATAGCGACCAGACCTTCGGGTGCGGTTCCCGGTGGCGGTTCGCGTGTCAGATGACTCGACCCAAGCAAACCCGTCTCCTCACCGGTGAAAGCGACGAAAACGACGTCCCGATCCAGCTCGTCACGTCGAGCCGAGATAATTCGCGCCGCTTCGATCAGCGCCGCTGTCCCGGACGCATTGTCATCGGCGCCGTTGTGAGGCTCTTCTGAGTCAGGCTCGAGAGAAAATCGTTCACCCAGCCCGAGGTGATCGTAGTGCGCACCGAGCAGCACCACGCCGGGCAGCCGCTCGCGTGCGGATATACGTCCAATGATGTTCTCAGTCATCGTAGTCTGCTCAACGAGTTCGGTCGAGATCGATACTTCGTGCACACCGGAAACCAAACGCTCGGCCCAGTCGCGTTTAATCACCGCGATCGGTACTCCCGCACCACCCTGCGGATCGACATGCAGTGCAGGTAGCGGTGGTTCATCCTGATCTTCAGCGTCAACAGGCAGATCGGCGACCAGCAGACCAATGGCACCGTATTCACGAGCGGTAAAAGCTTTGTAACGAATGTCGCCGTAACGTCGCTGCAGCTGCTCGTCTTCGAACTCGCCGTCTTTCGGCGTGTATCGGCGTACGAGAGCGATCCGGCCCTCGACATCGACGCCCTCGTAATCGTTTATTTCATGTTCGTCCGAGTCGATTCCCCAGCCGGCGAATACAACCGGCGCGGTAAGTGAGACATTGGCGGAATAGCCTGGAACAACGAAATCCTCAAGGGGCACTACGTCACCGTCGATGCTGAGGGACGTCGAGTCTCCCTGCTCGACACTGACGACAGCCTCAAAACGTTGCCGGTACGTGCCATCGCCGGCGGCCGGCTCCAGCCCGATCTCTTCGAAACGAGCTTCAATCCAATCGGCTGCGGCCTCCAGGCCGGGCGTTCCTATGCCGCGTCCACCGCGCGCATCGTCAGCGAGCCAGGCTACGTCAGCAAGATAGCGATCTGTTGAACCGACGCTCGCGACTGCCGGCTCATCGACCCAGCGTGCGAGGTAGACGTCCGTATCTCCCGGCGCTCCCTGATTGCGGTTCGAGCCAAAAGCCAACCATTCGCCGTCCGGCGAAAACATCGGAAAACCGTCGAATCCCGGCGTATAGCTGATCTGCTCGAGTCCGGTTCCATCGACGTTGACCGCCCAGATATTGAACTCGCGTCCACTCGGATCGTCATGGTTCGACGAGAAGATCACGCGTTCTCCGTCAGGGAAGAAGAAAGGCGCGAAGTTCGCGCCGCCGAGATAGGTGATCTGGCGCGCTTCAGATCCGTCACTCTCAGCAACCCACAGTTCCAGTTCTCCGGGCCGAATCAGCCCTTCGTTGAGAAGCTGCTGGTACTCCTCGAGCTCAGATCCGGAGGGTCGCGACGCTCGCCAGACAATCTGGGAACAGTCGGGCGAGAAAAACGCGCCGCCATCGTAACCCGGGGTCTCCGTCAGGCGAGTCACGTTCGATCCGTCGGCATCCATACGATAGAGATCGAGATCTCCATCGCGCATCGAGGTGAATACGATCGAGCCGTCGACAGAGCACACCGTCGCCTCGGCATCGTAAGAGTCGGTATCGGTCAACGCGACAAGATCCGAGCCGTCAGGATTCGCGCTGTAGATCTGGTAGGTCTCGTATATCGGCCAGACATAGCCTCGCGAAATATCGGGAGGCGCCGGGCATTGGGTGTTCGACGCGTGCGTGGACGAGTAAATAACTCGATCGCCGTTAGCAGAGAAGTAACCGCAGGTCGTACGTCCCTGCCCGGTCGAGACCAGCGACATGGCCGCCGGGTCGCTTATCGGCATACGATAAATCTGATCGCACTCGGACGGCGCTCTCGTCGCCTGAAAGATCAGTTCAGTCCCGTCGGGGGACCAGTAGGCTTCAGCGTTCTCGCCGCCAAAGGTTAATTGCTGAACGTCGGCCAGACGGATTTCGCGTTCATCATGAAGCGTGCCCATGCCCTGGGCTGCCACAGCAATCGGCAGCAATAGCGCGAATATTGTCGACAGGAGCGCCCTGACCATCTCGTTAATCACTCTTCTGCCTGCGGGTCCGGAATTCGTCGAAAGTCCCCCGCTATCGGTAATGCGCTCTCTACTCAAAGTTCTAACGGACGTCCGCGCGCCGGATGAATGCCATGATGAAAACCGCCCTGGTCTCTTACAACCCGACCGATGCCCTCATCGTCGTACTGTACCCAAACGAGGCCGTGGGGATTGCCTCGATAAGGCATATCGATAACGTTGAGCTGTTCTTTGGTCTCAGCGTCAAAGACGTAAATTCGACCCTCCCCGTTGCTCGTCGCCCACATCTCCGTGCCATCCGGCGAGAGCAGGACATGGTCGACCATATAGCCGGAGAAAACGGTATCGAGAGGTCGTCCGTTGATCGCATCGATGACGGTCAGCGTGCGTCCAACGGCACCCGTTGCTTCACCCTTGTTCGCAATCCATAGTTCGGTTTCGGCCGCGTTCAGCGTCCCACCGTAAGGTCCTGTCCCCGTCGCTGTTGACCACTCGATTCCACCGCTGCTGATGTTTATTTTCGTGACGTTCGAGGAACCTGCCGCAGGAACATAGAAGTACTCGCTGCTGGAGTCGATGATGATCCAGTCGCCGCGATATCCGCTGTAAGGATACTCAGCAACGACTTCCCATTTTTCCGGATCGATCTTCGTCACCCAGTACGGCCGAAGTGCCGTCATCTGGCCATTCGCGACGAATGTCGCTCCGCCGATCGCACCGCCGTCACCGCCCGGCTGCATCAGAATATAAATAAACTCATCGTCGGTATAAGACGTGTAATTGCTGCCGCCAAGGTCTTCCGACTTGATACCACCGACGATCTCGTCCGTCTGCGGATCGAGCAGAAAAACATCGAGGCCATCGGGCTCGCTGACGAACGTGTCGATTAACAGGTAGCGATCCTGAAAAATCTGCCCGTGATGCGTACGTCCACCGACTGCGAGCTGCTTGATCGGCTGCAGGGTCAGTGCATCTACCTTGAGCAGTGTGGCGGGGCTACGCAAAACGTTCCCCATACCCATCGCACCGGGAGCTGCCGCGATCTGAGCGCTCGGACCGATGATATAGACGTAGCGACCATCAGGGCTTAGAACGGTCGTGTGCACGGCGCCACGCAACTCGGAAGGCATCTGAGCTGAAGAAATAATCTCTTTCGTTACCGCGTCGCCAACGACAACTTGCGTCAACTGAGAACGCTCGGTTGACGCCGGCGCACGCCGCGCCGTCGCTCCCGTGTTCTGATAGAAATACAGACGACCCGGCTCGGGTTCGAAGACCGGCTCGCCCGCATCGTAGGTTTCCAATACCTGGACGTCGTAGTCGCGTCGCAAGCTGCCGGTATTCGCGCGGCGCGGCCAGTCAGCAAGTACGCTCGCGAAGGACTGGATCTCCATTACCTTTCGATCGCGCTCCGTGACGAGGAACTCCACTTCGGGTCCGCGCGCCTCGGCGATCGCCACGAGTTGCGCTCGCCAGTCCGTAATTTCACTGGCCTCGACCGGCTCGCCATCCAACGTGCCCAGATAGGTCGATAGTGCAATCAGGTCCTCATCGGTCGGATCCAGCTCAGCGACGATAACGCTCATCTGCGGGTTGGAGTCCAGCTGCTCCTGAATATCCATCGGCGTCGGCCCGTGCTGAAGCGTGGGCCCGATCAGTCCAGCAGCGTCTTCCCCATGGCAAACCCAACAGGAAACGCGTTCGAAATACAGGTCGCGGCCTCGCTCGCTCAGGGCGGCCAGGTCATCCTGCGCGATCGCGCCGCCGGAGATAAGGCTCAGTACGCAGGAATACAAAAGCGGTTTCTTGATCTTCATGACAGTACCCTTATGGCGTTACGCAGCGGCTCGTTCCATTGAATTCTAGCGCAGTCTTCCGCTCTCAATCCCATCCGAATCCATATAAGTAAAGGACGGCTCAATAGCATGAATCGGTGCTCTAGCGAATTTATTGCTCGAGGAAACGACTTGTCGCCGTCGGATCGCATCCGCTGGTGAACATCTCGAGATGCGGCGAGTAGAGCATCTCTCTCTCGTGATACATGGGCTCGGTGAGGTACTCGGGATCCTCCAGAGTGAAACTCGCGACGATCGCGGTACCCTCGTCGTTTAACCGGTAGGTCTCGACGACGCGCTTCTGTGCGCCCGACGGCACACCGATCTGATAGGGCGATCGGTGGTCTGCGAAGTTCGCTGTATCGACAGTCAACGTATCACCGTCCCAGCGGCCCACCGAATGCCCTGTCTGGTAGCGCTGATCGATCGGTGGGTGCTCACGACCGTCCATATGGACGGTTCTTTCCTCGTCGAAATATTCGCTCCGGATGATGATAGTTTCTCCCGGCTCGTCGATCTCGAACTCGAGAAGATAAATGCTCGACGAGACGAAAGCGGCCGGCGTCGGGCGGCCAATACAGGTCGCTTCCGGGTTCTCCGACGACAACGGATCGTAGGCAGCCTGCGCGGCCACCGCCTTCTCGGTCAAACTAAGCTGCGCAGTGAAAAAGCCGTCAAAGCCGCCAGGATATTGGAACGTTGCCATACGATCTGCCATCCACGTTCCTGCAAGCGATGTCGCTATAGCAGGCTCCGTTGGCGCCGCGATCGTGCTCGAGAGATTGAGCCCGCCTTCCTTATCCACGGATTCCAGGATTCCGTAAGGGCGCCCGTTCGCGGAGGGATGCGCTCTGACCGTAACGCGGTCACCGCTAGCCAGCGAGTCGCGACTCCAACCGCGCCGGGAGATCACATTCGTTGGCCCAAGCTGTACCTCCCACTCGACGGTCTCCCCACTTGCATCGGTCTCGACCGTGAAGTAGACGTGAGGATTCCTCCAGTAGAACTCGGTAATGGTTCCTTCAAAGGCTATTACTGCATCCATGTCGATACCGGCGTCGCTATGATGGGCGAGCACGACAGGGGCGGTGGCTAGTGCCCCCACAAGAACCGAACAGTATCTACCGATCACGAAGACCAGCTCTCTCGGGCTGAAGGCGTTTGCTGGCATGGCTTACTCCTGATTGCGGAAGCGCGGGTTAAGCTCTTGATTTGTGCTGTCAGCATAACACCTGCCCCACGGGTCGGAGCGATGCCGGCAGCACGCTGATCACTGGTCGAGCCGGCGAAA
>JBJKYM010000027.1:0-61897 GCA_045561025.1 Candidatus Rariloculaceae bacterium
CGTGGTGACTATAAGATCATCAACGATATAGAACTCGGACCGGATCAGGGCCTCGGTCAGGCGCCGGCCGGATTGCCCTGGCGTTTATACAATCTGGCAAACGACCGGGGTGAGACGAACGATCTCGCTGCGGATCTTCCCGACCTGACGGCCGAACTTGCGGCAGAATGGGAAGCGGTCTGGAGCAGTCGGGAATAATACGAAGTATTCAGGAGATGAGATTATGATTCGTGCAGGTGTTTTATTCCTAGCAGTGTTTGGCTCGAGCGCCGCGCTGGCTCATCATGCGTTTAGCGCGTTCTACGATACGGACAATGTCGGCGACATCGAAGGTGAGATCGTCGAGTTGTTTCTTATCAATCCGCATGCCGGCTACAGACTTCGAACCGACGATGGCGAGATCTGGAATATCGAGACCGCGCCGATCAACCGGTTGCAACGGCTGGGGCTTCATGACGCCGTAGCGGTCGGCGACCGCGTGACGTTCTCCGGGGCATTTTCGCGCCTCGGCCGCAACGAGATTCTGGCTACCAATATGACCCTGCCGAACGGGCAGGAGGTTCTGCTCGATCCCGGCTTCGCAAATCGGCTCGGACTAGGAGATCGCGTCACCGGAGGCGGTGATGCTGCGCCCGAATTAGTCGCCAGTGGTGATGAGCCCGAAGGCATCTATCGCGTCTGGTCGCGCGCGCGCGGGCCAAACGATCTGGACCCGGAACGAACCTTTACCGCAGCCGCGATGGCAGCGAGGGAGGCCTGGGATCCGGTTGAGGACGATCCCGCACTGCGATGCATCGCTCCGGGAATGCCGGTCGCGATGGATACGCCGTTCCCGTTCGCCTTCGAAGAAGGTGATGGCCGTCTTCTTCTTCGCATAGAACAATGGGACGGTCGCCGCAGCATCCACATGGGAACGGACCTCGACCCGCAGGCCCAGCCCGATTCTCTTATGGGCTACTCGGTTGGTCGCTGGGAGGGGCGTACGTTGGTTGTAGAGACCTCCAACATCAGCTGGCCCTATGTCGATGAATTTGGCACGCCGAAGAGTGACGAGTACTCAGTAGTCGAGCGCTTTACCTTCAGTGAAGACAGTCGCGAGATGACCTGGGAAGCCACCGCCACTGATTCGGCAACGTATGAAGGAGAGGCTTATCTTGGTCGGGCAGGTTATGAGTGGGTGCCGGGCGAAGAGATCAAACCTTATAACTGCTCGCTTGGCGCAACTGCAGACTGATTCCCCGGAGACAGGAGCACCGGGGCGGATTCGCCGCGGGCGCATAGCCATGCTTGGTGGAATTTAGGAACGAAGGAACAGTAATGGTCGATCTGGACACACCGCTCGAGGAAATCCTCGCTTCCCGGCAGCCGGGCATCAAGCTCTTCGGCGTCTTCATGAAGCCGACGCCGATGATGCTTGAGAAACGCGGCACGCCCGAGATGGACGAAATGCGGCGTCAGGCTTTCGTCTACATCTGGCAGCTCGAAGAGCAGAAGAAACTTTTGCTGGCGGGGCCATTCGAGGAGGGGACCCCGAATCAGGAAGGCATGATGTTACTCATGGTCGACACGCTCGAAGAGGCTGAGTCGATTGCGGCGAAGGAGCCGATGCACGCCGGCGGCTGGCGGGTTAATACGGTCAGAAGTTTCGCTCTTAACGAGGGCCTCGTGGTCGATACCGTTCGCGGTTTGATTGAGGCGGCTGGCTAGAGCGTATGGCAACGCCAATCGACAGTGTGCGCAGTGCGAGCAATACCGATACCGAGACTTTTCGGCTTCGCAGATTCATCGAAAGGATGGAGACGCTCGGCGAGTTGGATATCTGTGACGAACCGACGGAGACAGGTGACGTTGCGGAGCGAATGGAAGGAAACACGAAGGCGGTGCTGTTCAGGAATGTCGGTGCCGAGCAGGCGGAGCTCGTCGGTAACGTTATGGCATCGAGGTCGCGTATCGCCGCGGCTTTCGATGTCGATCAGGCAGATGTGCTCGATGAAATCCGCGGCCGACTCCGTTCGCCGCAACAGTTGGTCGAACTCGAGTCGTCGGATGCACCGGTTCACGAGGAGATCTGGCTGGACGACGATGCGGATCTCAGCCGGCTACCGGTTCCGTTCCAGCATGGCGGCGATGGCTCTCTGTATCTCTCCTCGCCAATAGACGTCGTCCAGGATCCGGCCACGGGCCTGCACAATGTCGGTTGCCGGCGCCTGATGTTGCGCGGCCGTAAAGAATGCGGCGTTGATCTGAACGCGCCCAGCGATCTTCGGGCGATCTACGAAGATGCGGTCAAGGTCGGCAAGCCCTTACCGGTGAGTTTCATTCTCGGTGCTCACCCGATCGATCACTTCGCCGGTGCGATGCGCGCACCCGGCGACGAACTGGAGTTGATCGCGAAACTGCGTGGTGCGTCGTTGCCGGTAGTGAAAAGCGTTACGAACGACCTCAGAGTCCCGGCCGATGCGGAGTACATTCTGGAGGGCTACTTAAGTCCCGAGGGCCACGTTGAATCCGAAGGTCCCTACGGTGAGTTTCTCGGCTACTACGGTGGTGTCAAACAGAACCCGGTATTTCATCTCACTGCGATTACTCGTCGTGCAGACGCACTATTTCAGACGACGACCATCGCGGGCCGGCGACTCGATTGCACGGATACCTCGCAGCTTGTGTCTTTGAAGGCGGAGTTGGGAATCTGGGACGCGCTACGCACTGCCGTACGTGATCCGGTTGCCGTCAATGCGACGACGGCGAGCGGCGGTTGTTTCCATGCCCGCGTCGCGATTAAGCAGCGTGCCCCCGGAGATGCGCGTAATGCGATTGCCGCGGTGCTCGGAAGTTTCATGAACGTCAAACATGTCTTCATCGTCGACGAAGATATCGATGTATTCGATGACGCGCAGATGGAGTGGGCGCTCGCATCGCGGTTCCAGGCAGACAGAGACTTCGTCTCGATGGAGGGTATGCGACTTCCCCCTGTGGACCCTTCGATGGGCTCTGCGAGAGTCAGTACGAAGGCTGGCTTCGACCTCACAATACCGTTCGCGGAACGCGGACAGGATGACTGGGTCGTGCCCGCGCCACCGAATCTGGCTCCCACTGATAAACAGTTCGCGTCGGTCGAGGAGGCACTTCGTGACGGGCCCATGAACTTCGAGTCGCTGATGCGCAGTCTGGGCTCTCGTGACGGTCGCGAGATCGTGCTTCAGATCGAGGATTTGCAGGCTGCCGGCAAGCTGGACAAACGCGCGGCCGGGGGGCAATACGTCCTCAAGCAATAGTGTAAGTAGTTACTGTAAGTATCAGATATATATAGTTAATAATGGACGGACAGATTACAAATCAGGCTATCGGTCAACCGCTGCGCCGCCGCGAGGACCGACGGCTCATTACCGGGCAGGGTCGTTTCAGCGACGACTACAACCTGCCGAATCAGTGTTACGCGCAGTTCCTGCGATCTCCCTATGCCCATGCGGTAATTGAGCAGATCGACGTTAGCCAGGCGCTGTCGTCTCCGGGCGTGATCGCGGTTCTGACCGGCGAGGACTGGCGTTCTGACGGTCACGGGAACATTCCCCATGTTGCCGATCCGGCCGACGGTTGCGATCCGAGCTTCAAGACTTTCGCCGGTCGCGGCGGGTTCGTCTTCGATGACGGTCAGCCTGTGATTGCAACGGACAAGGTAAGACATGTTGGCGAGCCGGTGGCGGTTGTCGTTGCCGAAACGGTAGAGGCTGCGAAGGATGCGCTCGAACTTGTCGTCGTCGATTATCGGGAGTTGCCAGCGCAGGCAACGATCGAGGACGCTATGGCCTCAGCCGACGAACCGGTCTGGACGGATGCGCTTGGTAACGTGTGTCTCGATACCCATCTGTGGGACGAAGAGTCCGAGGTCGACGCGGCGTTTGCATCGGCCGCGCATGTCATCGAGCGCGAGTTCTCAACGAATCGCGTTGTCGGTGGTCAGACTGAGCCGCGGAGCGGTATCGGCAATTTCGATGCGGACAGTGAACAATATTTTCTCTATGCAGGCAGCCAGGGTTCTATTCGACTTCGGAATGGCATGGCCCGGGTTTTCGGCGTCTCTCCGGACAAGATTCGTGTCGTATCGGAAGATGTAGGCGGCGGTTTCGGGCCGCGGAACTTTCTATACCCTGACTTCGCGTTATTGCCCTGGGCCGCCCGGCACATCGGACGACCGGTGAAGTGGACTTCGACGCGCAGCGAGACCTTTCAGAGCGACACCCAGGGTCGTGACAATATTCTGAAGCTCTCTTTCGCCTTCGATGCTCAGCATCGGTTTCTCGGTATCAAGCTGGACTTTCTCGCCAATATTGGCGCCGCACCAGTCTCCTATGCGCCGATTCAGAATGTTGCGCGTCTCGCTACCTCGACTTATGACGTCCCCCTCGTTCATACGCGGGTCCGGGGCATATTGACGAATACGGTACCGACGGGCCCGTATCGCGGCGCCGGTAGGCCTGAGCTCATCTATGCGATCGAGCGGTTACTCGACATCTACTCGCGAGAGCAAGAGATCGACCGAATCGAGTTGCGGCGCAAGAATCTGATTCCACCCGAGTCGATCCCCTACGAGGGTAGGACCGCAGTCACAATTGACTCCGGCGAGTTTGAGAAGACGATGGATCTCGCGATGCGCAAGGCGGACTGGAACGGCTTCGAGCAACGCCGAAAAGCTTCGGCAGCGGAGGGGCGCTTACGCGGTATCGGACTCGCGAGCTTTATGGAGATACCCGTCGGTTTCCCCCATGAGAGCGCAATCCTGACGGCGCGCGGCGATGGCATCGTAGAGTTAGAAGTAGGCACCCAATGTATGGGTATGGGTCATGCCACGGCATTCGCGCAGGTGTTGTCGGATCTGTTGGCTATACCGGTCGAGTCGGTTGAACTCGTGACGGGTGATACCGATCGCATCGCGATGGGTGGTGGCGCGCATTCGGATCGCTCGATGCGCCTGGTGGGCACATTACTGGTCCAGGCCGCTGAAGAGCTGATAGCCAGGGCGAAGCCGCTGGCGGCGGATAAGCTCGGCGTCGCTGAAGCCGGCGTCGAATATACGCAAGGGCAGTTTCGCAGTGCTGACGCGGACCAGACATGCAGCCTGTTCGAGCTTGTCGCTTCGAGTGACGGTATTGCTGAAGACGACCGCGGCAGGAAGACGTTAAGTGTTGATGTAGAACTCCACGATCGACTACCGGCGTACCCGAACGGTTGTGCCTGCTCCGAAATCGAGATTGATCCCGAGACCGGAACGCTGAAGCTGCTTCGGCATACCCTGGTTCACGACGCCGGCGTAGAAATTAACCCGATGATTCTCGAAGGTCAGAGTCACGGCGGCATCGCGCAGGGCATTGGTCAGGCGATGCTTGAGAACTTCGTGTACTCGACCGATGACGCGCAGATATTGTCCGGCAGCTTTATGGATTACTGCCTGCCGCGAGCCGATGATTTACCGAACTTTTCCGTCGGTTCTAACCCGACCGCTGCCGCAAGCAACCCGTTAGGTATCAAGGGTGGTGGTGAGAGTGGCACGACGGCCGCCCTCGGCGCGTTCTTCAACGCCGTCAGCGATGCCCTGGCCTCGCTGGGTATAGAAGAGGTGCCGATGCCTGCGACATCCGCGAAACTCTGGGAGCTGATCAGGCAGGCACAGGCTGAGCGGGACTCAGATAGCGACGATGCCGCGACCTGGAGTCAGGCTGCGACCTCCTGAGCTTCGGGTATCCTGATAGAGAGCATCAGCAGCAATCCTATTACCTGCGGTACCGCGAAGACCCAATAGACTGCTTCGTCGCTCCAGCCGGCGGCGAATAGCAGGCCGGCGAAAGCCGGACTGGCTGTAGAGCCGATTCTCCCAAGCCCGATTGCCCATCCCACGCCCGTTGTTCTGATGTTGGCAGGGTATAAGCGTGCGGCGATCGCGAAGAGACCCGCGATGTAACCGTAGACGAAGAACCCGATGGCCGTCGCCAGGACTATGATCAGGTTGAGCTGCGTCCCGACAAAGGACAGCGCAACGATGGCCACCATACACGCTGCGAAATACCACTTGATCATCCTGAGAAGGCCGAGGCGCGTTGAGTGGTAGCCGAGAAGCAACATGCCGACAGCGCCACCGATGCTGTAGAAAATATTTGCGGATATGCCCTGTGAAAGAGCGAGCCCGGCCTGCGTCAGAATTGTCGGCAACCAGCTCTGGAAGAAGAACAGTGTCGCGAATGCACAGAAGAAAGCACCCCAAAGCGCAAACGTTGAGCGACGCGTTGCCGGTGCGAAGATTGTCGAAAGCTTGGGTCGCTCGGCGGCTGTCTGCTTCGCCGGCAGGCTCGCTAACGTAGCTTGTCCGATACGCCCAAGGATCTCATTCGCCCTTCTGAGCGCATCCCTGGGTTGCTTGGCCAACAGGAAGTCGATTGATTCCGGCAGGCCGAAGTAGACCACCGGCAGCATCAGTGTGGAGACGACACCGGCGAGCACGAAGATCGATCGCCATCCGTAGACACCGATGATCGAAGCTGCGACCAGCCCGCCGATAACCGCACCTGCTGTAAAGCCGAGATGCATGAAACTCAGTGCGAAGTTGCGTCGTTCCTCCGACGAATACTCAGCGACCAGCGTATTGAGGCTGGCCAGAATGGCGCCGATGCCGAGGCCGGTTAAGAATCGTGCACCGATGACTAGGTTTAACGACGGCGCTGCCGCGGTCGCGAACAGGCCGATCGTAATCAGTACGAGGAAGCCGAGTATTGTGTTGCGGCGCCCGTAGATGTCAGCGAGCGGCGCGAGCAGGAACGACGCAACGGTCATGCCGGCTACACCGGCGCTGAACAGAAGCCCCAGTTGTTCCGGTGAAACTCCCCATTCGGTTCTAATGACGGGTGCTGCGAACGCGATGACGAACAGATCGAAGCCGTCCAGCGTGTTCAGTATCCAGCAGATAATGACGACGCGTATCTGCAGCGGCGCCATTTTCTGATCGCCCAGGGCGTAGGTGACTTCGCTATTCGCTGTGCTCATTTATTGCTATCTCCGGCTCTCTTGCTCGATTATTTATTCGACAGTGTTCTGTAGCGTACCGATACCGGTAATTTCTACTTCGACGGTATCCCCACGTTGGAGATAGATCTGTGGGTCTCGACCGTGACCGACGCCACCGGTTGTGCCCGTCGAAATAATATCGCCGGGTTGAAGTTCTACGATATCGGAAAAATACGAAACCAGGTTCGGGACATCGTGAATAAGATCGCTGATCGATGCCGATTGCATCACGTCGCCATTCAGGCGCGTCTCGAGGCGGGTCTCTGACCAGGCGGGTGCGGCGTCACGGGTTACCATGCAGGGGCCAAGAGCACCCGAGTGCCGAAAATTCTTTCCCTGAAATGTAGTGCGCTTCTGATAGTCGCGAACCGACCCGTCCATCAGAATCGTATAGCCCGCGATGTAATCGACCGCATCCTCGATGGCGACCTCATAGCAGCGTTTGCCGATAACGATGCAGTACTCGCCTTCATAGTCGTATTGCGTCGATAGCTTCGGCATCGACAGCGGTTGAAGATGTCCAACAAGTGATTGTCGCGTCTTGGTAAATCCGCGGGGGTAAGGATCCGCCGTACGCCCAAGCTCCTCCAGATGGTCGCGGTAGTTCATTCCGTGGCAGATCAGATTCACGGGCTCCGATGTCAGCGGTAGGAACGTTACATCGTCTGGCTGGAAGTCCGCAGCCTCATTGGCTGTGGCCTCCTGTGCGAAGTCGAAGGCGTCGCCCGCGATGAGTTCGACGAGCGAAGCGTAACGATCACCGATGCGATTGCCGAGATCGACAATACCGTCTTCACGAAGAACGCCATAGGAATCTTTGGCGCTGTGAATATAGCTACAGAGTTTCATGTCGCGGCGGAGTTTGACACGCTTCGAGTTTAGCGGATTGCAACGCCAAAAATAGTATGAGGATGCAAGAAAAAATTATGGGTTCACTCGGGAAACAGCGCTTCGATAATACGGTCAGCATATACAATAGATTATTAAGTAGATACAGCGACTTGCTGAATCACGAACTCGCCTCGGAAGCGAGCCTGCAGTGAAGACACAGAGTGCTCACAGCGTGGTTCCGGGGCACTGTAGAATATAGAAAATGGTCAAACGTACTCGCAATTCGATCAATGTTTCTGCCATCGCCGTGTTCGTCGCGGCTGTGCTCGGCGTCCTTTCCGAAAAGGCAGTTGCACATCACTCCTTCGCCCAGAGAGTTGCTGGCGAGATTCAGTCGCTCGAATTTTACGATGGCGTAATCGATCTTTATCGCATGCTCAATCCGCACAGCGCGTTATTTCTGACGCTCGACAACGAAGATGGAACGACGTCGGAGTGGCTGATTGAACTCAGCTCCGCTTCAACGCTCAGTCGCGAAGGCTGGACGCCGGAGTTACTGCACACCGGAGATAAAGTCTCGATCTCAATCCTGGCTTCGCGCACGGCGAACCGCGGCAGACTGCGTGCGTTGCTCGTACGCGGTGAAACCGAAGCGGACGACTCCCGACTGATCGTCGCTTACGGTATTCGCGGTGACACGCCGATCATGCGTCGGCTGCGGGAACGGCTGCCGACCTGTGAAGGAATCGAAGGGACGCTCGATCGGGGCGCGTGTTTCGATGTGACGCCGGAGGCATTGGCGGATCTCGAGAGTGAATTCCCGGGCACGATGGGATACGTAATGCCATGAATGCGTTTACTGCACCCTGTGTGGTCTTTTGTCTCGCGTCGATCGCTTCTCTGTCGGCGAACGCTCAGATGCCGGACTTTCTTGGCCGATACGTTGGTGAACTGACGATCGCCGAGCCGGCCGAATATCATTTGACGGACGTTGGGCAGACCGCTTACGACAACTACGATCCGAACTACGGTGACCCCAGGCAGTGGGACGATTGTGCTCCCGAAGGAATTCCCGCGCTGCTATTGACGCCAGGCGTTGCTACGGTCGACATGCTCGAAGTCGACGGCAATATCGAGATGCGCTACGAGCGCGACGATGCCGTTCGTACCATTTATATGGGCGGCGATGCGGCAGCTCAGGACAACACTGTGCTCGGTCATTCGCGGGGCAGATTTATCGACGGTGTCTTGGAAATAGAGACGACGTATCTGGACGGTGGCGTCGTCATTGCCCAGACTCGCTATCCGATGAGTTCGGACTCCCGCGTTGTCGAGCGCTATTGGCGTGAGCCCGGTGAGAACAACCTGAGCATGCAGGTTGTCGTCGAAGATGCGCTGAATTATTCCGAGCCGGTGGAAATCGGTCGCACCTGGGTCTGGTCGCCCGACGCGCCACTACTTCCATGGGAGTGCGTCAGCCTTGGGCCGAGGCATTCCGATGAACTGGATATCGGCGAACTCCGGCGCATGCTGGAAGCGCAGTAGACTCTTAAAGTATGGATATCTCTGGTGAGTACCGCTTGTCGCTGGGACGGCAGCAGGTCTGGGACGCACTCCTGGATCCTGAAGTTCTGCGCCGCTGCATTCCAGGTTGTGAAGAACTGGAGCAGCTTGAGGAGAACAAGTACCGGGCAAAAGTGAAGACGGCGATTGGTCCGGTCAAAGCGACGTTCACAAGCGGAATCGAGATCACCAATGCGAACCCTCCCGAGAGCTATCGCCTGGAGGGCGAGGGGAAGGCAGGTGTCGGATTCGGTAAGGGCTATTCGGACGTGACCCTGGAGGAAGAGGGCGACGGTACCCTGTTACGATACTCGGCGCAGTTTCAGGTCGGCGGTCGATTGGCGCAGATCGGTTCCCGATTGGTCGTCAGCGCGACCAGGAAAATTGCCGATGACTTCTTTAGCCGGCTGACTGCCGACATCGACGAACAGGCGGAACGCGTTGTGTCAGAGGATGACACGGGTGCCGGTGGAATTAACTGGGCGCTGGTCGCGGTGGCAGCCGCTGCACTGTTGGCGGTTGTCTGGTGGCTCGCCGGATAGAGTTTGAGGAAGAGTAAATGACGGTTTCAGTATCGCTTAAGGTCAACGGAGAGCCGGTCTCTGCCGAGGTTGATCCACGTACGCTACTCGTAGAGCTTCTGCGAGAGAACCTCGGCCTGACTGGAACGCACGTCGGCTGTGATACCAGTCAGTGCGGCTGCTGCGTCGTGCATGTGGATGGTACCTCCGTAAAAAGCTGCACGATGCTCGCAGTAACAGCCGATGGTTCAGACGTAACGACGATCGAAGGCATCGCCGATGGTGACAAGCTGCACCCGATGCAACAGGCCTTTCACGAGAATCACGGCCTGCAGTGTGGGTATTGCACGCCCGGAATGATCATGAGTGCCATCGATCTGGTCGAAAGAAACCCGGACCCAACCGAGGACGAAGTTCGAAAGTGGCTGGACGGTAATCTCTGTCGCTGTACTGGATATCACAACATAGTGAAGTCGATATTGGCGGCTGCCGCGGCCGTAAGGGACAACTGAGATGTACCCTTTCGAATACCACCGACCAGAGTCGCTGCAAGAGGCCGTCGATCTTTTCGAGTCGTCTGATGAGGCGCAGTGGCTTGCGGGCGGTATGACGCTACTACCCACACTGAAACTTCGGCTGGCGGCGCCATCGGCTCTGATCGATCTTGCAGCGCTCGACGAGCTTCAGGGGCTGCAGCGGGTGAACGGTGGGATCACCGTCGGAGCGATGACGCGTCACGATGCGGTCGCGCGCGCGGCAGAAGTAGTTGACGCGATACCAGCGCTGGCCGTGCTGGCCGGCGGAATCGGTGACTCCCAGGTCAGAAACCGGGGCACGATCGGTGGTTCTATCTCAAACAGCGATCCCGCTGCGGATTATCCCGCTGCCGTACTGGGGCTGAATGCGACAATTACGACGACACGGCGTGAGATAGCCAGCGACGATTTTTTTACGGGTCTGTTCGAGACGGCCCTCGAGTCCGGAGAGATCGTGAAACAGGTCAGCTTCCCGGTTCCGGACCGCGCCGGGTACATAAAATTTCCGAATCCGGCCTCCCGATACGCCGTCGTAGGCGTCATGGTTTCAAAGACCGGCTCTGACGTTCGCGTCGCGGTAACCGGCGCCGGTGCGTCTGCCTTTCGCGTCGAAGAGATGGAGCAGGCGCTGATGGCCGACTTCAACCCGGACGCATTGCACGGTATCGAGATCTCCGCGAGCGAGCTCAACGAGGATCTCCACGCGAGCGCCGAGTACCGGGCCCATCTTGTGAACGTCATGGCGCGTCGTGCGACGGCGTTAGCCTGCGATTCCTAGATTCCAGCAGACCATCCGAGACAAGGCTCCGCCGGCTCTGCCGCCCGGATTGAGGAGTCTTGTGTTACTGTCGCGCAAATCCGCGATAAGCAGAACGATAACGACCGGCGGATGAGGAAGAACTATGGATCCAACTACAGCCGTCGCAACCAGTCCGCTCGTTGCGCTCTTTGCCTTCCTGGGGGTCATCCTTCTACTCCTTTTTCTTATAGCCAAGTGGCGCTGGCATGTTTTTCTGGCCTTGCTCGTGCCGCTACTTCTGTTCGGTATCGTCCCTGGCGTCCAGCAGAACAATTTCATTGAGGCATTCGAGACCGGATTCGGCTCTACGCTTGGATCGATCGGCGTCGTCATCGTGCTTGGATCCATCATCGCAGAAGCGTTGCGTCACACCGGTGCGATCCAGACCATTACCCGGACCATGGTTCAGGTCGTCGGCTCCAAGCGCATGCCGCTGGCGCTAACGCTCACAGGTTTTATTCTCGGGATAGCCATCTTCTCCGACGTCGCCTACGTCATTCTGAATCCGCTCGTCCATTCCGCAGCCAAGATGATGGGCGTCACGGTCAGCGTCATGTCGATTGGTCTCGTCGGCTCGTTGCAGCTGACACATGCGATCGTCCCGCCAACTCCGGGTCCGCTGGCAGCCGCTGCGCTGGTCGGTGCCGATATCGGAAAGACCATTATCTTCGGTAGCCTGGCATGTCTCGCCGGCTCTCTGGCGGGTTGGGTCTGGGGGCAGTACATCGTTGGACCACGCATCAAGACGATGCCATCGGATGAATATGCCGGCGAGGACTTCCTGACCGAGGATTCGGCCAGCGATCTGCCGGGGCCTCTGGGGTCGTATGCGCCGATTCTGGTGCCGATCCTGCTGATCTCAGCCCAGAGCATCTCCCGGTTGTTTCTCCCCGAGGAGCATATCGTTCGAGCCGGCCTGGCCTATGTCGGCTGGCCCGTCGTGGCGCTTAGCGTTGGCGTCATTCTCGCCTATCGCAACATCAGGACGCCTGAACATCGCAAAGATTCGAAGAACGCCTGGGTAGAGGAGGCGCTTCGGGTCTCAGCGATGATACTGGTGGTCACGGGGCTCGGTGGGTCTCTGAGCGAAATTCTGAAAGCGACCCCGGCAGTCGACTACATCAGCAGCTTCTTCGCGACCTATGGGTTGCCATCGATATTCCTGCCCTTCGTGATCGGCATTATTGGCAATATGATCACGGGTTCCACGACAGTCGGCGTGATTACTGCGGCATCTCTGGTAGCGCCGATGCTGGGCAATCTGGGGCTGTCACCTGAGGCGGCGATGCTCGCGGGCGCCAGCGGCTCAGTCATGATCAAATACGTGAATTCCAGCTACTTCTGGGTCTGTACGTCGCTGAGTCGCGTACCCGTAAACGACGCGATTCTTGGTTATGGCGGGGCGACCTTCGTGGGTGGTATCGCGTCATTCCTGACCGTCTGTCTGCTCTGGGTCACGGGAATTATCTAGAGTTACATTAGGTATATGACTTAAATATCTGAAAATATAGGAATAGTTAATGTATGAGAAATACGAAATTCTGTTTCTGGGTGCCTCCTACGGTTCCCTGTTCGCCGCGAAGGCGGCGCTCGCGGGCCACTCAGCGCATCTGATCTGCCTCCCCGAGGAAGCTGAGCTCATCAACAGCGATGGCGCGATCATCCGTTTGCCGGTTCGCGGACTCGATGAGCCCGTCGAACTCAATACGAAGACCATGTCCGGTACGGTTTCGGCCGGCGCGCCTGAAGATGCCGGTCCCGAGGACTACGATCTGATCGTACTGGCGATGCAGGAACCGCAGTATGGCGTTCCCGTCGTCAAGGAGCTGCTGAAGAAGGTGGCTGCAGCGAAGAAGCCCTGCATGTCGATCATGAACATGCCGCCACTGGCGTACCTGAAGCGCATTTCGAGCATCGATGCTGATTCGATTCGGGACGCTTACACGGATCCTGCCGTTTGGGACGATATCGATCCTGCATTGATTACTTTATGCAGTCCCGATCCGCAGGCCTTCCGTCCGCCGGACGAGAACTGCAACGTTCTGCAGGTTGGGTTGCCAACGAACTTCAAAGCGGCGCGATTCGAATCAGACGAACACACCGCGATACTTCGACAGATAGAACGCGACATTCAGGACATTCGTTACGACGTCGACGGCAATGAGGTTGAGCTGCCGGTAAAACTGCGTGTGCACGACTCCGTGTTCGTGCCACTGGCGAAGTGGGCCATGCTGATGACCGGCAACTACCGTTGCGTGCAGGAAGACGAGATGATTCCGATCAGGCAGGCGGTCCACTCCGACGTAGATGTGTCGGAAGGCATCTATAACTGGACGGCCGATCTTTGTGTCGCGCTTGGTGGCGATCGCGGCGATCTCGTTCCGTTTGAAAAGTATGCCAACGCGGCTCTGTCGTTACAGAAGCCTTCGTCCGCTGCGCGGGCGTTGCTTGCCGGAGCGCCCTATATCGAACGGGTCGACAAGCTGGTGCAGACGTTGGCCGCATCCCAGGGCATGCAGTCCGAGCATATCGACAGGACGGTCTCCGTCGTGGATTCCTGGCTGGCGAAGAATCGCGAGTCGTCGTAGGCGACGAGGGTTAGTCAGAAGCCCGGTAGGGCAGGCGGCACTCGACCTCAATAAAGTTGTAGGGCTCGGCGGTGTAATACTTCACTGAGCCGATTTCCCATGGCTGCGTGAGGTTGCCCGGGTCTGTAATGACCATGCGCATCTCTATCGCCGGTCTTCCGGCAGCGTCGTCGATTCGCCGGTAGGACTCCACCGTTGTCGTTTGATCGCTGAGCGCATTACCGATCGGGCCCGTGAGGTTGCCGAGTAGCTGACTCGACTCGATGACCAGGGCATCTCCCTCGTAGCGCGCGACGTGGTGCCCAAAGAGCGTGTGCTCGTTCGAGTCGGGTCCGCGCCCGTCGAGATAAATCTCGCGCCGGGCAGCAAACTCCTCGTATTCGAAAATCAGCCGATCTTCGAGTTGCGAGATGAGTAGTGGATGAATCGTGGCAGTCTGGCGTACGAGTCCGGCGTCCGAGCATTCAGTGAACGTCGGGTCGGCAACGAACGGATCGAACGTCGCCTGTTCTGCCGCAGCGCGCGCGTTCAGTGGCGGATTGGCACGACCGAGGCCGTCCCGTGAGCCGAGCCACATGCCATTCAGGTTCGGGTGGCCGTCATCAGTCTGGAGCGCCAGAGTCGGAATTGCGGCCTGCGCCGAATTCGTATTTGAGGTCCCTTCGACAGTGCGGACGATAGAGCCGTCGGCGGACTTAAGTTCCACGATCCTGCCGCCGTTGATGTCCTCGCTCTCCATCAGCATCATCGGCCCGCCGTCGCGGCTTTTCCTGCCGAAGATACGAAGGTACTGACCGGGTTGGATCGTCTCGGCCGTCCATCCCCAGCGGCGAAATGGAGGTGCGGCGGGGCCCGTCACCATCCACTCGGTTTCGACGCCGTTCTCGTCAGTGACATCGAGAATGATGTTGACGTGCGGGTTCTTGAAATTGAACTCGGTGACGTAGCCTTCGATCTCGATATCGTCCGTCGAGAACACGGCTGAAGCCGCATGGTGCGCGTATCCCGAGCTTGTGGCCATCGCTCCGGCCAGGCCAATCGCCAGTACTGCGCGCATACTCATCTCCGATTGAAGTTAGCCGTCTTCCTCCAGAAAGCTCTCGAAGCTGCTGAAGTCGAGATAGTCACCGGAACAACTGATTTCGCTCAGCTCCCAGTTCGGTGGAGCGAGCCGGTAGTAGAGCGTTTCCGCGACCCAGGGTTCGGCCAGGGCTATTGGATCGTCCAACGTGATGTCGATCTCGAGATTGAGATTGTCGACTCGACGGAAGACTTCGGTGACCGTCAACTGGTCGCTGTGCTGGTAGCCGGAACGGTCCATCCAGGTTCTTTCGTCGATACCGACCGTGGTGACGACGAACGTCGTGTCGTCGGACCACGCTCCAACTGAGTTCCCGAGCCAGAGCATGACCGGGTCCTCAGGGTTCGTACGTCCGTCCGTGTAAATACGCCGGATCGTGTGATCGTACTCGTAGAGCATGATCATCTCTTTCGCGGTGTATACGATTTCGAACGGATAGGGATGGAAATATACGCGCGGCACGCCCGGGGGGTAGCAGCGCGTCAGCACCGGGTCGTTTGTCTCGCCAAGCGCGAAACCGCCGGCGTTGGAGTTCTTGGCCTGCGCGAATCGCTCCTCGCCCCACGCGGTTAGCTCCGGTGGCTCGGGTGTCCACGTCGCGCCGCTGCGAAACGCTCCTTCCGGGTTGATTCTCGTCCAGACTCCGGTGAGATCACGGGCGGGTGCCGGGCCGTCTTCGTGCGGTACGACTTCGGTCGGTGCGCCGGTGCCATACTGCGCCAGGACGCTGCCGGAGAAGCCGAATGTGGCGGCTGCGAACAGCAATACCAGGTTTCTTGAGCGCATTAGTCGTAGATCTCCCAGAGCGACATGCTTTCGCCGTCGGGCATGATGATCTCGCTGATCACGACGGAGTGTCCGCCGTTTCTGGCCTGGCGGCCGCTGATCTGGATCTCGCTGCCCGGAACCAGTGTCGTTTTCGTCCAGCCGCCCCGAGCGAGTTTGTTCGGAGCCGTCAGTTCACCCTGCCACTGCTGAACTTCACCGCCGTCCGTCGTGACGTCGAAGTAGATCTGCACGTGCGGATTGATGAATTTGAATTCGGTGACCGTCGCCTGGAGTGTCACCATGTGCTCGCCGTAGGCGGCTCGGCCGTGATGCGCGAGCGCGGCAGATCCCACGAGCAGGGTTGCAGCACTTGCAGCGGCCAGCATGATTCTATGAATGCGCATACCTGAGAACTCCTTGATATCGCCCGGTTTCTACCCTCTATTGTAGTTGCCCGGCCTCGGTTTGGTTAGCCCGCCTAAAGAAAAATTTGGGCTGGAAGATTGCCATTTTGTAATGGTGCTTATGTAAGCCGCAGGCTCTGAGCGCGCGTCGCGTTCGCAGTCAACGCTTACCATCTATGGGGCAACGTAATGGAAATGAGTCAGAAAGAGAGTAAGGAGTTTTCACTCACCTGAAACGCTTAAAAAACAGCAGCTTAGGGTAGCGTCGGCGCTGTCATAAAGCGTGTGGCCTGGTCCAGTGTGCAGCCGACCGCGCTGATCTCTTCGTAGGTCGACAGACGCCACTCGAGCGTTCCGGCGAAAGGTTCCGCGAGATACTCAGGGTCCTCGAGAAGAAGCTCGATCGAAATTCGTGTGCCGTCCTCGCTCAGCTCGTAGCGCTCCAGGACGCGCTTTTGTGCGCCCGACGGCAGCCCGGTGCCTGGCATCGTTGAGCGGTTGTCGGCGAATAACGTGGTCTCGACCTCCAGGACATTGCCCTCGAGACGGCCGATCGAGTGACCCTGAGGCGTTCGTGGCCCATTCTCCGGGTGCGTGCGACCGTCGGTGTAGATAACCCGTTCGACGTCGAGAAATTCGCTATGAATCGTGACGCGATCGTCGAAGATCGTGATCTCATTCAGATACTGCGGTAGCGCCACGATCATCGGCGACGGGTAAGCGATGCATTGAGCCGCCGGGTTCTCCGTACGAATTTCATAGGATTCCTGCGCCGCTGTTCCGCGAGGTGTCGTCGAGACGAGCAGGCCGGCCGCTCTGAATCTCTCGAAGTCCTCGAGACCCTGCTCCCAGATTCCGGCGAGCGAGTTCGTTACGGATACTTCCGAGAGCGTGCTGGTGCCCCCCGAGACCGGCGTCAGAATACTGCCGTCCTCTTTCTCGATGGAAATCATCAGCGCATGCGCGCGGTTCGTCAGTCGGTCGGGATTTGCCTGCACCGATACGAGATCGCCAGCCGTCAGCGACTCGCGCGTCCAGCCGTTGCGTAACAGGATCGGCACGGCATCGGTCTCGAGCTGCCACTCCGCCGTGCGTCCGGCCGAATCTGTGGTCTCCACGTGAATGTAGACATGCGGATTCGTCCAGTCGACGCGAGTGACTCTACCTTCAAGGGATATAGTCGCGCCCATGTCGAAGATGATCGGGCTGTGGTGCGCATAGAGCGGCGTCGTCGCCAAGAAGAACAGAAGAGCCGCGCGGCGAAAGGGGGTAGTCATCTTCAGGGCGCTATTAGGGAACGACGCAATCCTCGTACGGGTAGATCTCTTCCGTCGGTGCCCAGGCCCAGGCCCGCGCCATGACCAGCGGTCTGGTCAGTGTTAACGGATCGGCGAAGGTTGCCTCCACATCCAGGCGCTCGCCGTCGGCAGAGCGCGTGAATCGCTCCGTCGAAGTCAGTTGATCGCTATGGGCGAAGCCGGAGTTCGAGTGGTCTGCGGTAACTCCGACAGTTTCAACGACCAGCGTGTCGCCTTCGTAGTGGCCTACCGAATAGCCCAACAGGCTGTGTTCGAGATCGCGCGGCGGTTCACGCCCGTCGAGGTATACCGTACGCAGCGCCGTCCACTCGGAGTAATACAGCGTGACGCGGTCGTCGTACTGAGTCAGTTCCATCGCATGGGGTGAGAGGATCTGCCGCGTAAATCCCCACGGTTCGCAGGCGGTCAGCGACGGATCGGCACTGTTGTCGAACGGATAGTTCGCAAGCGCAGCCGCCGTTAGATAGCTTGGGACGAGTTCCGCACCCTGATAGCGCCGTGCCTCTCTGTTGAGTTCCGCATAGGTCTTGTCGAGATTGTCCGGATCATCGAGTAGCCGTGTCAGATGGTCGCGAGATTCAACCGGACAGCCGACATGGCAGAACGCATCTTCCGCGCGCGGCGGCGGGTCGCTCCACATTCCGCTGAGATCCGGTATGTCCTGTGCAGATGCGGGCAACGACAGCAGGCACGCCGGTAATACTGCGGCTCCTGCCCAGGCGAGTTTCCGTTTCATAGCGATTGACCTCCGGGTCGAGGTGCGTAGTTTCGCACGTTGACCGAGATTGTCATTTCCCGCGCGTCTCGCTTTCACCGAGCGTCCAGATGAATGCAGCCTGCAACCCGAACCCGTAGTCGTCATGAAATAGCGGGCTGTCCCGATTCTCAGCACCTTTGTTGACCCAGAGTTTTACATTACCGTCGAATCGAAGCTTCTCGGTGAGCTGACGTTCGAAGCCGATTCTGAACTCGGAGCCGATATAGCCCGATGAAGCATCAAAGCTGCTGCGGGTTAGGGTTTCGAACTCCGGCGCCACACCATAGTAGTAATCGGTGTAGTCCTCGCTGGCCCAGGTCGACTTCCAGCGAAAGCTCAGGTCGTTGCGCGTGCCGAACGCCTGATCAACCCGATACTCGAGTTCGGGATTGAGAAGGTAGCCACGGCCGTCGGCGCTTCCGCCGTCGAACGACACAGCAGCTCGCAATTGCAGCGCGAGTAACCACTCGTGATCCCCCGGCGCCCGGTCAGTGAGTCGAATCTCCAGCTCGGGGCCTACCTCAAGTAGCGGATCCAGGTTCGGCATACCCTCGCGCCCGTCGATATCTTCGCTGTCTTCGCCGAAATTGACGTTGAAATTAATATCGAGTTTTACGCGAGGTCGCTCGATGACGCGGCCCTCGGCGAAGGTATCGAAATTCTCTCCGAATCGAAGACGCGAGCCCCGGTAGACGGGATACGGTAGCGGCAGAACCGTCAGATTCTGATTGGGTGAGCCGGGATAGATCGGGGCGTATCGGCCGAACGCGGCAATGCGAAATTCCCACAACGGTGGCTCCTCAGACTCGGAGGTCTGCGCGGTCGCGCCCTGGGCAACGAGCAGCAACAGCGCGCAGAGCGGAACCTTCGCGCACCACCGACCGCCGCTCCCGGATTCTCGCTTCATATATTCAGAGACGGTTGGTGCCGGATCGGGAGCAAGTGCTGTCCACGCGTTCTAGTAGGCGCCGGCGTAGCAGTCGCGGCGGGGGTCGGCGCCGGCGATTCGCGTCTGCGTATCGGGATCGAGCATAACGATAGAGGCACAGGAGGCCAGCCCCAGAGGGGGTGCCTGATAGACCTCGTGCCCGCGCGACGCGAGTTCTCGTAGTGTCGATATCGGCACCGTCGATTCAGCATTGAGGCGGTTGAACCCGGTGTCGTGCGGCCAGAACGACTCGTAAAAATGTAGCGTCTGCACGCGAGGCATCGCGATTGCGTCATGCATGTTCGGATACCAGGCGTCCTCGAATTCCACGATATTCAGGAAGGTCTGCAGAATCGTTTGTTCCTGGTTGTCGCCGCCCGGAGTGCCAATTGCGAGAAATGGCTCGCCGTCGCGCAATACGATACTCGGCGTAAGCGAATAGCGCGGACGCGAGCGCGGCCTGAGCTGAGCTGCTCGTGTCTCATCCAGCCAGAACTGCTCGCCACGTACGCTCATCGGGATGCCGGTGCTACCGAGGATGACGGCCCCGCCAATCCAGCCACCGCTCGGCGTGCTGTCGAAGACGTTGCCGTCCTTATCGATGATGGCGATATGGGTCGTATCCTTCCAGGCGCTGGGATAGTCGAGACCGGCCAGTAGCTGCTCACCGGATGGAGCGCCCAATCCGGCGATCCAGTACTGCCAGTCGTCTATTGAATCGTCGTACGCCAGTGGATCGCCGGCGATATGCGTGAGCGAGGCTCGCTCCGGGTCAATTAGCTGAGCGCGTTCTGCAGCGTATTCCTTTGAGAGCAGGCCGGCCTCGGGGATGTCGACGAAATCCGGGTCGGCGTAGTAGGTGTCTCTATCTGCGTAAGCCAGTTTCATTGCCTCGACCACGGTATGGATGTAGTCGGCACTGTTGTGTCCCATTTCCTGCAGGTCGAAGGTCTCGAGAATATTCAGCATCTGCAGCAACGCGGGTCCCTGGCTGTTGAAGGACTGCTTGTAGACGGTGTAACCACGGTAGTCCGTACTCGTTGGTTCTTCCACGCGCGCATAGAACTCGGCAAAGTCAGACATCGCGAACGGAGTCGCGTGGGACTCGAGGAACGAGACCATCTCCTCTGCGATGTCACCTTTATAGAAACGATCTCTTGCGGCGACAATGCCGGCTTCGCGTCCCTCAGAGGAAGAAGCACGCTCCGATTCGACCATTCGCTGCAGTGTATTGGCGAGCGTTGGCATCCGGATAACCTCACCGGCGACATACGGTAGTCCATTCGGCTTGAGCCAGAAGTCCTGGTTGTCCGGCCATTGCTGAATGAAGCCGTACTCTCGTTGCAGCGCCTGTGCCGTACGAGGAATCAGCGCAAAGCCGTTTTCTGCATATTCGATCGCGCGTGCGGAAACGGTTTCGAAGCTCATCGTTCCCCAGCGCTCAAGTACCGTCAGTGCCCCATGAATCGCGCCGGGTACGACCGCAGGGTCGAGACCCGCTCCGCTTAGATTCTTGCCGCGCGCGCGATACCACTCGATCGTCGCAGCTTGTGCCGCCCAACCCTGGCCGGCGATTGAAGTAACCCGACCTTCCTCACGAGGGTAGACGAGCACAAGTGCCTCGCCACCGAGGCTGTACAGATCCTGCTCAACGACGCCACCGACGAGTAGTGCGGCAACACCGGCGTCAAACGCATTGCCACCGTTCTGCAGTACCTCCAGTGCTGCGGCCGTTGTCAGCGGATGGCCCGCGGCGACGCCCGCGTTCGGCCCGAGTATCGGCGGACGAAGACCGCCGGGAACGACCGTTACGCGTTCCACTCGAACTTCCGGTGGGGCGACAGGTTCCGGTGTCGTACAGGACGTTAGTACTCCGCAGATCAGCGTCAGCAGGGCCGTGCGTGTGCTTGGATGAATGGTCATGGGTTTGGCCTATATCGTCGGGTCGGGCTGGTGTGATTGCCAGATGCACAGAGTAAGACGATTACCGAGAAGAAAGAAGGCCCTGCCGCGGCAAATTCGGCAGGTCGTCTGCAAACTCTCAGAACTCGATCGTAGCGGTGACAGGAAGATGGTCCGAAGCTGTGCTGGTTAACTCGTTGGCTACGACCTCCGCAGCCAGAACCGTCGCAAACTCGCTGACGAACAGCCAGTCGATGCCCGGTTCATCGGGAATCTGAAAGCGCGCGCCCATACCCATACCCATTCCCTGTCCCATGCCCCCGAGGCCACTACCGCCGCTACGGGTCGATGGTTTCCGACCGCTATTGCCTGGCGCAGCCGGCCAGCTATCCTTGAGTGAAAGTGGATTCTCCTTGCCATTAAACGGAAGAGGCACGGCGTCGATGAAGAACTGCGTGGTATTGCTCGACGAGAACGTGTTGAGGTCGCCACCGATGACCTGCACGAGCCCATCACTGGCGTGAGGTGCCATTACATCGATGATTTGACCCGCCTGCATCTGGTTGGCTTCCTCGTTGGAGATACCTTCGAGCGTGTTTTGCAGAATGAAGCAAAGATGTGTGTTGTAGTACAGAAACTGCTCACCTGAAGAAACGTCTTCGAGCCTTACCCAGTTGACGTGCCGGTCGATAAGGCAGCGATAAATCTCGGTGCTGCCCTGCTCGACGACCCGCAGACCACTGTCCCGACGAACGAATACCGGATCGGGCTTGTCGGCGAAATACGCCGCATAGTCTGTCTCGAGCCTGTCGAGCAGGTAAGCAACGTTGTCACCAACAACTTCCTGTAGCCCGAGCACGTCCGGGTTCTGATCCCGAATGACTGAAACGAGTCTGTCACCTCGGGCGTTGTCCCAGTTGGCCAGGACGTTGTAGGACATGATCCTGGCCGTTGCTGCCTGCAGACTAACTGTCGGAACCAGGCCAAGCGACACCATAGTGATCGCGGCGAGCAGGGAGACGCCAGCGCTTCTTCGCTTCAGTGGTCGTTTTTCAGTCACGGTTGCGCGCCAGGTCGGCGAGCCGCTGCCAATCCGCTGCCGTCATATGTGCCAGGAAACGGTAGTTGCTGTCTCCCAGCGGCTCGACGATGAACGCCGTGCCTTCCGGGAGCCCGATCTGTGACGGATCGGCAGGATTATTCGGATACCAGACGATGCTGGCGACGAGCCCGCTATGCGAAACCACGACCTGATTGGAGCCCGCAGGAGGAATCGTGCCGGCGAGACGGCGGCGCTCCGCCAGGCCCTGTGGGTCGACGAGCGCATCATTCGGTGTGACACGTCCAAACACAAGCCAGGCCGTCTCACGCGTTCGGCACATCGGGCTTGCCTGCAGGTCATGTACCGCGATACCGATCTCGCGGATCGCACGTCCAGTCTCCCGCAGCTCGTCGCGGCCACGATCGGTCAGTGTTCGCTGCCGCGAGCAATCGAGAAACATTGCCTGTCGCTCAGCGGCCGTTACGTCGCCAACGATCGCTTCACGGACGCTGTCTGTCTGGTCGCGATTAGTACGGCCATGGCGAAATACGATAACGAGGCCGCCGTCCTGCAGCCGGGACAACAGCGTCTCATCATCGAGTTCGGTAGCGACCGAGCTGGCCACCGCGTTTTCGGGTGGCACCATTCCAGCCTCAAACTCAGGTAGCGTCAGGTAGCCGTCGCCGTCGTGATCGGCGCGGGGGAACAAACGCGCCGGTCCGCTCGCCTCATCCGGCGACACCCGGCCGTCGCCGTTACTGTCGGCGGATTCGAGCGCTGCTCTGGCGAGCGCACGTCCTGCGTCCCGGGCCGCATCATCCTGCGCGGCGCCATTTGTGCAGTAGGTGAGCGTCATTGCAACCATCAATGCGCTACACGGGAATAGGTGATTATCGGATCGTGCTGTTGCCACGTTGATCTCCCCTAAGGCACCTGACGGCCGGCTCCAGACCGAGGATAACAGACTGACTGCGAAGAAATTTATCGGAAGTCTTTCTCGGTCGCTTGAGTACTGTAGACTGCCTGAAAGTTAGCCGCTCGTATCTGACGGAGGTAGCCGTGATGAGGAAAGCGCTTGGCGGTTTATTTGGGTTGCTGGTTGTCGCGGTGACTGCTCCAGCCTCATTGGCTGCGGACGATGTTCCGAATTTCAGCGGTGTCTGGATCGGCGCTGGCATGGGTGCGGGTATGGGTGCGGGTGGCGGCATGCGGATGCGCCCACAGGTCACTGCGACGGCCCAGCGAATCATGGATGAGTTCGACTTGCTGGTCGATGATCCTGGCTACATTTGCAGTCCTTCCAGCCTGTCTCGAGCCTGGGCGAATCCAACGCCGTCGGAAATCGAACAGCACGATGCTCGCGTTGTGCTGCGCCATGAGTTCATGGATGTAGAACGCGTCATTTATCTCGATGGTCGATCCCGGCCAGAAGACAGCACTCCCAGCGTCGTCGGTTTCTCGATCGGTCATTACGAAGGGCAGTCATTGGTTATCGAAACCGAGGGATTCGCGCCGAGCTATATTTCGACGGTGGCCGGCATTCCGCAAACCAGTTCTTTGCAAGCTATGGAGCTTCTCACGTTGAGCGACGACAATCAGACTCTGCAGGTTGAGCTAACCTATAGTGACCCAGCCACGTTTCTCGAGCCGTGGACAATTTCCAGATCGTATCGTCGAGCTCCGGAACTTACGCTGCTCGAGTTCGGTTGTGTTCTCGAAGACGCGGGCTATGAGGATTTCTGATGATGCATAAATCGTTAAGACTGCTGGCCATCTGTCTGGCCGCTACGACGTCCGTGAGTGCTCACCACTCCACCGCCGTTAACTTCGACTTCGATGTCGTTGTTACGATTGACGGTACCGTGACAGAGTTCCGTTTCCAGAATCCCCATGTGCAGATACTTATGGATGTGCGCAAGGATGATGGAAGTTCGGAGATCTGGATGGTCGAGATGGCCGCGAAGAATCAGCTCGTCCGCGGTGGCTGGTCGGGAGACGAGTTTGCGCCGGGGCAGGTATTAAGCATCGATGGCTTTAAGGGCTATAGAGATAGAACGGCGTATTTCAGTGTTGCCACCCGTGCCGACGGAACTGAAGTGAGGGCGCCCGCTCTAATTACCGCACGTTAGTCTCAAGCGACGAAACGCGACCTGCGTCGCAAGTCTTAACGGTTGTTAATTAAGGAATTTTAATTAAGGAATATTAATTTCTATGGGCAGTTGCATCTGGCAAACTAACCTCTGAAGCTCGCACTCGCGAGGACGTTTGGCAAAGGATTGCTGTACCAATCATGAACAGGATTAATACTCTTCTATCCGTATCGCTGCTGCTGGGCTCCGCTCCCGTCGTCGCGCAGGATGTGAACGGCGAGTTTGTCTCCGCTGATCGAAAGCGTATGACTATCTCGCGCACGGATACACCCCCCGATTTGGATGGCGTGCTCGACGATGCCGTCTGGGCTGAGATTGACCCTATCGAGGATTTTCATCAATTCGACCCGATCGATCATGGCGAGCCATCCGAGAGGACGCTGGTCTATCTGACTTACGACGACGACAACCTCTACGTTGCGGCAAAGATGTGGGACCGCGAACCAGGCGAGATTCGTGCGCGTCAGCTTGCCCAGGGCGGCAACGCGCGCTGGGACGATGGCTTCGCGATCTATCTGGACCCGTTCAATAACAAGCGAACGGGCTACATGTTTCAGACCAACCCCAACGGTGTTCGTACCGAAGGCACTTTCGAAACGGCGACTTCACTGAATCGCGATTGGGAAGGCGTTTGGTATGTAGAGGCTCGCTTGGATGACGAAGGCTGGATCGCGGAGATGGCGATTCCGTTCAAGACGCTAAACTTCGATCCGAGCAATACCGATTGGGGTTTTACGCTGGAGCGCCACATTGCCCGCAGGCAGGAAAGTATTTCCTGGTCTTCGTATAACCGACGCGTCGATCCGGGCTCTGCCGGTGTCGTGTCCGGATTCACCGGGCTGCGCCAGGGTGTAGGACTTGATCTGGTTCCCGCGCTAATCACCAATGAGGCGAAGGACCACGATACGGGCGAGTCGACCGGAACGACCGAGCCGGCGCTCGATGTCTTCTATAACTTCACACCGTCTCTTACCGGCGTATTAACGTTGAACACCGACTTCTCGGCGACAGAAGTCGATGACCAACGCGTGAATCTGACTCGCTTCGGCCTGTTCTTCCCGGAGAAGAGAGACTTCTTTCTGCGCGATGTGGATATCTTCTCGTTCGGCGGTATCGAGCGGAACGGTTTGCCGTTCTTCTCGCGCCGAATCGGTCTTAGCGGCAACGGTCAACCCGTAGATCTGGAGGTTGGCGGAAAGCTTACCGGGCGCGTTGGACGGTTTAACGTCGGCGTACTCGGTGTTCAGCAGGACGGCTACGACGACGTCAATCCGAGCGACCTGTTCGTCGGGCGAGTTGCTGCGAATGTGCTTGGGCAGTCTAGCGTCGGCCTTATCGTCACCGACGGCGATCCTCGCTCGAATCTTGACAACTCGCTCGTCGGCGTCGATTTCCGCTATCGAAATACGAATCTACCATCAGGTCACAGCATTGAGGGTGAGGCCTGGTATCAGGCGACGGACACTCAGGGTGTCGACACCGAGCAGGACGCATGGGGCGTTCGACTGGCATCGCCGAACACTGTCGGTTTTGAGGCCGAGTTCGGCTTTCAGCACATTGAGGAGAACTACAACCCGGCGCTGGGGTTCGTCAATAGAAGTGGAGTTCAATTCACCGATGCCAGCATTGGTTATATCAATCGGCCAGACGACCATCCCTGGCTGCGGCAAATTTCTCACGGCTTCAGCTATCGAAACTACGATCTGATCTCGGGCGGTCTGCAGAGCCGATTTCTGTTTGTCGAGCCTTTTGAACTTGAGACGAATAACGGCGATTCAATCGGAACGCAGCTCACCTACAATCGGGAAGTATTACTTGAACCATTCGAGATTTCCGACGGCGTTGTTATCGCGCCGGGAGATTATGAATTCCAACGATATGGCTTCGAGATTGCCGGAGCAAATCAGCGGGTATTCGCTCCGAGTTTCGAGGCCTCAAACGGTGAGTTCTTCGATGGCGACAGACTGGAGCTGATCGCTGGGGTCGAATGGCGTCCGAACCGGCGTTTGTTCCTCGGACTCTCGTACGAGTACAACGATATCGAACTGCCCGAAGGAGATTTCACTGCGCGGCTGATCCAGATAAATGCGGACGTCGCGTTCAATGCCCGCTGGTCGTGGCTGAATCTGGTTCAGTACGACAATGAATCGCAGTCCGCAGGAATTAACAGCCGTTTGCGCTGGAATCCGCGGGCGGGTCAGGACCTCTTTATCGTCCTGAATCATGGCTTCAGTGCGCTGGGTACTTTCAGGGATCTCGAGTCGACTCAGTCACAGTTCTCGATCAAGTACACGCAGACGTTCCGCTTCTAGATCTCCGGTAGGCAGTAACTCGTCTTGCTTACTGAGCGAGCGCGTTACTTACTGCCTCGAGATTGCTGCGCAGGAGTTGCTGCAGACCGTCACCGGCAAGCTGTCGATCCTCGACGATGCCCGGATCTCCCGAGTTGAGCACGACGAGCGTGGCGCCGGCGCTACTGACAGCTTGCTGTATGGCTTCACTCGGTTGCCATTTGTGGAGCACGACGCCAATGTCACGCTCTGTCAGGTGGCGCGTCAAGCCGGCAAGATCCTCCTCGGTCCAACGTATGTCCTGCTTGATAAAGTAGCCATCGACATACAGACCCATATCGTTCGTGAGATAGACGAAGTCGCCGGTAAGCGCGAATACGGTATCGCTGGCTGCTTCGATCAGCCGACCCTGGTACTCGTTGCGCAGATTCAGCAGCGACCACTTCAGGTCATCCAGATTTGTCTGAATTGTGTCTGCGGCGCCGGGAAACAGCTGAATCAGATCCTGCGCGATGATATCGCCCATTCGGATCGCGTTGGAGATGCTCAGCCAGAAGTAGGGCGCTACGACTGATCCGACAGGGTCGGTATCTTCGCCCCAGTCCACTGTAGAAGCCGGTGAGTCCGTTAGCGCGACGCCGGCCCTGCTGAAGGACCATGGCAATGCGGCATCGATATTGACGACGCGAACGTTTACGTCTCGGGCGTATCGGTAAAGCGGATCTCCGGGAAGCGCATTAGTCAGAGAGACAACGGCCGTTGCGCCGGCGAAGGTCTCTTCCAGTCTATCGGTGCGCCTCGCGATGTAGTCCTTGAGCAGAGCGATCTGCCGACCGTCCTCCGGTATGTTGATGACCTCAAGCCCTGTCCCGTTCGTCAATGCCGACGTCAGCGAGTAGGTCGCCTGAGTACCCGTCAGAATCGTCTCGTCCTGCTGCGCATTGACCGTCAGCGAGACGAGAAGCACCGCGGATCCGGCGATGAATCTGTTGGCCGTTTGAGTCATTGGACTGCCTCCGACTCCTAGATGCTCGCTTCTCGATAGCGTGGCATCGCCATGCGGATGATCATTGTTATAACGAAGATTATTGCCGCGGTCAGGATGATCGCTCCGCCGGACGGCACCGGAAGATCCCAGCGCATCGGCGCGTAGATTCCGATCAGGCAACTCGCCGTCGAAAAGATAATGCTCCATGCGACGAAGCCACGGACTGTTCGGTTGAGATTGCGTGCGGCTGCTGCGGGGATCAATAGCAGCGCCTCTACCAACACCGCACCGACGATCTTCACGCAGGCGACGGTGAGGATAGTAACGAGCAATACGAACACGTATTCCAGCAGATGAACATTGATTCCTCGGACATGTGCAAGGCTCGGATTCAGGCTGGCCAGCAGCATCTGATTGTAGAGCGGCAGCGCGACGACTGCGGTGATAACGGCCGTCGCGAGCAGAACATTCATATCCGTATCGTTGACGGTAAGTATTGAGCCGAACATGACGGTGTCGAGTATGTGTGTGTTCACACGTGCCGACACCCAGAGAAGCGTCGTCGCCCCGATTGCCAGCGAGATAGACAGAAAGACGCCGATCAGCGTGTCCGAAGACATCTTGGTGCGATTCTTCGAGAAATTCAGAAACAGTGCGAACAGGATGCAGAAGCTGAACATCGAGAAGTACGGTGCCGTATAGGACTCGCCGATGATCACACCAATTGCGACGCCGGTGAGCGCCGCATGCCCAATCGCCTGAGAGAAGAAAGCCATGCGTTTGATCACGACCATCGTGCCGATACCGCCCAGTAGCGGACCGATCACAAGCGCGCATAGAAATCCGTTCGCGACGAAGGCATAACTGAACGTGTAGTGAATGACACCGTCGTTAGCCAGCCCGATGACGAACTGCCGAAGGACCTCAAATAGTGGTTCCATAGTGCTAGTTCGCCTCCTGTTGGCCGGAGGCGCGGAGCGTCAGGCTGGGAAATAGTTGCGCCGCGGTACCGCTGGCGAGGACTTCGCGAGGGTCGCCGGCCAGAAGGATCTTGCGGTCGATATAGGTCAGCGTCTGAGCGATCTCGTGTACCTGTGCAATATCATGGTTGATCCAGACGACCGTCCCGCCGTCCGCGGTAAATTCCCTGATCGATCGCTCCAGTATCTCTTTGCCATCCAGGTCCAGTCCGGTCATCGGCTCGTCGAGTACCAGTAATGATGGTGTGGGAATAAGCGCCTGTGCGAAGAGTACGCGCTGGCGCTCTCCTCCGGACAGACTACCGAGTGTCGATCGTCCTTTCTCGGCCATGCCGACGCGTGCCAGTACTTCATCGATCTCGGTTCGCGGTGGCCTGGATACGCCCAGGAATACAGGGCGTCTTTGGCATGCCATTGCCATGAAGTCGAGTACGGTTACCGGGAGTGTTTTGTCGAACTCCAGAGTCTGCGGCACGTAGCCGATCGTCTGGTTGTCCGCCCAGTTGATCGAGATCTTTCCCGAGTGCGGCATCTGCCCAAGCATCGTACGGACGAGCGATGTCTTGCCGCCACCGTTGGCACCTACGATGCAGTGAATCTCGCCTGCGCGGACGGCGAAGCTAATGTCCTCAAGAATCCTGGTGTTCCCCAGGTTCAGATTGACGTCTTCGAACTCTATCGATGGTCCCTGCATTCAGCGTTCCCTGGTATTGCGCCGGTGAGGCTACGATGAATCCTGCGCGACATCGTTAATCGCCTGCGCGAGCATATTGAGGTTCTCGCGCATTTCCTCTACGAACTTCTCCGCCGTATACGGCCCGCTACTGATATGCGAGATCGAGTACATCTCGACGCCCGTCGCTTCCTGAATCGTGTCGGACAATCGGCTGGCGAAGTATTTCTCCGCGAACAACACGTTTACGTTGGCGAGATTAATTCGGTCTATCGTATCGGCCATCTGTCTGGCCGTCGGTTCCACACCATGCCGGGTTCAATGACTGCCGACACCTGTAGCCCGAGTTCCTGGAGAATATAGTCGTAGCCGCTGTGCATCGTGGCCGAGACGAAGTTCGAAAGATCTGTGCCCGAAACCTTGGCATCGAATTCAGCGCGTAGCTTGCGGATTTCGAGCGCATACTGGCGCGCGTTGTTGCGGAAGTACTCGGCGTTGTCCGGATCGAGTTCGCCCAGTGCACGCGCTATGGAATAGACCTGCTGAATCGCGGCTGTCGTTGAAATAAACGTGTGTGGGTTGACGATTTTCTCGCCACTGTTATCACCGGCGACGGGAATTAAAGACACGCCATCGTTCGCGTAAATCAGCGGAATCTTGTCGCGCATACCTGCCGCGTCGAGAATTTCGAAGGCCCAGGAATCATGACCAATCCCGTTGACTACGAGAACGTCTATGGAACTCATGCGCATCATGTCCGCGGGTTGAGGCGTGTAGCCGTGCGGATTCGACTCGCCATCGATCATCGGGACGATCTCGGCGCGGTCTCCGACAATTTTTGCGACGAAGCTGTAATAAGGATGCAGCGTAATACCGACGCGCATCATCTGAGCCGACGATTCCGCGCTGGCCAACGTCAGCAGCAGGCAAAGAGTGACCCCGAGCTTCCTGGATAGTGGTGGCATAATGAAGACTCCGATTACTCTCCGAAAATTCTCTCGACTTCCTGATCGCCGCTATAGGCGACGACTTCGCGCCATCCCTGGAGTATCAAAGAGTCGCGAAAGCCGCTCTCCGGCATCTCAGCGTGGTTGCTCTCGTTCCACCAGACTATCGTCGAGTTCGAGTTGGTGAAGCCGGCGTGGACATGATGGATGACGAGCAGAAACGAACCCTGGTTGTCATTCAGACCATCGGTTCCGAGATACATCGTCGAACCCTGCATCTCTCCCTCAGGCAGCGGTTCGTACAAAGTCCACTGCAACGAGCCGTTTTGCTCCCAGCTCGTATCCTGGAAGAACGGCGGCAACAGGTAGTCCTGAAAATCCTGCAGGTTGGGCCAGCGGAACTTCTCGTCGGGTCCGTTGAAGTAGTTGATGTCATCGTAGATATACGGAATCTCGTCTTTGACCGTATAGAGCGAGTTATAGATCGCCTGGTCGGCGCCGGTCAGGGAGTTGAATGCGCTGACCTGCCAGTCGTAGATGATTTCGGTTGCTTCGTTCTGGCCGCGTTCCTCGACGTAAAGCGCCAGGCTGCCGCCGACAACCAGAGTTGCCGCTATCATCATGAGGCTCTCGAAGCGGCTTCCGGCGGGCCGGACCTGATAAGTTGTGGCGCTCATCGGGTCGCTCGCTTAGTTCGTCATGTCCGTGGCTTTGACCCAGAGCACGGCATCAAGCGAGAGGTCCTTGCCGTTGTGCTCGAGTCCGTCGTCCAGATCCAGCGCGCAGATTCCCCACCAGCCGGCTTTCGGCAACCCGATCATCACTTCGCCCTGTGCGTTCGCACGAATGCTCAGTGTTATGAATGAGCTCTGTGGCGGATTGACGCTGGCGACCGGGTCGAAGCGACGCTGCTCGATCTGTGGCTCATGATTCAGATACTCGACCTCAATCTCCGCATGCGGGACCGGTTCGCCATCTGAGAGGACAACTGCGCGGAAGACGCCGCCAACCCAATTCGCATACGGCTTGTCCAGCGGCACGATCTCGACGGGCAGGCCAAGCGGTTCATCCCAGCTTCCCGGAATACCGCCCACATTGACGACGGTCTTCGTGATTTGCTGGATGTATTTGTCCTCACCTTCCTCGAAATATGGCGCGGGGCGGAGAACGAACGTGTAGTCACCCAGCGAGCGAGTCACGCGCCTCGGCGGATTGGCGACATACGCGGCGGCTTCGCTGTCAACGCCGGACCACGTCACGGGTTCGAGGAACTCGCTGAGATCGGTCATACGAGGTTCGGCTTCCGCACCGCGCTGGCTGATTACGTAGAACTCCTCAGGTGCGCCCATGCTCATCGTGTAGCCGTTATTGAACGGATGGGAGAACACCAGCGCCAGCGGCAATGCCTGGGATTCAGTCAGCGCAGCTTCGGGTGTATAGAGGAGTTGAAAATGAGCCGAAGCCGGCGAACAGACGATCGCGAGCAGCAGGGCGCCGAGTAGACGCAGCGCCGACTTCTCGGCGCGATGAATTGGCTTTGAAAGTTTTCTATTCTTCAATGTCGCGCCCGTCGATATGAACAATGTGGCCGTCGCCGCCCTCGAACTCTACGTGGAAGAGTCCCGCAGGTTTCGAAAAGGTGAAATCGCTTTGCTCGCTCATTGCGCCCTCGATCAGGATCTTACCGCTGCCGTCCAGGATCCGCATCGCGACACCAGCCGCGGTTCCCCCGTCTGAGAAACCGCCTTCGCAGGTAATCGTGTCGTCGCCGTTGTCATAGCAGTCGCAGATCGGCGTATGCGCCATCGCGAACGGATGCACGCTCGCCGCGAGCAGCAGAGGGTACACAACTTTCAGGTTCATTCGGGCGACTCCTCAAGTCGTCTGATGGCGGTTGTCAGCCCGCACTATTGTCGCTATTCGTGCACGGCACAGTCTGCACGATAGCTGGCTCGTATGAATGAGTATAATCCGAAAAGCGGGTGACTCTCTCAAGAAAAGCCAAGAGCTTAGCCGGTTATTAACAGGTTAAAGATTAGGTTAAACGCCCCGCGAAGGTAGATTAATGGCCGCAAAACCCAGTTATAGAATTCAGGACGGATTTCGCGTGCCGCTGGGATTTCCGGCGGAGAATTTCTCGTCCGCGCTTGCCTACGAGGCGCAACCTGGCGATATCTTCCTCTCGACCTACCCGAAGTGCGGCACGACGTGGGTGCAGTACATCCTCTATCTGCTCTTCCACGACGGTGTGCCGCTACCGGCCGGTGAGTTGATCGGCAACAGCATTCCTCATCTCGAAGAGACGGGAGCGGAGTTCGTGCGGTCATTACCTTCTCCGCGGGTCATCAAGACGCACTTCACCTATGAGCAAACACCCAGTCATCCGGATGCTCGCTACATAACCATCGCAAGAAATCCGTTCGACTGCGTCGTCTCGTTCTATCACCACACCCGGGGTTTTGAGCGCCATTACGAGTTCTCGGACGGGACGTTCGACGACTACTTCGAGTGCTTCATTGCAGGCGAAGTTGACTGGGGCGATTATTTTGACTGCCTGGCCTCGTGGTTCGCGCATCGCGATGACGAAAATGTTCTTTTCCTGACCTACGAAGGCATGAAGCAGGACTCCCGCAAGGCAATTTCCGAGATTGCATCATTCCTGGACCTTCCCTCAGCGCATGATGAATCGAAGTTGGCCGAGATCGACCGTCACAGCAGCTTTAATGTAATGCGCGGCAACCTCGATCGCTGGTCGAGCCGCCGTCCGGCGGATATGCCGGCCTTTATTCGTAAAGGTGAGGTTGGTGACTGGCTGAACCACTTTTCGGCGGATCAGGCGCACCGGCTAGCCGAGAAGTTCGATCGTGTGGCGAAGTCCGCTGGATTCAGTAAGCTCTGGCCGGAGATACTGGATGTCGGGCGGGGAATGACCTGAAATCCGGACCAAGGAGATTCGAATGGACGCTGAAATAAACAATGAACTCGAGGCTGCGGTGTTGCGACGCCTTCTGAAGCACCTGGACGAGCGAAAGGATGTGCAGAATATCGAGTTAATGATACTGGCGGGATTCTGTCGTAACTGTCTGAGCAAGTGGTATGTCGAAGCCGCGACGGAGAAAGGTCTGTCGGTCGATCTCGACGAGGCCCGTCAGCGAATCTACGGGATGAGCTACGACGAGTGGCGCGAGAATCATCAGCAACCGGCGACCGAGGAGCAGATGGCTCGCTTCAAGGCACTGCAGAGATAGTCTCTTCGGCGATAGCTACTCAGCGGGGAACTGGCAGGAGACCGTACCCAGATCGTCGACGGTGGCTTCGAATGAATCTCCGGGCTTAACGGGAATGATCGGGATCAGGCTGCCGGCGAATACGATCTGCCCCGCGCGTAGCGGCTGGCCGGAATCTGCAAGCGCTCTGGCAAGCCACAACAGCACGTTCAGCGGGCTTCCCATACAGTTGTCACTGGTGCCCGAGTCTGCGACCTCGCCATTCTGCGACATCGTCAACCCGATGCTCGCGAGATCGAAGTCGTCGCCCAGAGGAAATCGTTCTCCGAGAACGTAGCCCGCAGCGGACGCATTGTCGGCCGCCATATCGACCGCGTTGAATTTGCCGCTCACGTTACCGTCGGGCATTTCGAGCGCCGGATAGATCGCGCCGATCGCCGCACGGACCGTTGCTTCGTCGAGAGTGACTCCCGCGAGATCCTGCCCAAGCTCCATGACGATCTCGCCTTCGAGCTTCGGGTGGGCAAGCCGTCCGGCAGGAATCGTCGAGCCGCTCGCAAACTCCATATCTTTGAATAGCGTTCCATAGACCGGCTCGTTGGTGCCGAAGAGCTGCTGCGACTCGAGCGTGGTAAACGCCACTTTATAGCCCGTCTGCTCGCGTCCCTCGTCGATCCAGAAATTTCGATTGATAGCCTGGATCGCGTAAGCCTCCGACGTGTCCTCGATTCCTTCGTGGAAGGGTTCGATTTGCTCGAAGCCGCTCGCGCTTCGAATTCGGGCTGCTAATGCTTCACGTTCTGATGAATTCACTCGGTTGCTCGCTGAGGATATTTATTGCCAGTTGTTTTGCCACTCGGCCACGAGATCGGACAGGATCTCGGGGTGGGTGCCCGCTAAATCGTTGGTCTCGCCGGGATCGACGGAGAGGTCGTAAAGTTCCCAGGGCGGCGGCGCGTCCATCCCCATGCCCATCCCGTTCGCCAGATCGCTTTCTCGCGCGGGCGGCGCGTGATTGATGGCTTTGTAGTTGCCGCGGATAATTGCGCCCGTATCCCCGGCAGTCCAGCCTGCCGCATAGTCGGGGCTGTGCACCGTACCGCTCTCTCCCGAGAGATACGGCCAGAAGGTCTCTCCCTCGATGGGAAGAATCTCCCGGTCCTTATAATTTCCCGCGCCGGGATGTTCTCTGCCCGCGATGTCCAGAAACGTCGGCACGATATCCATGGCGGTAATAAACGTGTCGTCGATACCCGGCTGTGAGATGACCTCCGGATAGCGGATGAACGCGGCGGCGCGAAGACCGCCTTCGGCCAGCCTGCCCTTGAAGTATTTCAACGGCGCGCTGGCTGCTTCGCCGAAGCCCAGCCCGTGGTCGATAAATGAGAGCGGGCGGCCAAAATTCTCGAAGTTGTTGTCGCGTGACTCAGGAATTGCTGGTCCGGCGCCTGTATAACCGCGTCCTGTGGAGACCCCGTGTTCTGCAGCTGAGCCGCCGTGATCGGACATGAACACGATAACCGTTGAATCGAGCTGACCACTTTCTTCCAGGTGGTTGATGATGCGCCCGATACTCATGTCCAGATACTCGACCATGCCCGCGTAGATTTCCTGAGCACGGGCATATCTCATCTGCTCATCCTCTGAGAGGCTGGCCCAGGGCAACGCCAGCGGCTCGAACGAATCCATCGCGCCGTCAGGTGCTATTCCTAAAGCCGTGGAGCGGGCCGCGCGCTGTTCGCGAAGTGCATCCCAGCCCGCGTCGTACTTGCCGGCATTTCGGTCGAGCCAGTCGTCCGGAAGCTGTATCGGCCAGTGCGGCGCCGTGTAGGGCATAAACGCGAACCAGGGGTTGTTGCCGTCGTGTTCTTCGAGATACCCGAGCATCTTGTTGGTGTAGTCGCGTGTCGAGTAGAAGTCCTGAGGCAGGTCCTCGAAGGCGACCGGAACGCCGTCATCTTCATAGTAGGAACCGTCTTCCCAGAGCGGCTCGGCAAAGTGGCTGGCGGAGGCTTCGAGCAGAACAAACGAGCGGTCGAAGCCACGTGCGGCGGGTCGTGCCTCACCGTATAGACCGAGATCCCACTTGCCGGCCATGAACGTGCTATAGCCGGCGTCCTTCATCAGTTCCGGTAGCGCCGCGACGCTCATCGTCAGGCTGTTGGTACGCTGTCGACTGGGCCGCGGTGGATGCTGGTCCATCATTGAACTGGTGCCCCGTCCGGACATGAGCATGATGCGTGTCTGCTGGCAGGCGGGGCCGTTGTGAAGATTTGTCAGTCTTACGCCCTGATAAGCGAGTCTGTCCAGATTCGGTGTCGGGATCTCGCTGCCGAAGGCACCCAGATCGGTAAAGCCCAGGTCGTCCGCGACGATCAGCAGAATATTCGGGCGCGACTCGGGTTGTGCTGCCGCACTGTCGGCCACAGGATCCGCTTCCGGTGTCTGGGCGGTTTGTGGCGCATCGTTGGAGCAACCCGCGAAGAATAGCGCCGCAACGATGCCGAAAGAGCTTTTATAGCGTCCCATGGTGTGCCCCAAAAAAGGTTTTTTTAGTTCTTAAGTTGAGCTGGCAACTCGTGCCGCTAGAAGCGTCGGTTGATAGCGAAGTAAGCGAGGCTCGCCAGGCTCTTCTTGTAGTCACTGTCCGGGAGGCCGTCCAGTGCAGCAACGGCGAGCTCAGCTTCGCCCTGCGCGCGCTCCGCCGTGTAGCGAAGGCCGCCGGAAGTTTCGATTGCGAGCTGGATTGAAGTCAGATTCTGTGTGCCACCGGTCTCGATCGCCTCTCGAATCATGTGCTTCTCGGCCGCGCTGCCATTTTTCATCGCGTAGATCAGCGGTAGCGTCGGCTTTCCCTCTGCCAGATCGTCGCCGATATTTTTACCCAGCTCCTCGGTGGTCGCGTCGTAGTCCAGCGCGTCATCGACGAGTTGGAATGCCAGTCCCAGGTGGCGCCCGTAGGCGACGAGTGCCTGCTCGCCGGCATCGTCAAAATTCGCGAGAATGGCACCGATTCTCGTCCCCGCTTCAAATAACTTCGCGGTTTTCCTGTAGACGACCTCCATATACTCCGCTTCGCTGATATCAGGGTTGTTGCAGTTCATCAGCTGCAGAACTTCGCCCTCGGCGATCGTATTGGTCGCGTTGGCGAGCACGTTGAGGATCCGGATTTCGCCGATCTCGACCATCATCTGGAAGGCCCGCGAGTAGAGAAAGTCTCCCACGAGGACGCTCGCCTGGTTACCGAACACCGCATTGGCGGTCTCACGGCCGCGCCGGAGACCGGAGTCGTCTACGACATCGTCGTGGAGCAGCGTGGCGGTATGGATAAACTCGATGACCGCAGCAGAGAGGGTGTGTTCCTCGCCTTCGTACCCGCAGGCGCGCGCGGCAAGCAGTGTGGTCAGTGGACGCAGCCGTTTGCCGCCACCATGGATAATGTGGTGCGCAACCTGATTGACCAGCGCCACATCGCTGCCGAGCCTCTGGATAATCAGGCGATTGACGCCCGCCCAGTCTTCCGCGACGAGTTCTCTGAACTCATCCAGCGAGGGAACGTTAAGTGTGGGTTCGGTTGCGTGCATCGTGTCAGATAATGCCTGATACGCCTTGTCTTTGCGAAATTGACATCTCTTACCGGAATATCGCGCGTTTCGGCCGATTTGCCTGACAGACAGGCGGCTAACTCATTGACCCGAATCGGCTAACTCACTACAATTGCGCGCCTTTCCGACGCGCTTCGCGTCAGGCAGACAAGCAGGAGCTTGCCCCCCAATGTATGCGGTATTTCGAACAGGCGGTAAACAGTATCGTGCGAGCAAAGGCGATCGGCTACGGATCGAGCGTCTCGAAGCGGAAGAAGGCTCGACAGTACAGTTCGATGAGGTGCTGCTCGTAGGCGAGGGCGCGGACGTTCAGCTGGGATCACCGATTCTGTCGGGTGGTCGCGTTGAGGCGAAGGTCACGGAGCAGGGTCGCGGCAAGAAGATCCTCGTCCTGAAATTCAAGCGCCGCAAGAACTACCGGCGGACCAAGGGTCACCGGCAGCACTTTACCGAGGTAGAAGTGACGTCGATTACGGCTTCGGCCAAGAAAGCGGCGGCACCAAAGGCGGAAAAAGCCGCGCCCGAGGCAGCGGCGCCCGAAAAGGCCGCGAAAAAGGTAGCCAAGAAGACCGCTAAGAAGACGGCGAAAAAGACGGCAAAGAAGACCGCCAAGAAAGCAGCGAAGAAGACGACAAAGAAGACGACAAAGAAGACGACAAAGAAGACGACAAAGAAGACCTAGTGTCTGATTGACGTTAACGATTTTCCCGGAGATAGCACGATGGCACATAAGAAAGCAGGCGGAAGTTCCAAGAACGGTCGCGATTCCGAATCCAAGCGATTGGGTGTAAAGCGGTATGGCGGTGAGCACGTGCTGGCGGGAAATATCATCGTGCGGCAGCGCGGCACGCATTTTCACCCCGGTGCCAATGTCGGTCTGGGGAAAGATCACACGCTGTTCGCAACAGCCGAGGGGCGCGTGCGCTTTGAGACCAAAGGGCCCAAAAGCCGCAAATTCGTCAGCGTCACGTCCGATTAGACGCCTTATCCACTAAGCCATAGTTCGCGGCGGTGCGTGCGCGCGCCATGCCTATCCGACCTACAATACCGCGATGAAATTCGTCGATGAGGCCGATATCTGGGTCGAAGCCGGCCGCGGAGGTAACGGTTGCGTCAGCTTCCGGCGTGAGAAATACGTACCTCGTGGTGGGCCGGATGGCGGTGACGGCGGGTATGGCGGTAGCGTCCAGCTCGTCGCCCGCGAGGGGATCAACACGCTCGTCGATTTTCGCGTGCGACGGCGTTTCCGCGCCAAGATCGGCCGCGGCGGTGCCGGCAAGGATCGAACCGGGCCATCCGGCGAGGATCTCGTCGTCGAGGTGCCGAAGGGCACGATCATCTCAGATCTCGATACGGATGAGGTTCTCGGCGACCTGACGACCGACGGTGAGACGCTGCTCGTGGCGCTCGGTGGTCGGGGCGGCCTGGGCAATACACGGTTTAAAAGCAGTGTTAATCGAGCGCCTCGGCAGGCGACGCAGGGGGAGCCTGGTGAGTCGCGGCATCTGCATTTCGAGCTGAAGCTGCTGGCGGATGTCGGTCTGCTGGGCTTACCCAATGCCGGCAAGTCGACGCTGATTAGCGCGTTGTCGGCGGCGCGGCCGAAGGTGGCCGATTATCCCTTTACAACGCTGCACCCGAATCTCGGTGTAGTCAGTGTCGATCTCGAGCGCAGCTTCGTGATGGCGGATATTCCCGGGTTAATCGAAGGAGCGGCCGAAGGCGCGGGGCTCGGTATTCAGTTTCTGAAACACTTGCAGCGCACACGGCTACTGCTGCATCTAGTGGAGATTTCGGCAGACGACGACGAAGGTGCTCCTGTCGCGGCGGTTCGCTCGCTAGAGAACGAGCTAGCCCGATATTCTGCCGAACTGGTCGAGCAGCCACGCTGGCTCGTCCTGAATAAACTCGACCTATGCCCGGAGGATACCTGGGAGCAACGTCTACAGGATCTGGTGTCGCGACTGGACTGGGAGGGTCCCGCGTACGCTATCAGTGCCGCGACGGGACAGGGTACCGACACGCTGAAGCGCGATGTAATGAACCATTTGGAAGAGGCGGGGGAAGCGCCTGAAGCGTAAGCCGTATCTCAGGCCATCGCCTTGATTTTGGCGTTCAATCGGCTCTTGTAGCGCGCTGCGCGGTTCTTGCGAAGAATGCCCTTGCCGACAAGCCGGTCGATTTCCGGTACGGCCGCTTTATAGGCTTCAGCGGCCGCATCGCGGTCGCCTTTCTCGACGGCGGTCAGAACTCTTCTTAAAGCCCCACGCAGTTGCGAGCGTAACGCCATATTCCGGGAGCGTCTGATGACGTTCTGGCGGGCGCGTTTCTTAGCAGATTGAATATTGGCCACGGGTTGTGCTCTGTTCCAAGGGGGGCTAAAAGCGGGCAGATGCCCGGAAAAGGGCGGTATTATTGGGAGCCACCCAGCGCAAGTCAAGCTGGGAGCGACTGTATCGGTTTAATTTTATCACGCGACAGGGAGTCAGGCAGGCGGTGAGCGAGGATCTGAAGGCCACGGAGGCGAAGCCTGCAACGGGCGGCCTGCTGAAGTCGACCTCCGTCGTCAGCTCCATGACCCTGCTGTCCCGTATCACAGGGCTCGGCCGCGATATCGGCTTCGCCCACTGGTTTGGCGCCGGTATCGTCATGGATGCCTTTTTCGTGGCGTTCAAAATCCCGAATCTGCTGCGGCGATTCTTTGCCGAGGGCGCGTTTGCCCAGGCCTTCGTGCCCGTAATCTCGCAGTATCGAGCTGACTCTTCTCATGAGGAGATCCGGGAGCTGCTCGACAGGGTGACCGGGACGCTCGGCCTGATCCTGTTTACCATAACGGCGCTCGGTGTCCTCTCTGCGCCGGTGATCATTATGATCTTTGCGCCTGGCTTTTCGGATGGAGATGGGCGTCAGGCACTTGCCAGCGACATGCTGCGGTTCACCTTCCCTTACCTGTTTTTCGTCTCGCTGACGGCGCTTGCCGGCGGTATCCTCAATACTTACCGGCGCTTTGCTGTACCCGCGTTTACGCCGGTGTTACTGAATCTCGTCCTGATTTCCTTCGCCTTCTGGGTCGCGCCGATGATGGAACGACCGGCGATGGGGCTGGCATACGGTGTCTTCGCCGCCGGGGTCGCCCAGATCCTGTTCCAACTGCCGTTTCTGCTCCGGATCGGCCTGCTGCCGCGGCCGCGCTGGGGATGGGCTCATGCGGGCGTCCGCAGGATATTCAAGCTCATGCTACCGGTCCTGTTCGGCTCGTCCGTCGCCCAGATCAACCTGCTGTTCGATACGCTAATCGCATCGTTCCTTGCGGCGGGCAGTATCAGCTGGCTGTACTACTCCGATCGACTGATGGAGTTCCCCCTCGGCATATGCGGAATTGCTGTCGCAACCGTCATGTTGCCGCATCTATCAGAACATCACGCCAAGGATTCCCCGGACGCCTTCGCTGCATCGCTGGATTGGGCATTGCGTCTGGTCGTCGTGATCGCCGTGCCGGCTGCGCTAGGGCTCGTGCTGCTGTCCGGGCCGCTATTGACGACACTTTTCTACGGCGGTGCGTTCGATGCCGTGGATGTCACGATGGCGACGGCTTCACTCATCGCTTATTCGGTCGGTCTGCTCGGCTTTATTCTCGTCAAGGTACTTTCGACCGGCTTCTTTTCCCGGCAGGACACGCGAACACCGGTCCGGATCGGCGTAATGGCGGTCGTTATCAATATGGCACTGAATGTCATCTTCGTGGTTGTCCTGGTTCAGCGCGATTTCTACGCGCCCCACGTGGGGCTGGCGCTGGCGACGACACTCTCGGCTCTGTTTAACGCAATCTTTCTGTATCGTGGTTTGCGGCGTGCAGGAGTCTATAGCCCGCACCCGGGCTGGGGGCGTTTCGCTGTGCAGGTCGCGATTGCCAGCGGACTGATGAGCCTGGCCGTCGTCTGGATGCGTGAGCGCGCGGGCGACTGGCTCTCACTGACGATACTCGAACGTTCCGCTGCGCTTGCTCTGTGCGTGGTCGGTGGCATAGCCGTCTACTTCCTGACCTGTTATATCGTCGGTCTGACTCCCGCGCGGCTGAGAGCGCAGCGAAGCGGGACCCCGGACTAACTGACGAACGGCCGTTGAAAGATTCATGCAGCTTTATCGAGACCTAGATTCACTCAGACGTGCCGGATCACAGGCGCGAGCCGTTACCGTCGGCGCCTACGACGGGTTGCACCTCGGTCATCAGGAGATTCTGCGTCAGCTGGCGGAACGCGGCAGCGCGGATGGGCTCTCGACGCTGGTGATGTCCTTCGAGCCGATGCCAAAGGAGTTCTTCTCGCCGAGTAATCCCCCGGCGCGGCTCACGCGGTTCCGCGAACGTTTCGATCTTCTTGCAGCGTTCGGCGTAGACGAGTTCTTCTGTCCGCGTTTCGACAGGGTCCGCGATCTCAGCACCGATGCGTTTATTCACGACCTACTCATTGACGGGCTTCAGGCCAGGCAGGTTGTCGTCGGACATGACTTCCGCTTCGCGTCGCATCGCTTGGGTACGATCGACGATCTTCGTACAGCGGGGCGAGCCGGCGGATTTGAGGTGACGGCGATACCCGCGGTATTTTTTGACGACGAGCGCGTCAGCAGTACCGTTATCCGCTCCGCGCTGCAGAGCGGCGACCTCGAGACCGCGCAGCGCATGCTGGGCCGCGACTACTCGATGTCGGGAGCGGTCATTCCCGGCCTCGCGCTGGGCCGAAACCTCGGCTTCCCGACAGCGAACGTCAACCTGAACCGGCGCCTGACGCCCGTCGACGGTATTTTTGCCGCGAGAGTGAGTGGTATCGGAGGTGAACTCCTGGACGGCGTCGCCAGCGTGGGAACGCGCCCGACGGTAGGCGGGGTAAAGCCGCTGCTAGAGGTATTTATCTTCGACTTCGATCGAGATATCTACGGGGAATACATCACGGTTCACTTCGTAAAACGGCTTCGCGAAGAGCGTAAGTTTTCGGATGTCGATTCCATGGTGGAGCAGATGCATCGCGACGTAGTTGACGCGCGTACCGTATTAGCGGCCTAATCCTCCCCGATTTTCGACGAAACGGCGCCATGACGGACTACAAGAACACATTAAACCTGCCGAATACCGGCTTCCCGATGCGGGCGAATCTCGCCCAGCGAGAGCCGGATATGCTCGCCTGGTGGGAAAGTGAGGATGTCTACGGGCAGATACGCGCCGCGGCTGTCGACCGGCCGAAGTACGTACTTCACGACGGTCCGCCGTACGCGAACGGGGATATCCATCTGGGGCATGCCCTGAATCATGTTCTGAAGGACATGATCGTTAAGTCCCGCGGTCTTGCGGGCTATGACGCGGCTTACATCCCCGGCTGGGATTGCCACGGGCTGCCTATCGAGCATCAGGTCGAGCGTAAGAAGGGCAAAGTCGGCGTCAAACTCGACGCACGTGCTTTTCGCAAGGCGTGCCGGGAATACGCAGCCGTTCAGGTCGACCGTCAGCGCGTCGACCTGAAGCGCCTCGGGGTACTCGCGGATTGGGACAAGCCGTATCTGACAATGGACCCGCTCTATGAAGCCGAACAGCTCCGGGCTTTCGCCACGCTGGTCGAGAACGGGTTGGTCTATCGAGGTCACAAGCCCGTGCACTGGTGCCTGGACTGCCGGTCGGCGCTCGCGGAAGCCGAGGTTGAGTACCAGGATAAGCGATCTTCAGCCGTCGACGTTCGGTTCGCCGCGACCGACGCCGCTGAGGTCGCCAGACGTGCGGGTATCGACCTCGTTGAGAATGTACCGCTGTCCATCCCGATCTGGACAACGACGCCGTGGACTTTGCCGGGCAACCAGGCCGTCGCGTTGAACGCGAATCTCCAGTACAGCCTGATCGACGCGGATCTCGGAAACGGACCCGAATACCTGCTGGTTGCCGCGGGGATGTCAGCAGATATCAGCGCGCGTTACGGTGCTGAGAAATGGAATGAGATCGCCGAAGTCACTGGCTCGTCGATGGAGGGCGTCGAGTTGCGTCATCCGTTTTTCGATCGCGTTGTCCCGGTTGTGCTTGGCGACCACGTAACAACCGAAGCCGGAACCGGTGCTGTTCATACCGCGCCCGGGCATGGCCACGAAGATTTTTCGACCGGCGTACAGTACGGTCTACCGCTCGATTGCCCTGTCGGCGGCGACGGCAAGTATCTTGCCAATACGCCGCTCCTGGCGGGCGAGCACATCGTGCCAGGCAACAAGATTGTCGTCGAGTTGCTGCAGGAGCACGGTGCGCTGCTTCAGCAGCGCGATGTCGAGCACAGCTATCCACACTGCTGGCGGCACAAGACCGCGGTGATTTTCCGTGCGACGCCACAGTGGTTTATTGGAATGGGTCTCGGCGAGCTACGGCAGAAGGCGCTGGAATCGATCGGCGAGGTGACATGGACGCCATCCTGGGGCGAAGAACGAATCCGCGGCATGGTAGAGAACCGGCCGGACTGGTGTATCTCCCGCCAGCGGACCTGGGGTGTCCCGATCACGTTGTTCGTCGATAAAGAGACCGGCGAAATGCACCCGAACTCAGCGGAGCTGATTCTGCAGGTCGCGGATCGGGTCCAGGAGCAGGGTATCGACGCATGGTTCGAGCTGTCGGCTGACGAGATTCTGGGCGACGATGCCCCCAGGTACGAGAAAGTAGAAGACGTTATGGACGTGTGGCTCGACTCGGGTCTTAGCCATCGCGTCGTTGGCACACTGCGAGAGGAAGTGCAGATACCAGCGGACCTCTATCTCGAGGGCTCCGATCAACATCGTGGCTGGTTTCAATCCAGCCTCCTGACTGCCGTAGGGATCTACGGTCACGCACCATACAAGGGTGTCCTGACTCACGGCTTCACGGTCGATGAACAGGGACGCAAGATGTCCAAGTCGATGGGAAATGTCGTAGAGCCGCAGAAAATCTATAAGACGGTTGGCGCAGATATTCTCAGGTTGTGGGTTGCGGCGACTGACTATCGCGCCGAGATGAGTGCGTCCGACGAGATTCTCAAGCGTGTTGCCGATGCCTACCGGCGAATGCGAAATACGCAGCGCTTCCTGTTGGGGAACCTTCATGACTTCGACGCGGCAGCAGATGCGGTTGCAGTCGAGGAGATGACTTCGCTCGACCGATGGGCCGTCAGCCGGGCTGCCGAGCTGCAGGCGGAAGTAGAAGCCGCTTACGAAGCGCACGAGTTCCATCACATCTTCCACAAGGTACACAACTTCTGCGTACTCGATATGGGAGGCTTCTTTCTCGACGTCATTAAGGATCGGCTCTATACGACGCCCGTCGATAGCGTCGCGCGACGGTCGGCGCAGACTGCGATGGCCCATATAGCGGAAGCCATGGTGCGCTGGCTGGCACCAATTCTCAGCTTCACCGCAGAAGAGATCTGGCGCGAGCTGCCCGGAGAGCGAGCCTCGTCCGTGTTTCTGTCAACCTGGTACGACCTGCCCGCCGCAGAAGATCACTCGCCGGTAAACTGGCAGAGACTGCTGGAGGTTCGGCAGGCGGTTTCGAAGGAACTCGAGACGCTGCGCGAAGCAGGAACCGTCGGATCCCCTTTGGAGGCCGAGGTACGCCTCTACTGTGCAGACGAACTGCAGGCTGAGCTCGCACGCCTCGGGGATGAACTGCGTTTCGTCTTTATTACTTCGGGTGCCAGCGTGCATTCAGAGTCGGAGCGCCCGGAGGATGCCGTGCTGGCGGGCGACGAAGGTACGCGTTTCTGGCTTACCGCTGCGGCAACGACCGCCGCGAAGTGTACGAGATGCTGGCATCGGCGTGAAGATGTCGACTCGAACGAAGCGCATCCGGAACTCTGTTCGCGCTGTGTCGGCAATGTAGAAGGTCCGGGTGAAGTTCGAGTCTACGCATAGTGTGGCAACGTAGATGAGCAATCCAATCAGCCGTTTGCTCAGCGCAGGGACCCGCAGTTGGCTTCTGCTGGCACTTCTTATCGTTGTCCTGGATCAATGGGCCAAGCAGCTCATAACGCAGCGCTTCGCGGAGTTTGAATCTGTCGTCGTTTTACCTTTCCTCGATCTGATGCGGCTTCACAACACCGGCGCGGCCTTCAGCTTTCTAAGTACAGCCTCTGGCTGGCAACGCTGGTTCTTCGTCGCACTGGCGGTTGGCGTGACCATCGGGATCCTGATCTGGCTGTGGCGGCTGCCTCATCAAGGTAAGAATATCCTGGCCGCCGGACTATGCTGCGTCATGGGTGGGGCGGTCGGAAATGTCATTGACCGCATTTTTCTCGGTCACGTAGTCGACTTTATTCGTGTGCACTACGGTGCCTGGTATTTCCCCGCCTTCAATGTCGCCGATTCTGCTATTACAGTTGGCGCCGCTCTCCTGATTCTCGACTCGCTATTGCAGCCGAAGAGCGCGGACTAGTTATTACCAGCAGCGGTTCTGCGGGTCCGGCGTCGCCGTCTTGAGACCGTTCGCGTCAATTGCGAATTGAGTGCACTCACCGTCCATCGTCATTGAGCGGCCGTTCGTTCCGCCGCCTGGCGTCGGCGTGGCCGTCGCCTCGAATGTATTTGTATCGGCGACCGGGATCGCGATCGTATAGACACCGTTTTCACTCATGCCCAGCGGAAAGCCGAGTGCAACCGGGTCGGCGCTAAACGAGTTGTTCTGCAGGTAGAAGCGTTCCTGATTCGCGTGGAGTCGCAGGAGCGCCGTTTTCGCTTCCGTACGTTGGGCGCGAATGCTGTACTGCCGGTAGCTAGGCATCGCGACCAGGCCGAGGATCGCGACGACGACGATAACGATCAGCAGTTCGACCAATGTGAAGCCATGAAAAACACGGCGAATCGTCACTGCGCGTTCTCCTGACTCCAGAAGGTCCGCACGGGTGCGTTGCCGAATCCGGGGGGGAAACAGAATAGATCGACGCAGGCGAGAGGCGGCGGACTGCATTGATCGCCGACGCAATCCGAATCGTCCGGAGACGGGAACAGCAGTACCGGTGCGCTGGCAATCGAACCCTGGAACTCCTGGTACCGGTCAGTCAGCGTCAGTTCCTGATCGCTGCCGATGCCGTCGAGATTGTTTACGGGTGCACCGTTGAAGATATCGAGGACGTAGAGTCGGTTCGAGCCCAGCGCGGGTTCGCAGTTGTTCGCATCTGCGGCCACGCCCGGTGTGAACGTCGTGAATATGACCTGGTTGTCGAAGGTTCGCGATTCGGCCAGAACCTTCTCGCCTTGCCAGCCGCCAATTCGAAGTTCCAGACGCCATCCCGGATTTCCGATAGGAACTACAGACGAAACGTCATCGGTGATATCGATAAAGTCGTCGTCTACGATCGGCGGGAGGGCGTTGTACTCTGCCTGGGTACGCGTGCCGAACGCGTTGTAGTCGCGTAGCGCGTAGAACCTATCCTGATTCACGGTGCTGTTCGGGTGAGCTCGATGCCCTGAGCCGATGCCGAGATGAAGAAAACTGTTGTTGTCGTCGGTAACGAGCGCGACATCGGGCGGGTAGTAGAACCGCCGGTTGTCTGTAACGGCCGGGTCCGCTGCAGGCGCGCCGCCAAGCTGTGCGAGGACGCCGCCGTTGACGAGCGTTCCGGCGGGCTGGCCGTTCAGAACATCAAAGCGCCAGATCTGACCGCCCATATCCGAGGTGTAGATGCGATCGGCAAAATTATCACCATCGAGGTCGACTACTTTGAGATCTGAAGGGAACGAGTACTGCATACCCGGCAGGTTTCTATTGGCTCCTTCGTCGCTGGCGTGCCAGAGTAAATCACCGCTTATCGAGTCGACGATATAGAACGCGTTTCCGGCGTTGTCCGTACTACCTGCGTCAGCGTCCTGACTTGGGTCATAGCCCCCGGCTATCGCAAGTACCATCTTCTCCTGGTTCTGGACCGCACCATCGATGTTGATGCGAGTCGGAATAGGCGTAGACCAGCTCTGGCCCAGTCCCGGCAGCGTGGAAGCATCGTTGCGCCACAATAGCTGTGGCGACTCGGGGATCGTGATGTCCAGAGCGTAGTAAAGAGCTCCACCGCGGCGCATGCCGAAGTAGAGATGCGCCTTCTCTCCCAACGCGGGCTCTATCACGCCGTTATTGTCTGCGAGAATCTGGACACGCATGTTGCCGTCGATACCGTAATGCTTTTCTGAGGTTGGCTCGTTGTGAAATAACGCGATCTGATCTTCCAGAAATTCAGGTGGAACGAACGCCCACTGCTCTTCACCAGACACTGGGTCGAGTGCGTGCAGAAAACCATCATTGGTTGCGAGAAATACCAGCGCATCGTTCACGTCAGGGTTCGACAGCGTACCGCCGTAGATGACGGGCGTGGCGCTTGCGTGTAGCGGGTCGCCCATCTGGTAGCGAGGCTCGGTACGATCGTCGTTCAGATTGGTATCGGTGACGTCTACTCCGCGAATAAAGTCTATGAGTTCATCGCGGCTCGGGTCGCCCGGGTTGCCGATACCGAGTAGTGCGTCGTCGATGGACATGTTGGTGGTGGTGATTCGATTCGTCGGCGAAGTCAGCGATGAATCGCCGAAGTAGGTATACAGATTGCGGTCCGCCGGAAGCGGAAGCCGATTCGCGGCCCCACCCAACATGGCCTCCGCGCCGTCGTCAGTATTCGACCAGAAACTTCTCGAGTCCGCTTTTAGCGTACCGGTCGCCAGATCAACTGCCGCATTGCCGTCCGCGTCGAGGATGACGCCTTCAGACGCGCTGAGACGGTATTTCTTGAGGTTGCCGGGCCAATGCGCCGTAGCAGAAGCTTCGAAGACGTTCAGGTAGATATCGTTGAGCGTCCGGGTCCGATTGAAGCTGTTGATGCTGACGGCCGGTGCAGTGAAACTGGTTTGCGTGGACAACACGGACGTTACGATGTTCGTGAGCGCGTTGGACAGTGATGCTGTGTCATCGGCCACGTAATAACCGCCCTCGCCCCTTGCGGCCGTCGTTGTGAGTATCGGCAGGTCGATGGTGAAGCCAATCGCATGAGTTATGACACTCTGTGTCCCGGGAAAATTCGGGTCCAGATCAGCGCTAGCGAGATACGCGGCCATATCATCGAGGCAAGCTCCGTTGCCGCTACCGTCGCATGTGCTTCCAACCAACTCTGAGAAGCCGGGGAGGGCAACTATTTTATCGTTTGCGCTGACATCCTGATTGGGTGCGCCATCACTCAACAGAACGATGTGATTTTTCTGGCAGCCAAATTCAATCGGTGATGCGTAGACGTCGGGATTATTCGCGTTTCGGCTTGCCGCTACTGACTGGATCGGCTCGGCGGCTCCGAAATCAACAAGTCGACTCGCATAGTATTGACCTGCCTCATAAAGTGTTTCAGATAACGGTGTCGTTCCGGATGCTTCGAGTTGTTCGAGCACCGATATCATTGAATCTTGGGAATCTTCAATTTTCTCTACAGCATGGATTACCGATCCCCCTTCCAGTCGCTGGAACCGCATCAGGCCGATATTGATTCCGTTCGTCGTGTTCACGACGTTTTCAGCCACGTCCATCATTACCTGGATCCGCGTAGACGCCTCAACTCCAGGGCTATAGAACCAGTTGACGTAGTTTCCTTCAAATATCGTATAGCGGCGTTCTACCGGCGTCTGTCCCCAGTTAATCTCATCAAGAGGGTCTTCACTCCAAAGCTCGTCGGCATCACCGCTTTGCGCGTAGACGCGATCGTCTGAGCCATCGCCATGCTGACCGCCATCGCCTGCGCACTCCACAGGATTAGAGTGGAGTGAATCGTCCAGCTGATCCCAGCGCTCAAGGCCACCGAATCTGTAGTGCGCGAGAAAGTCATAGTAGAAACCTGTGCCGCGATTGAACGCTCTCCGTCCCCTGGCGCAGACCAGTGCTGAGAGATCGAAGTACTGATCTGTGTCGCAGGTGGGAGGGAAGCCGACGTTATTCCGATAGTAGACGGCATCCGTATCGCAATCTCCCGGGTAGGAAACTTCGGGATCGAAACTTCCCTGCGTAATGAGAGTCGTGTCCATGCTGCCAGAGGTATCGAGAACCAACAGGACGTTTGGGCGCGCGTCGCCCTGGAATTGCGCCGCGTCCGCTACGAATAGCTCCGTATCGTCGGCGAGAAGCGGATAGCTCGACAGCGAGCCCCATGAGAACCCTAGCGCTATCGCTAAAATGCGCCTAGCATCTCGCGTTTTTCCTGGTCGTGACCTACTCATAGATAACTCTCCACGGTAATTCGATTGACCAGCAGCGACTCGACATCGAAAAAGACAGTGACTAGTGTGTTCTCTTCGGACTCGATCCTCTCCACGGTTAGCAGAAGTTCGTCGAGCGCGATCGCGATACCGTCGAGTTGATAGGCGGTCGTGGACGTGACTCTGAGCGCCGAGGCTACACAGCTAGTGCAACCCGAGAATGAAATGAGCCCTGTCACCGACGCTGGCAAAGCTACTTCGCTGAGCAGGAATTCGTACGCGTCCTCTGGCTGTCCGATAACGCGATAACTCCAGGCGTTCGCCGAGGCCAGCAAGACCAGGCCAAGGGCCAGCGCAGACCGGCTGAAGAACGCTCGCCGATTGGGGGCTAATGGGTTCATCTATAGTCCTCCCGGGCCGACGATATAAAAGCTCTGGGTGTGCGTAGACGACGCGTTCCGCGGTCCCGTACCCTGGGCGGCAATGTCGAAGTGATAAGCCGTGACCGTGCCTGCTGCTCCAACACCGAGACTGAATGCACGATCCGGGACAGGAGTGGCGAGTTCAAATGTAGTTACGGCTTGTGTCGTCGTGCTGCCATCGCCCAGTTCGGTGGGTGGCAGCACTATATTCGTTCCGCTGATCGCTGTGCCGATCGCATTGTTTGACAGCGCCAGATCCAGTCCTGTCTCCGCCGCCTGGAATGCGTCCTGATGAAACTGAGCGTTGCTTGCCATCGTGAGTTCGAGCGTCGCCATATTCATTCCGGAGATGCCCAATACCGTCAGCACCATGAGCAGGATCAGCCCGACCACCAGTGTCGCGCCCTGCTGCTTCGACGGGTTTGCTGCGTGCATTTTGAATTTAGTGTTCATTAGACGGGTGTTCTCGCGTTGCGTAGATAGATGGTTTTCGTAACGATCGCTCTTCGAAACTGATCGTTGGGGGCCGGCACGTTCTGATCCGCGTAGACATAGTCAGTTGTGTCCGTGAAGCCGTTCTCTGGACGCTGCGCGCGGATTCTGAACCAGACTCGTACCGCGAGGATCGTCGCATCCGCGTTAAAGTTCGCGGACAGCGGGTCGAGTATCGGATCGCCCGGATTGATATAGCGGTCGATAGAGCCTCGATTCACGGCGCCGACGGCATCGGTATCGATCCCGAACTGGACCTGAAAGTCCTCGACGCCTGGCAAGACCTCCTGGTCTATGATGCGAGGACCGAGCGCGCCGCCGACTAGCGTCTTCATGCGCAGAGACGGCACGTTATTTTCGGGGGTATCCAGTGACGAGTTCTGGCTCACGTAGTAGCCGTTAACGACGACGCGGTATGTTTGCGACGTCGCTGGAAGATAGCCGGGCGGGACCCGCGGTCCCCACGAATATCTGACTGTCCTGAAACCGTGCTGATTGCAGGTAGAGCGTGCCGTCGGTCAGTGCCCCGGCAATCGCTGCCTGGCTCGCTCGCCTCACGACGAACGTGTCAGCAGTCGGTGCGGGGACACCTCCGAACGCAGCGCAGTCCCAGGCATAACCGTTGTTCGAGCCACCGACCTCTTCGGTAACGCTGATACTCCAGTTGGGTCCGCAATCGCTGCCGACACCGAGTCCCGGAGGCGTCGGCTCGAATGCCGTCGCTCTTCCCTGAACCTTGTTGGATCTGGACGTGAGGCCGAAATAGCTGGCCATACGAATATCCGGCCCCAGTGCATCGAGGACAAAGCGCGCATTCTCCTGAATTCGCGAGACAGACTCCGTTACCCGAAAGACAGTCCGGCTCTGCACAAAGACAGTGACGGCTCCGATCATCAGGAAAGAACCAATCGAGAGCGCGATCATCAATTCGATCAGCGTCACTCCGCGTGCTCTTCTCAGTCCGTTACTAATAGGTTTTCTTATCTGCATTGTTCTCTCGTCGTTCGACAGATTGCGGCCTACGTCTGCGGCACCTGAATAAGGGTCTGGTGAGTAATCTGGCCCTGGCCGACTTCGTCCCATGTCACCTGGATCGTGTAGCTCGGCGGTAGCGTTCCGCCATTGACCTGGACTTGCCAGTCACCGTTGGGTAATGCCTGACGGACCTGTTGATCCCAAAGGAACAGGTCATGCGCTGCCATCTCCGTAGGTGTGCAATCAACGCCACCGCCCATTGGGTCGCAACCGTTGTTGTTAGCGGGGCCGGCGTAGGCGGCGATCGCCCTGCGGTTCGCACGGATGCGATCGGCCATATCCGCCACCAGATTGACTGCCTGGGTCCTGTACAGTGCGGAACGACCGGCACCGAGGCCCTGCGCGTATAGCGCGGCGATTCCGATCATGCCCACAGAGAGGACGACGAGCGATACCATCGACTCGACCAGAGTGAACCCTTGTTGTTTTTGTTTTGGTTCAGACATTCGATTGATTCCTTAGGGGCAGATACCTCCCGTAATGGCAACTGCCGTAGTTACATCCGCCTGGTTCTGCATGATCTGCGCGCGACCTGTCGGAGAAATAACGACGGAGCGAGCCGATGAGCGGCCACCGGTGTCGCGATTGCCGCGGTCGTCGCAGAACAACACGCTCGTTGCTGATCGCTGCGCCTGTCCCGGCGCCTGTGCGACGACGAAGCCGCTGTTACCGAACGAGACGTAGGTGCTGTCAGCTGAGATCTCAATGGTTCCGCCGGGTGGTGCGTGCTGCATCAGGATGACTTCACCGTCATCTACAACCGCGTTGCCATCGGTACCCGCTGCCACCAGAGGATCCGCGTCGTCGACGAATACGATGTAGCCGATTTCCGGGCCCAGCCCACAGGTAGGTGCGGGGGTTGTAGCGTTCGCGCTCGCACAGAAGGTAATGGGTTGCTGCCGCTTCACCGCCTCGGCGCGCGCCAGATAGAGGCCCGTGACGAGATCGTTCGCCTGCGTGATCATGGCGTTGTTGCGCTGGAATTCCATGAAATTGGGTACGCCAATTACTAAGACGACGCCGCCCACAAGCAGCGTGACCATAAGTTCCAGCAAGCTGAAGCCGCGATGTTGCCCCCGCGTTCATAACTAACGACTATAGGAACCCACTCCTCGCCGGGCCAATACAAGCCGACGACCGGTCGAAGATCTCCGATGAGCGGTCTTGGAGATTCGATAATCAAGGTGAGTCCCCCGCAATGAAGATCCCGGCCGCCCGGCCCGTCAGCGGAGACGTGTGGCCGGTCAGTATGGCTGACAATGACCGCTCGCGCGCCCGCGGCACCACGATCATCGCAGAAGGTGATCGTGCCGTTGGTGCTGCGCCGGGCGAATGGGCGAAACTCGAAGAGCCGCCTGTTTGACGAGATCGTTCCCTCCATGCGTGGCGCGTGGAAATAAAGCAGGCCCTCTTCGGGAGAACGGTGCGGCGGTCGGATGTCATCGTCGTTGACGAAGACCATCCAGCCGACAATCAGGTTTCGGCCGCTGTCGCTGCAGCGCAACCGATCTGCCGTAGCGCATAAAACGACGCTACGACCGCGTTTCGCGGCCTCGCTACGTGAGAGCTGGATAGCCAGAACGAATGCGTTGATATCCGCCGTGCGCCGGGAGTCCAGGAGAAAGTTTCGGAAGCCCGGAACCGAAAGCGATGCCACCGTTGAAGCGATCGCAAGCGACCAGATGAGCTCCCACAGCGTAACGCCGCGTTGGCGGAGGGGTGAGTTCTGTGCTATGTCATTTCCTCGTATCCTGAGCATTCGGACCCCGCCAAACGATATCCGTGGCAGTGCGGACTTCGATCCGAATACGCTATGTCGTTCCGCGGTCTGACGGCAGCCCCGAATTTCAGCCTTTGATGCGGATTTGGAATCACGCTATCGACGCACCCGATGCGTCCTTGAGGCCGGTTTGTCATCTGCGGTTTTAGCGGGGTATACTTCTCAAGTTACTGATTTCTAAAAGATCCCGTGACTCGAGACGAAATTTCTCAACGACTTGAAACGTTTGGCGTGCTGCCTACACCGCAGCGGCTGGATGTTGCCGAGGTTATTCTGTCGCGGCCGCAGCACGCGTCCGCGGACCAGATACTCGCCGCAATTCAGGCGATGGGCTCCCGCATCTCGAAGGCGACGGTCTACAACACGCTGAACCTCTTTTGTGAGCGTGGTCTTCTGCGGACGGTCACTGTAGATCCGGCACGGCAGTTCTACGATCCCACGATCAAGCCGCACCACCACTTCTACAACGTCGACTCCGGGGAGCTTCACGATATCGACCCCGAGGCTGTATCCATGCAGATCGCGACGCCCGCTTCCCGAAGGAACGGAGCAAACAGGCGTTGAAGTCGTCATTCGGGTCCGTGACCGGCCAGCCGCAAAGTAGCGGAGCGCAGCCCGAAACAAATCGGAAGACAGACACGGCCCTGGTCAGGCAAAATAGCGCCTCTTGGAATACCTCTCCTCAGTGCCGGTATAGCTCAGTTGGTAGAGCGCCTCATTCGTAATGAGGAAGTCCGTGGTTCGAATCCGCGTACCGGCACCATAATTAAAAAAAACCAGCAATCCGCACTCTGCGGCTGTCGTCGAGAACTGCGAAATTCGAACAGTCGCCCAGAGGGCGACCGTTCGAGCCGAGCGCCGACGAAGTCGCGCGAGACAACGCGGTTGCTCTCGCGCATCCCTGCGCTCGCTTCGCGACCTACTTCAATGCTGGCTTGTTCCTGACTCGCTCGACTGCGCCATCATCGGAAGCCCCGGTTACACAGGTGAACTTAGGGGTGAGCCCGCGAAGCGGGCGAGTAATCCGCGTACAAGGTGGTCGCTCCTGCGCGTCCCTGCACGCTACGACGTAACCCTATGTCGGCTCTCTCCGAGCTAGCGACACGAGTGAACTTAGTGGCGCGGAGTACTCCACGGACCGGAACTAGCTGTACTTCAACAAACTGCAGCCCGTAGCCCAGGGCGGGACGGGCTCGTAGAACAGGACTTCAGCGGAGCGCTGCGGGCAGATTCCCGCCACCATCATCCAGGTGCGCAGCTCGTGCGTACCCAGCCCGCGCTCCGTGAGTTCGTCGTCGGTATAGTCGGCAATCGCCGCAGGGTCGTCCCCGCATAGACGACCAAGAAATTCCCGATCGAATTCCGTGTCGATGTCGCCGTGAATTTTTTCGCCCGGCGCATGGCTGAGCCCTCCAGCAGCAACAACCGCAACCTTTCGCTCGTCGGCCTCGAGTGCCGCACCCAGCGTACGGCCGAGGTCATAGCATCGCGAGGGAAGCGGCATCGGGGAAGGTCATGCAGTTCACGATCAACGGGACCCACCGGTATTGAGCGCTCGGGATCGAGGAAACTCAGCGGTACCATCGTGCCGTGATCGAGCTTCAGCTCGTGCGTGTAATGAATCTCGAAACCCGCCTCGAAGCTCGCATCGATCAGGCGTGCAGCGAGTGCCGGCTCTCCCGCGGAGTGACCCTGCTCGACGTTTAGCCACGGCTCGACCGGGCCGAAATGCGAATCGCCCTGACCGATTGTGAAGCCGGGCATACCGTCCAGGAAGAAATTGGCGAAATGTTCGCTGGAGACAATAAGAATCGCGTCCGGATCAGCGGCTCGCAGCTCCTCGCCCAGTGAATCGTAGCCCGAGAAAAAGCGCTCCTTGATGTCGGCAGACGGCGCATCGGGCCAGGCGCGTATGCCGGGCGTGTGACTGACTGAACAGGCGAAAACTACGGACATCTAGTCATCTCCACGAATCGTACCCAGATAATCGCGCTCCGAAACACCGTGAATTATCGTAAATGGTCTTAGCAGCAAGGGGTGAACGCCCAAAGCGTAGAGATCGTGAATATTGAACTCGACGACGGCGGTTCTCTCCTCCGCGGTGAGGTTGTAGTCAGCCGCCAGCGACGCTCGGTCGTCTAGGAATCGCTGCCGTGACTCGAGGTTCCGGTTTACGTTCTGGACGAGCTTTTGAACTGCGTAGAGACTCATTCGTTCCTTGCGGGCTTAAGTGGATCTGGAGAATGAAGAAATCCTGGCTCGAAGTCGAGTCCGGTCAATCTTCCGGGTACGCCACGATGAAGTTCTCCCGATTGGGCATTTCAACCGCCGGCAGGCTCTCCGCGTCCATCACGTCGTCCTCGCCGATGACATCGTTTAGAAACAGAAGGTATGCCGTCAGCGCGTAGGTATCGTCGTCAGACAGCGACAGCGGCTGCAGGTAAGGCATCGCTCGACGTATGTAGTCGAAGATCGTCGTAGCATAGGGCCAGAAGCTTCCGATGGTCGGGATCGGTGCATCGCCGTCAAGCGTCCCGTGTCCGCCGACGAGTCGATCATTCAGTGATCCTTCGCCGCTCGGGCCATGGCAGACCGCACATTGTAGGGCAAAGATCGGCTCGCCCTCGAGCGCCGTCCCGGAACCCACGGGTAGCCCTGTGCCATCCCGCTCAATGCTGATGTCCCAGGCTGCGATTAATTCGGCGCTCGGCGTCTGGCCGAGATCCGGACCTTCCTGCGCGAAGGACGTCGAGAAGATCAGCGTGGCGGCGAACGCGATTCGGGATCGAGTCAATCTAGGCATGTACATTCCTGACCGTGCCGTCCTTAGTAACATGCCAGGCCTGGATCGAATTGACGTGATAGTTAAACCGGGTGCCTTTCTCCGCGATAAGCGCGCCACGCGTCGGTTGTACCGCACCGGTCTCATCGATAGCCCGGCTCATCAGCACCGCAGGGCCACCGTCACGACGCCAGGCCATTCGGAAACGCGCCACCGACTTCGAGTAACCGGGTTCGGTAAGCGCCGCCTCTGCCCAGGTCTCGCCCCCGTCGGCCGATACTTCGACCGCACGTATCCGGCCCGCACCCGACCAGGCGATACCGGTGATCTCGTACAGCCCGGGCCCGTCCAGTACCTGACCGCCTGACGGCGATGTAATCAACGACTTGACGCCCATCGAGAAAGTGAATTGCAGCGCTTGCCCGCTGGGCAGCAGGTCGGTGTACTTGGAAGTCTCCTCGCGCGTCATCGACGGTTCGGCGATGATTTTGAGCCGCCGCAACCATTTAATACTCATATTGCCTTCATAGCCGGGCAGGAACAGTCGCACCGGGTAACCCTGCGACGGGCGCAGTCGCTCACCATTTTGATAGAGCGCGACGAGCGCATCGTCCAGCGCCTTCGCCATCGGGATGCTGCGTGTCATGACCGCCGCATCGGCGCCTTCAGCGAGTATCCAGCGGCCTTCGGACGCGACGCCGGCCTCATCCAGCAGTAGCGACAGAGGAACACCGGTCCACTCGCTGCAGGAGATCAATCCGTGTAGATCGCCGCAGCTACCGGTCGGTGGTTCGGTGCCCAGGTTGGTCCGGCTGTTACCCGAGCATTCGAGAAACTGAATCCGGGACTCCATCGGATAGCGATACAGCGCATCCATACTGAAGACGAGTGGTCTGTCGACCAGGCCGTGAATCAGAAGTTGATGTAACGCGGGGTCGATATCGGGAATACCGTTGTGATGCCTCTCGAAGTGCAGGCTGTTGGGCGTAATCGTGCCCTGCAGGGCCTCCAAAGGTGTTCTTGATGAGCCCGCGCCAACCGTACCGGGTGCGGAGAGCACGCCGCGCGTGACACCGTCCTCGAAGGGTGAGCGCTCCCCGTACGCTGAAAGGCCGTCGCCCGGAACGCGCGACCAGCCCGGGACAGCTTGCGCCACAGCAGGTCGTGCGCTCAACAAGCCGAGACTTCCGGCGCTCAGTAGCGCGGCACCGGACGAGAGAAAGACTCTGCGGTGCAGCAGGCCATTTCCGGCAACCTGTTCCGGCTCATTCTCGGGTGAGGGGCTCTTAGGCATCTCTGATAAATCGATGTTGGGCATTTTGGCCGTCGTTCCGGCGGCCGCTACGCGCTGCGATTCCGGTTTTATGCGTGAACTTGATCGTATAATGCGGCCCTAATAAACAATAAGACGAACGGTCTGTCCACCACGAGGGGGAAATCCATGGGCAGCTTTCGCGCTGCACTGTCCACACTGCTGACCGGTATCCTGATTCCTCTATCCTGCATTGCGACGGCGTAGCAGGCGCCGACCCGAGCGATCATTGAGATCGGCGAGAATCTGTACCGGGCGACGAATAACAACCATCACACGGTTTTTCTGGTAACGGATGATGGTGTCATTCTCAGCGACACAATCAATACGGATTTCTCCGAGTGGCTCAAATCCGAGATCGACTCTCGATTCGGTGTTCCGGTGCGCTATGTCGCCTATAGCCATCATTACTGGGATCATGCATCGGGTGGCGCGGTCTTCAACGATACTGCGTAGTTTGTTGGTCACGAGAACTTTCCGGCCAATCTCGAGCTGCCGGCCGCGGATACGCCACTGTCCGGCGCTGCCGCAGACCTGGACGCAAACGGTAACGGCCAGATAGAAGCCTCGGAGCAACCGGAAATTACGCCAGTAACCTTCATCTCTACGATGTAGACGGTGACGGCATGATCAGCGGCGCCGAAGCAGCTCGTGGCGCGCTGAACGAAGTTCGCGCACCCGACATTGTCTTCAAGGACCGCATGACGTTGACGCTGGGTGGAGAGATCGTCGAGCTGATCCACGTCGGTTCGATGGAACATACCAACGACATGACCGCTGTCTATTTCCCCGAACAGAATGCGGTGTTCGTTGTGGATTACATCAGTATCGGTCGCGTGCCATTTCAGACGATTGCGGGCGGCGGGCTCGACGCGTTATTGAACTCGATCAGACTTGTCGAGATGCTTGATATCGATATCGCGGCATCCGGTCATGGTAACTGCGGCGGCAAGTCGGACATCGCTGCCTATCGCCACTACCTCGAACAGCTTCGTGCTGCGGTCTCTGCAGGAATTGCAGCGGGTGATTCGCTGGAAGAAATGCAGGCGAGCGTCACGATGGCGCCTTACAGCGACTGGATCAATTACGCGAACTGGCGTCCGCTGAATGTTCAGGGCATGTACAACATGCTGATGGATCAGTAGCTACGGCTAACATCCGAGCGTTGTCTTTCGGTCAGCGCTCCAGGTGCTGGAGTTTGTCGGCGACGTCTTTCCAGTCGTCGGCATCCTCCGGCGGATCTTTCGCTTCTGCCAGTACCGGCCACTCTTTCGATAGCTCGGCGTTCAGTGCCAGAAACTGCTCCTGTCCTTCCGGCACTTCCTCTTCATCGTAAATGGCATCGACCGGGCATTCCGGTTCACAGAGCGTGCAGTCAATACACTCCTCGGGGTCGATGACGAGCATGTTCGGCCCCTCGTGAAAGCAGTCGACCGGGCAGACCTCGACACAGTCGGTGTATTTGCACTTGATACAGCTGTCGGTAACGACGAAGGTCATCGGGAAAGTTCCGGGAGACTCAGTTCACCGTTGCGGCCGCGACCGCTTCGACTTCGCGCCATACGCGTAACAGGTTGCCGCCCCAGAGTTGCTCGATCTCGGCCTGACTATAGCCACGCCGTACGAGTTCCAGTGTGACGTTGAACGTGTCAGCCGCGTCCTGCCAGCCGGTGATTCCGCCGCCGCCATCGAAGTCGGAGCTGATGCCGACATGGTCAATCCCAATGAGGTCTACCGAATAGTCGATCTGATCGACGAAGTCTTCAACCGTCGCGCCTGGCCAGCGGTCAGCGATTTCCGCCCAGCGCTCTTCGTATTGCGCCCGTTGTTCGGGCGCAAGCGTATTCGGGCCGTTGCCGGGGGCAAGCCCGAACTCGGCCCAGAGCGCATCTCGAGCAGCGTTCTTCTCCGGTACCGGCACCTTGACGAAGATATCCAGCGCTACGGTCTGCATAACGCCGCCGTTGTCGCGCAGGGCCAGCATCGCGTCATCGTCCATATTCCGGTAGTGCGCTGCGACCGCGTGGGCGTTCGAATGAGAAGCGATGACAGGCGCCCAGGAGAGGCTAATCGCGTCGAGTGCCGCGCCTTTCGATATATGCGAGACGTCAACCATGATTCCGAGCCGGTTCATCTCTTCGATTACCTCGGCACCGAATGCGCTGATACCGTCGTGCTCGCTCTCTTCATCACCGAACTGCGGGCGCGGTTGGGAGGAGTCCGCAATGTCGTTGTGGCCGCCATGCGCCAACGTGATATACCGAGCGCCGAGTTCGTGGTATCGCTCAAGCAAAGCCAGATCCTGGCCGATCACATAGCCGTTCTCGATGCCGATTGCGGCAACGAGTTTGCCGGCAGAACGAATGCGTTCAACGTCATCGGCGCTATAAGCGATCTCGATAAGTTCGGGGTACATCTCGTCTGCCATACGATGTATCGCATCGAACTTTGTCATCGCATCGGCTTGAGCTCTGGCGTAGTTCTCCGGGGTGCGTTCGGTCTGGCCGACGTAGACGATAAAAAATGCCGCGTCGAGGCCACCTGCCCGCATCTTCTCGAGATTCACCTGGCGATCGGCATTCAGCGGATCGACGGCAGGCGAGGCGAAGTTAAAAGGGATGTCGTCGTGGCTGTCGATCGTCGTCACGGCGTCGTGAATCGCTTCTGCCCGGGCGACCAGTTCATCGTCGGAGCCGGCCGTTGGGCCGGTGTCGGTGCAGGCCGTTGCCAGCAGTAAGAAGCAGGGGGAAATCACTCGAAGTCGCAGAGTCATAGAGGAATCCTTCGTGGCCGCCGTTGTGTTGCGACCTCTAGCAGGTATTGGGCCATTGGCTCAGAGGCGGGAAATATAGCGTACTTCTGTCAGCTCAGGCGGCTATGACACTTTGATCGACGGTTTACTGCAAAAAATCAGCGGTGCGCGGAGCGGAGGGTGCTCCGCGCACCGCTGTCAGAGGCCGTAGGGAGTTCCGCTTAGTTCTCAAGTACGAAAGTGAACTGATTGCGCACGCGTGCGACGCGACGGGATCACCGTCGATGACGCGGGGCTTGTACTTGAACTTCAGGGCGGCCTCTACGGCGCTGCGCTCGAAAGAGGATGCGTAGCGAGTGATGATGGCGTTGCTCATGACGAATACCTCTCTTCCGATACGCATACCTGTAACGGCGAGGTATATTTTTACATACCTTGATCGGAAAGGTATAGTCGATAATCTCATAAGCAGCTGAGTGGTCCCATGGGTCAATCGAATCCTCCATTCATGAGCGGCGTTCCCGAACTTCTGGTGCTTCGCCTGCTGGCACACCGCGAGATGTACGGCTATGAGCTGGTAAAGGCCGTCCGCGTGGTGACCGGTGAAGCGATAGCGCTCGGCGAGGGCGTGATCTATCCCGTCCTTCACGGGCTTGAGAAGAACGGAGCGCTGAAGGCCACGCGAAAGCCCGTCAATGGCCGAACTCGCGTGTACTACTGCGTTACGACGAAGGGACAACAGCGACTCGATCGCCTCACGCAGGAGTGGGATCGTGTCAGTTCCGGCATTCAGTCTGCGCTGGGTGAGGTGGGGCATGCCTGATCGCGATCTGCATGCCTTGCGGTCGTCGCTCCTGGACAGTGCTGTGCCCCGACGCTATGTGAGAAGGCTCATGTCGGAGCTCGAAGATCACTATGCTGATCTGGAGCGGGAGGAGCGCGACAATGGCCGCAGGCCGGGTCGTGCCGCCAGTTTTGCCCGGCAACGCCTGGGTAACGACGAGTCGATCGCCGCTGCGGTGGCGACGCGGCCCGAACTTCAGTCGTGGCCGAACCGCTGGTCCTGGATCGTTAGCCTGCTGCGGCCGGTCATGCTGATTTTGCTGCTTCCATCGGTGCCGGTCCTTGCCTGCGCCGAGCGCGGCCCAGCGATTGCGAGATGGAGTGCATCCATTAGTATCGCGGCGCTGTTGACCGTCGGGTTATTGTTTGCGATGGCGCGAGCGATCTTCGTCTCGCTCTGATTGCTAGCTCAGACGGCCGGCGACTTCTTCGGCTATGGCGAGCGATGACGTCAATCCCGGAGACTCGATTCCGAATAAATTGACCAGGCCGTCGACGCCGTGCGCCTCGGGTCCCTGGATCATGAAATCGCCTGGTGGCACGCCGGGCCCGACGATCTTCGGTCGAACGCCGGCGTATCCCGGGGCGAGCGAGCCTTCTGGAATCGCTGGCCAGTAGCGTCGAACCGCTTCGTAAAAGGACTCTGCCAATCCGGCATCAGGCTCATAGTCGACCTCGTCGATCCACTCCTGATTCGGGCCGAAGCGTGTTTGACCGCCCATATCGAGGGTTACGTGGACACCAAGCCAGGCACCATCGGGCATCGGGTAGACGAGGTGCGAAAACGGGCTCTTCTGCTGCAGGATGAAGTACGTCCCTTTGGCATAGTGAGTGCGGGGAACGTGTCGCGAGTCAAGACCGGCAATCGCGTCGGCAACAGCCGTCGAGCGCAGACCGGCCGCGTTGATTACCGTGTTCGCGCGAATCGGTAGTTCTTCCCCGTCGCTCACGACAGCCAGACGAATTCCATCATCTTCGACGATTCCGCCACGGCACTCGGACAGGAATACTATGTCGCCTCCCGCAGCTTCAATATCGCTCTGAAAGGCCAGCATGAAGCTATGCGTGTCGAGAATCCCTGTCGAAGGGGAGAAGGCCGCCGTCTCACATCGAACTTCGGGCTCGATCTTCGCGGCTTCGCTGGCCGTTAGCGTCTCGAGGTCGTCGACGCCGTTGATTTTGCCCTGCGCCAGGAGTGCGGCCAGCTTCTCGTCCTGGCTCTCTTCCAGAGCGATCATCAGTTTGCCACAGCGGCGGTATGGGACACCCTTGTCGTCGCAGTAGCGGTAGAGCAGCTTCTTGCCGCGCACGCACAGTCGCGC
>JBJKYM010000028.1:0-22879 GCA_045561025.1 Candidatus Rariloculaceae bacterium
CGGCTCTTTTCATTCAACAGCCCGTCCGGCGCCTGCCAGGACTGTGATGGACTTGGCGTACGGCGTTTCTTCGATCCGCAACGCGTCGTCACGCACGGACACCTTTCACTTGCCGGTGGTGCGGTACGCGGCTGGGACCGACGCAATCCGTACTACTTCCAGTTAATTCAATCGCTGGCGAAACACTACGACTTCGATATGGAAGTGCCGTTCGAATCGCTTCCGGAGAATATTCGGGACGTTGTCCTCTACGGCAGCAAAGACGAACGTATTCAATTTCACTATATAAACGCGAAAGGCAGCGAGAGTCGCTGGCGCCATAAGTTCGAAGGCATCATCCCCAATATGCAGCGGCGCTATCAGGAGACCGAGTCAAATGCCGTCAGAGAGGAACTCGGCAAGTTCCAGAGCATTCGTTCATGCAGATCCTGCGACGGGACCCGCCTGAACGAAGCCGCTCGCAGTGTCTTCGTTCAGGGCAACTCGCTTCCGCAGGTCAGTTCACTGAGTGTTGGCGCTGCACTCGAGTTCTTCACTGCGTTGAAACTGGACGGGTGGCGAGGTGAGGTCGCGGAGAAGATCGTCAAGGAAATTCAGAATCGGGTCAGGTTCCTTGCAGATGTCGGTCTCGACTACCTGAGTCTCGACCGGAGTGCGGAGACCTTGTCCGGTGGCGAGGCGCAGCGCATCCGGCTCGCGAGCCAGATTGGCTCCGGCCTCGTCGGCGTCATGTACATACTCGATGAACCGTCGATCGGACTGCACCAACGCGATCATCGGCGCCTTCTCGAGACGCTGTTGCAGCTACGAGACCTGGGTAATACCGTTCTGGTTGTCGAGCACGACTCGGAGGCGATACTTGCTGCCGACTATGTCGTGGATCTTGGCCCGGGCGCCGGAGTTCACGGTGGCAAAGTCGTTGCTGAGGGAACCCCGGATGAGATCAAGGAGGACCCGGCCTCCCTGACCGGGCAATATCTGGCAGGCCACCGGCAGATTCCCCTTCCGTCGTCCAGACGAAACTTTGATCCGCAAACGATAATTAGCGTACGAGGGGCATCGGGGAATAACCTGAAGAATGTCGACGTAGAAATACCTCTGGGGCTATTCACCTGCGTCACCGGAGTTTCGGGTTCCGGGAAGAGCACCCTCATCAACGATACGCTCTATCGACTGGTAGCGAAAAAGATAAACAAGTCGAACTACGACGCGGCACCATTCGAAAGCGCCGAAGGCCTCGAGCAGGTCGACCGGGTAATCGATATCAGCCAGAGCCCCATAGGCAGGACGCCGCGATCAAATCCCGCAACCTACACGGGCGTCTTTACGCCGATCCGCGATCTGTTCGCTTCAACGCAGGAAGCGCGATCGCGCGGCTACCAGCCCGGTCGTTTCAGTTTCAATGTAAAAGGCGGTCGTTGCGAGTCCTGCCAGGGTGACGGCGTAATCAAAGTCGAGATGCACTTTCTTCCCGATGTCTACGTGCCCTGCGATATCTGTAGTGGCAAACGCTACAACCGGGAAACGCTCGATATTCACTATAAGGGAAAGAATATTCACGAGGTTCTGCAGCTGACGGTCGAGGACGCGCTGGAGTTCTTCCGCAATGTTCCGCAGATCGCGAAAAAACTCGAGACACTCGCCGCTGTTGGTCTGACCTACATTACGCTTGGGCAGAACGCGACGACACTGTCCGGGGGAGAAGCGCAACGAGTCAAACTCGCTAAAGAACTATCCAAGCGCAGCACCGGTTCAACACTCTACGTACTTGATGAGCCGACGACCGGCTTGCACTTTCACGACATAGCTCAGCTACTCGAAGTTCTCTACAAACTCCGGGACCAGGGCAACACAATAGTTGTCATCGAGCACAATCTGGAGGTCATAAAGACGGCCGATTGGATAATCGATCTCGGCCCCGAGGGTGGTGTCGGCGGCGGCGAGATCGTCGCGACGGGCGCGCCCGAGTCGTTAATCGGTCACCTGGTTTCTCATACCGGGCGGTGCCTTAGCGAATTACTGGAAGCAGCCGAGCGCCCGGCAGAGGCCGGACGCTGAGGCGTTAGATTCGACTACCGATTGGCGCGGCAGTTATTCCGGCGTACAGCCGTAGCGATACAGTTGCAGATGCGGCACGTAGGTCATCTCGGTACGACCTGTAAATGACTCGATGAGATACTCGGGATCCTCGAGAAAAACGTCCACAATTGCCCGGGTGCCGTCTTCGCTCAATGAGTAACGTTCGACGACATGCTTCTGCGCTCCGGACGGAATGTTACGACCGTTACCCTCCGGGAAGTAGGCGAATAACCGCGTATCGACGACCAGTACGTCATCTTCCCAGTGACCGATCGAGTGTCCCTGAACAGTACGCTCACCATTTTCCGGATGATCGCGGCCGTCGAGATAAACCGTTCGCATCATGTCGAGAAACTCATTCCTGAGAATGACACGATCATCGAGAATTTCGATACCGGTAAGGTAGTTGCCGCTCGAGTTCAGGAACGGCGGTGGATTGGGGATGCAGCGGATATTGGGGTCGTCTGTCCGGGCATCATAGGTCTCGCGCGCAGCGGCCGCGGCCGCCGTAATTTCGATATCGCCGAGCTGCCGATAAATGCTGGTGGATGCGATTCCCTTCCAGACACCGGTCAGCGTCTCTGCGCTCTCCGTCGCCTCAGCGTCGCGCTCGATCTGCGACCAGAGACCACCATCGCTGGTCTCCAGCGTATTGAGGATGGCGATACGCCGGCCCGATCGCTCGGGGTGCGCACGTACCGTCACCCGATCACCTACGCTGACCAGATCCCGAGTCCAGCCGCTCCGCTGCATGATTGGCGTGGAGCCGGTCTCAATCTCCCATTCGACGATCTCGCCACTCTGATCCTCGGCTTCAACGAAGAGCGTTATATGAGGATTGCGAAACAGATAGCGCGTGACTTCCGCTTCCAGCACGACGATCTTCTCGCGATCGTAGCCCGCATCGCTATGATGCCCGTTCGTTACCGTCGCCAGACACAGCATCGGCAACATGCCGATGAATCTTGATATTTTCACTAGTCGTTCCTCAACGTCTTTACTTATCCAGTATTGTACCCGTCTATCCTAGGCGCCTGATGCCCACCGCTTCGCGAATTTCTGCAAGCACCGGCGCACTGATCTGCTGAGCTCGCTCCGCTCCGGCCTGCAACACGCTCTCGACATGATCCGGCGCCGCGATCAGGCGCTTATATTCTTCACGAGCCGCGCTCAGATGATCATTAACGTATTCGAACAAAGCAGTCTTCATCTCTCCCCATGCGATTCCCTCCGCATAGCGGCCCCTCATTTGCGCAGCCTCTTCCGCCGTCGCGAACGCGCTATAGATAGCGAACAGCGCGCTCTCGTCGGGGTCCTTGGGCTCGCCCGGCTCCTGCGAGTTCGTCTTGATGCGCATGATGAGCTTGCGCAGCTTCTTCTCCTCGGAGAACAGCGGGATAATGTTGCCGTAGCTCTTGGACATTTTTCTCCCATCCAGCCCCGGTAGTATCGCCGTATCGTCGCCGACGACCGCGTCGGGCAAGACCAGCAATTCTCCGAAATGGTGATTGAATCTACCTGCGATGTCTCGAGCCATCTCGACATGCTGGATCTGATCCTTGCCTACCGGAATTTTGTTGGCCCTGAATATCAGAATATCCGCGGCCATTAGAATCGGATAGGAGAAAAGTCCCATCGTGATACCCTTATCGGGATCCTTGTTCTGACCCGCCTCGTTCTCCGCTACGGCCGCTTTGTAGGCGTGTGCCCGATTCATGAGACCCTTAGCCGTCATACAGGTCAGGATCCACGCCAGCTCCATGATCTCGGGGATATCGGATTGCCGGTAGAAAATACTTTCCGTGTCCAACCCGGTCGCAAGCCAGCTCGCTGCAATTTCCAGAGTGGACGCTGCGACTAGATCGGGATCCTCTCCTTTCACCAGAGAGTGGTAATCAGCGACGAGGAAAAACGAGTCGACGTCGCGCGCCCTGCTGGCCGCGACTGCCGGGCGTATCGCACCGACATAGTTGCCGATGTGCGGCGTTCCCGTTGTCGTTATACCTGTTAGTACTCGATCCATACTCGTCGTCTCTATCCCCTAGTAGCCTGCGGCATGCCCATCCTTCCGCGATTCCGAGGCGCCATGATAAACGCGCTGCCCGGCATCCCGGCGAATGGCCTGATAGCCGCCATATCCCGTATCGGTGCGACCCGTGACATGTCCCTTGGCTTCCAGCGCGTCCAGAGTGGCACGCTCATAGCCGGATTCGAGATAGACGAGACCACCGTCCGTCATTCTCTCACCTGTCGGCGTACTCGAGCCATCATGCCTGACTCTCGGCGCATCGCCTGCTTCCTGAATGTTCATACCGAAGTCGATGTGGTTCACAAGAACCTGAACATGTCCCTGCGGCTGCATATCGGCACCCATGACTCCGAAGCTGAGCAGCGGCTCGCCGTCGACGGTGACGAAAGCGGGAATAATGGTGTGGAACGGACGCTTACCCGGCGCATAAACATTCGGGTGTTCCGGATTCAGGTTGAAGAGCTCTCCTCGATTCTGCAGCGCAAATCCGAGCCTACTCGGCGTCATCCCGGACCCCATGCCGCAATAGTTACTCTGAATCAGCGAAACCATGTTGCCATCGCTGTCCGCGACCGTGAGATAGACGGTATCGCCGCGCTGCAACGAAGCCGGATCGCCATAGGCAAGTTCTCTGGATGCATGCTCAGGGTCAATCAGTGCGCGTCTGGTCATCGCATAGTCTTTTGAGATCAGCTCTGACACCGGAATCTCCGCGAATGCCGGGTCGGTATAAAAGTAAGCGCGATCCTCGAACGCCAGTTTCTTCGCTTCGATCAGCAGGTGGAGATATTCGGGATTCTGTAATCCGAGTGATGCCAGGTCATACTCCTCGAGCAGATTGAGCATCTGCAGTGCAGCGATCCCCTGCCCGTTGGGCGGCAGCTCCCAGACATCGTAACCACGATAGTTCGTCGATACGGGATCAACCCACTCCGACGTATGTTCAGCGAAGTCCTGTGCCCGCAGGTAACCGTCATTCGCGCGCATATACGCATCGATCTCTGTGGCTATCTCACCTTCGTAGAATGCCGCGCGACCACCCTCTGCGATCGATTGATAGCTTTCCGCCAGGCGTGGATTCGTGAAAACGTCACCGGCTGCCGGCGCCGCGCCACCCGGCATGAAAATATCTGAGAAGCCGGGGTACCCGGAGAGTAGCGAGGCGCTGGCAGCCCACTCGGCGGCAATGACTTCGGTCACCGCGAAGCCCTGTTCTGCATATTCAATAGTCGGCTCGAACAGCTCCGCGAACTTCAGGCGGCCGAACTCCGCATGCAGCTCGCACCAGCCATCAACCGCACCGGGGACACTGACCGACAACGGGCCGTAGGTCGGAATCTGTTTTAACCCCAGCCCCTGGAGCTTCTCGAGCGTCAGATCGAGGGGCGAGCGACCGCTGGCGTTGAGCCCACGAAGGCGGCGCGACTTCGCGTCCCAGACGATGGCGAACAGATCGCCACCAACACCGGCTCCGGTCGGCTCCATGAGTCCAAGCGCAGCGTTGGAGCCAATCGCCGCATCGACGGCCGAACCACCCTGGCGCAATAGCTGCACGGCAATCTGCGTCGCCAACGGCTGACTCGTCGCCGCGATTCCGTTGCCGGCCATCACGACAGATCGTGTCGCCGGCTGTTGTTCGAATGGCCTATCCATCAGTTCAACTCGAGTTACACCACGTAGAAACTACTGAGGAACGGCCCGCAACGACCAGCGCACGAGGGTCCCGCCAACCCTCCCGGGCTTGGTACCTGCTAACAGGTGCCCTATTATTCACGAGTTTCCTCATACTGTTAACTGATAATCGATGCCAGACCACGGAACGAGGTCATGACGAATCATGCGCAAGAGCGTGACTGGGCCCAGCTATACGCGCGACATCTGGACGAGTGGAATGAAAGACTCGCGTCGGCGCTCGCCGCTACCGGCTTCGATGGCCTGGTAATCTTTGCGGGCAACGAGCTGACGCGATTCCGCGACGATCAGACCTATCCCTTCTTTGTCGAGGCGTATTTTAAAGCCTGGGTGCCGCTCGCCGACTCCCCGGGTTCAGTACTGAAGCTCGTGCCCGGCGAAAAACCGTTGCTTATTCTGCTGCGCGAACAGGACTTCTGGCACGCCTCAGTGGATGCGCCGACAGGATACTGGGTCGAGCACTTCGATATCCGCGAGGCGGCATCTGCAGCCGGCGTACGGAAAGAGCTCGGAAGCGTTGATTCGAACCTGTCGATACTTGCCGAATCACCCCCTGAGATGGGCAGCGCAGCGTCACAGAATCACGGCGGCCTGTTGAGCTACCTGGACTATTTTCGAGCGTTGAAAACGGACTACGAAGTAGCCTGCATAGAGCGCGCCAATGAAATCGCAGCTCTCGGCCATGCGGCAGCACAGGAGGCTTTCAGAAATGGTGCTTCCGAGTTCGGAATCAACTCTGCTTACTGTCTTGCGACGCAACAAACGGATGAGGATCTGCCGTATCCGAATATTGTTGCAGTTAACGAACACGCCGCGACACTGCACTATCAGAAACTGCAACGAGATACACCGGCGAAACTGCGTTCTTTTCTTCTTGATGCCGGCGCACAGTACAACGGCTACGCATCAGACGTTTCACGAACCTGTAGCGGAGACGAGCCAGCCTTCGAGTCACTGATCGAATCCATGGACGGGTTGCAGCAGGCTATCTGTGCGGAAGTTAAAAGCGGTACTGATTTCGTCGCACTCCACAATCGAGCGCACGAGCTGCTGGCAGATGTGCTGACCGAGCACCTTCTTCTTGACTGCACATCGGACGAAGCTTACTCAACGGGGATGACTCGTACGTTTCTACCGCACGGACTAGGGCATCTTCTTGGATTGCAGGTGCACGACGTCGGCGGCCGTCAAAGCAACGTGAGTGGCGAACTCCGCGATCCACCGGCAGAGCATCCGATGCTTCGGCTTACAAGAGTACTTGAACCGGGTTTTGTCGTGACGATCGAACCGGGGCTGTATTTCATACCGTCATTGCTGAAAGAGCTACGACAATCTCCTTTGGGGCGCAGCGCCGACTGGGATAAACTAGAAGCACTGCAGTCTTGCGGTGGCATCCGTGTAGAAGACAACGTATTGGTCACGAGTACCGGCGCACGAAATATTACACGCTCCGCGTTAGAGACAGCTTGAATTAACTAAGGCGCAATGCGGTAGTTGCGTCTGAAAAAAGCTAAACGACAACCGAAGGCACAAACCATGTCACATCGCACGGAAGAGCTGGCTCCACTCTCGGGGCCGTTACACGTCATCAGAGAGATGCGGTACCACGAAGGCTCCAGACAAGGTCTCGCGTTCGTACTTATTGCTCTATACGCACTCGTTGCCGAGCCGACGACACAGCTACTCTGGATCGGTGGACCGATAATCGCGGTGGGCACTTTGGTCCGCCTTTACGCCAGTGGCTTCATCGTCAAGAACGAACAGCTCGCTACCTATGGCCCCTATGCGTTGGTAAGGCATCCGCTGTACACAGGTAACATATTAATTATTATAGGTTTTTCTTCCGTAGGCGGCATCTGGTGGACCGCGCTACTGGCGCTGTTTTTCTTCTGGTTCTACTACCCGACCGCGATTGAATACGAAGACCGCAAGCTCCGCGGGTATTTCGGTGGTGACTGGGAGGACTGGTCGTCGCGCACGCCGGCACTCGTTCCGACCTTCTCCAACCTCGGTGCGGTCCGCGAGGGCAGCTGGTCGATTCGAAAAAGCTCACAGCAGAATGGCGAGTTCATCATAGTCGCGTATATCATATTCTGGATTGGCTACGTGGTCTGGTACTTGCCGTGAACGTCGAAGACACGGAGCTTGAATCGGGCTCTGTTGGACTCGAAAAACTTAGTCGTTATCTGAGCGGTGCTCCGGGCTCCTCCGGCAACCATCTCGCGTCCGGTTATCAGGGATCTGTTGATCTCTACAAGACGCCACTCGGAAACTATGTCGTCAAGAGAGCCCGCGGGCCATTCTTCTGGCGAATGCTTGGAGAAGCAGCGCTACGCCGAGAGAACGCTATCTATGAACGCCTGCAACAGGTTGATGGTGTTCCAAAATGCTTAGGACTACTCGATGGCAAGCACCTCGTTCTCGAACACGTCTCCGGTGAATCGTATCGGAATCGACAACATGAACTAAAAGACCGCGACTTGTTCTTTGTGCGACTTCTTAAGACACTGAAGGACATGCACGCTGCCGGTGTCGCTCACGGCGATCTGAAGCGAAAAGACAACCTGCTGGTCGGTCCGGGCGAGCAACCGGTTCTCATCGACTTCGGTCTGGGATACTTGCGGAAGAATCCGACATCGCGAACGAACGATTTCTATTTCCGCTGGATACAGCAATACGACTACAACGCATGGATCAAACACAAGTACCTAGGGGCAATCGATTCGATCGAAGCGGATGACCTGAAGCACTACCAGCCAATGCGACTTGAACAAGTCGCGCGTGCAATTCGCGTCGTCTGGCAGAAGCTGACGTTTCGACGCTACCGTACCCGCCACCGGTAGGAGACTCGCGGCGCGGCAAAGGCGCTCCGTTTAAGTCACCGCAGCTTCGGCGTAGTGCCGGTCGGGCTCGCTGCCGATGACTGTGATCCGACCCAGTCAGGGCGAGGCGCCTCATCCGCCTGACTGAGGCCGGAAGTTGCCCCGCCCGCAGGCCGGGGTGTGTACAGGAACGTACGCACGAGGACCCGAGGCAGGATGCCGAGTGTCCGAGCCCGGCCTCAGTCTGGCGGATGATGGCACCAGGCGTAAGCCCGGCGACTCGACCGGGTCGGATTGCAGTCGTCGGCAGTGAGCTATTCCAGCAAAGGTCCGCCTGCCGAATCGGTGCAGACGGCGGCAGGGCGCGGAAGCTGCGGTGACACAGATCGAAGCGCCTTTGCCGCGCCGCGGATAGGTGTCCGGGCTCGGAGAATGGTGAGACTGACGCTACGAGGTTGTAGCGGTCGAGGTTTCCGGTGCGTCGGGTTGATCCAGGAGTTGGACCAGTGCCATCGGCGCTGAGTCGCCGGGACGATGGCCGATCTTCAGAATTCGGAGATAGCCGCCCGAGCGATCCTTGAACCGGGGACCGAGTTCGTTGAATAGCTTGCCGACCGCGGCATCGTCACGCAGCCGCGCAAACGCCAGGCGACGACGCGAGACGCCATCCTCCTTCGCCAACGTGATCAGCGGCTCAACGACACGTCTAAGCTCCTTCGCTTTCGGGAGCGTCGTCTTGATCGTCTCGTGCTGAACCAGCGAACTGGCCATGTTTCGGAACATGGCCGTTCGATGCGGCGCATTTCTTCCGAGCTTGCGGCCGGATTTCCTATGACGCATGAGCTTAAGTCTCCAGAGCTAGAACGTCGCCGACACAGGCTCACCTTCGCCATATAGTCCGGGTGGTGGCCAGCTCTCTAATCGCATGCCCAACGCCAGGCCGTGGATCTCCAGAACTTCCTTGATCTCGGTCAGGGACTTCTTACCGAGGTTCGGAGTTCGCAGGAGTTCGACTTCAGTGCGTTGCACAAGATCGCCAATGTAGTTGATGTTCTCGGCCTTGAGGCAGTTGGCAGATCGCACCGTAAGTTCCAGCTCATCGACGGGTCGAAGCAGAATCGGATCGATCTGTGCCTCGGCCCCGCCGAAGCCGTGCTCATCCTCATCCTGCAGGTCAACGAATACGTCGAGCTGATGCTTGAGGATGCCGCCCGCACGTCGAATAGCCTCTTCAGGATCGATCGTGCCGTTGGTCTCGATGTCGATGATCAACTTATCCAGATCAGTACGCTGTTCGACTCGAGCACTCTCAACGTTATAGGTAACGCGACGAACGGGACTGAACGAAGCGTCCAGCTGCAACCGTCCAATCGGTCGCGTCTGCTCGTCGAACTCTACCTGCTGCACAGCGGGCTGATAGCCACGTCCGCGGACAACCTTGAAGAATGCGCGAAGCTCACCGGCGCTGGTCAGATTGGCGATGACCAGATCACGATTTACGATCTCGATATCGTGATCGCAGAGGATATCGCCCGCCGTGACGGGACCAGGTCCCTTCTTGGACAGCGATAGCTCCGCTTCGTTGCGCGAGTGCATCTTGATCGCGATCGACTTCAGGTTGAGCAGTATGTCGACGACGTCCTCCTGGACACCTTCGATACTGGTGTACTCATGAAGTACGCCATCGATCTCGACTTCCACAACCGCCGCACCTGGCATCGACGACAACAGTACTCGTCGCAGCGCGTTGCCGAGCGTGTGGCCGAAGCCTCGCTCGAACGGCTCGACCGTAACTTTGGCGTGATTGGTACTGATCGGTTGTACCTTGACGGCTCTAGGCCGCAAGAATTCTGTAGCTGATTCCTGCATTTAGTATTCCTCGCGTTACTTGGAGTACAGCTCGACTACCAGATTTTCATTAATGTCGGGAAGTATCTCTTCCCGTTCTGGTAGTGCCTTGAGTACGCCTTCCATTTTTTTGTCATCTACATCAACCCAGTCAGGTAATCCGACCTGAGTCGCTATATCTAGTGCGGCTTTGATACGGGTCTGCGCCTTCGCGCGTTCACGTACCGCTATCTTGTCGCCGGCCTTTAACTGGTAGGACGGGATATTGACCACATGCTCGTTGAGCATTATTCCCTTGTGGCTTACAAGCTGACGTGCTTCTGCGCGCGTCGATGCGAAGCCCATGCGGTAGACGACATTGTCCAGCCGCGACTCGAGCACCTTGAGAAGGTTCTCACCCGTTGAGCCACGTCCTTTTGCAGCACGCTTGTAGTAATTGCGGAACTGTCGTTCAAGCACGCCGTACATTCGTCGTAGCTTCTGTTTTTCACGAAGCTGCAGACCATAGTCGGACAGGCGCGCGCGACGCTGACCATGTCCGCCAGGCGGAACCTCCAGCTTACACTTCGCCTCGAGAGGTTTGACCCCGCTCTTCAGGAACAGATCAGTGCCCTCACGTCGGGCTAGCTTACACGTTGGACCTCTATATCTCGCCATTAGTTACTTCCGTTACACTCGACGCCGTTTCGGTGGACGGCATCCGTTGTGAGGTATGGGCGTTACGTCTTCAATTTGAGTGACTCTGAAGCCGACCACATTTAATGCCCTGACCGCGGACTCACGTCCGGGGCCCGGGCCTTTCACGCGAACTTCGACGTTCTTTACGCCGTAGTCCTTCGCCGCGGTACCAGCACGCTCCGCCGCAACCTGTGCTGCGAACGGTGTACTTTTGCGCGAACCACGAAATCCGCACCCACCTGCAGTCGCCCACGAGAGAGCGTTTCCCTGCCGATCGGTGATCGTAATAATCGTGTTATTGAATGAGGCATGAATGTGCGCGACGGCGTCCAGCACCTGCCGCTTCACCTTCTTCTTTACCTTCGTCGGTTGAGCCATGTTTTCTCCCTAACTACCGTTCGTCGCCGAAGCGCCGACTGGTCTCATTCTTCGCCTATTTCCGGACCGGCCGTCGCGGACCCTTACGTGTCCGGGCATTAGTCTTCGTTCGCTGCCCATTGGACGGCAATCCGCGTCGATGACGGATTCCACGGTAAGAACCGAGGTCCATGAGTCTCTTGATATTCATCGCAGTCTCCCGTCGGAGATCGCCTTCGACCGTGAACTTCGCAATCACATCTCTGAGCTTCGCAACTTCCGGCTCACTCAGATGCTTCACCTGCATGGTCGGGTCGATTTCAGCAACCTTGCACGAAAGCCGGGCGCGGCTGCGGCCGACACCGAAGATATGCGTCAAGGCAATCGCAACCTGCTTGCCCGGAGGAATATTTATACCTGCAATACGAGCCATACCTGCGCCCTCAACCCTGTCGCTGTTTGTGGCGCGGATCGGAACAGATCACGCGTACCACACGCTTACGCCGAACAATCTTGCAGTTTCGGCAAATTTTCTTAACGGATGCTCTGACTTTCATAGTCGGATACCTCGCAAACTAACTAGTGCGCCCAGCGCCGCGGAGATTCGCCTTCTTCAACAAACCATCGTATTGGTGACTCATCATGTGCGCCTGTAACTGCGACATGAAATCAATGGAGACAACAACAATGATCAGAAGCGACGTGCCACCGAAGTAGAACGGAACGCTGAACTGTAAAATCATGAATTCCGGAAGAAGACATACACCCGTGATGTACATCGCACCCCAGAAGGTCAATCGGGTCAGTACCTTGTCGATATACTCTGCTGTCTGTTGTCCGGGTCGTATTCCCGGCACAAACGCGCCGGAGCGCTTCAGGTTATCGGCCGTCTCTTTCGAATTGAATACGAGCGCCGTGTAGAAAAAGCAGAAGAATATGATCAGTGCCGCGTAAATCGCGATATACAGCGGCTGACCCGGCGAAAGCCTTGCTGCTACTGTCTGCAGCCACGAGACAGCCTGGCTGGTTCCGAACCAGCTCGCAATCGTCGCCGGAAAGAGAATCAGGCTCGACGCGAAAATCGGCGGAATCACGCCCGACATGTTGATCTTGAAGGGCAGATGCGACGTCTGACCGGCGTACATCCGCCGTCCCTGCTGTCGCTTTGCGTAGTTGACGGTGATTCGACGCTGCGCCCGCTCCATGTAGACGACGAAGAACGTTACGCCCAAGATGAGAATTCCGAGAATGAACGGCATCGCCTGATTCATTCCACCGGTGTTGACCAACTCAAGGGTTCCGCCGATTGCCGAAGGAAGGCCCGAGACGATACTGGCAAGAATGATCATGGAAATACCGTTACCGACACCCCGCTCCGTGATCTGCTCTCCTAACCACATCAGGAACATCGTGCCCGTTACGAGCGTGATAGCAGCGGTAATTACGAAGCTGCTGCCCGGATTGATCACGACACCCTGGTTCTGCAACGCCGTTGCAGCAGCGGTGGACTGGAAACACGACAGCACAACCGTGCCATAGCGTGTGTACTGCGTAATCTTTCGCCGCCCGGCTTCACCTTCTTTACGAAGTTGACCGAGGCTCGGCACGACGTGCGTTGCCATCTGCATAATGATGGAGGCGGAAATATACGGCATGATGCCAAGCGCAAATATCGAGAGGCGCGACAGGGCGCCACCTGAGAACATGTTGAACATACTCAATATCGTTCCCGATTGCTGCTCGAAGAACTGCTCGAGTGCTACCGGGTCGATTCCCGGTACCGGGATAAAGGTTCCGCAGCGATAGACAACAAGCGCGCCGATCAGGAAGAACAGGCGCTGGCGAAGCTCGGAGAAACGCGTTGCGTCACCGAGTACTTGTGCCGGGTTTGCTGTTCCTGCCTTAGCCATAGCTACTCTAGTTCTCCACGCTTCCGCCGGCCGCCTCGATGGCCTTGCGCGCGCCTGGTGTCACTCCCAGTCCGACTACCTTTACAGACTTGTCCAGCTTTCCGGACAAAATAACCTTGGCGCGCTGCACCCGCCTCGGCACTATTCTCGCGGCCTTCAGCGTCTCGAGAGTGGCAGTATCGCCATCTATTCCCGCCAGCTCGTGCAGCCTCACTTCTACGCGAAGACTGCCTTTCCTTGAATGAAAGCCGATCTTCGGCAAACGACGCTGCAGCGGCATCTGGCCACCCTCGAAGCCGACCTTGTGGAAACCGCCGGAACGCGAATGCTGGCCTTTCACGCCTCTGCCGCCTGTCTTTCCCTGACCTGCGGAATGTCCACGACCGCGACGCTTCGGGTTACGACGGGAGCCGGGCGCCGGCTTTAATGTGTTCAGACGCATAATCAGGCTTCCTCGACCTGCAGGAGATAAGACACTTTATTGATCATGCCTCTGTTCTCCGGAGTATCTTGAACAACGACCGACTGATGACGACGTCTCAGACCCAGGCCATGCACACATTCTTTGTGTCCGGGCGAGCGTCCGAATTTGCTCTTCAGCAACGTAACGGTCAGTGTTTTCTTTTCCTGGGCCATCTCAATCTCAGCTAAAAATCTCGTCCACGGTCTTGCCACGCTTGGCGGCAATCTCTTCTGGCGAACGCATATCCGCCAGCGCGTTGACCGTAGCGCGAACGACGTTGATGGGATTACGTGAACCGTAACTCTTCGCGAGCACGTTTCTAACGCCAGCACACTCGAAGACGGCGCGCATTGCGCCACCGGCGATGATGCCCGTACCTTCCGAAGCCGGCTGCATAAACACGCGCGTAGCGCCATGACGCCCGCGGATACGGTACTGCAGGGTCTCGTCCTTTAGATGGATCGAGAGCAGATTCTTCCTCGCAACCTGCATGGCTTTTTGAATTGCCAGCGGCAGCTCACGCGCCTTACCGTAGCCGTAACCGACGCGCCCCTCGCCGTCGCCGACAACCGTCAGCGCGGTGAAGCCGAACTGCCGGCCACCCTTAACTACTTTCGCAACTCGATTAACTGCGACGAGTTTCTCTTGAAGTTCTTCTGTTTTTGCCATTCGTAATATCCCGAACTAGAAGTTCAAGCCAGCCTCTCTCGCAGCATCGGCAAGCGCCTTAATGCGACCGTGATAATTGAAACCAGAGCGATCGAACGCTACGCGTTCCACTCCGGCATCCTTCGCCCGTTCGGCGATCAGTTTTCCAACAGCCTCGGCTGCTTCCTTGTTTCCCGTCGACTTCAGATCCTTGCGAAGTTCCTTCGCAATCGTTGAAGCGGAGACGATTACCTTCGAACCGTCCGACTCAAGAATCTGCGCGTAGATATGCCGAGGTGTGCGATGCACACACAGGCGCGATACGCCAAGCCGTTTGATCTTGGCTCGGGTTCGTCTGGCTCTGCGCTGCCGCGTATCTCTTTTCTTCATCAGAAACCCTACTTCTTCTTCGCTTCTTTCAGGACGATTCGCTCATCGTCGTAGCGAACGCCCTTACCCTTATAAGGCTCAGGCGGACGAAACTCACGAAGCTCAGCCGCTATCTGGCCGACCTTCTGCTTATCTGTACCCTTCACGACGATTTCCGTCTGTGACGGCGTCTCCACGGTAATATCTTCCGGCACCGCATAAACAACCGGGTGGGAGAAGCCCAGAGAAAGATGAACGTTCTTACCCTCAACTCTCGCCCTGTAACCAACGCCTACCAGACGCAGCTTTCGCTCGAAACCCGAACTAACTCCCGTCACCATATTGCTGATCAGAGAGCGGGTTGTCCCTGAGATGGCTTTAGCGAAACGACTACCGGACCGCGGGCTGACCGTGAGACCGGAATCATCGTTGACGACCTCGACCTCGGAGTTACACTCGATTGACAGGCTGCCTTTCGGTCCCTTTATCGTGAGCGCGTTGTTGACGAGATTCACTTCGATTCCCTTCTCAACAGCGACCGGACGTTTCGCGATTCTAGACATTTTAAATACTCGATCTCTCGCTTAAGAAACGAAGCAGAGAACTTCTCCCCCGTGACCCTTCGCCCGCGCCGCTCGATCGGTCATTACACCGTTCGATGTCGAGACGATTGCAATACCAAGCCCACCTTGTACTGACGGTATATCGCCAGATCCGGAGTAGACCCTGAGGCCCGGGCGGCTAGCACGAACTATCCGCTCGATGACCGGAATGCCTTCGTGGTACCGGAGCGTCAGCGTCAGTGTATGTTTGCTGTTTTCGTGATCCTCGGTCTCTACGCCGTCGATGTAGCCCTCAACCTCCAGAACCTTCGCGATAGAAACCTTTACCTTGGAGGAAGGCATTGAAACCGTCAGTTTCTTTGCTTTCTGGCCGTTTCTGATACGCGTCAGCATATCGGAGATGGGATCCGTCATACTCATCAGTCGTCTCCCTACCAACTCGCCTTCGAGAGACCCGGAATCTCACCGCGCATCGTCGCTTCGCGCAGTTTGTTACGCGCCAGTCCGAACTTGCGGTAATAGCCATGCGGTCGACCAGAAATCGAACAGCGGTTTCGCTGTCGACATGGACTCGCATCCCGCGGCAACGCCTGAAGTTTCAGCTGAGCTGTATGCTTCTCGTCGTCCGTAGACTCCGGACTGCGAATGACTCTGCGATATTCCGTCCGCTTGGCCGCATAGCGCTTGGCTGTCGCGCTTCGCTTCACCTCACGGGCAATCATAGATTTCTTAGCCATCAGTAACCTCGTTCAACTCCGTATCGGCAGACGGAACGCATCCAACAGCGCCCTGCCTTCTGTGTCGTTTCGGGCCGTCGTTGTTATCGTGATATCCAGACCACGAATCACATCGACCTGATCGAAATCGATCTCTGGAAAAATAATTTGTTCCTTCACTCCAATGCTGTAGTTCCCCTGACCGTCGAAGGAACGAGCACCGAGCCCTCTAAAGTCACGAACTCGCGGAATTGCGACGTTCACCAACCGGTCCAGGAACTCATACATGCGCTCTCGCCGGAGCGTGACTTTGCAACCGATCGGAGATCCGGCACGAAGCTTGAATGTCGCGACGCTGACGCGCGCATTGCAAACTACCGGCTGCTGACCCGAGATTCGCTTCAGGTCGCTCATCGCATGCTCGAGCACCTTGCGGTCTGTGAGTGCCTCGCCGACACCCATGTTCAGCGTGATCTTGCTAATCCGCGGCACAGCCATCGGATTGGCAATCTCCAACCGCTCCATAATCTGCGGCATGGCTTCTTTCTGAAAATATTCTTGGAGCCTGCTCATCTCAACCATCCAGAACTTCGTCGTTGGACTTGAAGTAACGAACCTTTCGACCGTCCTCCAGAGATCTAATTCCCACCCGATCGCCTTTTCCGGCGGATGGGTTGTAGACCATCACGTTCGAGATATCGAGCGGCATTTCCTTCTCGATAATCCCGCCAGGAACGCCGGCATTGGGATTTGGCTTCTGGTGTTTGCGGGCGACGTTCACGCCCTCTACGAGCAAACGCTCATCATCGTAGACGCGTATCACGTTGCCACGGCGGCCTTTGTCCTTACCGGCGATAACCACGACCTCATCGCCCTGTCGTATTCGTTTCATCGCTAGTCCTACAATACTTCCGGAGCGAGAGAGATGATCTTCATAAACCGACTCGTACGCAGCTCTCGCGTGACAGGCCCGAAGATTCGTGTACCGATCGGCTCGAGCCGAGCGTTCAGAAGAACAGCCGCATTGCCGTCGAAGCGTATCGAGGAACCATCAGACCGACGTACACCATGACTCGTCCTGACAACGACGGCGCTGTAGATCTCACCCTTCTTCACGCGTCCACGCGGGATAGCATCTTTAATCGTGACCTTAATTACGTCTCCAATACGCGCATAGCGTCTTTTGGATCCGCCCAGCACCTTGATACACATCAACCGCCGCGCGCCGCTGTTATCCGCGGCACTCAAGACTGTCTCTGTCTGGATCATTCGGTTGCCCTCGGCATTCTCAAGAGGCCGTAGCCGTCTCGATGACTTTCACGACCCGCCAGGACTTACGCTTCGAAATCGGCCGGCACTCTTCGATCGCAACCGTATCGCCTTCGTTACAGCTGTTACTCTCATCGTGCGCAAGCACTTTCGTGGTTCGGCGAATGAACTTGCCGTATACGGGATGCTTTATCAGGCGCTCCACGGCGACAGATACGCCCTGATTCATCTTGTTGCTTACGACGCGTCCAACAACTACACGGCGACCGGTATCGCCTTCCGTCGCTGCAGCACTCGCTGGCTGATCTGCCTGAATCTCTTCAGCACTCATTGGCTCTGTCCTGAATCTTCTGCATTTGTTCTTTCTCGGAGAATGGTCTTAATACGCGCAATATCCTTCCGAACCTTGCCGAACTGATCTGGTCTCGCACCCTGGCCGGTAGCCGACTGCAATCGAAGATTGAACCGCTCACGACCGAGCCTCAGCAGCTCCTCGCCGAGCTCTTCATCCGACATGGCTCTAATTTCCTGCGCTTTCATCAAGCAACCTGCCTGGTAACAAATGTCGTTGCGACCGGCAGCTTCGCCGCCGCGCGTTTAAATGCTTCTCGCGCGATAACTTCGTCTACACCCGAGATCTCATAAAGGACGCTGCCGGGCTGAACAAGCGCAACCCAGTACTCAACATTACCCTTGCCCTTACCCTGGCGGACCTCAAGAGGCTTCTTGGTAATGGGCTTATCAGGAAAAACTCGTATCCAGATCTTGCCGCCTCGTTTCACGTGACGTGTCATTGCGCGTCGAGCGGACTCTATCTGTCGCGACGTAAGTCGCCCTCGGGCTGTCGCCTTCAGTCCGAACTCGCCGAAACTGACGCTGTTGCCACGCTGAGCCAGACCTCTGTTCCGGCCTTTGTGCTGCTTACGAAATTTGGTGCGTTTCGGTTGAAGCATTGCTATTCAGCCTGCTGCCGTGACGGCGCGTCCTTTGCGTCCTTGGTAGCCTCGGACGAGTCGAAGACCTCGCCGTTGAAGATCCATACCTTTACGCCGATGATGCCGTAGGTCGTATGGGCTTCCGCCAGACCGTAGTCGATATCTGCGCGTAACGTATGCAGCGGCACACGACCCTCTCGATACCACTCGGAACGAGCAATCTCAGCTCCGTTGAGCCTTCCTGCGACCTTCACCTTAATTCCACCCGCGCCGATCCTCATCGAGTTCGTGACAGCGCGACGCATTGCCCGACGAAACTGGACACGCCGCTCGAGTTGCTGGGCGATGCCCTCGGCAACCAGTCTCGCATCGAGCTCAGGCTTCCTGATTTCAGCGATATTGAGTCGCACATCCGGCAATACCATTCCGAGCAAGCTTGCGACCTCATTTCGAAGCTTTTCGATATCCTCGCCCTTCTTGCCGATAACGATGCCCGGACGCGCGGTGTGAATCGTAATATTGGCGCGCTTCGCCGGCCGGTCGATCTGAATGCGGCTGACGGAGGCATCCTTGAGCTTCTTCTGCAGGAATTCCCGTACCTTATGATCCTGAAGTACGTTACCCGCATAACTTTGCGAATCGGCGTACCACTTCGAAGACCATTCTTTGGTAATTCCGAGACGAATCCCGATTGGATGAACTTTCTGACCCATATGCGTTTACTCGTCAGCAACCTGAACAGTGATGTGACTGTTACGTTTAATAATTCTGTTTCCTCTGCCCTTTGCCCGCGCCTGAAATCGCGCGAAGGTTGGCGCTTCGCCAACCGTGACCGAAGAGACCTTTAGTTCGTCAATATCCGCGCCATCGTTGTTCTCGGCGTTTGCTATCGCCGACTCCAGAACCTTTCGCACGAGATGCGCCGCCTTCTTCTTGCTGAACCTCAGCACGTCAAGCGCCTGAGCCACTGGTTTACCGCGAATCTGATCCGCGACCAACCGGCATTTCTGCGGAGAAATTCTTGCGTAACGCAGAGTTGCTACTGTTTGCATATCAGTCGCTCCGAACCTACTTGGTCTTGCGGGCTCCGGCGTGCCCTCTGAATGTTCGTGTTGCGGCGAACTCGCCAAGCTTGTGCCCGACCATGTTCTCCGAGACCAGTACCGGTATATGTTGACGGCCGTTGTGCACGGCGATCGTCAAACCGACCATCTCAGGCACTACCATCGAACGACGCGACCACGTCTTGATCGGGCGGCGATCATTCGCCTTCGCCGCTTTCTCCACCTTCTTCATGAGGTGGGTGTCGATGAAAGGACCTTTTTTAATAGAACGGGGCATTCTCTAAATCCTTAAGTTGCAGCGGCCACGCTGACCAACCTACTTCTGTTTCCTGCGGCGAACGATCATGGAACCGGTGCGTTTGGCGTTTCTGGTCTTGTAGCCTTTTGTCGGCACGCCCCATGGCGTCACGGGATGCCGACCACCGGAGCTTCGACCTTCGCCGCCGCCGTGTGGATGATCAACAGGATTCATCGCTACACCGCGTACCGTCGGCCGGATTCCCCGCCAACGCTTGGCGCCGGCCTTACCCAGCTTGCTTAAGTTGTGCTCGTAGTTGCCAACCTCACCGACTGTCGCGCGACAATCGACGTGGATTCGCCGCATCTCGCCAGATCGCATTCGAAGTGTTGCGTAGCGACCCTCGCGGGCGACAATCTGGACTGATCCGCCGGCACTTCTGGCGAGCTGACCGCCCTTGCCAGGCTTCATTTCTACACAATGAACGAGCGTTCCGACCGGGATGTTCTTAAGGGGCAACGCATTGCCGACCTTGATCGGCGCATCGGATCCCGACTGAACAGGATCACCTGCTTTCGCTCGCCGCGGCGCCAGAATGTAGCGGCGCTCGCCGTCGGAGTAGAGAACTAAAGCGAGGTGGGCGCTTCTATTGGGATCGTACTCGATGCGCTCTATGCGGCCCTGAATACCGTCCTTGTCCCGCTTGAAATCCACGATCCTATAGTGACGCTTGTGACCACCACCGCGATGCCGGGTCGTGATCCGGCCATGATTATTGCGACCACCGGTGTTTGATTTGGGCGTTAACAGCGGCGCATGTGGCTTGCCTTTGTGCAAGTCATCGCGGACAGCACGAACGACGAACCGTCGACCTGGAGAGCTGGGTTTTGACTTTCTTACTGGCACAGATCTATCTCGCTACGCTATCTGGCTACTCGACGCCCATGAAATCGATGTCACTGCCCGGTGCCAACCGAACGTAAGCTTTCTTCCATGCGGCGAGGCGACCTTTAGTCTGCCCATGGCGCTTAATCTTTCCCTGAACATTCGCAACGGTCACTTTGCCGACTTCTACTTCAAAGAGCAGCTCAACCGCCTGCTTGATTTCTTTCTTCGTCGCGTCCGGGCGAACCTTGAACACGATTTGCTTATTGGTCTCCGCAGCCGTCGTTGTCTTCTCCGACACATGCGGTCCGACAATGATCGACATCAGTCGCTCTTGATGCGCCAGACTACTCATCCGAGACGCTCCTCTAACAACTTGACAGCGGCAACCGTCATGACGACGTTCTCGTGACCCACGAGGCTCACCGGATCGACACTGGCAGCATCGAGGACATCGACGTGCACGAGATTTCTTGCGGCGAGACAGAGATTCGCGTCAAAGCCTTCGACGACAATGAGTGCGTTTTCAACACTCAGGTCTTTCAATTTTGATTTGAGTTCTTTGGTCTTCGGCGCACTGACGCCGAACTCCTCGGTCAGCAGGAGCCGCTCCTGGCGTACGAGCTCCGAGAGCACCGAACGCATCGCGCCGCGATACATCTTACGGTTCACTTTCTGCTCGAAGTCTCGCGGACGCGCAGCAAATGCGCGACCGCCGCCCGTAAAAATCGGGCTGCGAATGGTTCCGGCTCTTGCTCGACCGGTGCCCTTCTGTCGCCACGGCTTCGCGCCACCGCCGCGTACCTCTGAACGAGTCTTCTGCGCCTTCGTCCCCGATCGCGCTCCGGCAAGGTATGCCGTGACGACCTGATGTACGAGCGCTTCGTTGTATGCGACGGCAAAGGACGCGTCGGCCAGATCGACCTTGCTGTCTTTACCCTGCAACTTGATCTTCATAACGCTAAGCCTTTACCGCCGGCCGAACGATGACATGTCCGCCGGGAGCGCCGGGCACGCCGCCCTTGACCAGAAGAAGATTTCGTTCCGCGTCGACACGTACAATCTCCAGATTCGGAACGGTCCGGCGCACGTTACCCATCTGGCCGGCCATCTTCTTGCCCTTGAATACGCGTCCGGGGGTCTGATTCTGACCGATGGATCCCGGAGCTCTATGCGACAGCGAGTTACCATGCGTCGCATCCTGCATACTGAAATGGTGTCGCTTCACGCCACCGGCGAAGCCTTTACCCTTGGAAGTTCCCTGGACGTCGACGCGCTGGCCATCCTCAAAAACATCCACTTTGATGTCGCCACCGGTGGCAAGCTCCTCACCTTCGCTGCCCGCGAGGCGGAACTCCCATTGGCTGTCGCCGGGGTCGACCTCAGCCTTGGCGAAGTGGCCGGCCTGGGCCTTAGCCACTCGATCTGCCTTTCTGGCGCCCACAGTTACCTGAACAGCCCGATATCCATCGCGATCGGCCGTCTTCAGCTGTGAGATACGATTGGGCAGGGCTTCGATGACGGTCACCGGGATAGACTCACCGGCTTCCGTGAAAACGCGGGTCATACCGCATTTTCGGCCTACCAGACCGATTGGCATTGAATGATTCCTCTATATCCGCGCCGACTACGTCCGGCCGGCACTTCAGCCAGCGAAGGTTTCCTCCACTGGCACCAAATGGCTCCGACCGGCTCGTCCCGTCGAAACCCCGTATTTTTCTGTTGTGTAGACACTGCCGGCCAAGACGATCGGCAGCTTCCAGTTACGAACCGGCCCGACAGATACAGTATCTCGCCGGGCCAGCGCGTAGCCGTTTATTATAGCACCGTGCCCTCTAGGTTCAACGTTTCTAGGTCAGCCGGATCTGTACGTCGACCCCCGCCGGCAACTCGAGTCGCATGAGGGCGTCGACGGTCTTATCGGTCGGGTCGACGATGTCCATGAGACGCTTGTGAGTCAGCAATTCGTACTGATCCCGGGCGTCCTTATTGACGTGTGGCGAGATCAGAACGGTGAAGCGCTCAATTTTGGTCGGCAAGGGCACCGGGCCCTTGACCGTGGCCCCGGTTCGCTTCGCCGTCTCGACGATTTCGCGAGCCGACCGGTCGATGAGCCGATGGTCGAATGCCTTCAGTCGGATTCTTATATTTTGATTATTAGCTACCATTTGCTCTACCCGTTAGCCGCCGTTAAGCCGCCGCAATGACGCGATTTACTCAATAATCTTCGCTACGACACCCGCACCTACGGTACGGCCGCCTTCGCGGATCGCAAACCTCAACCCATCCTCCATCGCGATCGGCGCGATTAAAT
>JBJKYM010000029.1:0-54888 GCA_045561025.1 Candidatus Rariloculaceae bacterium
GGGTGACAACCCGCGGCTGACAGAAGAAGAATTCCTCGAGGCTTTCCAGAGTACATAGAGACCGGGAGCATCGATATGAACGCCCAGTGGAAAATACGCGAGGCGGAAATCGACGACGCTCCGGGTCTCGAGTCCTGCATGAGCGCCGCGTACGCGATGTATGAGAAGCGGTTCGACGGTCTGCAGTTGCCGCCAATGACTCTGGACTACGCAGACGAGATACGAAATCATCCTACCTGGGTCGCCGCAGCCGACGAGGTTGTAGCGGGCGGGTTAACGATGACCTTTGACGGCGACAACGCTACGATCTCGAATATCGCTGTTCATCCGGAGTTTCAGGGCCAGGGACTCGGCGGAGGACTAATGAGCTTCGCTGAGGCGCAGGCGCGGGATCGCGGCTACACCGTGCTTCGACTTGCGACCCATGTGCGTCTGAAAGAAAACGTCGAGTTGTATCGACACCTTGGGTGGAACGAAACGAATAGAGACGACACTCGCGTATATATGTCTAAGACTCTCGATTCATAAGTCACTGCTTACCAGCCGCCACAGCTCGTTCTCGCAAACGGCACGGCGCTCTTCCTCGAGCTTGATCAGATGCGCCAGCAGTGAGCGCTCGGCGAGCGCGTGTAGCGACGCGTCAACGTCGTCATAAACCAGCGGCGTGAGATCGGGTAGAGAAAGATCTGCATTCTTCTCCATCGTGCTGACAACTCTCGCCTCTCTCCCCAGCCGATGATCGATCAGCCAATCCACCAGCTCATTCGGGCTATCGATGATCTCCCCATGGCCCGGGGCCAGAGCCTTCAGCTGCAGTAACTTTAGCCGCGACAGCGAAGCCAGATAGTCCCCCATATTGCCATCCGGCGGATTGATGACGACGGTCGAGCCGCCCATGATGTGATCGCCGGTGAACAGCCAGTCCAACCGTTCGTGCCGGTAGCAGACATGATTCGATGCATGACCCGGTGTGTGGATGGCGCGTAGCGTGAACTCCGGTGTCTCGAGCAGGTCACCGTCCTCAAGCACCCGATCGGGCTGGAAAGTCTGGTCCTGACTCGGTCCGTCGGGCGCCCGCTGGCCGAGTAGGGACGCCCCCGTTATCTCGGCCAGGCTTCTTGCGGCAGGCGAATGATCAGGGTGTGTATGGGTCACGACGATCCACTCGATCCTGTCTGGAGCGGCTTCGGCAATCGCTGCGATATGTGCGTCAATCGCCGGACCCGGATCGAGGACCGCAACCTGAGCGTCGCCTAGCAGATAGGTATTGGTTCCCGGTCCTGTCATCCGTCCCGGATTCGGCGCGAGCAGCCGGCGAACGCCCGGGGCGATAGAGGTCGCGACACCGGGGACCAGCCTGGACATTACGAATACGGATCCGTCGGATAAGCCGGATCCCCTGGAAGCACGACCCGCTTGCCGCCGGGCTCGTCGAGCGAGACTGGCAGTATCCGGTCGATTCCCTGTGAGGCGGCAGCTCCCGCCCAGCGCATCAGATCCTCGAGCTTCTCGAACTCGGCCAGCTTCTCGAGCGTAGCGCGCGTCGGGAACGGTAAGGTCATACCGCCGTCGTCGCCGGCAGAAAGTACTTCTGCTGCAGTCATCCAGTGGCAGTTGAGCAACTCACGACCATCAATGCGTGCCTCACGGCCCAGTGGAAGTTCCGCGAGAAAGAATCGCGTCGTCCAGCGTCGCGGTCTGTCGACAGGCGTCTCCCAGAACGAGAAATAATGCAGCGCGTCGCAGGCAACCGTCAGCTCATTCTCTCGCAGGAGTTCCTTCCAGGGCAGGACGCCCGCGTCCAGCTGCTCGCGAAGCTCGTCCGCGCGCTGCTCCATCGACTCGGAAGCGAGTGCCCACGCTCCCTCCGCGTCGCGAGCGAGCAGCACACCCGTCTCCTCGAACAACTCCCGAACTGCCGCGCCGTAATAATCCAGGCCACCGGTATTCAGTCCCAGAACCGCATTGGCGTTTTCGGCCGTTCTACGGGCGCAGTGGCAGGTCGCCTCTGCCTCGTCGTCATCCAATACCCCGCCGGGGAACGTGTAATTGCTGCCGAACGCATCGCCGGGTCGTCGCAGTACCATCAACACCTGCGGCAGGGACTCACCGCCGCGTACGAGTATCACCGTCGAAGAGGGCAGCGCTGTCGGGATCTGAGGGTCGTCTGCTGACATAGCTAACGCGAGGCTGTTCGGAGCCTGGGCAATTAAACAAATCGCTATATGCATACAAGCACACAGGCATGTCAAGCGAACGCTTCGCCGCAATGATTTGTTCAGGCTAAGCAACAGTCGTATTCTGACTCGCTGTCGCAGATTGTGGAGAGACCGCGTCATCAGCAGATCGGATACAAAACGCCAGAGTGCTGACACCAGTTCGGAAGGACTGTGGGCGTTCTCGCTGAGGACCTATAGCACGACGGGTGTGGCCGACGCCTGCCTTTCCCTGCAGAACAGCCATGGGGCTGACGTCAATATGATTCTCTATTGCTGCTGGGTAGCCGGGAAACGAGGAATTCTGGATGCTGAGAAACTCGCACGCGCGCAGGGTCTATCAGCAATCTGGAGTGCAAACGTCGTGCGACCTTTGCGATCGGCTCGATCATGGATGAAAGATAGCGGCCACGAGTTGGGACCCATCTCCACGGAGCCATGCATGCGATTGCGCGAACAGATAAAGGCACTGGAACTGCGCGCTGAAAAACTACAGCTCGAAGCACTGGAGTCATTGGCGGCCACGGAAAAGGCGCCAGCGATCGAAGCAGGCAGGGTCGCAGAGAACGCGATGACGAATCTCGTCCATTACGCCGAGGCGGAAGGTCTGGATGTCAATGCGGAAATTAGAAGCTTATTTGCGGCGGTCATCGCGGCTGCCTTTCCAGGCGGACATGCGAGCCAGGGGTGAATACAGCTCGGCACTTCGCCTCTACTTCTATAGATACAAAAAAACCGCCGCCCGGTTACGGACGGCGGTTTCCTTACTCAGTTACTGAGCTCAGCTAGTCCGTATCAAGCCTGTAGCGGAATTGCAGAGTATATTCTCGCAGTCGTCTACTGAAACGACTAGACGACTGTTCCGGAGGCTCGGTCGCGAGGAGATTTCGCGTAGAGAACCCAACGCTCGCGGCCTGGTTGATCTGCCAGTTCCACTGAATGTCGACCAGCCACTGGCCCTCTTCGTGCACGAAGTTCTGCGTCGCCGCTGCTGTCGGATCGAGATCTATTGCATCGGTGTTCAACGAGTCACGATAACTCGTATTGAGCCTGAAGTTGTGGTTACCGACGGCAAGCGAGACCGGGAAGTTACCCTGCCAGCGTGGCATGTTGTTAATGCCGTTCGAGAAGCCCATGCCAACATTTCTCGCGATCGAGGTACAGAGATCATTGGGACAGAGACCGTCACGAGCCGCCGAACCTTCAGGAAGCGGAAACTCGTACTCCGTCACGTAAGTGACGCTAGGGGTAAACGACAGCGCGCCGATTGATGTGTCCCAATTCATACGCGCGTGGACGTCAAGGAACGCCGCATCCAGATAATCCAGATTCGTCGGAAAGGAGACAACCAAAGCTCTGTTGTTCTGATCGATTGGCTGGGTCGCGTCAAACGGAATAACACAACCGCCTTGATCGAGTGGAATCCAGTTGAGGTTGCCATTGCCATCCTCAATCGGGATGCCATTATTATCAGTAACGATACAATTCAGATTGCTACTGATAACATTCGCGGTCGGCGCAACGATCCGGTCCTCGAACTGGATCTGGACCCAGGACGCGCCGAAGGAGATGCTATCCGTCGCGTTGTAATCGAAACCGACCGAGATATTCTCCGATAATTGTGGCTGCAGATTGGGGTTCGCCCGAGTTTCGAATGCGAAGAATGTCATACCCATCGCACCGTAGCGTACGCCGTCTACCAGGACGCTGTTTGCACCGCCACCCTGAAACTGCGTGGATGCCGCGGTTTGACTGATCGAAGGTCCTTTGAACGAGGTGCCCCAGGAGCCGCGAACTGTGAGTCGATCTGTCGGCGTCCAGACTGCAGCGATCTTAGGCGACAGCTCGCTGAAGCCGATATCGTAGGTCTCTTCCCGGGCCGCAATCTGAAGATTCACATCCTCGTGAATCGGTAAGGCGAACTCGAAGTACAGAGACTCGATGTCCTGCTTACCCGAGAAATCGTTGACTACGCCGGTCGTGGCCGTCAGCCCCAGGTTCACACTTGTGGCTGCGTCACGTATGACTTCATCCTCGCGGTAGCCGACACCGAAAGCCACGCCAATTGGACCGCCCGGCAACTCACCGAACTGGCCCGTAATGCGGAAATCAGCGGAGAAGAAATTGCCTTCGAAACGATCAACTCGATTCGGGATGAGCCACTCGAGCAACCCCGGATCATTCGCAAGACCCATCGCCGCCGCGTCCGGTAATGCATTACTCATGAACGGGTTGTAGTAGAAGCAATCACCCTGCCCCGGCGTACCGGTTGCTGCGTCGCAGTTGGGTCCACCGAGACCTGCTACAGCCGCAGGATACTGGCTAACGATGGGATCCCGGATACCGTTTGCAACCTCGCTCGAAGCGCTGGAAGTATCAAAGAGCCAGGACCAGTTGGCGTTGAAATCACCCTCGACTCCCAGCGCGATTCTCTTTACCTCGTTCTCGTTAAAGGCCGGCATCGTCGCGAGGTATGGCAGGGTCTCATCAATCGCATAGATGGGAGGCGCCATGCCCATTGCGGCGGCAGCGAAAGTCGGATCGATGCTCCGCGCATGAAGAACTCCCGGATGAGTCGCCGGGAGGGCGTAGTCGATGCCCAGATTCTGCGGCCTGTTGGGGCTCCAGACACCACCGGTGCCGGCATCACCCCAGCGATCGACGTCCGAGAACTCCTGGTCGCTGTAATTCGCTTCCAGATTGAAGCGCAGAGAATCGGTAATGTCATGCTCTAAACGAGCGAATGCAATGATCTGCGTTGCATTGTTTTGGTAGAGATCGTAGCCGTTATCGAAACCGTTCGAGCGAGCGCACTGTGTCGCCGCCGCTCCCGGCGTACTGCCGGTACCAACTTCACGAATCTCCTCGTCAGCCGGATCGACATAGGCGGGATAGTAGGCTAAGGCCCCGAACTGCGGATCACCGCAAAGCGGATCGACCCATGTCGTTGCACCCATGCCCATGCCGCCGTTCGTATAACCGAAGCCCTGCTGATTCTCGAGGCCGATACCAGTCTCAGGCGTCACATCGTCAATACTGTCAAACGCATCATCGATATCGCGTCGCAGCACGATTTCCTCGTCGTGGTATTCAAGGGCTGTGACAAAGCTCGTGCGATCGTTGCCGATACCCCAGAGCGCTGCAACCGTGTAGTTGCCAGCGTCCGGCTCCGCATCGAGGATTCGGGAATCGACAGCGACGTCAAATCCGCGGAAGTTATTATTGGTTACGAAGTTCGCGACACCGGCAACCGGGTCCGAACCGAATATCGCCGAACCGCCGTCGAGCAGCAGTTCTACGCGCTGGAGCGCGATACGCGGCACGAGCGAGTTGATGTCGACACGATTCCAGCCCGTGCCATCCGGGACCGGGTAACCGATCGTTCGCCGGCCGTTGAGCACAGTCAGGGAGTTCTCATCACCGAGACCGCGCAGGTTAATCGTCGCGTTGCGGTTAGCACGTGACCTGGCCATGCCGCCAGCGTCCGTTTGGCTGATGTTATCGCTACCGTAGTTCTGTGGAACGTTGTCAAAAAAGAACGTCGCCATATCGGGTGGAGCGAAATTAACGAGATCCTCACCATCAAACACCGAGACAGGCGACGGTGAGTCCACTCCGGTATAGAGATAGGAACCCGTGACGACGACCTCTTCGAGCACGTCACCTTGTTCATCCTGCGCCAAAGCCTTACCGGATACAGCCATTGCGAACGCGCCAAACAGAAAGCTAATTCTTCTCGTTAAGTACATTTATCCACCCTCAAATAGCATTGCATCGATAATCCACATAATACTAATACTACATCGATTATCTTTATAGTTCGTATTTAGTTCTGCCGATTGACTACCAAAGCACACGACGTCCTTGTCGCATTTCTACCAATGAGTTGCTGTTGCCCTGATCTATTCCCACGGAAGAGCGCGACGAAACCGAATCTCGCCTGTAGCTGTAGCTCTCATAGATCCAGCGATTTGCTTATACCATTCCGTTCGTTTCAGCGAACGTCAAACGGGCGCTCAACATATATTCCATTATCACGACACTTCTTCACAAGGCCGCTAAAAATGCCCGAAACAACTCGTTCTTGCCGACGCTCTACACCCGCCCTTCGGCGAGGCTTCATTCGGGACGATCGTTACGCCGTGGCTCGTCGATATCCTCCCGGAGAACTTCCATTCCCTGTGCCGAAGAGTTAATCGTCTGTTGGCTCCGGGCGGCAGATGGGTCGTCTTCGGTTCGCTCGCGTTTCATCACGCAGATCCCGCGCTCTGCTATAGCCTCGAAGAGTGCCTTGAAGCCATTCGGGCTGCAGGGTTTACCGACCCGAGCGTCGATGAAAGTGTCATCCCGTATATGAACTCTCCGGCCAGCCGCCACGGCCGACAGGAGTGCGTCGTTACATTGCGCGCGGGAAAAGAGCGGGATTCCGAAATGCCGGATCGCTACCAGGCACTGCCTGACTGGCTACTCGGCAACGATGAGCCTGTCCCGATGCTGCAGTCGTTTCAGGCACAGGCAATGTCGACGCGAATCTATGCATACATCATGTCACTGATCGACGGAAAGCGATCGGCCGCAGAGATCGCGCGCGTCGTCGCCGATCAGGGCCTGATGAGCGAGCAGGAGGCTGTGCCCACGATCCGGACGTTTCTCGCGAAAATGTACGCAGACAGCGAGCGGCAGTCCAGCTACTAATGCCGGCTCAGGCGCTGAGTTTGCCGCCTTCGGCCCCGTTAAGCACAGCGTGGATCTCTGCGAGTAGCGACAACGCGATCGACTCAGGCGAGTCCGCACCGATGTCGAGTCCGACCGGCCCCTTGAGGCGTGCCGCCAGCGCCTTACCGTCCTCCCCCAGCGCCTCCAGTATTCGCTGCTTGCGCGCTGCAGGCCCGAGCACACCAATATAAGGAACAGCCGACTTCGCGAGATGAGCAAGATAAGTCTCGTCGGTCCGCAGGTGATGACTCATGACGATCACCGCATCGAAGTCTTCAACATCGAACGCTCGTTCCAGTTGACTGGGGACAACGAGTACCGCTGTCTCAGCACCCTGGAACTCCCTGCTGTCGAGATACGCGGGGCGATGGTCCGCGACGCTGACCCGCCAACCCAATTCGGAGGCGATACCGACTACGGGTACGGCATCCAGCCCGGCGCCGAGCACCAGAAGCCGCGGGACGGGATTCAATGGCGCGTAGACGATACTCAGACCATCATCGCTGGTATCGAATCGAGGACTGCCCGACGCCAACACGGCCTCGCAGCCGTCGACAAGAACGTCCAGATTCGATTCGACGGGCTCGTCTGCTACCACGCCCATCCTCGGCCAAACCAGCGTCGACCCGATGGGTAGTTCGGGATTCTCGGATGCGACGACTGTTGCCGCACTGCTGGGTTGATCGGCCAGCAGGCGCTCGACGATCGTCGCGAACGGCTCGTAGCCGTCTTCGCGAGATAGTGGCTGAAGAAAGACCCGAATCATGCCGTTACAGCCCACGCCGAGGCCGAAGATATCATCGGCTTCGTCGCGCATATCGTAGGTGACGGCCGTCGGTACCCCGGTCTCGAGCACGGCTCGGGCGCGTTCCGCGAGGTCTCCTTCCAGGCAGCCGCCGCTGACGAGCCCCTGATAGTCGGCGTTGCTGCGGATCAGAATCCGCTGTCCGGCCTTGGAATACGTCGATCCGGCGGTGTCGAAGACCGTCGCCAGCACCATCGGCTCGACCGTCTCCTGCCACTCTCGAAAAGCCTGAATTATCCGTCGCACGCTCATGACAGCTGCGGAGCATACCAGCATTAGCGACGGTTCCAGCCGTTCCGCAGTTGCGTCGGGGTATTGGCGGCCTTAGACTGGCCAGCCCTCGCGAATCCGCGAGGTCAGACCAAGCAAGTGATTGGAGAAGGAAGCGACGTGAGCCGGCCAAGTAGAGAGGAAGCCGAACAGGCAATTCGAGTTCTTTTGGGCTGGGTTGGTGACGACCCCGACCGCGAGGGATTGCAGGCAACGCCCAGGCGCGTCGTGCGCGCGTACGAGGATTGGTGCAGCGGCTACAAGGATGATCCTGTCGAGTATCTTCGCCGTACGTTCAGCGAAGTAGACGGCTACGATGAGATGGTCGTTCTCCGCGACATCGGCTTCGAGTCGCATTGCGAGCATCACATGGCACCGATCATCGGCAAAGTGCATGTCGGCTATCTGCCGGAACAGAAGGTCGTCGGCATCAGCAAGCTGGCACGTGTAGTCGAGACCTACTCGCGCCGTTTGCAGGTACAGGAAACGATGACTGCACAGATAGCGCGCTGCATCCAGGAAGTTCTGAAGCCGAAGGGTGTGGGTGTTGTCGTCGAAGGCGTACATCAATGCATGACGACCCGCGGAATTCATAAGCCCGGCGTGGCAATGATTACGAGCCAGTTACTCGGGCAGTTTCGCTCCGATCCCCGCACGCGCTCGGAGTTTCTGAATATCATCGGCCGCTCAACGCTGCCCGGCTAGGGATTTCCCTCAAAGCCATACGCGAAAAGGCCTTCAGGATCTCGCGTTATGTAACCCAGGCCCAATTTCAGACCTGGATTACCGCAATTCTCAGGTCCACTGAGTATCGTCAACAGTCTGTATATCGACCCCTCGGGAACACGGACTGTGACGCGACTTTTTAGGAAACAGGATGGTTTTACGCTGATCGAGTTGATGATCGTAGTCGCGATCGTCGGCATCCTGGCGTCCGTTGCTATCCCCACGTACCAGAGCTACGTCATTCGTTCTCAGGTCGCCGAAGGCGTATCGATGTCTGCGCCGACGAAGACGAAGGTCGCGGCGACGCACCGGCCGATAGAGTCGGGGGCCGGCTTAGCGGGAGCGGCTGGCGATTCCGCCGGCAAGTACGTAACCGGCGTAGACGTGACCAACGGCGTCATAACAATTACCTACGGGTTCTCGGCAAGCGCGCAGATCTCCGGTCTGACTTTTACGATGACGCCCTACGAGACGGCGAACCTGGGCGTTGTCTGGCGTTGCGGCAGCGCGCCGGCCCCTTGCCGGCCTGAACCTCATGGGAACAGCCAGTGGCGGCACTACGGCAGCGTACTCGGCACCGACGGTTCCGGACAGCTACCTGCCCGCTACCTGCCGACCCTGATTCTCTACCGCAAGCTCCCGCGCGCCAGTATCGTTGCGCAAATCAGGAATCGTCAGCTGATTCCTTAATCCCCTGCCAGCGCCTGACGATCCCGGTATCCACATCGAATAGGTCCAGCACGCGGCCGATACTCTGATTTACCATCGCGTCGAGACTCTCGAGATTCGCGTAGAAAGATGGCATCGGCGGGAAAATAATGCCGCCCATCTCGGTCACGGTCGTCATGTTTCGCAGATGAACAAGATTCAGCGGAGTCTCTCTTACCATCAGAACGAGCCGGCGGCGCTCCTTGAGCACAACGTCGGCAGCGCGCGAGACGAGGTTATCCGTTAGCCCGGTAGCCGCAGCGGCCAGTGTCTTCATCGAGCAGGGAGCGATGACCATTCCATCGGTTCGATAGGAGCCACTCGCGATATTCGCGCCGATATCCCTGTCGGAATGAACCACGTCGGCGAGCGCCTCGAGTTCGCTGCGCCTCATGTCGAGTTCCGTTGCTACGTTCAGTAAGCCGGCTCGGGATACGATCAGATGCGATTCGACGCCATCGAGCTTCTTCAGCTCCTGCAGAATTCGAACCCCGTAAACTGAGCCCGCTGCGCCTGTTAGTCCTACAATGATGCGTTTGGTCACGATCCAGTCTCTTGGCGATTCGATCAGATGCCTTTAGATATTGAGGCTCCAGGGCAACCCGATCCGAACGCTAACTTCTTCTTTTTTCTGCGGACAGCGAGCATATCACGCAGAATCCCCAATACTCGCCCGTTTCAGATTGACATCGCTTCCGGCGCCTGGCTACATCGAACCCCTCCTGGCCGCGATTTCGGATATGCACACACTGCGATCTTCTTTAGTGATTCTGGCGATACTCCTGAGTTCGCCATCAGGTCACACACAGTCGGTTGCCGTCGCGTCGAATTTTTACCGCACGATGCAAACGCTTGCGAGTGCTTTCGAGACCGAAACCGGTCACGAAGTTCTGCTGGTCAGCGGCTCGACCGGCGGGCTTTATGCGCAGATCGTGAACGGTGCTCCGTACGATCTTTTCATCGCGGCGGACAGCGAGAGACCAACACGTCTCGCGTCCGCCGGGCTCGGTATAGCCGAAACCCAGCGGACGCTCGCCTACGGTCAGCTTGCGATCTGGAGCGACGATGAAGCGCTTGTCCGTCACGCAGGCCTCGATGTCCTGCAGGACGAACAAGTGAAGTTCCTGGCCATCGCGAACCCGGATCTGGCGCCGTACGGTAAAGCAGCACAGCAAACGCTGATGTCCCTGAATCAGTGGGATCGGTGGGCCGGCCGGCTCGCCTACGGTCAGAATGTTGCACAGGCCTATGCGATGGTTGTTACCGGAGGTGCGCAGATCGGATTGATCGCGCATTCGCAGGCACTCGCGAGTGAGCATTCCGGCAGGTTCTACCTGATACCGGAGTCCCATCATGAACCCATACGTCAGGACATCATTCTGCTCGCACGAGGGGCCGAGAATGCCGCGGTTCGGTCTCTTCTCGAGTACTTGTCATCGACGAATGTCAGGAACGTAATTCGTAGCGCCGGCTACCGGGTAGACGACTAGCAATCCCATGGACCTCAGCCCGATCTGGATCAGCCTCAAGCTCGCAAGCGTCACGGTCGTTGTGCTACTGCTGATCGGTACACCGCTGGCCTGGTGGCTGGCACATACGCGGTCGCGCTCACGAGCCGTGGTCGAAGCGTTGGTCGCTCTGCCGCTCGTGCTGCCGCCCACGGTACTCGGTTTTTATCTGCTCATACTGCTCGGTCCCGCCGGCCCGATCGGTAGTTTCTGGGTAGAGCTGACTGGCACGACGCTTACGTTCTCGTTCCTGGGCCTCGTCATCGCATCCGTGATCTACTCGTTCCCGTTCGCGGTTCAGCCCCTTCAGACCGCCTTCGAGGCGATCGGCAAGGTACCGCTGGAGGCAGCAGCAACATTGGGGGCGGGGCCCGTCGATACCTTTTTGAAAGTTGTCTCGCCGTTGGCACTACGAGGCTATATTTCCGCGATCGTCCTGGCATTCGCACACACGCTAGGTGAATTCGGCGTCGTTCTAATGGTCGGTGGAAATATCCCGGGCGTAACCAAGGTTATTTCGATCGCGATTTTCGAGCAGGTCGAAACGCTCTCATACGACCAGGCACACTATCTGTCATTCGGGCTGTTGGCATTCTCTTTCGTCGTGCTATTCAGCGTCTACGTTATCAACCGACGTATGCCGCTTAACCGGATCTAGGTCGTGTCAACGCTCTCACTCCATATCGAGCTGAATCTGGGCCACTTCGAGCTGCGTGTCGCTGAGGAGCTGGACCTTGGCGGAATTACGGCGCTCTTCGGTCAGAGCGGTGCAGGAAAAACGACGCTGCTGCGAATCATCGCAGGCTTGGAACAGCACGCCCGAGGTCGGGTCGCGCTCGACGATTACAACTGGCAGGACGACGACCCGAAGCTATTCGAACCACCGCACAAGCGCCGCGTCGGTTACGTTTTCCAGGACGGCAGACTCTTTTCTCATCTAACTGTGGAGAAAAATCTGCAGTTCGCCGCGCACAGAGCGTTTCCGGGAACGTTGACGATAGACGCAGTTGCCGCAGCCCTGGACCTGACACCGCTCATGGATCGAAGTCCCGAGTCACTCTCTGGCGGCGAAAAACAACGCGTCGCGATTGGTCGTGCGCTGCTGCGGAATCCAGCACTGCTACTGATGGACGAACCTCTGTCAGCGCTTGACGCGAAACGCAAAGCGGAAGTTATTCCTTATATAGATCAACTTCCTCGGGATTTCGGCATCCCGATCCTTTATGTCACGCATAACGTCGACGAGGTGACCCGGTTGGCATCTCGAATCGTCGTTCTGAACGAGGGTCGGGTCGCGGCGAACGGCGATGCGGTCGAGGTGCTGGAGCGCATCGATCTAATGCCTCTAGCCGGTCATCTCGAAACCGGGGCGGTGCTCGAGGCGCGCAGCACTGAACATCGCAACGGGATGACTACGCTCGATGTCGGCGGACAAACGCTGCGCGTACCTGGAACGGCGCTCGAAGCAGGCAGTCAGCTGCGGCTGCGAATCCAGTCGCGCGATGTTGCTCTCGCTACCCATGCGCCGGAGGGATTGAGCATTCGAAATATCCTCCGCGCGAAAATAGTCTCCATAGAGATCGTTGACGAGATCTTTGCGGAGGTACTGCTCGACGTCAGCCAGCAGCATCTGCGTTCACGGGTGACGGATGAGGCCGTACAGGACCTGCAGCTCTCCGCAGGCCAGGATATCTATGCTCTGATCAAGAGTGTCGCTATCGATCCCGGCTTCATAAGATAGCTTAACAATCCTTTAGCAGCGCCCGGTCGCCGCCGTGGCGGTGATATTATTGTGATCCTGAACCAGATAACCGGCGTGGCTTCCGGAAGCTCGAGGTTGAGAGCAGATCATGTTATTCGGCGAGACATTACGCGTTGCAATGCAATCGATCCGGGCGAATCTGTTTCGCGCGATCCTCACCATGCTCGGCATAGTCATCGGTGTTGCGGCCGTTATCACAATGACAGCTGCAGGTTCCGGCGCCCAGCGAGCGGTCGAGGAACAGATCGACGAGCTCGGCGCTAACGTCCTGAACATTACCGCCCAGAGCTGGTTTCTGCGCGGCATCTCCCGGGAACAGCTGACTCTGGAAGTGGAAGACGTCTGGGCGCTCGAAGATAACACGAAATACATCGACCTGGTCGTACCGCAACTTACCGATCGCGGCCAGATCAAGTACGGAAATCGTAATCTGAATTCACGTCTTGTCGGAACGACCGAGAGCTATATAACGCTGAACGACTACGAGGTCGCCGTAGGTGAGATGTTTTCGCGGGCAGACGACGAGAGCAAACGTCGGGTCGCCGTATTGGGCGGTGCCGTTCCCCGGCAGCTCGAAAGCGAGAACCCTGGTGAGTTCATCGGCAAGCAGATCTCGATTCGTGGCGTCCCCTTTACCGTGATAGGCGTGATGGAGGAAGTCGGGTCCACACGAGACAGCCCGGACGAACGTGTATTCCTGCCCCTGCGCACCGCGGAAACACGGGTCATGGGGTCTGAAGACCTGGACGATATCAGCGTCCGCGTGGTCGACGGCATTCCGCTGGAGGTCGCGATGGTAGACATCGAGCGCGTGCTCCGGACCGAACACCGGATACTCCCCGGGGAACCGAACGACTTTGCAATCTACGACCAGAAACAATTTCTCGAAGTGCGCGAGGAGGTGATACAAACGTTTACCTATCTGCTCGCCAGTATCGCCGGCGTGAGCCTCATCGTCGGCGGAATCGGCATCATGAACATCATGCTGGTGTCTGTAACGGAGAGAACACGAGAGATCGGCGTGCGGATGGCACTCGGCGCGACCCGTTTGAATATCATGATGCAGTTTCTGATCGAGTCCATGGTGCTATGCATGATGGGAGGCATAGCCGGTGTGCTCGGTGGCTGGGGGCTCGCGATATTGCTCTCACGCACGGCGGGCTGGGCCGTCTTCGTCTCACCCGAGTCGGTGATAATCTCCCTCGCGTTCAGCATCGGCGTAGGACTGTTCTTCGGTATTCTGCCCGCCAGACGCGCCGCCAATCTGGATCCGATCGACGCGCTCCGCTACGAGTAGCCCCATCGCGTGAGACTCAGTCGATGCCGAGATCTCTCGTCTCGGGCACGACAAACGCGAAGGTACCTGCGCCCACAAGACCGATAGCGGCAACAACAAAACTGGCGGCTCCAAGCGTCGCGATGTTGACGAGCACACCTGCAAGCAGGGGGCCGGTAACCGTGCCGAGGTCGCCGAGAAGTCGCCAAACGCCGAGGAACTGCGCGCGTTGATCAGGCGGCGCCATATCCATGCCGATTATCATGACGATTCCCGTGCTCAGGCCATTGGCGAAGGCAAGCACGAGTCCGGCACCGAGCAGGCTATAAAAACCTTGTGCGAACGGGAGTAGTAGCAGCCCCAGGACGAAAAAGAGCATCGACGGAACACCGGTCCACTTGCGCCCCCAGCGGTCCATGACAATACCCACGGGATAGAACAAGGACATATCGAGCGCCGCGCACAACGAGAAAATCAGCCCTATTGCCGCGACATCAAGACCGACGAATGTGCCGAATAAGGGAACGAGCAACTGCTGAGTTGCGCGCATGAGCTGAATCGACAGCGCGACAATTCCGGAAGTAGCGAAGAAGCTCCGGTTGCTACTCAGGGTTCGCCCGATAACGGCTAGTACCGTCTCCTTTGGCGCCTTCTTCGACCGCCGGTTCGTTGTCGCAAGAAGTACGATCACCGCAGCAACGAGCGCGAAGATGGCGCCAGCTACGAACGCCACCGGGTAGCCATAGAGATTGGCTACGAAGCCGCCGGCGAGGGGTCCAATGAGAAAACCGGAGCGGTTTATGCCAGCCATAACCGCTATTGCCCGTCCGCGCTCTCTCGCAGGCGAACTTTCCGTAATGAAGGACTGTCGCCCGAGAAACCAGGCGGCCATACTCCCGCCCAACGGTATAGCCAGCAGCGGAACGAGCCATTCCGCAGAGGCCACGGTAAGAACGATCATGACTGCTGCGTGCGTGATCAGCCCACCCAGCAGTACGGCTTTATCGCCGAAGCGTCCAACGAGCATCCCCGCTGGTACGTCGAACAGAAGAATGCCCAGTCCGCGAAAGCCGACGACGAGTGCCGCGTAGGCCGGGCTATCCAACACCTGCAGCGCATAAAGCGGCAGCAGCAGAATCATGGCCTGATTGCTCATGGCCATTAAAAACGAAGGGATATAGATCGGGATCAGTAGTCGATCGTAGGGAGAGGGCAGCCGCATACTTTTGCCCGTGCTTACCGAGCTGGATCTGGCTTGGCTACAGCACCGCAACTATCGCGTTAGCGACGGTATCGGCGTTGAGCTGATTCACACCGGCAACATTGATGCGACTGGATTCCACCATATAGATATGAAACTCCTCGCGGAGTCTTATCACCTGTTCACGAGAAATACCCAGAAAAGAGAACATTCCGTGTTCGTCAGCTATAAACGAGAAGTCACGCGGCGCATCCCGCTCCGCCAGCTTGTCGACCAGCAGGCGGCGCAAATCGTTCAGGCGATCGCGCATCTCGCCCAGCTCCTCCAACCACGATGCTCGCAACGCGTCGTCGTTCAGTATCTCGGCAACAACGGCCGCGCCGTGGTCAGGCGGCATTGAATAAATTCCCCGCGCTACGTTCGAAGCATTGTTGAGCGCCAGGCTTGCAGCCTGTTCGTCCCGGGAGACTACAGTGACTGCCCCGACGCGCTCGCGGTAGAGTCCGAAGTTCTTCGAGCACGATGTGACGATCACGACTTCCGGCAGTCGCTCCGACATGAGCCGGACGCCGTAGGCGTCCTCATCGACGCCGCCGCTCATCCCGAGATAGGCGAAATCGATGAAGGGAACGATACCGCGCCGCTCGAACAGTTCGGTTAATGCGAGCCACTGGTCGGGGGAGAGATCCGCTCCGCTGGGGTTGTGGCAACAGCCGTGCAAAAGAACCATTTCGCCACTTTCGAGTTTCTCGAATTCGGCGAGCATCTTCTCGAAGCCAATTCGATGATTCTCGTAGTCGTAGTATGGATACTGCTCAAGATCCAGCCCGGCGAGTTTCAGCAGCGGGAGATGGTTCGGCCACGAAGGATCGCTAAGCCAGACCCGGGCGTCAGGTTGCGCCCTCAGAATCAGATGGGCGGCAACACACAGTCCGCCGCTACCCCCCGGCGTCTGCACGGTCGAAACGCGACCGTCCCGCACCGCTGGATGATCTGCTCCCAGCAGCAGCTCTTCCATCGCGGAATTGAATCTCGCGTTACCGGAGATCGAGACATAGCTCTTGGTTTGCTGCGATGCGAGCATCTGCTGCTCACCACGGCGGACGCTCTCAAAGATCGGCGTATTTCCGTCTTCGTCCTGATAGACGCCGACGCTCAGATCGATCTTGCCCGGATGCTGATCGGCACGGTACATGGCCATGATGCCGAGAATGGCATCACGCGGTAATTCTTTCAGGGGCTCGAACACTGGAAGTCCTTCAGGCTTTGTTCGGTTCCGAAGCCATCAGGTGCCCTCGGTCCGGCACCGAACGATACAGGAGAAATCCGCTCCAGGTAAGACCAGGAGCGCGTCAGCCAAACAATGTAACGTTGAACAGCCGTCCCAGAATCAGCATCAGAGACATTCCTGTAAACACTGCAAAACTCAGCCAGCCGAACCACTTCGCAAACGGCGAAGGATAGAACATCTTGTCGTCCTTCGAGATGATGGTCAGGCAGTAGTACAGGTTCAGGAAGAAGATCACCGGGGCGACGAAGTAAGCCAGTGCGGATGCGACGAGAACCAGATAGACGGGCCGTGGCAAGCCGGCCACGATCGCGACCGACGTGACCAGTGAGAACAGCATACTGATTCGGTAGATGTTGTACTCGGAATACCAACGGCTCTTATGCTCGTCGCCGAGATCCTCTCTGGCAATACCGGAAAGTGCGGCAGTCTTGCGAAACAGGTTTCGGCTGCACGCCCCGACAACGCGCGGCCAGCCGTCAAAGTAGTTGAATGCCGTCGAGTAGGTAGCCGCCAGTGCGCCCATCAGAAAGATAATCATCGCGCCCGGCCCGACGCTCTCCGTGAAGATAGTCGCAATCTCCCCCATGACAGCGTTTCCGGCGACTTCACTCGGATACATCATGACGGCCGCAAGCAGCATAAATATTGCCGCAAGAATAAACGAGATCACGTGACCCGCACGAAAATCCCAGAGCCCGATCTTGAACCACCGGCGACAGTACTCTCGTGCATGGTCCGGCAGGTTTAGTGTATCGACGCTAAGGTCTTTCTTGCCGTCGGCGAACGGGTCGTAGGGCTTGGCCAAACCGCGAGCTTCCAGGTCGGCGCGAATGCGACCCATACCTGCTTTCTTCGCCTTCCCCCACTCGGAGGCCTGCAGCGAGACATCGATGCCCGTCGGCAAAAGCCCCAGGAACGATGCGATGATCAGCCAGGAGCCCTCGGGCGTATCGAGCTGGAAGAAATGCACAAACTCGCTTAGCGGCGCGGGCGTGACGAAGTAGACGCCGATCGTACAAACGATCAGCAGACCCGCTGCGATCTTGGTAACAGTTTCGACGGCTGCATAGCTGCCGCGAAGAATAATCAGTACCGATCCTACACCCAGCACCAGGGCGTATAGCGCCAGCTCCATGTCGTCCTCAACGCCGGGAATATCCAGACCGACGTACTGATGAACTAAATAGAACACGACCGCGGCAGCGGCGACCAGACGGCCTGCCTGCCCGATGGCCGACTGGATAACTGTCGTAATCAGAACATACCAGACCGGAAGCTTTCCCCAGGCGGTGGAGTAAGCGTCGAGCATGCTGCGGCCAGTAGCATTCGTAAACCGGAACGCCATCTCGAAACCGTAGTACTTGAATATGTACGCCATCGGGAGACACCACAGCAGCGCGTACTCGAAACGCCCGCCGGCGACTGGCGCCGTAATCAGATGACTCGTACCGATGCCGGTCATCATCAGAATAAGACCGGGGCCGAAGTGCCTGAACAGGCCTCCAGGCGCCATCGAGGGTAGCTGCAGCTGGTCCAGTTCGTCGCCGTGCTGCTCGTTTATTGTTGTTTCCTGGTTCATAGCCGGTCGCACTCCCCCTCAAGGTCTGCATCTTTATAACGGTAAGAGGTATTCTGTTCAAACCGCGACCCGCATAAAGACGCGTTAGAATCGACGTGATTACTCGAGGAGCACTAAATGAAGGCAATCCGAATGAACGGTACCGGCGGTCCGGAAGTCCTGGAACTGGGGGAAGTCGAAACCCCGGAACCGGGAGAAGGCCAGGTACGAATCAAAGTTGCGGCAACGTCCGTCAATCGGGCCGACACCAGCCAGCGCCTCGGAAAATATCCTCCCCCGAAGGGAGACTCAGAAATTCTCGGCCTCGAAGTCGCAGGCAGAGTAGAGAAGCTGGGGCCCGGCGTTGAGAGCTGCACTATCGGAGACAGGGTCATGAGCCTCGTCGGCGGCGGCGGTTACGCCGAGTATACCGTGGCCTACGCGAGCCATCTGATTCCGGTTCCTGAGCGACTGAGCGATGCGCAGGCGGCCTGCGTAGCGGAGACCTATATCACCTCCTATCTCAATGTCCTCGAGGAAGCCGGGCTTCGCGACGGCGAGACGGTCCTGCTTCACGGCGGTGGTGGAGGCGTGAACACCGCCGGAATTCAGCTCTGCAAGCTGCTCCGGCCGGCAAGCCGTGTCCTGGTAACGGCGTCGCCGAAAAAAATTCAGCGTGTCGCGGACCTCGGCGCAGACCACGTCATCGACTATCAGAATGAGGCCTTCGAAGAAGCCGTCATTGCCGACACTGACGGTCGCGGCGCGAACGTGATACTCGACCATATCGGCAAGGACTACCTCAAACCGAATCTCAAGGCGCTCGCCGTTGCCGGGCGCCTCGTCGTCATCGCCGTGATGAGTGGTACTACGGCGGAAGTCAATCTCGCGCGACTCATGGTGAAGCGGCAAACCATCATCGGCTCGGTTCTTCGATCCCGGCCGGTGGATGAGAAGGCGGCGATCACGGCTCGATTCATCGACGAGGTAATACCGTTTGTCGCAGACGGAAGGATAGACCCGCTGATTCACGATGTACTGCCGCTTGCGGATGCAGCTGAAGCGCATAGAGCGATGGAAGCCAGCGCCCACTTCGGCAAGATCGTATTGGCCGTGGACTAGAGTTCTGAACAAAGAAGATCAGAATAACTTCAATTTCTGTTGACCGGACCGGAATGCAGCACTAGGGTGAATCCCGCGCATAGTCCTGTGCGCTGATATCAAGCGAGACCAGAGATCACCAACAACGAGAATATTCGGCTCGGCGAATTCGTCTCGCTCATGGCGTTGATGATTTCGCTGGTAGCACTATCTATCGACGCGATGCTTCCTGCGCTGCCAGCGATCGGCCTCGATCTCGACGTTCAGCGGGAGAACGGCACGCAACTCGTCATCGGTTCGATGTTCGTCGGCTTTGCGGTTGGACAACTGGTCTTTGGACCTCTCTCGGACAGCTTCGGTCGTAAACCTCCGATCTATGTCGGGCTTGGAATCTTCATGATCGGCTCAATACTCGCAATGGGCGCGACGACCTTTGAGGTCCTGCTCGCCGGCCGTATCCTGGAAGGCTTCGGCGCGTCAGCCCCGCGTTCGGTGACAGTCGCGCTGGTAAGAGATCACTTTGAAGGTCGCGCGATGGCGCGGATCATGTCGTTCATTATGGCGGTATTTATTATCGTTCCGATAGTCTCTCCCGCGTTAGGACAGGCCGTACTATTCGTAGCTGACTGGCGAATGATCTTCGCGCTGCTGCTTGTACTCTCGCTCGTAGCGTTGGTCTGGTTTGGTCTTCGTCAACCGGAAACTCTCCCTCCGAACCGGCGCAGCAGACTGTCGCTGCGCCAGATCGGTCTCGACGTCGCAGAAGTTCTCCGAAATCGATGTGCACTCGGCTATACGATCTCTGCCGGGCTGGTGTCCGGCGCATTCATCGGTTATCTCAGCTCTGCCCAGCAAATTTTTCAGGCGCAGTTCCAACTTGGAACGCGCTTCCCTCTGTACTTCGCCGCGCTTGCCGTGTCGGTCGGATGCGCATCGCTGCTCAACGCCAGGCTGGTCATGCGATATGGAATGCGCATTCTGGCGTGGCGAGCGCTGCAGTCGATGAGCATCCTGTCCATCGGATATTTCCTCTATGCCTGGGGTCAGGGTGGTACGCCGTCACTGATGACGATGATGATCTGGGGGCTGCTCACGTTCTTCTCTGTCGGATTGCTGTTCGGCAATTTCAACGCGATGGCAATCGAATCTCTGGGTCATATCGCCGGCTCAGCTTCCGCTGTCATCGGCTCTGTGTCGACCGCAATCTCGCTGGTATTGGGCATCGCCATAGGCCAAGCCTACGATGGCACAGTGTTGCCGCTGGTGGGTGGATTCGCGCTGCTTGGTCTGGCATCGATGGGAACGATGTACCTGACGGAGCGTATCGATACAAGCGCCGTCAATTCGCCAATCGATGACTAATCAATGATACTCGGCGTTGCGATCCTCCCACTGCCCACGTATGTTGCGGCACACTAAGAACGTAGAAGAATTTTTCGGCTGCCCTGCGACGGGGCGGCGAATGGGGTCGTTACAACATGTCCGGAACTGAAGCTGGCATCCGGCGGGATCTCTCCCGGCAACAGCCTGGCGGATTTCTCAAAGGATTACTGCGAGAACCTCGCAGCGTCGGCGCACTGGCTCCGAGCAGTCGATTTCTTGCGAACCTGCTCACCTCCGACATCGCTCCCGGAGATCGTGTTATCGAGCTTGGCGCGGGTACCGGCGCGATAACCGAGGCAATTCTCAACGCCGGGGTTTGCCCGAGCGACCTGACACTGATAGAGCAGGACGAGGAATTCGCCGATCTACTTCGAAATCGATTCCCGGGAACATCGGTGGTCGAGGCGAATGCCGTCTCCTTTCGCCGTCATCTTCCGCCGCGAACCGAGCCCGTGGACTACGTTGTGAGCGGCCTGCCGCTGCTACTATTCCCGGCAAGAATCAAGATTCGTCTGGTCCGGCAGATCTTCAACTCGCTGACTGACGACGGCTGCCTCTTTCAGTTCACGTATGGCGTCCGTTGTCCGATAAGTCGCAGTCTCCGCAAGACACTAGGCATCAAGGCATCACTAACTAAATTTACGCCGCTGAATATTCCGCCGGCGTTCGTCTACCGCATTACTCGGAACTAACCTTCCCAGGGCTTCGCCGAGATCTCGGGGTCGCAGTCGATATTTATCAGTGTGAACTGCGGCGCGTAGTCCCACTCCATACGCCCGGCGAATGGTTCGGCAAGATACTCCGGATCTTCCACGACGAAGTCGATCAGCAGCCGGCGGCGATCCTCGCTTAACGAGAACCGTTCGACAATACGTCGACTCGTTCCCATCGGCGCCCCATCGATTAATGCGGAGCGATGCTCCGAGAGCTGGGTTGTTTCCACGACGAGTACGTCACCTTCCCAACGACCTATCGAGTGACCCTGGTTCGTAGCTTCACCGTCCACGGGATGTCCACGACCATCGGTATAGATCACACGTTCTGACTCGAACAACTCGCCGCGTATCGTGACTCGATCCTCAGCCAGCGTTATCTGGTTCAGATAAGGCACCCCCAGAAAGGTCGGCGTGGGATAAGCAATGCATTTGCCGGCCGGGCTATCACGCGTTACGTCGTAGGCCTCCTGAGCCGCAAGCGCCTTCGGCGTCAGGGAGCGTGTCGTTGCTCTGAGTCGCCAGAGATGTTGATTCGTCGCGAGGGGAGTCGACCAGAGGACCGAGATGTCCGCTGCGGCCTCTCCGGTAGCAGACTCGCTCGGCCGGCTATCGAACGAAACCCTGGGCGTCAGCAGTGCGCCTTCGCCGGTCGCCAGCGAGATCAGCCGCCCGTGCGCACGCTCCTGATTCCTGTCCGGATACGCACGCACAACCACCTGATCTCCCGGCTGCAGCGATGTCGCTGACCAGCCGCTGCGAGTCAGAATCGGCGTTGCATCGGTCTCGATCTCCCATTGACGAAGCTCTCCGGTGACGCTCGTACTGGAAACGTGGATATAGACATGAGGGTTCGACCAGTTGAATTCGACGATCGTGCCCTCGATCGCGACGACCGTACTCTGGTCGAAGATCGAACCGCTGTGATGTCCGAAGGCAACGGGACAAACCGTCAACAAAACTGCCGGCAGGACCGTGCGCCATGTTTGGGCGTGCTCGGCCGGAGCCTTCATGCCCGCTCGATATAGCTGCTGTTAATCTGCGAGACAGAGGTCACGCCGGCTTCCATCATGACGCGACGGAATTCCGTTCTGAGCAGTGTCATCGCTTTCTCTACTCCAGCCTGACCGAAGGCCGATAGTCCCCAGATGTAGGGCCGGCCGACACATACGGCATCTGCCCCGAGCGCCAGTGCCTTGAAGATGTCGGTACCGCGGCGGAAACCACTGTCGATCAATATCGGAATGCGGCCCGCAACGGCCGTCGAAATTTCCGGCAGACTCTCTATCGTAGAACGACCACTCGCCTCTGCGCGGCCGCCGTGATTCGAAACGATAATGCCGTCGACACCATGTTGAAGGCATAAGGCGGCATCCTGAGCTGTGACAATGCCTTTCAACACGACCTTCATCGAGGTCGCAGACTTCAGCCGCTCCACGAAATCCCAGGTCAGTCCGGAGGCCTGCGTACTCATGACCCCGGTGAGGTCGATCCCCTGGTACATCGGTCTGTTCTTCAGTCGCTCGGCAGGAGGACCTTCAATATGACATGCGGAACAATCGGCTGTGTCCGCCCGGACGTAGCGCTCGAAGGTTTCCATATTTCGCGGCGAGGCTCTATCGACGGTAACGGCAACTACCGGGCAACCGGCCTGCTCAGCGCGTTTTACCATTGCTTCGGCAATGTGCCAGTAATTGGTCGGATAGAGCTGATACCAGATTGGCGCACCCCTCGCAGAGGACACGTCTTCTACCGCGCTGGATGTCGCGGTGGAGAGTATTTGAGTATGTGCGCCCTGACGTGCCGCACGTGCAACCGCGACCTCGCCTTCAGGATGATATTTCCGCTGCCCGCCAACCGGGGCTAACGCAATCGGCGACTCCCAGCGAGTCCCGAATACTTCCGTGGCCGTATTGGCGTTGCGTATATCGACAAGTCGGCGGGCACGAATGCGAAATGCCTGAAAGCCCTCTCTGTTCGCCAGCAGTGTCTCGTCACCATCCGTGCCGGAAACCGTATAGCCATAGTGGGCCGGCGACAGATTCTTTCGTGCAACCGGATGGAAGTCGAAGACATTGAGAGCATCCTCCACAACAGTAATCATCTCGTCCGTCAGTTTTTCCGCCGCTCCGGCTCGACCGGCAAGGAATGGCAAAGCGCCGGAACCCGCAAGCAGCGGTGTTCCCGCAAGAAACCGAAGGAACTGCCGACGGTCTTCAATAGCTTCATAGAAATCTGACATAGTCGCCCTCACTTTCTCGTAGCGATCACGATGGTCGCATCTCTAAAGAACGGCTGATACTAACGCGGCAGCTATCGTCGCGATACTCCGAACGGCCTCTACTGCAGAGCGAACCGCATACGAAACCTGACGCGCCGCTCGTATATCCGGCCATCGAGTTCGAACGGCTCGAAGCGGTAAGTCGAGAGAGCCTCCATCGCTGCCTCCTCGAATTCGCCGGCCGGCTCGGCAGCGGTTGCAGAGATTTCCGTTACGTTACCGTCGCGACTGAGGATGAACTCCAGATCGACCAACCCTCTATTGAAGACACAACTGCGCCAGCCTGATAAACGGGCGGCTCGGAGGCCAGCAATACCAGATCACTGGGCGGCATCGCGACAGAAAAAAATTCTTCCTGCTGGCGCGCAGCGTCAAGTTCGGCCCCCAGTTCGACAGACCGTTCCGACCCCGGATCGACCCGCTCAAGCTGTTCCAGCCAGGATTCTCCCGCAGCCCAGTCAGCCGAATCTATGGCCGCCAGCGCACTCGTCTCGAGGTCGTCGACAAACTCCTGCCAGGCTGCGTCGAGTTCCGGGTAGTTCGGGTTCTCTGCCCTGAGACTTGTGAGATAGAAAAACGCGCTGTCGTCTTCAGGCTCGAAGTACTGGCCGCTCGAAAGCCGCGCTCTGCCATCAGTCAACAAGGCAGCTTGTCGAGTGGCGACGGCCTCCTCGGCGGCCGCCTCCCGAATGACGGCGATCTCCGAGTCGAGCGCGGCAAGCGGCTCGGGTGCAGCACCGAGCGAACGCGCCGCTTCGATTCGCAGCTCCGCTTCATCAACGTCACCGGATGCGAGCATATCACCCGCTGTCACCTGAGTGGGTAGTTCCCTGGTCCGCTAGCATCCCGAGATTAGCAATAGATTTGCCGAAAAAGTCTGTAGATAACGCACGTCGGCACGAAAGTTTCCGGCGACGACCAACGTATTGATCTTCTCATAAATGCATTCACGTACGCGACTCAACAATATCAAGAGCTTGTCGTAACTACTGCAGCCAAGATCGGGATTCTGCAGCTAACCGAAAGAAAGTCGCGTTCCTGCTATCCGCTCGGCTAGAATCGGTAGCAATGAAAAACGCCTATCAGCTTAGTCAGGACTTCAAGCTCGATACGATGGACATCGTCGTCGCGGTATTACTCGGAGTCATACAGGCAGTTATCGAAATCGTCGGGCTGCTGGGATTCCTCGAGCGAACAGTCTGGGCAACGGGCCCCGTCGGCTTCGCAGTCTATGCCTTCTATAACGGTACGACGTGGATCCTCTTCTATGCGGGCGCCTATTTACGCAAAAGGGCCGTCATCGTCGTTCTGGCCGTAGCAGTCACGGCACTTGTTCGCTGGTTCGCAGGCGACCCCGACGGACCGGTATTGATGTTCTACGGCCTCGTTCCAGCCGCCTTTGGTGCCACGGTCATCGCGCTGCTGCGCTGGCGGGGCGGTCAACTCCTGTTCGCGGTAGCCGTTGCCGTTACTTCTGTTGTGAACCAGATCGCGATGTTCATCGGCATGGGAGGCTTCCAGCTCGCCGGCGGAACAAGCTGGGCGCTGATCTCTATGGCGATCGCGGCAGTCGGCGGATTGCTGTGGGGAATTGTTGCATGGCATCTCGGTCGCGGTCTCGAGAACGCCGGTGTACCCTCGCTGGACACGCCGCCTGCCCTTGGCGATAGCCGCGGCGAACACGCCTAGGCGTCCGCTTTCGTGTCGACCGATCCCGTTCTCGTCGTCGAGGACTACAGCTTCTGGTTCAAACCGGCAGCAGGCGCAGCCGAAGGTCCGCCCGCCCTGCTGGACGTTGCTTTCGAAATCGAACCCGGTTCGTTTGTTCTGATACTCGGCCGAAGCGGATCGGGGAAGAGCACGCTGGCCCTGAATCTCGTCGGTATCTATCCGGACTACTTCGGTGGTCGCAATCATGGCCGCATGCTGGTCGGTCATCCGGAACGCGGTGTCATCAATCGTCGCGAACTCGAAGCTGCTGAGCGCTTCAGACTCATCAACATGCTCTTTCAGAATCCGGAAGATCAGATCGTCACGCTGACGATCGAAGAAGAAATCGGCTTCGCACTCGAAAACTATCTCTTCGAGCCTGACGAAATTCATCGACGCATCGATTACGCGCTCGACCTCGTAGGACTAACGGGTTTCCGCAACCGCGAAACACTCCGCCTTTCAGGTGGGGAGAAACAAAGAGTCGCGCTTGCCGCAATGCTCGCGCTTGAACCGGCCGTTCTGATCCTCGACGAACCAACCTCCAATCTCGACCCGGCGGGCACGGCCGACGTTCTCGATACGATCAATCGTGTTCGCGAGCGAACCGGTTTGACGGTGATGGTCATAGAACACGAGGTGGACGAAGTTTTCAGCCGCGTCGATTCGGTTCTGCTGGTTGAGGACCAACGCGTTGTCGGACCGCTAACGCCGCAAGATTTCATTAACGAGAGAGGACTCTTCGTTCGTGATGAAATGGGGTTGTGGATCCCTCAAGCTGCCGAAGTCGGACTGGATCTCCGAGCCGGGGGACTGGAGATCGGCAGCGACGTACCACTGACCGGCCCTGAACTCGTCGATGCACTTCAAACGGCCGGTATAAACCTGCCACTTAGCCCTTCGTCCGAGGCGCCGCCAACCGATCGAAGCGCTGACGCATCAACACAGAACAGCGGCGATGTCGTTATCGACGTCAAAAACGTCTCCTTTGGCTACGACAATCATCCGGTCCTGAAAAACGTGAACCTTGGCGTTCGCCGAAATGAACTCCTCGCGGTCGTTGGTCAGAACGGCTCCGGCAAATCGACCCTCGCCTCCATGTTCAACGGCATCACGCTTCCGGACAGTGGTATCGTACTCGTCGACGGGATGGCGACGAGCGACTACGACTTCGCCGAACTCGTAAGACGTGTTGCTTACATTTTCCAGGTGCCTGAAAAACAATTCGTCCGCGGGACGGTTTACGACGAGATCGCTCACGGGTTACGCGCTCTTGGACTGGATGAGTCGGAGGTGGACAAGCGAACGGTTGAGTTGCTGGAGACGGCCAGACTACTCGACCGCCGCGAGGCAAGCCCCTACGTCCTCAGCCATGGCCAGAAGCGGCGCCTTTCAGTCGCGGCGATGGTGGTAGGGCAGCCCGAGGTGGTCGTTCTGGATGAGCCGACCTTCGGACAGGACTATCATCAGGCGCAGAACCTCATGCAGCTACTGCGGGATCTGGCCGATGACGGTGCCGCGGTGATGTTCATCACTCACGACATGCGGCTGATTGCCGAATATGCCGATCGCGCTGCGGTATTGTGCGACGGTGAGATTATTTTCGACGGCGCGCCCGAATCGCTTTTTGCCGATGAGGCTACACTCGAGCGGGCGAGACTCAAGCCGCCCTCAGTGTATGAGTTCTCCGCTCAGATACTGGGCGAGCCCGTGCTGACAACGGACGTTCTCTCAAAACGAATTCTGGATTCGTCTCGTGGCTGATTTCGATCTCTCCTATAAGCAGGGCAACTCCCTGGCGCATCGAATGACGCCGTTCTCGAAGCTGTTGCTGGTGCTGAGCGTCTCTTTCGTCGCTATTTTCAACACGAACCTCTATGTTGGCGCGGGACTCTTCCTGATCAGCTTCCTGTTTGCGGCCTTCTTCACCGGTGTCCCGCTCAGAGAGTACTGGGCGCTCGGCAAGATCATCGTGCCATTCGTCATGATTATCGCGGTCGTGTTTCCGTTCTTCTATGGCGGCCAGGCGACGGTGGGCTCCGATACGATTGCGATACGCACGCCGATCAAGGATCTGAGCTGGGCCGCGTTAGGCTTCGGCGCGCTACTCGGATTGAGATTTCTCGCGCTGGCTACTGCCGGTCTAACCTTCGCCTTTACGACACACCCGACAGACATGGTTCAGAATCTGTCCAGACGCGGCTGGGATTACCGGCTCGTTCACGCACCGGTACTTGGGCTCATATTATTTCCGTCGTTCCTGAAGCTCGGCCGTGAAATTTCAATTACCCAGCGCATTCGTGACCTGGGCCAGAATACGAACTGGTTAAAACGAAAATGGATTCGCGTGAAGCACCTGGCATTCGCGATGCTGGTATTGGGCCTGCGCAACGGGCAGACACAGGCCATGGCGCTGGATATCCGCGGCTATGGCGCACACAAGACGCGCACTTTCATGCGGGAGTTACCGCGACATCGCGGTGGGGAAATTTTCGCGTGGGTATTCTTCGTACTGTCGATCGTCTACCTGATCGCTCAGTTCAACCCGGAAACGATGCAGTGGAACATGGAACTCTAACGACAGGTCACAGGCCGCCCCGGCAACGACCCAGGAGATCGTTGCTGAAGCGGCCACCGGGCCTGTGGTAACGGTAGAGACCTGGATTATCTCCAGGCTAGAGAGTCAGGGAGGACTACGAGCCCTTCATCTTCCCGTCGATACTCCAGGCACCTCCACCGACGGCTGCGATATACAGAAAAATGAAGCAGTAGAGGACTGCCGCATCGCCGCCGTTGCTGACCGGGAATAGAAACGAACCACCATCACGAGGTGCATGCGCCATCCAGTATGCGAACGCCATCAGTCCGGAGAGCACAAACGCGACCGGTCGCGTGAAGAGCCCAACGAGCAGAAGCAGTCCGCCGACTACCTCAAGAAGCCCCGCCAACCCAGGCGCCAGACTCATTAGATTGTATTCGCCGAATGCTGCAACGGGCCAGCTGAACATCTTCTGTGTTCCGTGAAGCATGAACATATATGCCGATACGATTCGAACTGCGCCGAGAACCTGGTCGGAACGTTTCCCCAGCAGTGAATCCAACGTGTTATCTAGTCCACTCATTATTGTTCTCCCTTTATCGAGTGAAGCCTATACGCGAAACCATTATCGGCCGATGACAGGCACAATCAAGCGCGACCGCCGCCTATCCGCCCGTATTAACGTCGATTAACTTGACAACCTGGGGCACGGACCCTATCTTGCCGCGGCCTTCATGTTGGCATACTGTATACCAAGATCCGAATAACAATAATTATAGGAAAATGGCAGCAGCGGGAATACGACTTCGACCTCTGGATGCGAGCGCGGGCCTCAAAGACCGCGTTTATGGTGCTCTCCGTAACGCGATTACGTCCATGGACATTTATGGTCGCGATGAACCGCCGCGGCTGGACGAGCGAAGTCTCGCGGAGGACCTCGGCGTCAGCCGCACGCCGATACGCGAAGCCCTGCTGCGCCTGGCTCAGGAAGGCCTGGTCGAAATGGTGCCTCGCAAAGGCACTTTCGTTGCCCGAAAAAGCAAGAAAGAGATTCTCGAGATGATCTCCGTCTGGGCAGCTCTGGAAAGTATGGCAGCGAGACTTGCTACTCAGGTTGCGAGCGATAGCGAGATTGGGCAATTACGGGAACTCTTCGTCACCTTCGAAGGGCCGAACGGCGCTCAGGCGCACATCGACGAATATTCCGATACGAACATCCAGTTTCACCAACGCATCATTGCATTGAGCAAGAGCGACCTGCTCAAGCAGATGACCGAATCGCTGTTCGTCCACATGCGTGCGATACGCGCACGAACGATAACTGAACGAGATCGAGCCGACCGTTCGATTATCGATCACCTCCACATCATTGAAGCAATAGAAGCACGCGACACAGAACTGGCGGAGCGATTGGTCCGCGAACATTCTTTCGGCCTGGCCGAGCACATCAATAACTACGTCGCCTACCTGGATTAATAACCGAGGAAGTCTCATGGCAAGCGCAACTGCAGAAGAACTTAATCAAACAGAATTACCGGAAGACCAGCGTGAACAGACCGATGGTTTCCATCTCATCATCGACGCGCTGAAACTCAATGGTGTGGGGACAATCTACGGAGTACCCGGAATTCCGATCACCGACTTCGGTCGAATGGCACAGGCTGAAGGCATACGAGTCATTGCCTTTCGCCATGAACAACACGCGGGCAACGCAGCAGCGATCGCCGGCTATCTCACGAAAAGCCCGGGGATTTGTCTTACGGTATCTGCGCCGGGGTTCCTCAACGGTCTGACGGCGTTGGCGAACGCGACGACCAACTGCTTCCCGATGATCCTGATTTCGGGCTCGTCGGAACGAGAGATCGTCGACCTTCAGCAGGGCGACTACGAAGAAATGGATCAGCTGGCGATCGCGAAGCCGCTGTGCAAAGCCGCTTTTCGAGTGCTGCATGCCGAGGACATCGGTATCGGCGTAGCGCGTGCGATCCGCGCGGCGGTATCCGGGCGACCCGGCGGCGTCTACCTCGATCTTCCGGCCAAGCTCTTCGGGCAGGTCATGGATGCCGAGGCCGGTGAACAAACCCTCGTCGAGGTCATCGACCCCGCGCCCGCACAGTTTCCCTCGCTCGAATCGGTAGAGCGCGCACTTGCACAGCTACGAAGTGCCGAGCGTCCATTGATCATACTCGGGAAGGGTGCGGCCTACTCTCAGGAAGATGACGCGCTCCGTGCACTCGTCGAAAAGACGGGAATCCCGTTTCTGCCGATGAGCATGGCGAAGGGCATTCTGCCCGACACGCATGCGCAATGCGCAGGGGCGGCGCGGTCTCTGGTATTAAAGGAATCCGACGTCGTGATGCTGATCGGCGCCCGCCTGAACTGGCTGCTGTCTCAGGGTAAAGGCAAACCCTGGGGTAGCAAGAAACAGTTTATCCAGATCGACATCGAGCCGACGGAGATGGACTCGAATGTCGAAATCGCAGCACCCATCGTGGGTGATATCGGTTCCTGCGTATCGTCGTTGCTCGACGGTCTTGATTCCGATCCATACACAGCACCGGCGGAGTGGCTTGACGCGGTCAAGACGAAAAAAGATATCAATATTGCCAAGATGGCGCCGCGACTGGCGAACGATAACTTTCCAATGGACTTCCACGGTGCGCTGGGCGCCCTGCGTACCGTTATCAAGGAACGGCCGGATGCCATTCTGATTAATGAAGGTGCCAATACGCTTGACCTGGCACGCGGAATTATCGACATGTACGAGCCCCGCAAGCGCCTTGATGTCGGGACCTGGGGAGTCATGGGCATCGGTATGGGCTTCACCATCGCCGCGGCCGTAGAAACCGGCAAGCCCGTGTTGGCGATCGAAGGAGACAGTGCGTTCGGATTCTCCGGCATGGAGATCGAGACTATTTGTCGCTACGACTTACCGGTCTGCATCGTCGTGTTTAACAACGGCGGTATCTACCGCGGTACGGACGTCAATGAGCGTAACTCTGATCCTGCATGGACGACGTTCACTTCGAACTCGCGCTACGACAAGATGATGGAAGCGTTTGGCGGAGTCGGCGTGTACGCAACAACGCCGGAAGAACTGAAGCAGGCCGTCGATGCGGCGATGGACTCCGGTAAGCCAACTCTTATTAACGCCGCCATCAACCCAGCTGCCGGCAGCGAGAGTGGCCGAATCGGCAACCTCAACCCACAGAGCAAACTGAAGAAAAAATAGTTTCGCCTGCGGATCCTACCAACTGAAAAATACAGAACTGGAACCAACTCACCATGAGCTCAAACAAGGCACTTTCCGGAATAAAAATTCTCGACATGACGCATGTACAGGCAGGACCAACGTCCAGCCAACTCATGGGCTTCCTCGGAGCCGACGTCATTAAGGTGGAATCACCCAGAGGCGACGCTACACGCGGGCAGCTTCGGGATATTCCCGACGCGGACAGCCTGTACTTCACGATGCTGAACTGCAACAAACGCGGGATGACTCTGAATCTCAAAAATCCGCAGGGCAAAGAAATTTTCACGAAACTGGTTGAGACCTGTGACGTCATCATGGAGAACTTTGGACCCGGCGTTCTCGACCGGCTCGGCTTTAGCTGGGAGAACGTGCAGAAGATCAATCCGCGTATCATCATGGCGTCGATAAAAGGATTCGGCACCGAAGGACCATACGCCGCGTTCAAGGCCTACGAGAACGTCGCCCAGGCGATGGGCGGTGCAATGAGTACTTCCGGTTTCCCGGACGGCCCGCCGGTTGTAACAGGCGCCCAGATCGGCGACTCCGGAACCGGCCTGCACCTGATGGCAGGCATCCTCGCCGCACTGCTTCAACGCGAACGCACGGGCAAGGGACAGTATGTCGAGTGCGCAATGATGGACTGCGTGATGAATCTGGTCCGAGTGAAGTGGCGTGATCACCAGCGGCTCGAGCACGGCCCGCTGACTGAGTATTCGAGCCAGGACTTCGGTAGCTTCACACCACGAGCGGGCAACGATTCCGGCGGCGGCCAGCTGGGCAACGCGATCCAGTGCAAACCCGGCGGCCCGAACGACTATCTCTATATTGTCGTTCAGGAACATGTATGGGCTGCGTTGGCCGAACGAGTAGGCGGTGAGGAACTGGTCAATGACGAGCGCTTCATCAACATAAATGTACGCAGAAAAAACCAGGGCGAGATGTGGCAACTACTGACTGAGTTCGCCGGCAACTTTACGAAGCGCAAACTCATGGCCGTCCTCAACGATATCAACGTTCCCTGTGGACCGATCATGAGCACTGAGGATCTCGCCAACGACGAGCAAGTGAAGCTTCGCGAGATGTATGTCGAGCTCGATCACCCCGAGCGTGGCACCTGGCACAACCTCGGCTGCCCGATCAAACTCTCCGACTCTCCGGTGGAGGTGACACGCTCACCCACGCTCGGTGAGCATACGGACGAGATATTGAGCGAAGTGCTTGGCTACGCCGACGACGAGATCGTCGGATTGAAGGATGCCGGCGCATTTACGTTGCCGCCTAAGAAATAGAACCGCCCCACAGCGGAACAGGAAAAAAGGAAAGGAGACCGAACATGAGTCACCGTCAAGATGACGTCCGCGCTGTGCTGGACCAGGTAAAAGCCGATGGCAGGACAGCACTCACCGCACCCGAGTGCAAAACCGTATGCGACGCCTATGGCATCCCGCTGCCACAGGAAGGACTCGCAGACTCACCAGCGGCTGCAGTAGCGATCGCAGATCAGATCGGATATCCGGTGGCGATGAAAATCGTGTCCGCCGACATTCAGCACAAGACTGAAGCCGGTGGCGTATTAATCGGACTCGGCGATGCAGCGGAAGTGGCCGTAGCGTACAACTCAATCATCGAGAATGTTTCAGCTTATTCCCCCGATGCATCGATTGCGGGCGTTCAGGTCCAGCAGATGCTCGATAGCAGCGATCAGGAAGTTATCGTTGGTGCCGTGAGCGATCCGAGCTTCGGCAAGCTTGTCGCATTCGGGCTCGGCGGCATCCTCGTCGAAGTACTTAAGGACATAACGTTCAGACTGGCACCGACCGCCGAGGCCGATGCCGACTCGATGCTGGATAGTATTCAGGCGGCCGAGGTATTGAGCGGCGTTCGCGGTGCAGAAGCCGTAGATCGTGGCGCGCTATCTCGCATCATCGTCAATGTCTCCGAACTAATTGACGACTTTCCGGAGATTCAGGAAATTGATCTCAATCCGATACTTGCGAACGCGAGCAGCGCTACTGCCGTCGACGCGTTAATCACAGTCGACTTCTCTCCGCCTAAGCGTATCTACCGCCCGACCCAGGACGAGATCATCGCCGCGATGAGTCGCATCATGAACCCCACTGCGGTCGCCGTAATCGGCGCTTCGGACAGTGAAGGAAAAATCGGCAACTCCGTGATGAAAAACATCATCAACGGAGGTTACGAGGGTGAGCTCTACCCCATCAACCCGAAGGCCGACGAGATTCTTGGCAAGAAGGCCTATAAGAGTGTCAACGATATTCCCGGCGACGTCGATGTTGCGGTCTTCGCAGTCCCGGCCAAGTTCTGCGTTGCCGCGATGAAAGAGGTCGGGGAGAAGGGTATTCCCGGCGCGATCATGATTCCCTCGGGATTCGCGGAAGTTGGCGAACACGAACTGCAGGACGAGCTGGTCGCAGCCGCGCGGGAAAATAACGTACGAATAATGGGACCGAATATCTACGGCTTCTACTACACGCCGTCGAACCTCTGCGCGACGTTCTGCACTCCCTACGACGTAAAGGGTAAGGCCGCGCTGTCATCGCAGAGTGGTGGCGTCGGTATGTCGATCATCGGTTTCAGCCGCTCGACCAAAATGGGCGTATCCGCGATCGTCGGCCTGGGAAACAAATCCGATCTGGATGAAGACGATTTACTGACCTATTTTGAACAGGACGACAACACCGACGTCATTGCGATGCATGCCGAGGACCTGAAGGACGGTCGTAGCTTCTCAGAGGTCGCTGAGCGAGTTTCGAAGAAGAAGCCCGTTGTGATGCTAAAGGCCGGCCGCACGCAGCTCGGTGCGCGGGCCGCAGCCTCACATACAGGCGCACTGGCAGGCAACGACAAGATCTACGACGACATACTGCGCGCAAGCGGCGTGATTCGAGCGTATAGCCTCAACGACATGCTGCAGTTCGCGCGCGGCCTGCCGGTTTTACCGACTCCGAAAGGCGAGGAGATTGTCATTATCACGGGCGCCGGCGGCTCAGGCGTCCTGCTCTCGGATGCGATCGTAGACAACGGCATGTCGTTAATGTCGTTCCCTGAAGACCTCGACGTCGCGTTCAAGGAGTTCATTCCGCCGTTCGGTGCTTCCGGAAATCCCGTCGATATTACCGGCGGGGAACCGCCCATTACCTACGAAAACACGATTCGCCTGGGGTTGGAAGACGACCGGATTCACTCCCTGATACTCGGCTACTGGCATACGATCGTCACGCCGCCGATGGTGTTCGCGGAACTCTGTGCGAGGGCCGTACAAGAAGCTCGCGACAAAGGTATCGACAAACCGATTGTCGCGTCGCTGGTCGGCGACGTGGAGGTAGAGGAGGCTTCCGAGTATCTCTACGAGCGGGGCATCGTGGCCTGCCCGTACACGACCGAGCTTCCGGTTGCGATTCTCGGCGCCAAGTATCAGTGGGCGCGCGGAGCGGGATTGCTGTAGGAGTCCAGGGATGAGTTGGAGAAGATCATGACCGCGATGAGGAGCCTGCTATTCATTCCCGGCAACAAACAGAACATGCTCGAAAAGGCGGCAGGCTTTCGCCCCGACGTCTTCGTTCCCGACATGGAGGACTCTGTACCGGACGGCGAAAAAGGCAGTGCGCGCGAGACGATTCATTCGTTTCTGCCGACACTGGCGCAGAGCGGCATTCCTGTCCTGCCCAGAGTCAATGCTCTCGACACGGGATGGACGGAACAGGATCTCTCTGCGATCGTTGGACCCCATATCTCGGGAATCTCCATCGGTAAGATTGAGGGAACGCACGACATCGAAACGGTCTCGGATCTTCTGAACGAACTGGAATCGGCGAACGATATCGAAATTGGCAGTCTCAAGCTCATCCCGTGGCTCGAGAGCGCCCGTGCTCTCGTCAAATGCTTTGAGATCTGCTCATCGAGCCCACGGATTACCGGTGTCGCGTTCGGCGCTGAAGACTATACGCACGATATGGGTATCGAGCGCCTGGATGACGAGTCCGAAGTCGTCTACGCGAGACAGGTACTCTGCGTCGCCGCCCGCGCCGCCAGGGTGACCGCCCTCGATACTCCGTTCTTTCGCTTCAAGGACGATGATGGACTGAGAATGGACTGCTCCCGATCCAGGCAATTTGGTTTCAAGGGCCGGTTCGCCATCCATCCTGCGCAGATAGAGGGGATTAATGAAATGTTCTCCCCCAGCGAGAAAGAGATTGAATACGCGCGCAAGGTCGTCGCCGCTTTTGAGGAAGCCGAGGCATCGGGACGTGGTTCGACCTCCCTCGACGGCAAAGTCATTGACGTTCCCGTTGTTAAGCGCGCTCGGTCACTCCTGGAGCTCGCGGGATTCTGAGCGCATCGAGCCGAGCCAGGAGAGCACCGCACCAGCAATTTCCCTGTAAGCTACCCTCACCTCTTCGTTTCGACTCGCCGGGAGTTCGACATGACAACAATAAGAAACCGCATTACCCGCAGGAGCACGCTACTTTCGAGCGCACTCGTCACCACGGCTCTGGCTACGGCAGCCTGCGCTCAGCAAGGCGAGACGAGATTCAGCGGCGACGAACTCAAAGCACATCCCACGAACAACTGGCTCTCGAATGGCGGCAATATCCTGAACCAGCGCTATTCCCCGCTGACGGACATCACAGCCGACAATATCCACGAACTCAAAGGCGTGTGGCGCGCCCGTCTCGATGGCTCCGGAGCGGGTGACCAGCATTCCGGCGAAGCGACACCTATCGTTCATGAGGGCGTTATCTATGTCGTTACCGGCGATAACGATGTATTCGCGATCAGCGTCGACAGCGGCGAACGCCTGTGGAAATACGAGGCGAATCTCGACCAGTCGATCAGCACCGTCTGCTGTGGCTGGACAAGTCGTGGAGTGGCGATAGGTGAGGGAAAGATATTCGTCGGCCAACTCGACGGTAAACTGCAGGCCCTCGACCAGCAGTCCGGCGAAGTGGTCTGGTCGACCCAGGCGGAACGCTGGGAAGATGGATACACGATCACCAGCGCGCCAGTTTACTACGACGGTATGGTCATTACCGGTTTCGCCGGTGCCGAATACGCCGTGCGTGGACGCGTTAAAGCCTATGACGCCGCTGATGGTTCAGAACTCTGGAGGTTCTATACGGTTCCGGGCCCGGGCGAGTTCGGCCACGATACCTGGGCGCAGGACAACGACGTCTGGAAGTTCGGCGGTGCAACGGTTTGGCAAACGCCGGCCGTGGACCCGGATCTCAACTTGGTAATCTTCTCGACGGGAAATCCCGGCCCCGATTTCAACGGCTCGGTTCGCCCAGGCAACAATCTCTTCTCGACCTCGATCGTCGCAGTTGACGCACATTCGGGCGAGTACCGCTGGCACTACCAGCAGGTCCATCACGACATCTGGGACTACGATGCGCCGAGTCCGGTCGTGCTGTTCGATATCGAGATCGACGGCGTCATGAGAAAAGCGGCCGCAGAACCGTCCAAGACCGGTTGGGTCTACATTCTCGACCGCGAAACGGGCGAGCCTCTAATCGGCATCGAAGAGCGGCCGGTTCCGCAGGAGCCACGTCAACTGACTTCGGCGACACAGCCCTACCCGATCGGCGACGCATTCGTTCCGCAATCGGTCGAAATACAGCCGGAAGGCTATCCGCCCGCCGTTAACGGCGGTCGAATCTACACACCGTTCTGGACCGGCGGCATCGTCGCGAGACCAGGACCGCTGGGTGGCGCGAATTGGCCACCGAGTTCCTACGACCCCAGCACCGGGCATCTGTTCGTCTGCGCCAGCGACCGCATCGGCGTCTTCAGGGGCGGAGAAGTCGACGACGAAGTTCCGGAGTCAGCCGGAACACGATACGTTGGCGGTCAATTCGGTCAGGTTCCGCATTCGACCTCGGGCATCCTCGCCGCGATGGATATGCACACCAACACTATCGTCTGGCGACAACGCTGGCGGGACCTATGCTATAGCGGCTCGACCGTGACCGCGACCGGTCTGCTATTCATCGGTCGTAATGACGGCCGGCTGCAGGCACTCGACTCGCGAACCGGGAACTCGCTATGGGAATTCCAGACCGGTGCCGGCATGAATGCGCCCGTCAGCATCTTCGAGCATGAGGGCGAACAGTACGTCGTCGCGTACTCCGCTGGGAACCGCTTCGCGAACTCGGCACGCGGCGACAGTGTCTGGCTGTTTTCGACCAGCGGCACCCTGGATCAAGTCCCCGAGGCGGGAGCGGAAGTGATGGAGCAAGCGGAGCACTAATAACGCCCGCATCGCGACCTTTAGAGCACGTCACCCCACATAAAAGAGTAGGCAAGTATCAGCCGGCGCATCCGCCCAGGTCACCCGCGACAGGGCCCAGAGCTGGGATGTCGGATTCTACCTCCTTGACACAGGATCGTTGAGCCTCAGTGGAGATGAAGGTACGTCCCTGGATATCAGTAGCGAACTGGGATGGGGTTTCTCCGGCATGTACAACTTCACCAACCGGCTCGCGCTGGGCGGCGAGATGAGTTGGGTAAAACCCAACTATCGTGCCAGCAGAATTCTTGAGGACACCCGCGAGACCGATACGATACGCGCCGAACTCGGTGTGTTTAATCTACGCATCAAGGGCGTCTTCAACTTTCTCGAAGGGCCCATTACCCCCTATATCGAAGCCGGCCTGGGTTGGAGCGATATCGACTCGAATATCATCAGCGGACCACCAACGACGGGATGCTGGTGGGATCCGTGGTGGGGATACATCTGCGACACGTTCTTCAATACCTATTCCGAGACCCGAACATCGGTCTCCGCAGCCGTCGGTCTGCGCTGGGAAGTGAACCCGGGAATCGTTCTCAGGGGCAGCTACGGCACGCTCGAAGTCGACACAAGTAGCTCAACGCAGGACGCGAGCCTGGATACCCTCAAACTCGAGGTTGCCTGGCGTTTCTAGCCCAAAGTCTGACTAATCGGGCCGCAGAGCCGTATCTCGCGGATTGCTCTGCATGGCCGGATAGTCGCGATTGAAATGCAGGCCACGGCTCTCACGCCGCTGTATCGCGCTGGTTGTAATCAATTGGGCGACGGTCACGAGATTGCGAAGCTCGAGCACATCCGGGCGCAGCCTGCCATCGTCCCATTCATCGTCAAGCCGCTGCTCGAGTTGCTGTAGTCGTTCGGCCGCCTGAGTCAAACTCGCGCCCGAGCGGACGATACCGACGTTCTCCCACATCAGCCGCCGTAACCTCTTCGCGTGGATACTGAGCGAGGACTGCGGTCGCGCCGCAGCATAACCGCGATCCTGCAATAGTCGCTTTAGAGGTTGAGACGCAACCTCGCTCTGCTGCGAGATCCGTCCGCTTACCGTCTTGGCGAACGCCAGCGCTTCAAGCAATGAGTTGCTCGCCAGGCGGTTGGCTCCGTGTAGCCCGGTAAAGCTGCACTCGCCGACTGCATATAGCTGTTCGATATCTGTTTGCCCATGGTCATCCGTGACGACGCCGCCGCAGGTGTAATGAGCAGCCGGCACAACGGGTATCGGCTCCTTCGTCATATCGACGCCGTACTCCGCACAAACCCGGCTAATATTCGGGAATCGCTCGGCAATAAATTCCGCAGGCTTGTGGCTGATATCGAGGTAAACGCAATCGAGATTCTTCTCTGCCAATTCATTGGCTATCGCGCGCGAGACAATATCGCGCGGTGCAAGCTCTGCTCGAGAGTCGTAACGCAGCATGAACCGGCTACCATCCGGCAGCACTAATTTCCCACCCTCGCCTCTCACCGCTTCGCTGATGAGTTCGCTCTTTCCATTCGCGTGATATAGGCAGGTGGGATGGAACTGCACAAACTCCATATTCGCGATCGAGCAGCCCGCGCGCCAGGCCATCGCGATTCCATCACCAGTTGAACCGTTGGTTGCGTGTTGATACAGGCCGGACGCACCACCTGTTGCGAGCACAACGGCGGTCGCCCAGATCGTCTCGACTGACCCCGCCACGTTGTCCAGCATTCGGACGCCGACGCATCGGCTGGGTCCAGCCAGACCGAGAGCTTTCGAAGTGACGAGATTGACGACGAAGCGATTCTCGAGAAGCTCGATCGCCTCGTGTTGCCGAACGCGATCGACGAGTACACGCATCACGGCAACTCCGGTGGCATCGTCCGCGTGGACGACCCGACGCCGGCTATGCCCGCCCTCCCGGGTCAGGTGTAAATCGCTGCCGCAGTCCGTGCGAGTGAACTCGACACCATGATCCTCGAGCCAGCGAATGCAGTCGGCCCCCTGCTCCACAACCTTCGCAACGGTGTCCGAATGACAGAGTCCGGCGCCCGCAACCAGCGTGTCCGAATGGTGCGAGCTGACCGAGTCTTCCGGTGTCATGACAGCCGCAATGCCACCCTGTGCCTTAAAGCTCGCCGTGTCGGAGAGGCGAGTCTTGCTCAACACCTGAACCCGGTGTCCCTCATCGGCGAGACGCAGCGCGGTACTCAGGCCCGCGATTCCGCCGCCGATGATGAGAATTGAGCTATGTGATCGAGTCGACATCGTTCATCAGTACCGCTGTCAGGAAATCTCCAGCATTCTCTTCACCGAGCCGTGCGCCCGCCTGGTCATGACCGGGTCGACGATGACTTCGTACTCCATCGTCTGTAGAGAATGCAGAATCTTCGGGAGCGTTATGCGTTTCATGTGCGGACAAAGATTGCAGGGGCGAATGAAATCGACATCCGGAAACTCGACCGCAACGTTGTCGCTCATCGAGCACTCGGTAATCATCACAACGCGCTCCGGGCGCTTGCTATCTACATAGTTGATCATCCCGGAAGTCGAGCCGACAAAATCCGCCTCGTTAAGCACGTCGGGAGGACACTCGGGATGTGCGATGACCTGAATTCCTGGAGTCGTCTTTCGATAGTCGCGGAGCTCTGCTGCGGTGAAACGCTCGTGAACCTCACAGCTACCCTCCCACAGAATCACTTCGACATCAGTCAGCTGAGCGACGTATCGCCCGAGATAACCGTCGGGCAGAAAGATAACGCGGTCGGTCCCCAGGGACTCAACGACCTGAACGGCGTTACCGGAGGTACAACAAACATCGGTCTCGGCTTTCACGTCCGCGCTCGTATTCACGTAGGACACGACCGGTACGCCGGGATAGCGTTCCTTGAGCAAGCGGACGTCGGCACCAGTAATCGATTCAGCCAGAGAACAACCAGCATCCAGATCGGGAATCAATACCGTCTTCTCGGGATTCAGAATTTTCGCCGTCTCCGCCATAAAGTGAACACCGCAAAGCACAATGACGTCTGCGTCAGTCTCTGTTGCCTTTGCGGCCAGCCCTAACGAGTCGCCCGTGTAGTCGGCGACACCGTGGTAGATCTCCGGCGTTTGATAATTGTGCGCGAGAATGATCGCGTTGCGCTCCACCTTGAGTTCGTTTATGAGAGCCACATACGGCGCATGCACAGGCCACTCTACGGCTGGGATAACGTCACGGACGCGATCGTAGATACCCTGCGTCGCCGCTTCGACTTCCGGTGTATATGCCAGCTTCTCGCTCATCGAGACCTCTAGTTGTGCTCAATATGAGCATAAGTGGTATGCTAGTATAGCACAGCTGGCAAAAGCCGACAGCCAAGCCCCTCTAGCTTGCGCGGGGCGGCCTCAGGGACACGACGCCAGGCGCGCGGCGCTCGCGCAATACCGCTCGCCGGAAGCGAAATAACTCGGCCGGGCGGCCGCCGGTCTTTGACTCGAGGTCCCCGGTACCCTCGACGAGCCCGCTACGCTCAACGAGTCGGCGGAAGTTCTGCTTGTGGGTTCTGAGACCGGAGATCGCCTCGACCGCATGCTGAAGGTGCAGAAGCGTAAAGGTGTCCGGAATGAGTTCGAAGGCGACGGGACGGTAACGCAACTTGCCGCGCACGCGACCGAGACCGGTTGCCAGAATCCGGCGATGATCGAATGCCATCGGCCTTCCCAACCGTTCGACCAGCGAGTTCGTTACCGATTGGCCTCGATCAAGCCAGTACTCGCTCACTAGCTTCGCTTCATACAGCAACTCGTAGCGCTCGAGAACTTTATAGGCATCCCAAACGGCATTCCTCAGCCCAAAACAGATATCGATTCGCTCGCGCGTGCCGGACCCGGGCGAACCCTTCTCGACCTCGTCCGACCAGCCGAGCAACGCCTCCTCGATCTCCGCCACCAGCTGGGGTTTGCCGTCGCGCCAGTCTTCCCAGGGGAAAAACTCGTAGCCGTCTTCCCAGGTCGCATCCTCGACGCCGGCGAGCGGGCCTTCCTGTAGTAACGCAAGATAAGCTACGGAAAGTACGCGACTACCGCCCGACCCTTCGCGCGGGTCTCGGCCTTTGTCAGCGAACGTGTAGAGCTGCTCGAGATACCCCAGCTCGATCCCGGTTTGTTTACTGACGGTCTCGCGCATACAAAGCTCGAGGGTACGATCGTGTTCACGGTCGAACGGTCCGAAAGGCAAGGCCCGCGAGCTCGTCGCGAACTCCTCCGATGAGTCACCAAGGCTTGCAGATTGCGGACCGACAGTCAGGACCCGGGGTTGGTCCTGCGTTACTGCAAGAATTACGGCATTCAGGCCGACCAACAACTCGGGCCGAGAAGCGTCAGCTGCTGCATCACTCATGGGACAGCAGTATAGAGCAGCGCTCGCCGCGGAGTTTTAGGTTTCGAGAGCGAGGGGCCGGTTAGTTCAGTAGACGCAGGAGAACTTCCTCGGCTTCTTCGTAGGTCATCTCGCCGGGCTTCTGCACATAGCGCATGTTGCCGTCACGATCGACGAAGGTACTGAACGGCAGGCCGCCGAAGGAGTTGCCATACTCGGCGCTGAGGTCCATCACGTCGAACATCTCGCCGTAGATGACCGGAAAATCGACCTGAACCTCTTCGAGAAAGGCTTCGACCTTCTCGACGTCATCTGCCGCAATACCGAGAACCTCGAATCCCTGATCGCCGTACTTGGCGCGCAACTCGTTGAAGTACGGCATCTCATGCCGACACGGAATACACCAGCTTGCCCAGAAATCGACTAGCAGGACTTTGCCATCCCACTCGTCCATCGTTCGGGTGACCCCCTGCATATCGGACAACGCGAAATCCGGTCGGCGCACATCGCCGGCAACCGGGTCGAATCGAAATGTCGCCTCTCCGCCCGCCTCCTGCGTACTCCCCACGCCGACGATGAATACGACGCTTACCAGACCAGCCAGACAGCTAATAAGCAACTTGTTCTTCATACGTTTCTCCTGAGTCGCATTCGACGCTAATGGCTCGGTTAAGTTCAGCGTGGGCGCCGCAATTTATGCGCCTATTGTAACGTCTACCGGGCAGAATGAGCTCACTCTTGGCACTTCTTGACCCTGTACATCTGCCGAATCCACTCAATCCTGCCCGCCGGCAACGTTACGTTAACATTAGGTCATGAACAGTGACTGGCAACGCCGGCTACGCGAGGACGACATCCTCATCATGGATGGCGGCACCGGCAGTGAGCTACAGCGCCGTGGTGTCGGCATGCACAAGGACGCGTGGAGCGGCGCTGCTGCGTTAACCGACAAGAAGCTTCTGCGCGAAATTCACGCCGACTATATTCGCGCCGGCGCGGATGTCATCACGACAAACACCTTCGGCACCAGCCGCTTCGTACTCGAATCTGCCGGCCTGGAGAACGAGTTTCGCAGAATAAACAAGATGGCAATCGAAGTAGCCATTGAAGCTCTAGATCTCGCCGCACAGAGTCCGATCGCGATCGCCGGCTCAATATCGTGCCTGCCACCACGACTCGATGTCTCCGCGTATCCCGGCGAGCAGGCGGAGCGCGATGCCTATCGGGAGCTGGCCGAGATCCTGGTCGAGGGTGGCGTTGATCTCATCGCACTCGAGATGATGGAGGACAGCTATCACGCGCGCATGGCCGCCGAGGCTGCATTCGAGGTTGGTGTTCCGGTATGGCTGGGCGTGAGTTGCAAACTCGCGGACGACGGCGAAGCACTGGTCGGTTTCGACTTCCCGGATACGCCGATCTCTGAACCCCTTGGAACTCTGTTGCCATTCGACTTCGACGTCGTGAGCGTCATGCATACCGATCCTGACGCCGTCGGGAACGCGCTACGCGAAGTAAAGACTCGCTGGACCGGACCGGTTGGCGTTTATCCCGAACTGGGTGACTTTTCCGCGCCGAACTGGAACTTCTCGAATCTGATGACGCCGATGGAGTTCGCGGAACGAGCGACACAATGGGTTAGCCAGGGAGCCCGGCTCCTGGGTGGTTGCTGTGGTACGACGCCGGAGCATATACGCGCCCTGCGGGACGCGCTGCCAGGCCTGCTTGCTGCACGCTAGCGCGGCTCCGCTCTACTCTTCCGGTATCGGAATGTCCTCAACGTGCTCGGGCACAATATAGCCGCGCTGTACTGCCGGCCGGGCGGCGATCTCCAGATACCATCGCAGGAGGTTCGGGTAGTCGAAGAGATTCATTTGCTGCCGCGGATGCCGCGCAATCCACGGCCAGGTCGCTACATCGGCAATTGAATAGTCGCCGGCGAGATACTGCGATTCTCCCAGACGCTTCTCTAGAACGCCGTACACCCGCGCATTCTCCTTCAGGTAGCGCTCCTCCGCGTAAGGAGACTTCCCCGGGTTGTAAAAGGAGAAGTGATGGGTCTGCCCGAGCATCGGACCAACCGAGCCCATCTGCATCATCAGCCACTGGACGACCTGCCACTTGCCTTCGCCGGAAGAAGGCATGAGCTGCCCTGTCTTCTCCGCCAGGTACATAAGAATCGCGCCGGACTCCATCAGGCTCATGCCATTGTCGTGATCGACAATCGCCGGGATCTTGTTGTTCGGGCTGATCTTCAGGAACTCGGGTGTATGTTGCTCGCCCTTGCCTATATTGATCGGAATCACCTTGTACGGCAGCCCAACCTCCTCGAGCATGATGGAGACCTTACGGCCGTTGGGAGTCGTCCAGGTATAACAATCGATCATCGGATTCTCTATCTTGGGGGATTAAGCGTCTAACCAACAACGCCCTCGGTCCTGATATGCAGCTGCCGACCGCAGTGCTTGCAATGCACGGCATCCCTTTCGTGCCGGGTCAGGCCGCAGTCGTGGCACTCGTGGCGAACCTTGCTTGGTAGAAAAATAGTTTGCACCAGTCGAATAAACAGCGCGACGCCAACGATCATTATGATGACCGCGAGCAGTCTGCCGGTGCTACCGACGAGAATAATATCGCCGAACCCTGTCGTCGTCAGAGTAGCGATGGTGAAGTAAAGCGCGTCGATGTAGTTGTTGATTGAATCGTTTACCTGGGCCTGAAGCACAAACACGGCCGCGGTCACGATAAAGATGAAGACCAGCAGATTGACCGCGCTGTAGATCACATCCTCGTTCTTGGAGAAGAATCGGTAATGTTCCCGTAGCTGACTGAGAACGACGTATGAACGCATCAGGCGCAGCGCCCGAACGACTCGAAGAAACGCGACGTTGCCGACCTGCTCGGCAATGAACAACGAAGCAATAACGATCAGATCGATCAGTGTCATCGGCCTGACGAGGTATGCGCCGCGATCCGAATGAGCAATCATGCGCGCAAAAAAATCGATGACCAGTAACACGCCAATTAACACGTCGGCAACGAGGATCCAGTCGTAAGGGCGCATAAATGTCGTTACGACGAAGTACGAGACGATGAACAGATCGAAGACAACCAGAACATAGCGGGCGCGCAAAGCCCGGGGCGTCAGCCCGTAATAGATCTCCTGGCACAGGCTGGTCAATCTACTCATAGCGGCTTACCCTAGGTGTAGAGACCACAGATGGCAACCGGCAGACGACAGTGAATGCGGCGGGCGACGCCAACGGCGAAGCGGAGATCATTTCAGTTTTGCGTCGCGAGCTCGGTGACGATGCCGTTATCTCGGGCGCCACGCTAAGCGACAAGTATGCTGTAGACGTCAGCGGTGAGAATCCGCAGAAGCCAATCGCCGTTGCGCTGCCACGGTCCACCGAAGACGTCGCAACCATTGTTCGAGCCTGCTCGACAGCAGGCCAGCCGATCGTCATCCAGGGCGGGCTGACGGGCCTTTCCGGAGGTGCGACGCCGCAGCCCGGCGAGCTCGCAGTGAGTCTGGAACGCCTAACAGGAATCGAATCGCTCGATCCGACATCATCAACACTCACTGTCCTGGCCGGAACGCCGCTGCAGGCCATTCAGGAAGCGGCCGAAGACGCCGGGTTGTTGTTTCCGCTCGATCTGGGCGCCCGCGGCAGCTGCCAGATCGGTGGACTCATCGCAACGAACGCAGGTGGCAATCAGGTCATTCGCTTCGGTATGGCCAGAAACCTGGTTCTCGGACTGGAAGCCGTACTTCCCGACGGCACCGTGATCAGTTCAATGAACCGGATGTTGAAGAACAACGCAGGTTACGATCTGAAGCAGTTGTTCATAGGGACTGAGGGCACATTAGGCATTGTTACCCGCGCCGTTCTCCGACTTTACCCGCGGATGCCGAGTAGCTGTACGGCCCTGTGTGCGGTCAATTCTTTCGACGATATCGTCGCGCTGCTGAAACAGATGCAAACGGACATCGGCGGCTCGCTCAGCGCGTATGAGGTTATGTGGGCTGCGTACTTCGATTACGTCATCGACTTCATAGACGATCTGCGCTCGCCGTTCGAGCAGACCTACCCGCTCTACGCGCTGATAGAGATCGAGGGAACGGACGCTGAGTCGGACACAGAGCGATTCGAACGTGCGCTGGGAAGGGCTCTCGAATCCGGTGTCATCGCAGACGCAGCTCTCGCGCAGTCGGAGAAAGATGCGAGTCGATTCTGGTCAATTCGCGATGGAATCGCTGAAATCACCGCACCGCTGACACCCTACGCCGGCGTCGACGTCAGCTTGAACATTGAGGACATGCCCGCATTTCTGGACAAGGTTGATTGGGAACTCGACGCCCACTTCGACGATGTCCTGAACCTCGTGTTCGGCCACGTCGGCGACTGCAATCTGCACCTGTTCATGACGACCGGAAAAGAACAGGACGTCGAGGAGATTCTGGCCCTCGTGTACTCGATTACCGGCGAATACGAGGGCTCGATATCAGCCGAGCATGGGATCGGAAGACTGAAGCGCGACTATCTGCACTTTTCCCGCAACGAAGAGGAGCGCGCGCTGATGCGAACCTTAAAGCGCGCCCTCGATCCGAACGGCATTCTGAACCCGGGGCGGGTCATTTAAACCATCGATCGTCGCGAGGACGGCGGCAGAGAACTCAGTGAACTTCTAAGGAGTCCGCTGGCTCTTTGGGTAGTTCCACTCAAAGTAGACGTCCTTGAGCCGGGAGTTCACTCTCAGCAGATACAGACCTTCGATGATGTGCGCGTAGCGGACCGAGCCGAAATCCAGAGTCTCAAAACCCAGCGCCTCGCACATTTCCGCCACTACGGCTTTCGCCGCTGCGTCATTACCGGCCAGAGGAATCGTGATCGGATGATCGACCAGCGTTAGATCGATCATCGTGTCGACGCTGATGGTACTGAACGCTTTTACGACATGGGCTCCAGGCGCAAGAATCTGGATACGCTCCGCATTCGAGGTATAGGTCGGATAATCCGCCCAGCCGTCTTCATCTACCACGCGCGGATTAATCGGGTCGATGAGAATTTTTCCTGTGAGATCGCCCAGACTGAGGACGACTTCTTCTGCAACGGTCCATGGCAGGGCGAGGACGACGATGTCCGCGTCGCGGGCAGCAGCAGCCTGAGTCGTCGCGGATGCCCCGTCACCGGTCGCTGTAACCAGACCCCGGACGTGTTCGCTATCCGGCGACCGCGAGCCATAGACGATCTCATGACCGAGTGTCGCGAATCGCAGACCGAGCGCGCTGCCGACCTCCCCGGTGCCTATGACCGCTATCGTGTCAGCGAGTACAGACGACGGCATCGAGAGCAGGAACGCAGCCGCCACGGCCGAGAAAATACCTGAAATACTTCGCAAAATGAGAGACATAGCCTCAATCCTCTGTTGAATTCGGTCGGCACGCGCCATTCCGGCGGCCCTTTTCTGTGGAGCTTAGCGTACAGTGAAGGAAAAGAAACCCTGACCCGCAGTAGTTGTATATAACCAAAGCCCATGGCCGCTTCGCGGCGCCTGACGTAAAATGTAACGCTTAGTTCAAACAAAGCTTAGGAAGAGGTCGCTCATGATGAGATTTTTATTTCGCCCCGCACTGCCAGTCTGCAGCCTGATAGTCGGGGGTCTCTTCAGTGGAGCCGTCGTGGCTCAGGAAGATATCGACGCACTCGTAGAACGGGGCAGCGAATTATTCCAGGCCGACATCGGTTGCCGCGTATGCCATGCCGAGACGGGCGAGGGTCTCGTTGGGCCGTCGCTGCATTTTGGACCGACACCCGTCGATATTTTCGAGCAGCTCGAGAGCAACCCTGTTATGGGCGTTATCGTCTCCGAGATGGACCCCAGCGACGAGGATCTCGTCGCCATATCGATGTACATCCGCACGCTGGGCGACCTGCCTCTTGATGCCGAACTTCCAGGCCAGTGGCGGACGGCGCTTGCTACCGTCAAGGCCAATCAGGGCGAAGAGCTTCAATTCGCGAAGACTGCGCGAGATCTCCAGGTCGAAGCAGTAGAAACATTCGAATCCGTTCAGGAGACCTGGACGCGCCGTGCCAACGAGGGTAGCCTCCTGAGCCATTACCAGACCGAGGTCGTCGCGACTTTCGATCCGGGTGAGCCGAAGTTCGAGCCGCAACCGGGCAAGACCTATTTCTACGAGAATATCGGCACGGCCAGCACGCCGTCTGTTCTCTTCGACGGATATTCCCTGCCGAGAAGCAATCAGATCGTCGTAGGCGATGCCGAAACCAAGGAAGTCATCGCAAGCTACATGCTGCCTGAGAGCCTGCGCTCCGTTGTGCATACCTCGATGATGTCACCCGACGGCCGCTACGTTTACATTATCGGCGCCCGACCCGGAGGTGACTTCGACACCACGACCAATCTCAGCACCTCGGCAACCTTGCTGAAGGCCGATGCACTGACTCTGCAACCTCTCAGTCAGATAACGATTGGCGGCCGTCTGCACCACGGCCAGGTCTTCCGTGACTACGTCATGATCGACTACTTCGCGCGCGACCCCGACGGGCTCGCGTTCTCTCTGTTGGATCCCGAAACCGATCAGATCATCGGCGGCATCAAGGACATCGATCTCGGCGGCTTCGTCTATACCGTCTGGACGGACAAGGACTACGACTACATCTACGCGCTGATGGAGCCGGCGGGCTATGCACCAGGTCGTGGAACCGGCATGTTCGCCGCGATCAGCATGTACCAGGGACGGCTGATGGCGATGCGACCGTTCTGGATCGCGAAGATCAATCCGGAGACCTGGGAGGTCGAGCAGGAATACCCGATCCCCGGTTACCGTCCGAACTGGCTGATTGTCGACTCTGCGAAAGAGAACATGTACGTCATCAATACGCTCTCCAACGCCTCCAAAATCAACATCGAGACCGGCGTAATCGAATGGACCAACGGTACGGGCATCGGCCCCTATGGCGGCTCCCTGAATGCGGACGAGTCCGAGCTGTGGGTAGCGGACAAGGGTGAGGCCGCTGGACATCTGGGCCGTACGATCACCGTCATGGACACGCACGGCGGGCACGCGATCGAGACGCTCTATGGCGGCTATAAAGTCGACCATGTCGTTCTCTCTCCGAACGGTAAGGAGATGTGGGCGACCAGTAACGGCGAAGGACGTCTCTATGTTTACGACGTCGAGAGTCGCGAGCTGACGAACGTAATCGACATGCCCGGCAACGGTGACGCCCACGGCCTGATCTGGGTCCACTACGACGAAAATGGCGTGCCACGCACCGTACGTGATCAGGGCAACTTCCATGGCGGCGTGAATCCGATGACCGGGAATGCGCTGAACTACTAGACAACAACTCTTTCGGGACGCTGCGATGAGAACATTCCCCATGCGGCCGGCTGCGGCGTTACTCGCGTACCTGCTCTCTTCGGCAGCGGCATCGCAGGAACTTGAGGCGCTCGTCACGCGAGGTCAGGAGCTCTTTCATTCGGACATTGGCTGCCGCGTGTGCCACGCCGATACCGGTGAAGGTCTGGTCGGCCCGTCGCTGCTGTTCGGCCCGACGCCGGTGGATATCTTCGACCAGCTCGAGAGCAATCCGGTCATGGGCGTCATCGTCACTGAGATGGACCCCAACGACGAAGATCTCGTTGCACTGTCGCTGTACATCCGAACGCTCGCCGGGCTAGCGCTCGAAGCGGATCTGCCCGGGCAATGGCGAGCACAACTTGCGACCGTGAAGTCCAATCAGGCCGAGCAGGTGAAATTCGCGAAGACCGAATGGGAACTGCAGGTCGAAGCGATACAGAATTACGAGGCGTTGCAGAGTAACTGGACGCGCCGTTCTCAGCCGGGAAGTCTGCTCAGCCATTATGAGACAGAGGTGCTCGATGAATGGGACGCCGGTGAACCCCGATTCGAGCCGCAGCCTGGCAAAACCTACTGGTACGAAAATGTCGGCACGACAAGTTCTCCTTCCGTACTCTTCGACGGCTATAGAGCACCGACGAGCAATCAGGTTGTCGTTGGCGATGCAGAGACCAAGGAAGTCATCGCCAGCTACCTGTTTCCGGAGAGCCTGCGCGCGACGGTACATACCTCGCTGATGTCACCCGACGGCCGCTACGCCTACATCGTCGGACCAAGGCTGGGCGAAGTTGACGGCTACGAGAACTACAGCCCGGCAGCGACCCTGATCAAGGTCGACGCGCTGACGTTGCAACCGATCAAAGCACTGGACATCGGTGGCCGAATTCACCACGGCCAGGTATTCGGCGATGTCATGCTGCTCGACATGTTCGGCCGGGCGCCGGGAGGCCTCGCCGTCATGCTGATGGATCCGGAGACGGACAAGATACTCGGTGGCGTGACGGATGCCGATCTCGGTGGACGTACCTACACGGTCTGGACCGACAAGGACTACGAATATATCTATGCGCTGATGGAGCCGGCTGGAGAGAGAAGCGGTTACGGCTCCGTGCAGGCGATGTATCAGGGAAGAATACTGGCGATGCGACCCTACTGGATTGCGCGCATCGACCCGAACACCTGGGAAGTCGTGCAGGAGTATCCGGTTCCCGGCTACCGGCCGAACTGGCTGATCGTGGACGCCCAAAAGGAACATATGTACACCGTCAACTCGATGGCGACCGCTTCGAAGATCAACATCGAATCGGGAGAAGTCGTCTGGACCAACGGCACGGGAATCGGACCGTATGGCGGCTCCCTGAATGCGGACGAGACCGAGCTATGGATCGCGGACAAGGGCGAGGGTGCTCACCATCTCGGCCGAACGATCACGGTAATCGACACCGAGACCGGCCACGCGACGGAAACACTCTTCGGTGCCTACAAGACCGATCATGTCCTGCTGTCACCAAACGGTAGGGAAATGTGGGCGACCAGCAACGGCGAAGGTCGAATTCTCGTCTACGACACAGACTCCCGAGAACTCATAAAGTCTATCGATATGCCCGGCAACGGTGATGCCCACGGGCTGATCTGGGTGCATTATGACGAAAACGGCGACTCTCGCGTCGTCCGTGACCAGGGGAACTTCCACGGTGGTGTTAATCCGATGACCGGCACGCCGCTGGATTACTAGTATTTAATTTTCGCACCCGTTCTGGCTGCTATTCCGCGGCCGGGCACTCTCCTCATTGCGTTATAATTGCACGCTAAATGACGATCCGGCCAGCCAACGGGAGTGCCGAATAATGAGATATATATCGGTGATTTTCACGACGCTCTTTTTATCGGCGCTGAGCCTTTCGGCTAGTGCTCAGTCATCCCTGGACGAGATGGTCGCTCGAGGCGAGGAGCTGTTCCAGGCCAATATAGGCTGTCGCGTATGTCACTCCGAGACCGGTGAAGGTCTGGTCGGACCGTCGCTACTGTTCGGCCCCACACCGGTAGATATCTTCGACCAGCTCGAGAGCAATCCCGTCATGGGCGTCATCGTCCAGGAGATGGACCCGAGCGACGAGGATCTGGCCGCTATCTCCACCTATATCCGCACGCTCGCGGGCCTTCCGTTGGAAGAAGATATGTCCGAGCAGTGGCTCACGGCGCTTGCCACGGTAAAGAGCAATCAGGCGGAAACGCTGGTGTTCCCGAAGACGCCCTACGATCTCGAGGTCGAACAGATGGAGCGTTTCGAGACCGTGCAGGAAACCTGGGAACGACGCGCGGACGAAGGCAGCGTCTGGAGCGAGTATCCGTCACGAATCGTTGCGACATGGGATCCGGGTGAGCCGAAGTTCACGCCCGAGCCCGGCAAGACTTACTGGTACGAGAACATCGGTACGACGAGTTCACCGTCGGTGTTGTTCGACGGCTACGCGCCACCGACCAAGAACGGCCTCGTGGTGGGAGATGCCGAGACGATGGAGGTCATCGCTCATGGGCTGATCCCCGAGGAACTGCGTGCCGTCGTTCATACCTCCGCGATGTCGCCCGACGGCCGCTATGCCTATCTGGTCGGTCCGCGTGAACCCGGACCGGACGGCCTGCCCGACCCGGGCGGTTCGCAGACGATGATCGTCATCGACGCCGTCACGCTGCAGCAGGTCGCGCAGGTCACAATCGGCGCGCGCCTTCATCACGGACAGGTGTTCCGCGATCAGGTGTTGTTCGACATGTTCACCCGGGACCCCGACGGACTGGGCCTGATCTTCTACGACCCGGACTCGAACGAAGTCACGGGCGGCATCAGCGATATCTCGATGGGCGGATTCATCTACACGGTCTGGACCGACAAGGACTACGACTACATCTACGCGCTGATGGAACCCGCGGGTTATGCGCCGGGTCGCGGCACCGGAATGCAGGGTCTGAGGAGTCTTTATACCGGCTCCCTGACAGCGATGCGCCCGTTCTGGATCGCGAAGATAGACCCCGAGACCTGGGAAGTCATAGCCGAGTTTCCAATTCCGGGTTACCGCCCGAACTGGGCTGTCGTCGACAACGCCAAGGAGTACATCTATCCGATCATGGGCAACTCCGTTGCGTCCAAGGTCGATCTCAACACGGGCGAGATCATTTGGACGAACGGCACCGGAATCGGCCCCTACGGCGGATCGCTCAATGTCGATGAATCCGAACTCTGGATCGCGGACAAGGGCGAGGCCGCGCATCATCTCGGCCGTACGATCACCGTTATAGACGTTGCCTCGGGCCATGCTCATTCGACGCTGTACGGCGCCTACAAGGTCGACCACGTCCTGCTGTCACCGAACGGCAAGGAGATGTGGGCGACAAGTAACGGCGAGGGTCGAATCTACGTCTACGACGTCGAGACTCACGAACTGCTCAAGATCATCGACATGCCCGGCAACGGCGATGCTCACGGGCTGATCTGGGTGCATTACGACGAAAATGGTGAACCGATGACCGTTCGCGATCAGGGCAACTTCCACGGCGGCATCAATCCCGCCGACGGACGCGCGCTCGATTACTAGGCCGGTTGTCAGAGGTCGATCAGGCTGATCGGCGTCAGAAGCTCGGAACCCCGGACGCTGCGGAGCGTCTAAGTACCCGAGGGCTGAATATGATCAATATGCGCAAAGTTCTGATGATTACAGCGATGGTGTTCGCCTGCGGTCCTGTTGGCACGCTATTCGCGCAAACAGATCACAGCACGCATATGGCGGCAGCCGACGCATCTGCTCATGACAGTCTGACAGGCGGGAACGCCCACGGTATTGAGATAGCTTTTGAACTGCTGGATGGCGACGGTAATATGGTTACCGCAGAAGACTTTCGCGGCCGCTATGTTCTACTCGGCTTCGGTTTCACACACTGCGCACATATCTGCCCGATGATGGCTCTCAACATGGGTAAGGCGCTGAATATGACGGACCGGGACGCGGCCGGAGTATTTATCAGCGTCGATACCGAGCGCGACACACCCGAAGTAACGCATGCCTACGCGGCGAATTTCGGTGAGACTATGGTCGGTCTGAGCGGCAGCTACGAGCAGGTTAGTGCGGCCGCTGAAAACTTCAAAGTTAGTTTCGCCGTTACCAAGACGCAGGCGAACTACACCGTGCAACATACGGCGAACATATACGTCATCGATCCCGACGGAGAGCTGCTCGATGTCCTTACATTCGCGTCTCCCGCGGAGGATCTTCTCGCCGCGCTGCAGCAGTAGCGCCCGGATATTCTGAACCGACGTGGATACACTCACACGACTCAATCCGCTGAAACTGGGCGCGCTGCTGTTCATCGGCCTGCTCATAGCTTCGTCGTGGCTCGTGATGCCCTACTTCGTCCAGGGGCAGCAGATGTTGCGGAATGTCGGGGACGACAGCCGCATGATCAAAGCCGGCAACGTGGCGCAGTATCTGACTCGTCGGCTCATCTATACGCCCGATCTGGAGATCACGGCGACTCTCGCCAGCGACGAGTACTTTCAGTACGTCGACCGCGCATCGATCGTCGGCAATCTTCGGCCTGATCGAAACCTGATTTTTTTCGTTGCGGAAACTATTCACCGCGGTGATCTGCCTCAGACCGTGCCGACCGTTACGTTGCGTGTGGGCGAGGAAACCTATTATCCAACCGTGTCCGATGGCCCTTCACTGGTCGAGCATCACCGTCTCAGCGTATTCAGCTTCCCGAAACGCGATGAGAACGGCGAGCTCATAGACTTCGATAGTGCCGGGCGCCTCAGGCTGTACGTAGCGAACCCTTACCTCGGCAGTCCACGCGAGATGACGTTCGTTGGCAGCTGGGATACGCCTTACACGTTGCCCGAGGAGTTGAAGTCTCGCGCCGATATCACGCCGGTAGCAATGCTGGCGCTCGGAGCCGGGCTGCTTTCGTCCGTTCTTACGCCCTGCCTGCTACAGCTCGTCGTCGTATTCGGCGGTGTAATCGCCGGCTTTACGACGGTACCCGGGAAAACAACGGGTGATGCGCGGCAACTAACACCGCTGATCCGCCGCAAGATTGTGCAGATCGCCGTTGCGTTCGTTCTCGGGTTTACGCTTCTCTATGCGCTTGCCGGTGCCGTTATTGGCGCAGTGGGGCATCAGGCTCAGCTCCTGTTCTCCGAGTACAGCCGCATGGTCGCGATAGTCTCCGGCCTGCTCGTCATCCTGCTCGGGCTCTGGGTAGGTTTCCGCGGCACTCGCGAGTTCGCCTGCCGACTCCCCGATCGCGCGATGATGCAGGGGCTATCTAACCGGGATCTCGCCGGCACGCTGCTCGCCTCGATGGGCTATGCCCTGGGCTGCACGGCGTGCTTCGGCGGCGCCATAGTCGCGACACTGATCGTCTATGTCGGCGCAATCGGCAGCGCAACGATCGGCGCCGGGATAATGCTCACGTTCGCCGTCGGCGTGGCGATCCCGTTCCTGCTCTCGGCGTATTACATCAGCAGGGTCGACAGCATTCTTACTTTCCTCGCCAGGAACTCCAAACCTCTGAGTTATGCCAGCATGGCAATCATTATCACGTTCGGGCTTATCCTGGTCACGGATAATTTCCATACCGTCAGCGACATGATCTATCCCTATCTGGGACTGTCTTAATACACCACCGGTAGAGAGCCTTAGCCATGAGTAGATTGCTAAGCACGCTCGCACTTTCCTCAGCGCTACTGGTTAGCGGCCCGGCCTTCGCCCAGGTCGATATCTCGAACCCGCTGCGACTGATGTTCGCTGCCGATTCGACTGAAAACGTCATTGATGTTATCGACCTGCAGGAAGAGAAGG
>JBJKYM010000030.1:0-19654 GCA_045561025.1 Candidatus Rariloculaceae bacterium
GGCTTCTGTCCCGCGCGCTCCGGAATACCGATGCCGCCACCCAGATCAATATAGCGAACACTGGGAAAGCGCTCGCGCAGCTCATTAAGCTGTTCCGCGGTCTGACCCCAGTTCTCGGGCGTAAGAATGCCGCTACCCGTATGCGCGTGTAGTCCGACGACCGCAGAATCTGCCGAGTCGATCAGTTCGCGTAACTCGTCCAGTTCGAATAGCGGAATGCCGAACTTCGAATGAACGCCTGCCGTGCGAACGTGCTCGTGGTGACCGCGCCCCTGCCCGGTGTCGATACGTACGAACAGCTCCCGTCCGCCGAATAGCTCCGGCCAATGCTTCAACGGATGAAGATTATCGAGGGTCACCCAGACATTCTGATCGAACGCCCATTCGTACTCCCGTCGAGGAGCGAAGTTCGGCGTGAAAAGAATTCGCTTGCGATCGATATCTGGCAGTACTTCCAATACACGGCGAATCTCGCCGGGCGAAACGCATTCGAAGTTTGCACCTTGCTCATCCACCGTTCGCAGGATGTCAGGATGCGGGTTAGCCTTCATCGAGTAGTAGACGGCGTTCACGGTGTCCAGCGAAATCAGGTCCGCCAGCGCGTTGCGAATTGTCTGAGTGTCGTAGACATAGGCGGCGTCGTGTTGCTCCGCAATCGCGAGTAACTTCTCGCGCTGTGTCTCCCACCAGGGTGTCGGTAGCTCGACGGGTTCTGAGACCGGTACCGGATCCAGCAACTGTTCCCAGGTGGGGCCGAAGATTCCGCCCTCCTGGAACTGGTTGACCAGCAGGGCATGAACGCGTTTTACGAGACGATGCGCATGCTCTGAGTCGACGACGAATGTGAAGTTCAGATCGTTCGCGGCCTGGGTAACGAGGTGAACCTTGTGTTCCTCGAAGACCTCCAACACCGAGCTTAACTCGTGCAGGATCGCGCGAATTCTTCGCCCAACCAGGGTCACAGCGGCGCAGTCTTCTATTATAGTTACGCGGCACAGCCGACCGAGATCCGCCGCGAGCGATTTGATCGCTGTCTGATCCGTCACGTTGGCGTCAACGTCGATCGAGACCGTGACGTTGCTTTCGGATGTCGAGATCAGATCGACCGAGAACCCGTGGCTGCGGAAGATCTGGAAGGCGTCCGCAAGAAAGCCCACCTGGTGCCACATCTCCATGGATTCCATGGACACCAGTGTCAGCCCACTGCGTTGCGAGATGGCCTTCAGTTGTGGCGTATCGTCCCCTTCGGCGCTGGAGATCAGTGTGCCTTCCCATTCAGGATGGCTGGTACATCTGAGGAACAGCGGGATGCCTGCTTTCCTGACCGGGGATATGCTGCGCGGATGGAGAATCCCGCCACCGGCCGAGGCTATCTCCTGTGCTTCACGGTAATGCAGCCGCCGCAGCAGCCTTGCTGACGGAATTGCCTTCGGGTCGGAGCTGAAGAAACCGGGGACGTCAGTCCATATCTCCAGCCGCCGTGCCTCGAGTCTGGCCGCTAGATAGGCCGCCGAAGTATCGGAGCCGCCACGGCCGAGCAGAACGGTATCTCCACCCGTACTGCGCGCGATGAAGCCCTGTGTCAGGACGAATTCGTCTGAACTCGCAAGCTTCGCCTGGAGTTCGTTCCGCGGCAGGTAGTCGCAGTTCGCGGCAAGAATTCGCGAGCGTTCAGTCTGGTCGCGTTGCGTCGTGCTCTCCAGGAGCTCGCGTGCGTCCCGCCATACGGCCGGCAGGCCTTTGCTCTTCAGGAAGGCTGCTCCAAGCGTCGTCGCTGCAAGTTCCCCCGTCGCCATGACGCGTGCGTGAACGCGCGGGCTAACCTCACCGACCAGACGGACGCCATCGATTAGCTGCTGCAGGTTCTGAAATTCAGATTCCAGTAACTCCGGGGCGAGGCCGAGTTCGAGGGCGAGATCGATGTGACGCTGTTGAATCTCCGCGATCTCTGTCGCGATATCCGCGGCTGCTGCGATTGTCAGCAGCCCTTCAAGCGAATTGGACACGCCCGCGAGCGCCGAGTGGACGACAACGGGAATCGCGCCTTCATCGAGCCGCTGCTGGACAAGGTCTGCGATCGTCTCCCAGTTCCGGGCTGTAGTGACACTTCGTCCCCCGAACTTCATCACCACAAAGGGTGACTCGGGGAACGGTGTATCTACGTCGGCCACTCCGAGATCGGCGTGTACCCTGTCATTCATCTAACCTGAGCTCCTTCAAAAAAAAACCCGCTATGAGTCTCCTCAGCGGGTTTTTCTAATGACCATGGCGCGAAAAACGCTACCACATGGGCAAAACCCCGCTGATGGTCGGCTTACGCATGACCATCCGAACGGCTTTCTGTTTTTTGCCGATGTCGTTCATGGCGCGCAACTTAAAGCTAACTTACTCCGGCGTCAAGGTACCAGGGTCAGACTCGGTCGGTGACCGCTCCTGCCGACGCGGAGCTGACCAGACGAGCATACTTCGCAAGAAGACCGCGGGTGGCTTTCGGCTCCGGTGGTTCCCAGGCCTTCCGGCGGGCGTTCAGTTCTGCTTCGGACAACTGAACATCGATGCATTTCGACTGGCTGTCGATCGTTATTTTGTCGCCGTCTTCTACGAGTGCAATGGGACCACCGACAGCCGCCTCCGGTGTCACGTGACCAACGACGAAACCGTGGCTACCTCCGGAGAAACGCCCGTCTGTTATCAGTGCAACTTTGTCACCGAGACCGCGACCAATGATCGCACCTGTCGGACTCAGCATTTCACGCATGCCGGGGCCGCCTTTCGGGCCTTCGTAGCGTATGACGATGACATCGCCTGCTACGACGGTGCCATCGAGGATCGCTTCCAGTGCCAGCTCCTCGGAGTGGAACACGCGGGCGTTACCTGTGAACTGGGTACCTTCTTTACCCGATATCTTTGCGACAGCGCCTTCCGGTGCCAGATTCCCATACAGTATTGCGAGATGGCTGTCGGCTTTGATCGGATTCTCGAGCGAACGAATGATGTCCTGTCCTTCCGGATAAGGAGCGACGTATGCGAGATTTTCCGCCAGCGTACTGCTCGTGACCGTCATGCAATCGCCATGCAGTAGCCCTGCATCGAGCAGGATCTTCATTAGTGGTTGAATGCCACCGATACGGATCAGCTCCGACATCATGTAGCGGCCGCTCGGTCGCAGGTCACCGACAACAGGTACGCGCGCGCCGATGCGAGTGAAGTCGTCCAGGCTCAGGTCGATCTGCGCGTCGCTCGCCATGGCGATCAGGTGCAACACGGCATTCGTTGAGCCGCCAAGTGCGATGACTACCGTGATCGCGTTCTCGAAGGCCTCTTTGGATAGTATGTCGGAGGGCTTTATTCCGCGTTGAATAAGATTCATGACTGCCTTTCCGGCCAGTGCGCAATCTTCGCGCTTGGCATCGGATACGGCTTCCTGTGCGGAGCTGTTCGCGAGGCTGAGCCCCATCGCTTCGATCGCGGATGCCATGGTATTGGCCGTATACATTCCGGCGCAGGAGCCCGGGCCCGGAATTGCCGTTGCCTCGACTTCCTGAAGCTCCGATTCGCTGACGGTACCTGCGGCGACACCGCCCACTGCTTCGAAGACCGAGACGATGTCGCGATGCTTCGGTCCGGGCTGAATAGTACCGCCATAGACAAACACGGAGGGACGGTCGAGACGCGCCATCGCCATGACGCAACCCGGCATATTCTTATCGCAGCCACCGACCGTTACGACGCCATCGAATCCTTCCCCCGCGACAACGGCTTCGATCGAGTCTGCAATGACCTCCCGGGATACGAGCGAATAACGCATGCCTGCGGTGCCCATGGAGATACCATCCGAGACCGTGATCGTATTAAAAATGACGCTTTTGCCGCCGGCTGTGTCCGCGCCTTCGGCCGCTACTTTCGCAAGGCCATCGAGATGCATATTGCAGGGTGTGACCATGCTGCCAGTCGACGCAATGCCGACCTGCGGTTTGGAGAAATCTTCCTCGGTGAAACCGACTGCGCGCAGCATCGCCCGGCTCGGTGCCTGCTCGAGACCATCAACTACGACTCGCGAGTGTTCGCGCGGGTCAACTTCTTTATTCTTGCTCAACGGTCGGCGTCCTAACGTCTATCGGGTTTTTCGCGAGTAATCCCGTATAGTACCACCCGGCCAGCTGTGACGACTTCGCCTATGAGCTCTTCCGCTTCGGGACTTTTCGGTAATACCAATACGGGCTCTTATCTGGGTGCTGCCGGAGAATTGATAGATGAGATGACGCTGCTGCAGCGCGGGAATCTCATCTATCTGGACAGCTGCCTGCACGAGCTGTGGGGGCTTGGTCAGAACGTTATTCTGAACTGGTGCCCGGAAGGTGAAGGGATCGCCGTACTGATGGTGCCGCACTATTCAGTTGCGACCTATGCAGATGAGGGCGCGAGTGCGCGAATCGACACGGATCGCACGCATAGTCCTTCCGAGGACTTCTTCAAGACGCTGATATCCGGCCGTCGATGTCTGACACCGCGGCAGATGCACAACGTTGCGACATTGCTGGGGATCGAGAAGCTATTTCTGCCGTTACGGACTCGCTTGACCGATGATGGCCGTGAGTCCGAACTCATTGAGCAGATGATTAAGCGATATAGCATCAGCTATGTCGCGAACCGTGCAGTCGCGTTGTTCGATATCGTCGGCTTCAGCCTGCTGACGCCATTTGAGCAGATGACGCAGCTCAACAGCCTCTCCTACTCCGTAAATTCGGCGCAGAGTAAATTGCTCGGCAAAGAGATCGGCATCGATTTCGGGCGTTCGACGACCGGGGACGGTTTTTATCTCTGGAACCGCGATCTGGGACTGAATGCCGATATCAACCTCTACCACTTCATGCACCTTGTGTTGGCCGACAACGCTATTGCGCGAAGGAAAGGCGCGAGAAATACCGTTCCCAAACTGAGAGCCGGATTTCATATCGGTAGCTGCTATGAGTTTCACCAGGCCGAAGGCCTTAACCCGACGGTGTACAACTATATTGTCGGCGATGTAACGGTTGAACTCGCTCGGATGATTGATCGGGCGCTACCGGGGCAGATTCTTGTCGGCGAGTTCTCGCCTGAGCTGCTGCGTCGAAACGATCCATCGACCGATGAGTCATTGCTGGGTTCACTCGAGTTCGTTGTCAGGGCGACCGAGAGCCTGGAACAGCTGAGTGGGCTGGAGCTATCGGGAGAGAAGATCGGTGCGATTAAGTGCTATCTGACCGGAGCGCCGCTCGAGACGGGTGGTTTCAGCGTGCGTCGTATCGCGATACACGATAAGCACGGGATCTCGAGAAATGTCTTCAACGCGAAGGTCAATATTTACCGGCAGCATGCCGACGCTATCCTGCTGGGCATTGAGGACCGGACGTTGGCCGCGGGGGAGATGGCGGCCGATCACTACGACTACCTGTAACGTTTGCTCTCCAGGGCGTCTCTAGGACTCTGCGGGATCCCGAACAGGTCCGGGGCGCACGAGCGTATCCGCCGAAGAGGGAGAGACCTCAAACGACTCCGGAAGAGCGGAGGTGTTGAGTTCCCGCAGCGACGGGATAGTGCTGGATGTACCGATGAAGCTTAGTTGATGGTGACCGACGGCGATGATGTCGCCATCCTGAAGACGATGTTCGCGCACGCGGTTTCCATTAACGTAGCAACCATTAGTGCTATTCAGGTCGATCAGCATCCAGCCGTCTTCCGTCTCCATAAACAAGTTCTGATAACGGCTGACATAGCTGCTGTCGAGGCTGATATCGCAATCATCATCGCGACCCAGGATCATGCGCGGCCTATCCAGGGAGACTTCCGCTACCACGCGGCCCTTACTGGAGACGAAGAGTCGTGCCGCCTCTATCTGCAGGTCCTGAACCTTGAATTGATGCACGGATTCGGGTGAAAGCGCTTCCTCCATGAAATCCCAGGCGGTCGCGTCGTAATTCAGGTGCAGCTTTTTGCCAGCGTCCCTGAACATATCGCGGGAGACGACCGGAAGCTCCTCGCTACCTTCGTACTGCTTCGCAAGAACGTTCAGTACTTCGAAACAAAGCGCATTGACATCGCCGACGATCCCGCGTGTGAACGCCTGGATATCGACGACGACGTCATGAGGAAACATTCCATCGATGTCCGAGCAGCCCACGCTTTCGAAACAGGCTGAAAGGTAAACTCGGGTTTCTTCGAGACTGAACCCTGTCAAGCGCTGGTGAACGAACGGCGCCAGCTGGCCACCCTTGTCGGTCGGCATCAGGTCGCTGACGATATTCTCGCTTCGCGTTAGCAGGACGAAGTGAATGACCGACAGGTTGCGGAAGCGCAGATCCATGAGCCACTCGAGTTCCCGGAGTACGGGCGCAGCGATGCGCTCGAGACCATCGATGACCAGCACCGATCGGCGACCGTTGGCGGCCTGGTGTTGCAGATAGACCTGAAGAATATTTCTGAGCTCAGCAGTGCTGGCTTCGATCGCCTGCAGGCCGAGGTCGCTGAGGATCTTGAGCAGGAAGGCTTCCGGCTCGCGAACCGTTGGGCCAATCAGACTCAGCGTACCTTCTTCCAGATCGCGAAGACGCCGATCTGCGAGCGTGGATTTACCGACATTGGCGGGTCCGCTCAGGAAGAGACAGTGGATCTGGCCGTCCAGAAGCTTTTCAAGGCGAAGTAGTCCGTGGCGGCTCGAGTGTGATTCCAGACGCGGCCGAACCTGCCTCGTCGCGAAGGGATTCATCTCAAGCTTGTAATAATCTAGAAACATGCGAGATATAGCCCGTTAGTTCTTGTTTTACACAGTATCCCGGCTTTCGAATCGCGCGGGCATCAGGACAGTCACCATATTGCCCCGCCATCCGGGTTATGGCAATTGCGGCTTAACATAATACGGTCTGGCCGATTTCAGAACAGCGGTGCAATAGTTGGTATATAACTTAAGAAAAGAGATTTAATTAGTTGTTTTAAAAGGATAAAAAAGTTCTAGTCGTTCGCGCGGAGAGGCGAAATGGCGCGTCGGCTGCGGCGCCGGGTGAAAAGACCGTTATTCGGCCGGCGCGAGTCGGAGATGGTAGTTGAACCGACGTCCGAGCGTGATCGCATTGCCCCAGAGGTGGTACATACCCTCGAGGACGTGGGCGTAGCGGATCGGTCCGAGATCGATCGGCTCCAGCCCTAACCCTGAGATCAGACTCGCGATGACCGCCTTTGCTTCGTCGTTGTTGCCAACGATCGGCACGGTAACGGGCCCGCCGGTTGAGTCCGGATCGACCATGGTCTCCCAGGTCATCGTGTTAAACGCCTTAACGACATGGGCGTTCGGTGCCCAGTTCTGAATCCGTTCGCCGTTCGAGGTTGTCACGGCATAGTCCCTGAGGCCGTCCTCGCCAACAATGCGAGGATTGGTCGGGTCCATGATGATTTTTCCTGACAGATCGCCGAGATTGTTGATGACGGCCTCTATCGCATCCCATGGCACGGCCAGAATGACGATTTGCCCCTGCTGTGCCGCATCGAACTGCCCGCTGGCCGACGCTGAGCTACCGGTTAGGGCTACGAGATCGCGGACGTCGTCCCGGTCCGGGTTGCGCGAGCCATAGACGATTTCGTGTCCAAGGGCCGCGAATTCGGGCCCCAGGGCGGCGGCAACGTCACCCGTGCCAATGATGGCGATGGTCTCTGCGAGACCAGATTGGGAGAAAAACGCTGCAACCAGAAGGTTCGCCGTAGCGGACCAACGCGAAACTGTCTTTAGTGGCCTGCGCATCGCGAGCTATTTCGTGGGGGTGGCCGGATTCGGCTAGTCGGCGACCAGCCCGGCGATTTCCGCGGGGGTTACGGCCAGCGCAGCCGCGACCATGTTAAAAAAGTCGATCTCGCGAGACGTGACCTGCGTATCGCTCTTGATGACCATCGCCAGGGCCTTCACGGTTACCGCACGGCTTGTCGAGTTTAGCTTCTGCCCGCAGGTGGAGAGATATTTCTCCAGCGGCGCCTTCTCATAGAGCTCCGAGGCAGCGGCAACGCGGATATCTGCGGTGCTGATCTCTTCGCCGGTGGCTTTCTCAATGATCTTCTGTACGGTCTCGACTTCGACCGGATGAGTATTCGAATCCGAGCTTGATGCGCGCGAGAGCGTCATCAGCAGCACCTCACGAAAGAGAGTGCTTTCCTCTTCAGGGCTGATATCGCTGCCGCCGAAGATTTTCAGGACGTTACTGAGATTGGCAATACTCATAATCACATAGCTCTGAATTTAATTGGTCGGGGCGAAAGGATTCGAACCTTCGACCCCTTGCACCCCATGCAAGTGCGCTACCAGACTGCGCCACGCCCCGACCGGGGTTGCAAGTGTAACTAAAACCGCTGGTTCCGGGGCGGTTAATTGGGAGGGTCGGCTAACGCCGAAGCAGTTTGAGAATATCCTCGAGTTCTACGCGGACCTGCTTGATGATCTGCTGACTTTGGCTTGTATCGTTCCGCGCTTCGTCGCCCGTGAGCTTCTGCCGCGCGCCGCCTATGGTGAAGCCGTCCTCATATAGCAGGCTTCGGATCTGGCGAATGATGAGCACATCCTGGCGCTGGTAATAGCGGCGGTTACCGCGTCGCTTTACCGGCTTCAGTTGCGGAAACTCCTGCTCCCAATATCGGAGGACATGGGGCTTTACTCCACAGAGATCGCTTACTTCACCAATCGTGAAATAGCGCTTCCCTGGGATAGGAGGTAGCTCGTCGTTATTCCCGGGTTCCAGCATAGGCCTCTACTCGTGCCTTTAATTTTTGTCCTGGTCTAAATGTCACAACTCGCCGTGCGGTAATCGGAATTTCTTCCCCCGTCTTCGGGTTGCGTCCTGGGCGTTGATTCTTATCACGTAGATCAAAGTTTCCAAATCCGGAAAGTTTGACCTGCTCCCCTGATGCCAGCGCCGCGCGCAGGTCTTCATAAAAGAAGTCGACCAGCTCGCGAGCTTCACGCTTATTCAGACCGAGTTCGTTAAAAAGTGACTCAGCCATATCAGCTTTGGTGAGTGCCATATTGGGTCTACGTTAGTTTAAGTTCTTATTGTGGCCCCGAGCGCCCGCCCCAGATGTCCCGCTACAGAAGCGACTGTTTCGTCTGCATCTACGTCAGTAAGCGTGCGGGATGTATCTTGCAAAATCAACCCCAAGGCGATGCTTTTTAGCCTTGAATCTATCCCTTTGCCACGGTAGACATCGAAGATGATGACGTTCTGTAACATCGCGCCGGCGTTCTCGCGGACACAGTCGACGATTTGGTCGACTGAGATATTTTCCTCAACCAGGATTGCAAGATCCCGTCTTACGAATGGGAATTTCGAATAGGGCTGATAGGCTGGAATTGCTGACTGCAACGTATCAGCGAGACGAAGCGAAAACAGTACGACGTTCGTTCGAAGCTCGAGTTGTTTTTCGAGTACAGGATGTAAGCTACCGAGCCAGCCTATACCTTTCCCCGCAAGTTCAACGCGCGCCGTTTGTCCCGGTCGAAGTGCCGGATGCTCAGCAGCAATGAAGCGAAGGTCGCTTGATTTTCCGGTGAATTGGAAGATCGATTCGACGTCCGCTTTGACATCAAAGAAGTCGCTCGATTCGGATGGGATATCCCATTGTTCGGGAGACTTCGGTCCGGCTACAAGCCCTGCCAACACTAGCGTTTCGGCAACTTTACCGTCATCCGCGAGGAACTGTTTGCCAATCTCGAAAAGCTGCATTCGCGATTGCTGGCGACTCAGGTTTTGGCTCGCAGTCTTCAGCAGACCGGGCCACACCGAGCGTCTCAATACGCTTAACTCATTCGAGATCGGATTCGCGAGCCGCACGATTTCCGTACCCGGATTAATAATGTTTTCGAGTTCTTCATCGACGAAGCTGTAGGAGATTATCTCGGAGTATCCACGCGCCGCGAGAAGATCTGCGAGACGATCTTCTGTAACTGTTTCTTCTGTCGCCATCCCAAGAATACCGCGGCTAAGTTCCGGTGTGATCGGTATGTTGTCGTAGCCGATCATGCGCGCAACTTCTTCGATCAGGTCTTCTTCAATTCGCAGATCGAAACGAAAATTAGGTGGTGTAACGAGCCAGTCGCCTTCCTGCGAGCTGATATGCATGCCGAGAGTCTGTAATGCCGCTTCGATTTTGTCCGAAGTTACGTCTAGACCGAGTACAGATTGCAATCGTTCGTGTCGCAGCGTTATTTCCGATCTTTCGGGTAGGTGTTCGCTCAGTATCTCCTCTGTTAACGGACCTGCTTCGCCGCCAACAATATCCAGTAGCAATGTTGTTGCACGATCGATCGCGCGCGCCTGATGTTCGGGATCGACACCGCGTTCGAATCGCATCGAAGCGTCCGTATGTAATCTAAAACGTCGCGCTCTTCCGGCCATCGCACCAGGCGAGAAGAATGCCGCTTCGAGAAAAATATTTTGCGAATTGTCATCGACCGCGGTGCTGTCTCCACCAATGATTCCCGCGAGACCGACGGGTCCGGATTGGTCGGTAATTACCATCACGTCCGGTTGCAGATTGATCTCTCGACCGTCGAGTAGCGTCAGCTTTTCTGACTCACGCGCGAGCCGAACGACGATCTCGCTATCGAGTTTATCGAGGTCATAACTGTGCAAAGGCTGACCGAGTTCGAGCATCACATAGTTGGTTACGTCGACGACCGGGTGTATGGCCCGTATGCCCGCACGACGCAATCGCTCCGTCATCCAGAGTGGTGACAACGCCGAGGTCGAGATGTTGCGAATCACGCGTCCGCAGAATCGGGGACAGCCGTCAGAAGCTTCAAGCCGGACCGGGAAGGTGTCGGAGCTTTGCTCCGCAATATTCGTCCCGGGCGTCTCTGCGAGCGCCAGTTCCTGCGTTGCCGCGATCTCCCGGGCAATACCGAGAACGCTGAAGCAATCGCCACGATTCGGCGTGAGATCGATATCGAGAATCGCATCATCCAGCCGCAGGTAGTCGTTAATCTGCTGCCCGTTGGGCGCATCGTCGGCCAACTCGAGCAGCCCGCCCGCGTCCTCGCCCAGACCGAGTTCCTTTCCGGAACAAAGCATCCCATGGGACGCCACGCCTCGGAGTTTGGCCTTCTTGATCTTCAGGCCGCCGGGTAGCGTGGCACCGACCGGCGCGAACGGTGCCTTGAGCCCTGCCCTGGCATTCGGTGCGCCACAGACGACCGTATGCTCGTCGCTTCCGTCGTTTACCTGACAAACGACCAGCCGATCAGCATCAGGATGCGGTTCCACAGAGGCGATTTCGCCTACAACGAGGCCGTCGAGGGGTACTGCGACCGCCTCTACCGATTCGACCTCATGGCCCGCGATTGTCAGGCGCTCCGCGAGATCAGCCGGGCTGAGCTGGATATCCACCCATTCCCTGAGCCAGTCGACGTTTATCTGCATGGCTGGCTACTCATGGAAATTGCTCGAGGAAGCGTAAATCGTTCTCAAAGAAGAGTCGGAGGTCATTGATCCCATAGCGCAGCATGGCCAGGCGCTCCACGCCGAAGCCGAGCGCGTAGCCGGTAAATTCCTCCGGATCGACGCCAACGCCTTTGAGTACGTTCGGATGCACCATGCCGCAGCCGAGAATCTCGAGCCACTGGCCCGATTCCGAGAGTACGTCGACCTCAGCCGACGGCTCCGTGAACGGGAAATAGGACGGCCGAAACCGTAACTCGACGTCCCGCTCGAAGAAATTGGAGAGGAACTGGTAGAGAAAGGACTTCAGGTTGGCGAAGCTGATGCCCCGGTCGACGGCCAGGACCTCGATTTGGTTGAACATCGGCGTATGTGTCAGGTCCGAATCGCAGCGATACGCGCGCCCGGGGGCGATCAGACGTATCGGGACACCATGTTCTTCCATCGCGCGTATCTGGACCGGAGAGGTATGCGTTCGAAGCAACAGCCCGGATTCCAGGTAGAACGTGTCATGCATCGCGCGAGCAGGATGATTTTCGGGGATATTCAACGCTGAAAAGTTGTGAAACTCGTCCTCAACCTCCGGACCGGTGTGCACCTCGAATCCGGCCTGGACGAAAATTCGCTGCATGCGGCGAATCGTACGCGTGACGGGATGAAGCGTACCGGCAGAACGACCGCGGCCGGGCAGCGTTACGTCGAGCGCGTCGGCGGCGAGCTCTGCTTTAATGCGATCTCGCTCGAGCTCGGTCTGTCGCGTCGTGATCGAGCCGGTGAGGGCCTGTTTGGCTTCATTGATGACCTGCCCCGCCGCGGGGCGTTTTTCTGCGGGGAGCTTACCCAACTCCTTGAGTTGGGCCGTCAGGAGGCCTTTCTTGCCCAGGTATTTGACGCGCACGGCGTCGAGCGCATCCAGCGCAGTCGCTTCTTCGACGGCGGATTGCGCTTGCTCAAGCAGTTGAGCTATCTGGCTCACGGGGAATTACCCTACCCGGATCCGTACGGATCTAGGTAGCGAGAGATTCTTTCGCAGCCTCTGCGATCGCGGCGAATGCTTCCTGGTCGTGAACCGCGATATCCGCCAGGACTTTTCGGTCAATCTCGATTTCGGCGAGATTCAGCCCGTGAATGAGCCGGCTATAGGACAGACCGTGCAGCCGCGCCGCCGCGTTGATTCGGGTAATCCAAAGCGCGCGAAACTGGCGTTTTCTCTGGCGGCGATCGCGATAGGCGTACTGGCCTGCCTTTATTACTGCCTGCTTGGCGACTTTGTAGATTTTTCGACGGGCACCGTAATAGCCCTTCGCCTGGTCGAGAACCTTCTTATGACGAGCTTTAGCAACTACACCACGTTTTACTCTGGCCATTGTATGTCCTCAGCTATAGGGCAGTAATTTGCGAACGGCTTTGACATCAGCGTCAGCGACCTGAAGCGTTGAGTTCAGCTGCCGTTTTCTCTTCGGACTTTTCTTCGTCAGAATATGGCTTCGGAAGGACTGGCCGCGTTTGTAGCCACCCTTTCCCGTGCGCGAGAACCGCTTCGCGGCACCGCGATTGCTTTTAAGCTTCGGCATGTCTATCTCCTGGTCTGTAGCCCGAGCAAGTGTTGCCTGAGACCTGTCGGGCGGCCCTGTCCTGTGTAAGGCGACCTGTTCGCCTACACCTGACAGAACGCTTCTGATGTACTGCTGTCTATCCGGGCTGCCGCTTTCTCGGCGCCAGGATCATGATCATTTGTCGGCCTTCGAGCTGCGGTAGCTGTTCGACGACGCCATATTCCTCGAGGTCTCCCCGAACTCGCTTCAGCAAATCGGCCCCGACCTCCTGATGTGCCATCTCTCTACCGCGAAACCTCAGTGTTACCTTCGTTTTGTCACCGGCCTCGAGGAATTTGATCAGATTACGCAGTTTGATCTGGTAATCGCCCTCTTCGGTTCCGGGACGGAACTTAATTTCCTTTACATGTATCTGCTTCTGTTTGCGCCGCGCAGACTGTGCCTTCTTGCTTTGCTCGAACACGAACTTCCCATAGTCCATAACCCGGCATACGGGTGGCACGGAATTCGGTGCCACTTCTACCAGATCCAGACTCACGGTTTTGGCTTGGTCCAAGGCTTCTTCAATCGGCATCACCCCGACCTGCTCTCCCGTCGCACTGATAACGCGGACGTCGGGCGTTGTGATTTCTTCATTGCGTCTTACACGCTTAGCGTGAACGATACTTGGCTCCTTCTAATTTCGGTCTCGTAATGCACAGCGGCCGCGACTCACGTCGTTCGTGGCGCCTTTGCCACGTTGTGCGCGTGCCGACGGCCGTCTTTTCAAGCTCCTCCGCCATCCGGGACACTGCCCGAGCGGACGAAGCGGCCCGAGCGGACGAAGCGCGATTGTAAGCCCGCCTTCGGAGTGACACAAGGGTTCTTCGCGAGCAAACGCCTTGAATATCCTAGGTTTCCCGGCGCGCCGACTGGAAAGGATGGTAGGCGCGAGTGGGATCGAACCACCGACCCCCTCGATGTCACCGAGGTGCTCTACCGCTGAGCTACGCGCCTGAATCGGCCGCAACGATACCTAGTTCTAGTAGGGAAACTCAAGTGATTCACGAAATTTTCTATTTGGCGGCGGGCTCGGCGGGCAGCCCGAGGACTTCCTGGCGAACCTGAGCGATCTCATCCCTGACCTGCGCTGCCTTCTCGAACTCCAGGTCGCGGGCGTGCTGGTACATGGTTTTCTCGAGTAACTCGATACGCCGGGCGACCCGCTCCGGTGTCAAATGGTGATACGTTTCGGTATCCCGGCTGCGGCGCTTCTGCCGGCCTCTCCGCTGCGGCCGCGCACCTTCCATGATGTCCTGGACGTTCTTGACGATCGTCTGCGGCTTGATTCCATGCTCCTCGTTGTAGCTGATCTGCCTTTTTCGCCGGCGGTCAGTTTCGTCAATGGCGCGCTCCATAGAGCCCGTCAATCGATCCGCATAGAGAATGGCTTTGCCGCGCAAATTTCTCGCCGCCCGGCCGATGGTCTGGATCAATGCGCCCTCGGAGCGCAGAAAACCTTCTTTATCAGCATCGAAGATCGCGACGAGCGATACCTCGGGCATATCGAGCCCCTCGCGCAGCAGATTGATCCCGACGAGCACGTCAAACTCCCCGAGGCGCAGATCGCGGATGATCTCTGTTCGCTCGACTGTGTCGATATCCGAATGGAGATAGCGAACACGGATACCATGTTCCTGGAGATAGTCGGTGAGATCCTCGGCCATTCGCTTTGTCAGTGTCGTGATCAGAACGCGCTCGTCGGCGGCCGCTCGCGCGGTGATCTCCGACAGCACATCGTCAACCTGGGTACCGGCCGGTCGAATCTCGACCTCCGGGTCGACGAGGCCTGTGGGCCGCACGACCTGCTCGACGATCTGATCCGAGTGATCATGTTCGTAGGGGCGCGGCGTTGCCGACACGAATATTGTCTGTGGCGCGAGGCGTTCGTATTCGTCGAACCGCAATGGCCGGTTGTCGAGCGCCGATGGAAGGCGGAATCCGTACTCGACAAGCGTCTCCTTCCTGGATCGATCGCCCCGATACATGCCCCCGAGTTGTGGAATCGTCGCGTGGCTCTCATCGACGAATAGCAGTGCGTCGTCGGGCAGATAGTCGAACAGCGTCGGTGGCGGTTCGCCGGGCTTTCGTTTGGAAAGGTAACGGGAATAGTTCTCGATCCCCGAGCAGTAGCCGATCTCGACGATCATCTCGATGTCGAACCGGGTCCGTTGCTCCAGCCGTTGTGCTTCGACGAGTTTGTTATTCGACCGCAGCTCCTTCAACCTGGTACCCAGTTCCGTACGAATATGCTCTACGGCGCCTAAGAGAACCTCTCGTGGTGTGACGTAGTGCGTCTTCGGATAGATTGTGGCCCGCGGTACTTTACGTGTGACTTCGCCCGTCAACGGATCGAAGTAGCTGATCCCCTCGATCTCCTGGTCGAATAGCTCGACACGGACGGCTTCCTTTTCGGATTCGGCCGGAAAGATATCGATGACGTCGCCGCGAACGCGGTAGGTCCCCTGCGCGAGATCCATCGGGTTTCGCGTGTATTGCAGTTCAGCCAGGCGGCGGAGAATCTCACGCTGATCGATGGTGTCGCTCCGCACGAGGTGCAGCACCATGCCGTGGTAGGCCTCTGGATTGCCCAATCCGTAAATAGCTGAAACTGTCGCGACGATGATTGTGTCAGATCGCTCCAGCAGTGCTTTCGTTGCCGACAACCGCATCTGCTCGATATGGTCATTAATCGACGCATCCTTCTCTATATAGGTATCCGATGATGGGACATAGGCCTCCGGCTGGTAGTAGTCGTAATAGGAGACGAAGTACTCGACCGAATTCTTCGGAAAGAACTCACGCATCTCGCCATAGAGCTGTGCTGCGAGCGTTTTGTTGTGTGCGAGGATGATCGTCGGCCGCTTTAGCTGCGCGATGATGTTCGCCATCGTGTAGGTTTTGCCCGATCCCGTGACGCCGAGCAGTGTTTGCTTCGCGAAGCCGTCTTCGATGCCTTCAACTAGTTTCCGGATTGCCGACGGCTGGTCGCCGGCAGGTTTGAAGTCAGCCTGTAGTTCGAAGAGGTTGTCGGGCATCTGCGGAGAATTTAAATGTTTGGACGAAGTGTGGCGGCGCTTTAAGATAGACCGCCAATCGCCGATATTGAAGGTCCTGCTGTATGACTCTCCGTCTGGCCCAACGTGTCCAGAGAATCCGTCCGTCGCCTACCGTGTCGATCACGGCGTTGGCCGGACGGCTTCGTGAGGATGGCAAGGATATCATTGCCCTCAGTGTCGGTGAACCGGACTTCCCTACTCCCCCGCACGTCTGCGAAGCGGCTTGCGACGCGATATACGGTGGCGAGACGAAGTACACGGCGGTCGACGGCGTACGCTCCCTGAAAGCCGCAATTAGCGAGAAGTTTCGACGCGACAATAACCTCGACTTCGCCCTCGACGAGATCCTCGTATCGAACGGCGGCAAACAGTCCTGTTACAACGCCTGCCAGGCGCTGTTGGAGTTGGGTGACGAAGTCATTATCCCAGCGCCCTACTGGGTCTCCTTCCCCGATATGGTGCGACTGACGAACGCAGAACCTGTGATCGTGCCGACGAATGCGACGCAGGGTTTTCGAATGACCGCCGAGCAGCTCGAGCAGGTGATCACCGGGCAAACTCGCGCAATGATTATCAATAGCCCCTGCAATCCGACCGGTGCGGCGTATTCACGGGCGGACTGGCAGGCCCTCGGCGAGGTGCTACGCAAGCATCCTGATGTTTTCGTGATCGTTGATGACATCTACGAGCATATTTACTGGGCTGATGAGCCATTCTGCAGCTTCCTCACGGCGTGCCCGGACTTTCAGGACCGCACGCTCACAATTAACGGTGTTTCGAAGTGCTACGCGATGACCGGCTGGCGTGTGGGGTACGCGGCAGGGCCCGTTGATCTCATCAAGGCGATGACAACGATCCAGTCGCAGAGCACGACGAATGCATCGAGCGTGTCGCAGGCAGCCGCCCGTGCGGCCCTGACTGGCGACCAGCAACTCGTTGCGGATAACTGTGCAGTATTTAAGGAACGTCATGTGGCCGTCGTCGCGGGTCTCAATGCGTTACCGGGTTTTAATTGCCGACCGGCAGACGGTGCTTTTTATGCGTTCCCTGAGATCGGAGAGGCGATTGCGATGAAGGAGATCGGCGATGACGTCGAATTCTGTGAGCGTCTGTTGGCAGATTGCGGTGTAGCGGTTGTTCCGGGTTCTGCTTTCGGTGCGGACGATCATCTGCGACTATCGTTCGCCGCCGATATCGAAACACTCGAAAAAGCCCTCGCACGCATGGCAGAATTCATGTCCTGATCGCTCTGCGAATTCTCTTATGAGAAGGTGTTGCTGTTCGTCGGCTGGACCCTCGCGCAGAGTGCGGATCAGGAAGTGAAAGTAATTTATCAATATATTTATTCAATTTATTGATAAATATAGATAAATAAGCAGGAACTATTGACTTGGCGAATGCGTTCTCGCAGAATGCGCCAGCCATTGTTCGGCGCGGTTCCCCGGTAGCTCAGTTGGTAGAGCGGTTGACTGTTAATCAACTTGTCGCTGGTTCGAGTCCGGCCCGGGGAGCCAATTTCCGAATTCCTACGCGCCCTCCCGACCAGATAAACCACCTATAACGTCTATTATAAGCCGTTTATAGCCCGCCATTGTTCGTGAAAGTTCGTGGGCAGCATAGGTTTATTGTGGGTAATATAGTGGGTAATTAGCTATTTCCTTGCCTGGGCAGCCAAGAATTTCCTCTGAGATCACCTGAGAAGCCTATGGCTAAGCTCTTTCTCTGACAGGGAGATTACCCACAGATGAATGCGAAAGACGCTTCAGCGAAGCCCCGAACAGGACCTAGACGTACCAATAAGCTAACCACCATTAGCATCAACGGCGCAAAGCCCCGGAATAAGGCCTACAAGATGGCCGACGGTGCAGGGCTGACGTTGGTTGTTCAGCCAGTTGGATCTAAGTTGTGGTGGTTCCGGTATCGCTTTGCTGGGGTTGAGAAGACGCTGAGCCTGGGGCTATATCCAGACGTTAGCCTGAAGGACGCGAGGGCACGCCGGGACGATGCTCGCAAGCTACTGGCCGCTGATCCACCAATAGATCCCAGCGTACAGCGAAAGGCACAGAAATCCGCCAGTGCGGCTACGTTCGGATTGGTGGCCGCCGCATATTTCGAGAAGCACTCCGCCATCATTGCTGAATCGACTAGGGTTAGAGATCAAAGGCTGCTCGATAAGCTCAATACCGACCTTAAGAATCGTCCGATTAACTCTGTAGAGCCACCTGAATTACTGGCGGTATTGAGGGTAATCGAGAAGAAGAGCGGCAACGAGACTGCCCATAAAGCGCTGGGTATGGCTCGTCGTATCTATTCGTACGCCCTAGCTGAAGGTAAGGCCACCAGCGATCCGACGGCTGGACTGCGTGCGGCGCTAGCGCCCGTTGTTTCTAAGAGCAGGGCCGCGCTCACCGACCCCAAGGCCGTGGGTAAGCTGCTACGGGATATCGACGCATACCACGGAGAGCCTGTAACGGTAGCAGGCCTAAAATTGTTGTCTCTGACGTTCGTCAGACCGGGCGAATTGCGACAGGCTCGATGGTCCGAGTTTAGCCTCGACAATAGCCAATGGGTTGTCCCGGCTAGCCGCATGAAGCTCAGAAAGGAGCATGTTGTTCCGCTAAGTGATGAGGCCGTGAGCGTTCTTGAGGCATTACAGGAATCGACCGGCAACGGCGAGCTAGTTTTTCCATCCATAAGGCGAGGACGGCCTCTGTCCGAAAATGCCTTTTCAGTAGCGCTTAAGACGATGGGATACAGCGGCAACATCCACACGGCCCACGGCTTCCGAAGCACGGCGAGTACGCTACTCCACGAACTTGGTCATTCGGCTGAGGCTATCGAGACTCAGTTAGCACATGCGAGGCCTGGAGTTGCTGGCGTCTACAACCGCTCGCACCTACTCCCTCAACGCCGAGAGATGATGCAACAGTGGGCGGATTATCTCGCCGTGCTCCGTTCTGACACAGCCAACGTTGTGCCGATCAAGACGCAGAAACAATAAAAGGTCTAGCTGTAATAGTTGGGACGCAACCGTAGAGACAGCGCCAGCATCGAATGTCCGGTTTGGGGGTATCCCGGACGCTCAGATTCGTAGAGTTAAGAAATTCTTTAACGGAGACTTTCGGCCAGGAGCGGACCTTGGCCAAGTGCGGGAGGCAATGCTTCAAGGATCGCGAGAGAATTTCCGAATAGAAGCGAGACCACCCTCCGAGAGATCGAAGGACGCGAACACGAGGTGGGGCGGAGATTAGTTCTCGTCTAGAAGTCGTGCTTTCTCCGTCTCAAACTCGGCTTCTGTGAGTATCCCCCGCGCTCGGAGATCGTCTAGGGTCTCTAGGTCCGAATAGAGGTTACTACGCGGTTCGCTCGATGCCTGTGCTGCCGCCGCCGCAGGGTCGTCTTCACGCGGCTCAATCGGGATCACAAAGCTGGCTGCGTACTGCCGGTGCATATCGGTTATCGCGTCGGTGATTCCGAAATCAATAAAAACGGCGCTAGCGACGATCTTTCCGCCCATCACGCTCGCAATAGAGCCAGCCGCATCTCTCCC
>JBJKYM010000031.1:0-48847 GCA_045561025.1 Candidatus Rariloculaceae bacterium
AGAGTAGGATGTCCCGTATGGTGAATTGCGTTGTGTTGGGAACCGAGTCCGAGGGACTCGATCGACCGACCTATCCCGGTGACCTCGGTCAACGAATCTTCGACAACGTCTCGAAGCTTGCGTGGCAGCGCTGGCTCGGGCACCAGACTATGCTGATTAACGAATATCGGCTCACGCCCATCGAGCCCAAAGCTCGTGAGTTTCTCGAGCAGGAGATGGAGAAGTTCTTCTTCGGCGAGGGTTCCGAAGTTCCGCCCGATTTCGTCGGCGAAAAATAGACTATCTGTTCATGCGGTTGTCGATTAGATCGTCGACGACCGATGGATCTGAGAGTGTCGACGTATCGCCCAGCTCGCCGTAGTCGTCCTCTGCGATCTTGCGCAGGATGCGCCGCATAATTTTCCCCGAGCGAGTCTTTGGTAACCCAGGCGCCCATTGCAATAGGTCCGGCGCGGCAATCGGACCGATTTCCTTTCTCACCCACTTGATGAGTTCAGCGCGCAACTCGTCACTCGACGGCTCACCGGCGATCAGCGTGACATAGGCGTAGATGCCCTGGCCCTTGATGTCGTGCGGGTAGCCGACGACTGCGGCTTCCGCGACTTTGGCGTGCGCAACCAGCGCGCTTTCCACCTCCGCGGTTCCCATGCGATGTCCGGATACGTTGATGACGTCGTCTACGCGACCGGTAATCCAGTAGTAGCCATCCGCGTCACGTCTGGCGCCGTCCCCCGTGAAGTACTTCCCCGGGAACTGGCTAAAGTAGGTATCGAAGAAACGCTGGTGATCGCCGTAGACGGTACGCATCTGCCCCGGCCAGCTATCGAGCATGACGAGGTTGCCGACGGCTTCGCCTTCGCGAATCGTTCCCTCATGATCGACGATCGCCGGTTGTACCCCGAAGAACGGTCGTGTCGCGGAGCCCGGCTTTAGAGCGGTTGCTCCGGGCAGAGGAGAAATCAGTATTCCGCCGGTTTCTGTCTGCCACCAGGTATCCACGATTGGACAACGCGCGTTGCCGACGACGTGGTAGTACCACTCCCAGGCCTCGGGATTGATCGGTTCGCCGACCGTGCCGAGAATTCGCAGGCTCTCTCGCGATGTGCTTTCAACTGGAGCATTGCCGTCGCGCATGAGTGCGCGAATCGCCGTTGGCGCGGTGTAGAAGATATTAACCTGATGCTTTTCCACAACCTGCCAGAAGCGGCTGGAATCGGGGTAGGTCGGAACGCCCTCGAACATCAGTGTAGTCGCGCCGTTTGCGAGCGGACCGTAGACGATATAGCTGTGCCCCGTTACCCAACCGACGTCTGCGGTACACCAGTAGATATCGCCGTCGTGGTAGTCGAATACGTAACGGTGTGTCATCGCGGCGTAGAGCAGATAGCCGGCGGAGGTGTGCAGCACACCCTTCGGCTGGCCCGTGGATCCTGACGTATAGAGAATGAAGAGCGGGTCCTCGGCGTTCAAGGTCTCGGCGGGCAGTCCGCGTCAGCAGCTTCGGTGATGTTGTGATACCAGTGGTCGCGATTGTCCGTCCAGCCGATCTCGCCGCCGGTACGGCGCACGACGACAACCGTCTCGACGAGATCTGTCGACAAGCCGTCGAGTGCTGCGTCCACATTCGCCTTTAATGGGATCGCCTTGCCCCCGCGTAGCCCCTCGTCGGCCGTGATAACTACGCTCGAGTCGCAGCCCTCGATTCTTCCTCGCAGCGCTTCGGGTGAGAAGCCGCCGAAGACAACGGAATGAACCGCTCCGATTCTGGCGCAGGCCAGCATCGCGATCGTGGCTTCCGGGATCATCGGCATGTATATCGTGATCCGGTCGCCCTTGCTGACACCGAGCGAGCGCAGGGCGTTGCCGAGACGGCAGACGCGCTCGTACAGGTCCTGGTAGGTAATGGCACTGCTCTCGTCGGGGTCGTCTCCCTCCCAGAGTATGGCGGTCTGCTCGCCAAGCTCCGCGAGATGCCGATCGAGGCAGTTCGCAGCGACGTTCAGTTCGCCGTCGGCGAACCAGCGAATATGAAGATCGTCAGCCGCGTACGACGTGTCTTTGACCTGGGTGAATGGCGTAATCCATTCGAGGCTCTTCGCCTGCTCGGCCCAGAAGGCCTCAGGGTTCTCAATCGAGGCGCTGTAGAGTTCGCCGTAGCGGTCTCCGTCGACCCAGGCGTTCTCGGAGATTGCCGGATCTATCGCGTAGATCTTCTCGTCGCTCATCTGATTACCACGTCTTTCAAGTCAGTCTGAGCGACAATCATAAGCGACCCGCGGGTAGTTTGTAGGCCTCAGCCGCTCGATGTGGCGCCCGGCACTGTGAGGTGGTGCACGCTGAAAAGCTCGTCCGGGTCAGTCCATATTCGGCTCGGTGAAAACCCGGCATCAACCGCCATGGTGCTGAACGCTTCGCGCGAGTATTTGTGCGAGTACTCGGTAATAATGAATTCGTCTGCGTCGAATTCGATCTGCGTGCCGGCCAGCGTTACCGTCTGTCGTCGCGTGCTGACGAGGCGCATCTCGATTCGGCACTCGGATGCGTCGTATACCGCCTCATGTCGAAAATGCTCTAGTTCGAAGTTCGCCCCCAGTAGACCATTCAGATGCCCGAGGACATTGAGATTGAACTCGGCGGTCAAGCCCTGACTGTCGTTGTAGGCGGCCAGGATAATTTCAGTATCCTTGACCAGATCAACGCCGATAAGCAGTGCACCACCCGGTTTCGCAGCGGCGCGCATGACGCCAAGCAGCTTCAAGGCTTCGTCACCCTCGAGATTGCCGATCGTCGACCCCGGGCAGAAGACAACGTTCTTCTCCGGAGTACTGTCGAATTTCGGCAGGTCGAATGGCCGGGTGAAGTCGGCCGCTACTGGTCTAACTGTCAGCCCCGGATAGTCGCTCGCAAGTTCATCTGCCATCTCCAGCAGATAGTCGCCCGAGACGTCTACGGGCACGTAGGCGGCTGGATCCTGCAAATGGTCGAGCAATGCACGGATCTTGGCGCTGGAGCCACTACCGAATTCAATGACAGATGCGCGTGCGCCGATCAGCTCCGCAATTTCTGGAAGATTCTCTTCCATGATCCGCTGCTCGGTTCTAGTCAGGTAGTACTCCGGCAGGTCGCGTATCCGGTCGAATAGTTCTGAACCGGCCTGATCGTAGAAGTATCGGGGTGAGATCGATTTCTGCTTTGCGGAGAGCCCGGCGATGACGTCATCGACGAGGTCATCGCGAGTAGCCTGCGTGGCCGTGGCCACGGCTGTCTCTGAGCCCATTGACGATTCTCGTGACCGGGCTCAGCAGTCTCGGGCAAGCCGAAAACCGAGAAATTGCCAGCGGTCGTGGGGATAGAAGAAGCTACGGTAGGTCGCGCGAATATGATCGGTCTGCGTTACGCAGGATCCGCCTCTGACGACTGTCTGGTTGCACATGAATTTGCCGTTGTATTCGCCGAGCGAGCCCGGGAGCGGCGTGAATCCGGGGTAGGGCTGGTATGCGGAAGCCGTCCACTCCCAGACGTCACCGTAGAGCTGAGTGATGCCGGGATGCTCGCGGCTCGGCTCAGGATGGAATAGTCCCGACTCGAGCAGATTGCCTCTGCGTTCAATTTTGCATGCCGCATTCTCCCATTCCGCCTCGCTTGGCAGTCGGGCGCCCGCCCAGCGAGCGTAGGCATCCGCCTCGTAGAGACTGACATGACATACGGGAGCCGCTTCATTGATCTCGCGCCAGCCGCCCAGTGTGAATTCCTGGTTCAGGTCCTCGGACCAGTAAAGCGGACGTTGCCAGCCCTGCTCATTAATATGTGCCCAGCCGTCGGAGAGCCAGTGAGCCGGCTCACGGTAGCCGCCTGAGTCCACGAACTTGCGATACTCGCCGTTGGTAACAAGTCGCGGGCCGAGCTCGTGTGTGGAGATCGGCGTCTGGTGCCGCGGCGTCTCATTGTCGAAGCAGAAGCCAGTGTCGGTCGCGCCGATATTCACGGTTCCGCCGGTCTGCGTTAGGGTACCCGCCGTCGCCGTCGCCGTCGCCGTCGCCGTCGCCGTCGCCGCTGCCGAGGCGCCGGGAAGCGGCAGGTCCCGGTAGATCGGAGAAAGCGGGTTCGAGAAGAAAACATGCTTGATGTCGGTTAACAGCAACTCCTGGTGTTGCTGTTCGTGATTAAGCCCCAGTTCGACGCGCTCGAGTAATGCGGGATCGTCGCCGTTGAGAGTAATCAGTTCGAGCATTGCGTTGTCGACGCGCCTTCGGTACTCCAGCACTTCGCCGACCGACGGTCTGCTAAGGAGGCCGCGAGTGGGTCGACCGTGCATGTCGCCGACCGTGTAGTAGTAGGAATTGAACAGATAGTTATATTGCTCATCGACGCTCTGGTAGTCGCTGATGAATTCCGCGAGGCAGAATTGCTCGAAGAACCACGTGACGTGGGCCAGATGCCACTTCGTCGGGCTGACCTCAGGAATAGTCTGGACGACCTGATCCTCGGGCGTCAGCGGCGCGATCAGCTCGATACTCAGCTCGCGGATTCGCTGGTAGCGCTCGGCGACGGATTCAGTAGCGGAGGGCTGTGGCGACTGAATTGCTGATACGGTCATATGGCGTGCGTTCGGCGGCTGGCGCTTCAGTCTCGGAGTTAGGCTCTGCGGCAGAGTTCTGCTATTCAGGGTAGCCAGAGCACAAAGCACTGTCAAAAATGGGCCCATCATGCCGATCTCGCGGCGATGCGCCTTGACTACGGTGGAAGCGGACCGGTCTAATAGCCGCCTCTCCGGAACGGCCAGGTAGCTCAGTTGGTAGAGCAGCGGACTGAAAATCCGCGTGTCGGGTGTTCGATTCACCCCCTGGCCACCATTTTCACGCAACGTCGTCGCAGCTCAAAGCCCTCAAGATTTCGGAATAGTCTCCCCTTCAGGCGGCCGACGGATCGCTGCGTTGCGCTTGAGTTAACTCGGTTCGGCTACCGCCAGAGTGATAGATTGCCGGATCCGCCGGCGGTTGCAGCCGGACGCCAAGGGTGCCGTGAAGGATCATTATTTTCTGAAATATTTTCTGCGATAGCCCGGCAGTTAGTCGCTCTATTTCATTGACCGCCCGAAGTGCAGTTTCATCGCGCCAATGCAGGCTGTAAATAGATGCGATCTTTCCTATTAGAGACAGCATTTCGCCGCAATAGTCGAGGTAACGGCTCATCTCGTACATATCCATACTATTCTCAGGCGATGACTTCGTGTCTCCGCCGCGGAAAATCAATCGATCTGGGTCCTTAGTGAGTTGATGCATATCAACGACGTGCGCTAACGAGCGCAGCTCATGGATAGCGAGCATGGCACGCCGGCGTTTGACGCGTGTTTCGATTGTTACGAGAAAAAAGATTACGGCTGCTAATAGCACGATATTGTTCATTACGGCGTTCGTCAGTGTGGCGAATTGCACGATCTCGAAAGCAGACGACCCCATGTTCACCTGGGTAAACCCACCGACCAGGCCGACTGCAATAAGAGTGATCAGCGTCGCAGCGACTACACGAATCCCTATCAGAGGGCGCCCAATCCAGATTGCGCGCAGCTCCGTTTCTTTGCTCAAGCGAAGAAGTTCACCGCAGGCCTGAATCAGACCGGCGTCTGGGAATCGCTCCTGAATTCGGCGTGATAGTTGACTGATCGTTTCAACGACGCGCGCCGGATCAAGTTGATTGTCGGTATTTAGCCTGCTGGGAGCCATTTCGTGGTTCCGCGTGAATGCCCTAGGTGCGTCAATTATTCTCGACGAATATTTCGGTTTCTTTGCAGTGGCAATCCGGCGGCGTTCCGGCGCCCCGGACCTCACTGTGCTATCGGGCTTTTTACTCTGACCCTGAATTTCGAATAGACTCTTTGTATACCGTCGAAACCGGTATCGGCGGTGCTGCCGAACCGGGCACAGTAGTCGGAGACCTATGATGAAGATGAACGCCCTAACGCATATTCTGACGGGCGCGCTGTTGGCCGCGCTATACAGCGGGGCCCTGGCGCACCACTCCAATGCCGAGTACGACCAATCGATGCTGCACGAGATCGAGGGCGAGATCGTATCCGCTCGGTGGCGTAACCCACATATCGCGTTCGAGGTGGCGACGATCGATGAGAACGGCGCTGAGGTCATCTGGGATCTCGAAGCGCTTGCGGTCAGCGCGCTGAATCGCCGCGGCGTGACCGGCGAGCAGCTTCGGGTCGGTGAGCGTGTGCGTGTCGCCGGCTTTACGTCGTCTCACCGAGAGCAGCATATGCACGCCGAGCATGTTTTGCTGCCGGGCGACGTTGAATTGCTGACCGGGTTCAGCCGAGAGCCGCATTGGACCGGCACAACGATCGGAACGGAATCCGGTGTTCTTGATCCGGTTGAAGTAGCGGCCGCTCAGGGTGACGGGATTTTCCGTGTCTGGAGTCGCGACGCGAGGACGTGGTACTTCCACCCGCCGGATCAGTATCCGGTAACGGCAGCCGCTGCTGCTCAGGCCGCCGGCTGGAACGATCTCGAGGACAACCCCGTCCTTCGCTGTGAACCGCCCGGCATGCCGCCGCTGATGGGGAATCCCTATCCGATGGAGTTCATTGATCGCGGCGATATCATCGAAGTACGCTTCGAGGAGTTCGACGCCGTACGCGAGATTCATCTCGCGGGTGGTTCACTCGCCGCTCAGCCGGCGACTCATATGGGCTACTCGACCGGTCGCTGGGAAGACAACACGCTGGTCGTCACGACGACACGGATCAGCTGGCCTCACTTCAACCGACTAGGCATTCGCCAGACCGAGGCCGTCGAAGTCCAGGAGCGTTTCGAGCTCACTGATAGCGATGAGACGATACTTTATGAGCTGACGGTGACCGATCCGGCGACGTTAACCGAGCCCTACGTCTGGAACGGCCGCTGGATCTGGCGGCCAGGCGAAGTCGTCGATCGCTACGACTGCTCGCTCGAAGAGTAGCGCGGGACATCGTGTCGTAAGCATTCAATGATACGACCGGCGCTTAACCTAATCAGTGCGCTAGCAGTCGTTCTCTGCCTGGCGACGCCTGACACGGCGTTGCATGCTCAGCAGGTCGCGAATACCACGTTCACGGCGAGCGTTGAGAATCCCCTGTACGACCCCGATAGCGGTCCGCTGGTACTGATCGACGAGGGCCATCACAACTTGCACACCAGGGACGGGCGTTACAGACCATTCGCGAACGTGCTTGAAGCGGATGGCTACCGCGTAGATCGGCATGTCGCCGGGATATCCGACGAGTCTCTCTCAGCGGCTGACGTGCTCGTCATCTCCAACGCGTTGCACGAGACGAACGTCAATAACTGGGAGTTGCCGACGTCGTCCGCATTTACCGCTGAAGAAGTTCAGGTGATCGTCAGCTTTGTTGAGGCCGGCGGAGGGCTGCTGCTGATAGCCGACCACATGCCCTTTCCCGGCGCGGCGGAAGATCTGGCCGCAGAGTTCGACGTTACGCTAAGAAACGGTTTCGCGTTCTCTCTGGACGCTTCCGAGCAAACTATCCACCCGGATATCTTCAGGCGACGGGAGTTTCGCGCCAGCGGTAGATCGCAGGGTCGAGTGAACGATCATCCGATACTGAAGCGTTTTATCGGCGATCTGGTCGGCATGAACCTCGTACGCTGGGCCGAGGGCACGAACCGGGAGCCCCATATCCATGTCAATGAGCAAATCATGCTGATTCAGTCCGGAAGCTAACGGATAACGGTCGAGGGCGTCGCACACACGCTACATGCGGGCGAGCTGATTATCGTGCCGTCGTATGCTCTCCACGGTATCGAAGCGCTCGAGGATTCCGAACACATCGCGATCTACTCGCCGGCTGCGTTCGGCAGCCAGGCCAACACACAATAGCTTCCTGTCGCAAAGCGAGCCGGTAGCGCTGGAGATGTGTAATCATCATAAGTATATATTAGGATATATGAATGCCATCACGGGTTATTGTAGCCAGAGAAATTGCGGAGACCTTTCGAGCGGTCGGCCATGAATGTCGAATCCGTATCGTCGAGGAGCTAGCTCATGGCGAGCATGGTGAGCTGGACGTGCATACGCTTGTGGATATTCTAGACGTGCCTCAGCCGACGGTTTCCCAGCATCTCAGCGTTCTCCGGAACGCTAAGCTGGTCAGGCAGCGACGATCGGGCCGAAGTGTCTACTACTCGCTGACAAATCCTGGTCTTGCCCGATGGCTTCTGGGCGCCCTGCGGTTCCTGGACTCCCGTTCGGAAGACGCTCAGGAACTCAGCCGCGCCGTTGAAGATGTTCGGCGCGTTTGGCGATAATGGCGACCACAAACACAATCGGTCGTTCAAAGGGGAGCGCGATGATCAGACTGTGCCAGAATCAGTTAATGGCCCGCAATCGGGCCTGTTTACGCGGCGCCTTAGGGCTTCCGATTAACTCGGTATCGATCTCTCTCGATCAACCAGAAAAAAAAGAAGGGTGATATGACTACTGCTACAAACGATGTTCCTCAGGGGACGCTGGAGGGGCTTGGGCGAAATTGGAAAGCCGATGCACTATCGGGCTTTCTGGTGTTTCTCATTGCACTGCCGCTATGTCTGGCGATCTCGCTGGCCTGCGGATATCCCGCAATTGCCGGCGTCTTCACGGCGATCGTCGGTGGAATACTGTCTGCCTTCATCAGCAACTCCGAGCTGACGATCAAGGGGCCGGCAGCCGGGCTCATCGTTATCGCACTTGGTTGCGTTACCGAGTTCGGTTTTACCGGTGGCGCGGATGCTGCTGCCGATTTTCAGGCCTATAGACTGGCGCTCGGCGTCGGTGTAGCTGCCGGCGTGATCCAGATACTCTTCGGCGTCTTCAAGTCGGGAATTCTTGGCGAATTCTTTCCGACGTCAGCCGTCCATGGTTTGTTAGCCTCGATCGGCGTCATCATTATTCTGTCCCAGCTTCCGATCATGCTTGGCGTTCAGGCCACCGGTACGCCACTGGAGCGGCTCGCGTCAATTCCGAGCTATTTCATGGATATGAACCCGGTTATTGCACTGATCGGCGCGCTTAGCCTGGTGATACTTTTCGGGTTCCCGCTCATCAAGAACCCGAAGCTCAAGGTCGTCCCGGCGCCCATGCTCGTGCTGCTGGTTGCGGTACCGCTTGGCATGTACTTCGATATCGGTCGTGAGCACATCATTTCGTTCGGTGGTGAGGACCATACTCTCGGGCCGAACTTCCTCGTTAACGTGCCGAACGCTATGTTCAGCGCTCTGACTTTTCCGGACTTCTCCGGCGTCTTCACATCAGTGGGAATCAAATACATCATCATGTTCTCGCTGATCGGAAGCCTTGAGTCGCTACTGAGTGCGAAGGCTGTCGATCAGATCGATCCCTGGCGCCGGAAGACGAACCTCGACAAGGATCTCCTTGCCGTTGGCATCGGCAATACCATTGCCGCATTCATCGGTGGCCTGCCGATGATCTCCGAGATTGTACGAAGCAAGGCCAACATCGATAACGGCGCGCGTACCCGGTTCGCGAATATGTTCCACGGTATCTTCCTGCTTATTTTCGTAGCGTTGGTCCCGGCTTTGATCAATCGCATACCGCTCGCGGCGCTTGCAGCGATGCTCGTATTCACGGGCTTCCGTCTCGCATCGCCTCACGAGTTTATGCACATGTACAAGGTTGGACGCGAGCAGCTCATTGTTTTCATCTCGACTATCCTTGGTGTTCTCGCTACCGATCTCCTCGTCGGTATCGGTATCGGTATTCTGGTGAAGGCGATCATTCATGTATTGAACGGCACACCTCTCGGCTCCCTCTTCAAGTCCAACATTGAGGTTTCGGCCGGTGGCGGCGATGAGGCGAAAATTACCGTCAACAGGTCAGCCGTATTCAGCACCTGGATTGCTCTCAAGCGTCGTATCAGCGCGCAGACCGCGAAGAAGGTCGTTATTGACCTCTCCGGCACAAAATTTGTTGATCACACGGTTATGGCTGCCCTTGATCTCCTGAAGAAGGAGTTCGAAGAGAACGATCGCGAGTTAGCCGTTATCGGTCTGGAGAATCATCGGCCGCTTTCGGATCATCCATTGGCCGCCCAAAAAGCCTAGGAATCCACGATGGCCGAGACGAGCACACTCCATCAGCAGATAGAAGAGGCCGCGCAGCCGGTCTCTCAGTTCTGGCCGATGAAAGGGTTCGTGTCTCACAATCCGATCATGGGGCTTGAGCACCTCCCGTTCGATGAGGCCGCGCGGGAGGCAAAGCATCTGTTCGGAGCCGACGCGTATCTGCCCGTCGAGGAGCACCGCGACAACTTCAGATCGGGACGCATCACGGAACGAAGTGTCGATCGTGCGCTCGAGCGTGTCGGTCTGAGGAACGCGGCGTCGATATCTCTCGCGTCGGGCGAGATCACCGCGGCTGAAGTGCAACGCATCCATTTGCTGAACGGAATCGATGCGCTGGAGCCGGCTCTGTTCGAGTATCAGTTCACAACAGAGGGTGTGCTGTCGCAACCGCGTGAGGGAGCTTCCACGGATGCCAACCTGGGTGAGCTCTGGCGCGGCATTCTGTCTGCTCTGGACCTGGTCGATCCGCGTTTCACAGGGCATGACGATGCCGACGGAGATGACGAGGCCGCGGAACTTGAACTGCCGTTTCGCCGCGCGCTCAGCGATTGGGTCGACGAGCTGACGGGTTCGTCCATCGTCGCAACCGTGGACTCGCAGGTTATCAAGTGGGTCGCATCGTTCGTCGACGAAGGTATGGCCGGCTGGGAAATGCCTGGCAAGCATGGCGGGTTCTACGCGGTATGGCGTGAACTGGCGCAGCATGATGCAAGCGGTCGTCTGCTCGGCATCGCTGATTTCAACGCAAGGATTGCAGCGTTACCGGAGGATCCAGAGGGAGCCATTCAGCATTGTCTGGAGGTGCTTGAAGTTCCTCAGGCTCGCTGGCCGGATTATCTGACACGCATGCTTGCGCAGCTTCCGGGATGGACGGGTTTGATTCGCTGGCGCGGCCTGAATCCCGGCGACCCAATACAGAAGGCCAATCCGATCGATGTCACCCAGTACCTCGCTATGCGAATGTTCTACGAAGCGGAACTCGTCGGCGTCGAGGCGCAACGTCGATGGAAAGTGGCCGGCACGCTTCCCGCGATTATCCGGAATCTTGAGGACCGTGGTGAGACTGCCGATGCTTCAGTAGGCGCGAACAAATCCTTAGTATGCCGCGACGCGTGGCGCCTGTTCCATCTCGCCCAGTTTCTCGGACTTCCCGCAGCCTCTGTTCATTCGCTGACAAAGGAACAGGCGAGCACGGTACTCAGTTGGCTCGACGAGTTTCCTGCCGAGCGACAGAAGCCGGTATGGCTCGAAGCCTACGAGGACTCTTACCGAAGCGAACTCCTGTCGAATATCGCTGCGAAGATGGACGCTGATCCGGAGGATCGCGGCCGACCGCTGGCACAGGCAGCATTCTGCATCGACGTTCGCTCTGAACCATTTCGCCGGAACTTCGAACAAACCGGTGTATTCGAGACCTTCGGTTATGCAGGGTTCTTCGGAATACCGCTGAATCTTCGACGCTACGACACGGAAGAATCCTTTCCGATGTGTCCAGTGCTACTGGTACCGTCCAATGAGGTCGTCGAATTGCCTCGCTCTGGTCAGGAGCCGGCGCTCGAGACCTATGCGTCAGGCTCTCGCTGGAAGCAGTTTGGTGAACAGCTGTTTCACGACCTGAAGCACAATCCTGTCGCGGCATTTTTACTGGTCGACGTTCTGGGTCTGCTGTTCAGCGTTGCGTTGTTAGGCAAGACCATCGTCCGGCGTCCCTACGAAGCATTCGTACGTGCGACGAGGCGATTGTTCCTCAGCCCTGTAGTGACCGAGATGAAGGTGGGTAGCGACACCGGCGAGTCACCGAAGATTGGCGGGCTTCCGATCGATTTGACGCGCGGCTACTCGGTGGAGCAACAGACTGACTTTGTAGAAGGGGGTCTGCGCACCGTCGGTCTCACCGACAACTTCGGTCGCTTCTTCGTACTCTGTGGTCACGGCAGCGAGACCGACAACAACCCATATTATGCCGCACTGGATTGCGGCGCCTGCGGCGGTCGTCATGGCGATGCCAACGCGCGATCGTTCGCGACAATGGCAAACAGTCCTGAGGTACGCGCCGAACTTTCCAGACGCGGTATCGATGTTCCCGATGACACCTGGTTTCTGCCGGCCCGGCACAATACAACAACGGATAGAATCGATTTCTACGATCTCGTCGATCTTCCGGAGAGCCACCGCGAGGATCTCGAGAAGCTGCGCCAGTGCTTCATTGAGGGCGGCGAACAACAGGCGCTGATCCGGTGTAGCCGTATTCCGGGCACACCACGTGGCATGACGGCGAAACAGGCCTTCAAGCACGTTGAGGCGAGAGCCTTCGACTGGGCGAACACCCGACCGGAATGGGGGTTGTCCGGAAACGCCGGTTTTATTATTGCCCGCAGAGCATTGACCAAGGACGTCGATCTCGGTGGCCGATGCTTCCTTCATTCCTATGATGCAAGTACCGATCCGGAGGGCGCGATTCTGGAGAGAATCATGACCGCGCCTCTCGTCGTTGGCGAGTGGATCAACATGCAGTATTACACCTCGGCTACTGATCCGTGGAAGCTGGGCAGTGGTAGTAAAGTTATCCACAACATCGTTGGTGGCGTTGGAGTTATGTACGGCGCTCAAAGCGATCTTGCCACCGGGCTGCCTCTGCAGACCGTCAATAATGGTGCCGAGCATTTTCACGAGCCGGTACGTCTTCTAACCATCATCGAAGCCAAGCCGGAAATTATCTCGGCGATAATCGGGCGTCACGAAATCCTGCAGCAGTTCTTCCACAACGGCTGGTTGAATCTCGTCGCGCGGAATCCGGAAACTTCCACGTTCCATCGCTACAACACAGACGCTAGCTGGGAGCTGGTTGAGCTATGAGAATCCTAGGTTCCCTGTTGTTGTTTGGCCTCTGGCTGCTTCTCTCGACGACCTATAACGTCGCGCATGTGATAACGGGCGCGATCGTGGCAGTGGTCGTGATGTTGCTGAATCCTGCAGGGCCACCACCCGAGCGAAAGATGTCCTGGTTCGCGATGCTGGGCTACCTTCCGTGGATAGTCGGACGAATATTGAGGAGTGGCTTTCACGTGAGCGGTCTGATTCTCAGTCCGTCTCTGCCTATCTCGCCGCGGCTCATTCGCCATGAAACAGAATTAAGGAGTGACGGCGAGTTAGTTGTCTTCGGAAATTCAATAACGTTGACGCCGGGTACGATTACCGTGGAGATCGAACCCGGTGAACTGGTCGTCCACGCTCTCGATGAATTTTCGAGTACCGATCTTCTCAGCGGCGCGCTCGAAGCGAGGGTCGGGCGAATATTCTCGTCGAAGGACCGTACGCCGTGAACTCGTTCTTTCTATTCGTTCTCATCACCCTGACGGTATTAATGGTCGTCTACCTGTACCGAGTCGTACGCGGACCGAGCGTCTTCGATCGTGTGCTCGGACTTAATGGAATCTCGACGAAAGCGATCGTGATACTTGTCGTAATCGGTACGGTTTTCGAGCGGGTCGATATGTTTGTCGACATCTCAACCGGCTACGCATTACTGAACCTGGTCGGCGCACTCGCGATCGCGAAGTTTCTTGAGAGACGAGGAGAGTCGTAGAAATGACTCCAATAGCGATAGCGCTGATTGTTCTCGGTTTGTTCTTTCTCGTCGTTGGTTCGATCGGAATGCTGCGGCTGCCCACGGTTTTCGCGCGCGCACACGCACTCTCGGTAACCGACTCTCTGGGAGCGGTTCTTGTTCTTGCCGGACTCGCGGTCTACGAAGGATTCAGTATGAATTCTCTGAAGATACTCATCGTGCTGGCTCTGGTTTATATGCTGAACCCGGTCATCGCGCACGCGACGATCCGGGCCGCGTACCGCGCAGGCTTACGACCGTCTGAAGAGGATACGAAATGACTTTTGAGCTTCCCCTTCTCATTTTTCTGGTCATGACCGCCGCCGGAGCGATTCTGGTCAAGGATCTGATCTCGTCGGTGTTCATTCTCGGCACCTACAGTTTCACGCTGGCGCTGGTCTGGGCTTTGCTCGGCGCGGTCGACGTGGCGTTTGTAGAAGCTGTTGTCGGTGCCGGACTGGCGACGGTCTTTTTCCTGTTCACGCTGTTCGGCGCGCTTGAAAAGGACACAAAGCTTCGCCGCACGCCTATGCCGTGGACGGCGCTTGTTGGCTTGCCAATCGTTGCGCTGCTACTTCTCTACGGTGCGGCAGATCTTCCCGCGTTTGGCGATCCCGCGTCACCGGCGAGTACGCATATTTCGCCGGTTTATCTGGAGAATACTGTCGCGGAAACACGAACGCCGAACGTCGTGACCGCCATTCTCATGGACTATCGCTCACTGGATACACTCGTCGAGACAATCGTTATCTTCTCGGCCGGGATTGCCTGCGCGCTCATTCTCAGGAAGGGCGATTCATGATTCAGGCTCATGACAGTGTCATTGTGCGCATGCTCGGTCGTGTCGTGATTCCGGTCGCGCAGCTCTTCGGGTTTTACGTGCTGATATTCGGTCAGCATGGGCCGGGTGGTGGCTTCGTGGGCGGCGTGATTCTCGCGGCCAGCATGATTCTTGCCATTCTGATTTTCGGTCGTGACGCGCCTGACAGCTGGCTTCTGCCGAAGGTATTGCACGGAGACGGGCTGGGTCTGCTGATATTCGCGGGCGTAGGCGGTCTCTGCCTGATTGGAGGCGGCCAGTTCCTGAACTACACGCATCTTCAGATTCCCGGTCTGGACGAGGCATCACGACACTACGTCGGCATATTGCTCACTCAGGTCGGGGTTGCGGCGGATGTTGCGGTGACGGGTCTGTCGATCGCTGTCAGCCTATCGCTGGACGACGAGATCGAGGAAGCTTCCCATGGCTGAACTCCTCCAGGCATTGTTTCAGAGGCCGAATTTTGTCGTCTTCGTGGTGCTGTTCCTGTGGGGCATCTACATCATGGCCGCGCACCCGAACTACGTGAAGAAGCTTATCGGTCTGTATATCGTACAGACGAGCGTTATCTTTTTCCTCGTAGCATTCAGTGCGAAGGAAGGCGCTACGGTTCCTATCGTGTCGCCGGACATGGGCTCGCTTGAAGCGTGGGCCTATGCCAACCCGCTACCTCATGTTCTGACGGTTACGGCTATCGTCGTTCAGGTCGCAACGCTCGGTGTTTCGCTCGCGCTCGTGTCGGCGCTCTATCGAAAGTACGAAAGTCTCGATGAAGACGAAGTATTGAAGAGGGTTGAATGAACTCCCAGCTTCCGATTCTTCTTTTCTTGGTACCCTTCGTCACTGCAGTGGCGATGCCGATTCTGTGCGCCAGGCGGCGTTCATGGTGTCCGCCACTAACAATGGCGGCCGTTTCCCTTATGGTCGTCCTGGCGATCCTGAATCTGCGGCTCGTACTAAGCGAAGGTCCGATCGAGTACTCGCTCGGCGGCTGGACTGCCCCGCTGGGTATTGCCTGGCTGGACGATACGCTCGCGGCGATCGTGGTGCTGACCATGAGCACGATATCGCTGCTGTGTCTCATCTATTCGCGCGTCGTTGTGCCTTCGAGGCTGGACAAAAGCATTCCCTACTATGTGTTGATCCTGTTGTTCATCTCGGCTCTTATTGGCATCGTCTTTGCGGCCGATTTGTTCAATGTATTCGTATTTCTTGAGGTGGCTGCGCTAACCGGTTATGCCCTCGTGGGTGCAGGCGGTGGAAAGGCGCTCGTCTACGCGTTTCGCTACCTTCTCCTGGGCTCCCTCGGTGCAACGCTCTACCTGTTAGGTGTAAGTTATCTCTACGCTGCGACGGGAACGCTGAACATGGCGGATCTCGCCGTTCGGCTCCCCGAGATTATTACATCGACGGCGGTAGTCAGTGGATTGATATTCGTGTTCCTCGGTCTGTCGATCAAAATGGCGCTTATTCCACTTCACGGATGGCTGCCGGGCGCGTACGCGAACGCACCGCTGGCGGTCGCTCCTCTGATGGCGTCGACGATCACCAAGGTGGCACTTATTGCCTGGGTACGGATCGAATACTCGCTCATCGCTCCGGGTGTCGAAGTCAGCCACGTGCCCGTTCTGGTCCTGCTAGAAGACATCGGTATCCTGGCAGCAATCGTAGGCGGTGCGCTTGCACTGGTTCAGACCGACATCAGACGCATGTTTGCCTACGGAGGTATAAGCCACATTGGGCTGATTCTGCTGGGCGTGAGCCTCGGAAACGCTACGGGGCTCATAGGCGGACTATTTTATCTGGTCAATGATGCGGTAATGCAGGCAGCGCTCTTCATGATTGCGGGAGCCGTCGTTCATTATCACGGAGCGCATACGCTCGAGGACCTCAAGGGAGTAGGTAACCGTTCACCGTGGCTGACGGGCGCGCTCGTGGTCGCGGCCATTTCTATGGTCGGTCTGCCACCAACCGGGGGCTTTTTCGGTAAGTGGAATATAGTCCTGGGCGCTCTCGAGGCTCAGCACTATCCGGCGGCATTCGCCGTGCTGGTATCAACGCTTCTGACACTGGGGTATTTCCTTCGGTTGTTCTCCTGTTGGTTCCATCAACCGGTTACTCAGCAGTCTGAGAGGCTAGAGGTCGCTTTGGGCCTGCGTCTCACTCTTGGTGTCGCGTCGGCCGCGATGATTGTCCTTGGGCTTATGAGCGATTCCGTAATCCGTGTCCTGCTGGAGTCGCTCGCTGGCGGAGGCGTCTGAAGAACCCATGTCGATATATACGCTGATACCTCTCCTACCTCTCGTGGCCGCCGTGACACTCGCGCTGTTCGGGCGTCGCCTTGATGGCTCCGGGCATCGGATCGTAGTTCTGGCTGTTGCCGGCTCATTTGTTATTTCGGTCGCAGCGTTCATGGAGGTTCTGGCGAACGGTGCGATTAACGTGTCGCTCTACCGCCTGCTCGAAGTTGACAGGCTTGTAGTTGATTTAGGTTTCTATATCGACTCCCTCACGGTATTGCTGCTCTTCCTGGTGACGGGCGTGAGCACAGTCGTTCAGATCTACGCTTCGCGATACATGATCGGAGACGCGCGCCACAGCAGATTCTTCGCGCTCACCGCGCTATTTACCTCCGCGATGACGGTACTGGTCATGAGTAGCAACCTGCTCCTGACGTTCATATTCTGGGAGGTCATGGGGCTGTGCTCCTACCTCTTGATCTCGCACTACGCGGCAAGGCTCTCAGCGGGTCGTGCTGCCACCAAGGTCTTTCTCGTCAACTCGATCGCAGATGCCGGGTTACTGATAGGGGTGATTCTGACCTTCCATGCTTTCGGCACGCTCGACATTCCGGAGATTATCTCTATCGCACAGTCGGACGGTGAGATCTCTCCGCAGCTAATCACGATACTGACGCTCTGCCTGTTCGCAGGCGCTGTCGGAAAGTCGGCACAGATGCCGGCACATGTCTGGTTGCCGCTCGCGATGGAGGCACCGACTCCGGTGTCGGCTCTGATTCACGCCGCGACGATGGTCAATGCCGGACCGTTTTTGCTCGTGCGACTAAGTCCCGTCATCGTACTGTCGGAAACGACAATGACGGTCATCGCGACGATTGGTGGTATCACAGCGCTGTTCGCCGCGATCGTCTCGCTTACACAAACAGACATTAAGCGCACGCTTGCTTACTCCACGATTAGCCAGCTTGGTTTTATGACACTTCTCTGCGGTGTGGGTGCATTCGTCGCAGCGATTTTTCACCTGCTTGCCCATGGGTTCTTCAAAGCATTTTTCTTCCTGTCGACCGGCAACGCGTTGGCCGGTACTCACAGGCACTTCGATCTACATGACGAGGAGCAGCCGAGCTCGAGCGGAGGTCTATTTGCCGGAGCGCTGGTTCTATCGGTGATACCGCCGCTCGTGATTTTCTCGGGACCGTATCAGCATCTGTGGTTCTCGCAGAGTTTCTCGACGGCCGGTGTTGCGTTCTGGATTGTCGGGCTTGCCACCGTCTTTTTCACTGCGATGGCGATCTCAAAATGCGTAGCTGCTGTCTTCCGTCAAGGCCCACCGGGAGTTAACGGCGCCGCGCCTCAGGTCACACCGGCGCTGTTTTCCTTCAAACATATCTTCGTCGTACTGGTTGCTCTGGCTGCTCTCGTAACACTTCTACTTTTCGTCTGGCGGTGGTTCGCGGCGTTCCTGTCCCCGTCAGTCGGGGCTGCAGTGCAGACTGTCTCAGAGCCGGCGTCCGGATTCTCAATGCTGATCCTGGTACCTATTGCGGTGGCGGTCGGTGGCTGGGCTGTGGCTTACGCACAGCGTGGCCGTCCTCACGCCCACGAGACCGCAGCGTGGAAGAAACGTCTGTACGTCTTCTTCCTGAACAAGGGCTACTTCGATGAGATCTATGACGTTTATATCGTCCAGCCAACGCTTCGCACTGCGAACTGGCTCTGGCGAGTAATCGACCAGGGAGTCGTCGATCGACTCATTGTCTCACTCGGCCCCGTCAGCGTGAGCATATCCCGATGGCTATGGCAGGTCATTGACATGGGTATATTCGATCGTATCGTCAACGCGGTAGGTAGCCGGAGCGTGTGGCTCGCCAAGAGACTGGAGACGGTTGATCGCGTGGGTATCGCGGAGAACGAAAGGTTGGGTCGTGGAGTAGACGCATCCGGACAGGCGCTTCAGGGATTTCAGCCGAGAACCCTGCAACACGATTTGCTGGTTGTTGTCTTCTGGTTGGCAGCGGCCTTAGGTTTTTTTTACTGGATCGCATAGAGTAGGCAACGACATGAGCTCAATTTTCGCAGACCATTTGTTGAGTTGGATGATCGCCGTCCCGTTTATCGGCATCGTAGCGCTCGGGTTCGCACGGGGGACATTCGGTGTCCTTGTCACGGCGCTGGTAGCGACGCTTGTCGAAGCTGTCCTTGCGTTGAAGCTCTGGATAGGATTCGACACTTCTGCGGTCGATATGCAGTTCGTTGAACGCTTCGACTGGATGCCAACCTTCGGAATTCAGTATGCGGTCGGCGTCGATGGAATCAGTATTCTGTTGGTGCTTCTCACTGCTCTTCTCTGCCCGCTCTGTGTCCTTGCCTCGTGGAACTCGATCACGACTCGTGTTCGAGCGTACATGATGCTCATTCTGCTGGTCGAAGGCGCAATGATGGTCGTCTTCACTGCGCTCGACGCGTTTCTGTTCTTCATGATGTGGGAAGTCACGATGATTCCCATGTACTTCATGATCGTATTGTGGGGCGGGCCGAACCGCGTCGCTGCCGGCCTTAAGTTCGTACTCTATAGTTTGACGGGTAGCCTCTTTCTTCTCATCGGTATTCTGGCTCTCTCACTGCAGGCCGGAACGTTCGACATTCAGATGCTCGCGAACGTCGACTACTCAGAGACCTCGCAGTTCTGGATTTTCCTGGCATTATTTTTGGGTTTTGCCATCAAGCTGCCGATGTTGCCGTTTCACACCTGGCTTCCCGACGCGCATTCCGAGGCGCCGACCGCCGGTAGCGTGCTGCTTGCCGGTGTCCTGCTGAAGATGGGTGGCTACGGCCTTATTCGATTCTGTCTACCTATTTTCCCGGCCGTCTCAACTAACTTTGCTCCACTCATACTGTGGATGTCTGTCGCGGCTATTTTATATGGCGGCTACATGGCGCTCGCTCAGTCGGATCTGAAGAAGCTGGTTGCGTACTCGTCCGTGTCCCATATGGGATTCGTAACGCTGGGCATCTTCTCGTTCAACAGCGAAGGTATTGAGGGCGCGATTCTTCAGATGGTTACCCACGGGATAACAACCGGCGCGCTGTTCCTGATGGTAGGCCAGCTCTACGACCGGACACATAGCCGCTCGATAGCCGATTACGGCGGGCTTCACCAGCGCATGCCGCGTTTCGTTGCGATACTGAGTATGTTCGTTGTGGCGTCGTTCGGTCTTCCGGCAACGTCCAATTTCATCGGCGAGTTCCTGATACTCGTCGGCGTCTCCTACGAGCATTTCCTCTTCGTCGTTCTCGCGATGGGTGGCATCGTGCTGGGTGCCGCTTACATGCTGTGGATGCTGCAACGCGTCGCGCTGGGTGAAGCGCGCACGGAAGCTGCCAGAGGCCTTAAGGACCTCAGCGTCAGAGAGACCGTGACGGTACTACCTCTGATAATCGCGGTCTTCGGAATCGGGCTTTACCCCGGGCCGTTTCTGGAAGCAATGGACTCGACGGTTATCTACGTCGTTGAACAGTTCGAACAGGCCGGTCTCGCATACACGCTACCTGAACAGCCACTCTGGATTCCGCAGGCAGGTGCCGACCTCGGTTAGACTCGAGACGAAGTCTTTCCACTCGACCCGGTCTGATAACGGCCGTCAGCGAAAAGGCTCCCGCCATGCCCGATGGCATTGGGCGGGAGCACCTAACTCACATTGCCTAGAACGACACATCCCACTGGAGTCGAAGGCGATTACCGTCGTCGTCCAGACCGGTGAGACCATCGTCCATAGTCAGGAACGAGTAGTCCACGGTTATTTTGTTGTTGTGCCCGGAGAAGAACCAGTTCGCAGCGAAAGTTAACTCCGTGCGCTCGTTCTCGAACATGCGATTGACCTCGTTAGGCTCCTCAACGAAGGCATAACGTACTGCTAGCTCCAGCGGTGCCGGTACGGCCGGGATAATGTTGTTGAAGAAATATCCGGTCTGCACATAAGCACCCGTCAGGTCGCTTCTATTGCCTTCGACACGATCGTCAATGTACTTGCGGTGGAACTCCTGTTGAATCGACAGCCCGCGATACTTAAACGCGAATTCCTGTACGGCCTGCTCGACCTTAAATTGCGTGGAAGTGGCTGTTACCGGTGAGGCGAACCCGTCCAGTCTTCCGCAGCCCGATGACGACCAGCGCGTGCACGGCCCCTGAGTCGTAGCGCCACCGATTGCCAGGCTGGCTGTAGGCTGCTCTGTAAAATCTACGTCGGTTTGCCGCCAGGGCAAATCGCGACCTAGAAAGTTCCACTGCAATCGTCCGGAGTACATCAGGGCGTTGCTCTCGTTTCGTACACCGCGACCGCCACCGCTGAATGCGCCGATGTAGTAACGCATGTCGGCCGCCGTCTCCTGGAAGAGATGGCCGCGCAGTTGGATGCCGACCTGGCGATCGATCGTAAATACCCGATTGACGATTGAGCGCTCAACGAATTGCTGTCTACCCGATGAATCAACGCGCTCACGGTTCATATCGATCTTCCATTGGCCGAGGCGAATTCCGCCCCAGTCCCATTTTGCGACATCGACGCGCCAGTCGATGACCCGCGCACTGGACGAGATAGCGTTGGCATCCGGGTCACGACTCGGTTGCAGGTCGACTTCGAAGTAGTATTGGAGCCAGGGTTCGAATCCGTGTCCGCCAATCTTCATGCGCAGTCGTCGATTCTCGAAGTTCGAAACTTCAGGTGCAGCGAAGTCATCCAGTTGGCGTGGATCGCCGGAGTAGTTGTCGTAGTAGCGGAACTGCGCTCGCCACTGCAGATTCGTCTGCCACTTGCCGTCGCGGGTCTCCAGTCGGAAGCCGCTGCTTCCGTGGCTCGCATTGACCGTGAACTCTTCTTCGATCTGCTCGGCCACAGCGTCAGCGACGGCGGCTTCAATATAGTCCTCGGTCTCTGCGGTAGCGGGATCGACGGAAGCGCTCTCTTCGGGCTCCGGCGTTCCCAGAATATCGTCTGAGGTTAGCGTCTCCTGTTCCAGCAGTTCGTCGTACTGCTCCTGGGTGACGACGCCGTTCTCTAGAAGAATATCCAGCAGTGCCTTGTCGGCTGCTCCTGCGCTCGTCAGCAGCCCGAGCAGTAGCCCGGCCGATAACAGGGTTCTCGCGATGAGCCTATTCTCTAATAGGGGCATGGAACTAATCTCCGAAATTGATCAGAAAATATCGCTGGGGCGTTGATTGACGCGAGCGATAGCCAGCGTGGCGGGTAGATGATGCTACCGGAGTGTTACAGTATTGTTACGGCAGCGTAACGGGCTGTTGCCTTGGCCGTGACAGCTTAAGAGAGGCACGAACGCCAGGCCGGCTGGGCTAACTCTCGCCCAGCCTTCTCCCGGTGTTCGGCTCGATTAACCTGGTTGGATCAGGTTACCGTGACCTCGATTTCACCGAGGCCCTCGATCCCGACGCGCAGGACATCGCCCTTAACAACGAGCCCGATACCCTCCGGTGTTCCCGTCATGATGATGTCGCCGGCGGCGAGTTCGTAGTGTCGCGACAGAATCGATATGCCTTCCGATACGGACCATCGTTGCAGCGCCAGATCCGAGTCCTGCTTAACTTCGCCGTTGACACTCAGCCATATCCGGCCGGTTACCGCGTGACCGTTCGATTCCACGGGGTACAGCGGACCGCATGGAGCAGATTTATCGAATGACTTACTGATTGCCCAGGGACGAGAGAGTCTTTGCGCGTTCTGTTGAAGGTCCTGGCGTGTCATATCCAGCCCGACGCCGTACCCATAGATGTGGTCCAGCGCGTCGGCGGGGTCGATATCAGCACCACCGCTCTTTAACGCCACGACCATTTCGCCCTCGTAGCGCAATGCCTCGGTCATGGGTGGGTACGGGAAGCCGTCGCGATAGTCGATGACCGCATCCCGCGGCTTGATAAAGAAGAAGGGGGGGTTCACATCCGGATCATCGCCGCTCTCGATCGCGTGAGCACGATAGTTCCGCCCAAGGCAGTAAACACGGCGTACCGGGAATCGCTCGTCTGAGTCGTTTATCTCCAGCGACACGACGTCCGGTGCATCGATGACGTATTCAGCCTCCTGTGCTGACGCCTGTTCGGAAAAACAGGCGGCCATGGCGCCAGCCGCGCTTCCGGCCAAAAACCGGCGGCGACTCGTGGTATCTCTGTCCTTCATTCGAATCTCCTGAGTTTTCTGATGTAGATGCGAGGAGGAGTAGTTGGTGCGCAATAGTAACACTCGTCCCCGTGACGGGCAGGCGTCCCGCAAAGCCTCGTGGTTGAGCGGATGGAGGCCGCCGATGTCGATCCTATATAATAGGTATGTCGAAGTAATTCAGTTATAGCTTATGAGCATAGTGTCCTCAGGACCGAGCGTATTGCGACGTCTACTAGCAGCTGTACTACTCAGCGCTGTCGTCTCCATTTCGGCCTTTGGTCAAACAGTGGAAGAGTTTCATGTGCAACTCCGTGTGCTCGGCGCTCAGGACGGGAATCCGCGCGTCGCGTCTCAGGATCTCTACCTGGGTCTGCACGAGCAGATGGATCGCAGCGATATCGAGATTACCCGTGACATCCGTTACGGCCCCCATCCCGACCATGTCCTGGATGTTTATGCGCCAGCCGATCGAGGGGATGAACTGCTACCCATTGTCGTCTTCGTACACGGCGGGTTACTGGGCAATGGCGACAAGCGCTCCGGCGGTGCTGAGGAATATATCTCCGGCAACGTCCCGATGTATTTTGCGCAGCGCGGTTTCATTGGCATCAACGCGAACTATCGTCTCGTACCCGATATTGTCTGGCCGCAGGGTGCTGAGGATATGCGCGAGATTCTCGGATGGTTGCGTACCGAGAATGGCGCTGATTTCGGCGGCGACAGAGATGCGATGTTCATGATCGGCCAGTCGGGAGGAGCCCGTCACCTGGCATCCTTTTTGTTTCACAGAACGTCGCAGATGGTTCGCTCGACCGAACTGCGCGGCGCCGTACTGCTTTCGCCGCGGCTGGATATAAACGATTCGGATACGTTCAAGCACTACTACGGAGATGACCCGGCCGTGCAGGCACAGAACTCGCCGATCGGTCTGGTCGAGAGCTTTGATATCGAACGGCCGACCGTGCCGATGCTCCTCGTGACTACCGAGTTCGATGGGCCGAATATTCAGGTGCCGGTCGGGACATTTTTCGCTGCGGTTTGCGAGAAATATCAGAATTGTCCGCGGCTGTTACAACTGAAGGATCACAACCGGTTTTCGACGGTTCTGAGTTTCGATAGCGGGGACGAGACAGTGAGCGGCGAAGTCCTGGACTTCTTCCGCGGAATCTACGATTCCCTGGACCGATAGATTTAGGAGAGGCAAGGTGATTGGAATGAATAAAAGATTAATCGGTGGACGCCGGGTTCTGGCGATACTGGTCGGCGTAACCTGCGCGGCATCCGCTGCCGCTCACCATGGTTTCGTGTCCTATCTCGAGGAGGAATACATGCTGACGGGCACCGTAACCGATATGTACTTCGGCTTTCCTCATCCTCAGCTAACTGTCGAGTCTGACGGCGAGACATGGAATCTATGGCTCGCGGCATTCGGTCGCGTGAGCTATGTCTGTTTTAACGAAGACCTCAAAGTGGGCGATGAAATCATAGCTGTCGGACACCGCGTCCCTGATCAATCGCGGCTGGAGATGAAGGCAAAGAACGTTCTCTTGGGCAGCGAGTTCTATGATTTCTACCCGCCCGATAATCCTCTCGGCGGGAACGCCAACCCGCAGCGGTCGGAACCCTGTCCGACCTGATCTGGCGGCGGGCGGATTTTCAGACGGCTGTTCTCAGATAAGGCTCGATAACGTGCTGAAATATAAGAGGTTTTATACAAACTATTTAACATAACGAGAGCCGATATATCATTAGCCGAGCTCATGAGCAGGGCGTATCTTGCTTGTCGCTGCTCGGCACGGTTAGACTGCTTTGGCCATCGAAAATGGAAGGAAAACAATGACAAACAACATCAAACGGTTGACCGCGTTGACCGCAGCATTCCTGCTGTCAGTGCTCGCTCAGCCGGTACTCGCGCAGGGAAATTTCCTGAAGGATATTCCAGCTCAAAGTGTCGGAATGGTCAGTGGCCCGGAGATCGGTGAGCGCATTCCCGATTTCGAGGCCTATGATCAGAACGGAAACCTCGTCGGTTTAGACGACGTTATGGGACCGAACGGGGCGATGGTCATATTTCATCGCTCTGCCGACTGGTGACCATTCTGCAAAACCCAGCTCGTGCAGCTGGAAGAGTCTATAGACAAGTACAACGAAGCCGGACTCGGTGTCGTCGCTATCAGCTACGACACGGTTGAGATACTCGAGAGTTTTGCGGATCGCATGGGTGGCTTCAGCTATCCGACATTAGCCGATCCGGACTCCGAGATTATCGAAGCCTTCGGTATCCGCAATCCGAATCCTGACCCCGGCAGCCGTACCGATGGCATGGCATTCCCGGGTACCTATATCGTCAACGCCGACGGTATCGTCCAGGAGAAATTCTTCGAGGATAGTCACCGAATTCGGCCTACGGCTGAGACAATCCTGATGAAGACCTTCGGCGCCGATGGTGGCCGTCGAACGGAAGTGCAGTTACCGCAGTTCAACTTCGCAGCCTATGCGTCGCAGGACAGCTGGCGACCGGGTAACACGGTTGTTCTGGTCGTCGACTTCGATCTACCCGAACTCATGCATCTCTACGCACCTGGTTCGGACTACACGGCAGCAAATCTGACCATCGTGGAAAACGAGAACGTTCTGCAGAACCGCTTGACGCTTCCCGAGGCCGAGATTCTGTATCTCGAGCCGATCGATGAGAGCGTGCCGGTTTATCACGGTACGCCGCAGATTCAGCGCGAAATATCACTCTCGCCGGATTATCGGGAAGAGACGATCGCCGTCGACGCAATTCTTACGTATCAGACCTGCGACGATGAGATCTGCTTCCCGCCAGCAGATTTCGAGTTGACGTTCCACTTTGACGTGGTTCAACACGATCGGACGCGTGCGCCGGAAGAAGTGCGCCATCCGGAAAGTTAACTGCTAGCAAACTGAATAAGGGTCGCTGCCTTAGTCGGCAGCGACCTTTTTTTTGCCTGTCTTTCAGGTGCCGCCTGGATCCAGCTCCAGCGGATTGAGCGGATCGACACCCGGGGCGAGTTGTTGCCCGCGGTCGAGACTCGACAGTCGAGTTACGAGTTGCAGCCAGTTGTAGACTATTGCGCTACCGACATCTCCCCAGCTGTTGTTGACGTACTGTGTAAGCGCATTCTCAGGAAAATCCTCGGAGCGACTCCAGCGATCCTCAACCTCGGCGGTACTTTTCAGGAAGTCTGAAGCGAGTTCCCTGGCCACATCAGGCAGATAGTGTTCCGGGTAGGGCGGCGCGGTCTCGAGTTCGCCCCGCAAGTATCGGAACACCTCTCTTTTGTACTCCTTCAAAAGGCTGTTGGCGTCGTACTCCGGATGACCCTGGGTATAGACGGTGCGAAACTGGTCGGGGCTTACTGCCATATGGACACCGACTTCATCGCTTTCCGCGAGTACCGTCAGCCCGGCGTCCTCGAGTTGGCTGCGAGCGATGTCATTCCAACGCGAGTGCGGCGCATTGAACGTTCCTGAGACGTTTCGCATTAACGGATGATCGGCGCGTCGGACCGAGTGCTCGTAAACACCCCACTGCTTCAGCGGCAGAGGAACACGGTCAATTTGATAGTGGTACTTGAGCAGGGCGTGTGAAGCCAGGCAGGAGCAGAGCGTAGACGCAACGTTCTTCTCAGCCCAGTCGGCTACGGCGATCAGCGGCTCCCAGATCGGTTCCTTGTCCAGCGAAGCGTCAATGACATTCGCGCCGGTAATGATCAGGGCGTTCAGGCCCTGGTCCACGAGGTCGGGGAACTCGAAATAGTGCTCCTCTATGTGTTCCGTGGCTTCTGCTCGGCGGTTTAGCTCGCGGATCGAGAACGGGTAGACGAAAATTTTGTCGTCTACCTTCGATGAGCCCATCAACGCCATGAATTGCCGTTCTGTAGCGAGCAGAGCCGCGTCCGGCATCATGTTGAGAAGACCGACATGCAGTTCGCGACCGCTATGCTCCCGCGCTTGTTCGGGCGTCAGGACATTGAGACCGCGATCCAGGAGGCGTTTGAACGAAGGTAGACCGTTGTGAGCGACGAGAGGCATGTGGGGCCGGTAAAGGGGATAGGGAACGTTACCACAAGGCGCTTGAAGTCGTTCGTGCGGCCCTCAGGGAGATGGGTGCCTTCTTTGTCGCGGAAGTCCGGCCATTGAAATGCCGGGGGTAGCTCAGTGATTCAGGGATCCCTGGGCTCCCAGCCCGGAATCGGCTGAGCTCTCGCTTCCATGCGTATAGGAAGATCGCGCCTTAACCATCGCCTCGTACAGCCGCTCAATCTCGCTGCTGCCGGTTTTCGTGAACAGGAAGGGGAGGAAAGCATGAACCAGGCAGAAAAAGGCAGCTCTGGCCATTGTCGTACTGAACCACAGAGCAGCACGCATATGCTCCAGATAGGTCTCGCCTACAGATTTCGGATGTTCGTTGAATAGTTTGCGAAAAGGCATAATTTGTTTTCGTACTGCTGTCCCACCAGGCAACTGTAAATTATATTACTACAGATTATAATGTTATTTCCAGTAAACATAAGTGACTAGTTCAAAATTTTTCAAAGACTTACACGCTCTCGGGAGTACAGATGGAGATTTACAACAACGTATTGGAGATGATCGGGGGCACACCGCTGCTTCGCGTGAACCATCTGGATACGGGCCAATGCGAACTGTTCCTGAAGCTGGAGCTAATGAATCCGGGCGGCTCCGTTAAGGATCGCATCGGTCTCAGCATGATTGAGGAGGCTGAGAAGCGCGGAGATATCAAACCGGGGGATACGATAGTCGAGGCGACGGCCGGTAACACCGGCATCGGCCTGGCGCTGGTCGCGTCGCAGAGAAAGTATCGAATCGTGCTGGTACTCCCGGACAAGATGAGCCAGGAGAAAATTTTCAACCTGCGCGCAATGGGGGCTGAGATAGTCATCACCCGGTCCGACGTCGAGAAAGGTCATCCGGAGTATTACCAGGACCTGGCCGAGAGTATCGCGAAAGAGCGTGATGCCTATTACATCAATCAGTTTGCAAACCCTGACAATCCAAAAGCGCATGAAGCGACAACGGCACCTGAGATCTGGGAGCAGTTGGAAGGACATGTAGATGCTGTTGTTGTGGGCGTTGGAACCAGCGGAACGATTACCGGCATGTCGAACTTCTTTCAACAGCAGGACCGCGATGTCGATATTGTCCTCGCGGACCCGGTAGGCTCGGTCCTGACGGACTACGTCAACACGGGTGAACTCGGTGAAAAATCCGGATGGCTGGTCGAGGGCATCGGTGAGGACTTCATTCCGGCAATAGCCGACCTGTCGCACGTAAGCGCCGCGTACGCGATATCGGATGCTGACTCGTTCTCAACCGCGAGAGAATTGCTGACAAAGGAGGGCCTGCTGACTGGTTCGTCGACCGGGACTCTGGTCGAAGCAGCGTTACGCTACTGCCGCGATCAGAAGGAACCCAAACGAGTCGTTACGCTCGCCTGCGATACCGGAAATAGATATCTGAGCAAACTCTTCAATGATTTCTGGATGGAGGATCAGGGATTCATAGAGAGAGAGCCTACCGGAAACCTTCTTGATCTCGTTGGCCGGCTCCACGAGCAGAATGCGACCATCACGGTAGGTCCGACCGACGTTCTAACTACGGCTCACAATCGACTTCGCAATTCCGGTATTTCACAGCTACCCGTTATGGACGAGGGATTACTTGTCGGCGTTCTGACTGAAGATGATATTATCCGCCACGTTTTCGGTCACCCCGATTTGATGAAGTCGCCGGTGCGAGAGGCGATGCACACAGCGTTCGTTTCAATCGATAAGGACATGCCATTAAATACGCTCGTTTCCATCCTGCAGGCGCAGCCTTATGCTGCTGTGAATGACGGCGAGCATTTTCTCGGTCTGATTACGCGTTCTGACATGTTGAATCACCTGCGAAAGCAGGTGCAATAACACCATGTTGCTGGTGATCGTTCCGACTACGGTCAGTTAGCCCAGATTATTCCCTGGTACACGATCATGCCTCCGCAGAGAAGCGATCCGGCTATCGGTATCGCCAGCGGAACCTGGAACTGCGGCTGAGGTCCTGCTCTTCGTTTTATCCGCCAGAGCGAAGCGTTGACCGATACGAAGACAGCCAGAGCAATGAAACTTGTGAAGCGTGCCAACTCTCGTAGCGGGAAGGTAAGGGCAAGCGCCAGAACAACAGCTGCGACGAGCGCGGTGGAATAAACTAGTGTTCTTGTGCGAGCGTTGATGCGCGCGAAAATCCACATCGCAAGTCCCTGGCTGGCCAGCCCGTACAGAACCCGACTTGCCATGATCATTTGAACGAGCGCAGCGTTTACAGCAGCGAACAAGCTGGTCACGCCTATTGCATTCGGTGACACACCGCGAGATTCCACGATCATTGCTAACGGTGCGCTGCTTCCGGACAGGGTTTGCATAGGGATACTGAGAACAGCGACTGTCGCAACCAATATGTAGAGAAGGGTCGACGCCAGCAGCGCAGCGATAATTGCGCGCGGTAGCAGAAGACGCCAGCTATCTGCCAGCCCTGAGAGGCTGTCTCCGGCAACAATGCAGACCAGCACAAGTCCCGCGATCTCGACAATAGTGACGATGGCTGCCAATGCGAGCGATTCAGTGATTCCCCAGGCCGCAAGCGAGGCAACGGCGATTACGAGTGCCGACACGACGAGTGGCGGCGGCACCGTGACGAACAAATCGAGATAACCGACGAATCCCCTGGTCATGGTTGCCGCCGATACGACACCCGTTAATATGACCGCCTAGCCGATCGCCCTTGCCAGGTTCGGCCACCGGAAGCCCTCTGCTACATACGCCGCCTCGCCTGCACTTCTGGGAAGGCGGGATGCGAGTTCGGCATACGAGAATGCCGTTATTCCCGCCATTAAGGCCGATAGGAGAAAGGCGCTGGGCGCAGCCTGCCCGGCGGACTGCGCTACCTCACCGATGAGGACGTATATACCGGCGCCGAGTATCGTGCCGAGCCCGTATAGCGTGAGCAGCCCGAAGCCGATATCACGTTTAAGTGAAACTTCGCTCAATTTCCAGGAGACTCACTCGATGCAGGAACCGTTGTGCGATTGATTGTCGCTCAGAAAAGCATCGCTGTCCGTTCATGAGCTATTCGCAGAAGTACTTACAATCAGGATCGCGCCAGGCGTTCCATAGCTTTGACTCCCCTCATTGGCCCGTGTAGCCTCGATTCGACCTTATCCGCGTAACTCACATACGCCCGTATCGGAGCCTTTCTACCGATGAATCGACTGCTGACTCTAATCACCTTCGCTATAACTTCTCTGATGGCAACGTCGGCCTGGACTCAGGAGGGGACATTGCTCGTCACCAATCGACATACGGATGCCGGCAGCGTCTCGCTATTCGATCTTGAGATCGGCGTGGAAGTCGCAAGAATCCCGATTGGCGGCGGTTGGCCACACGAAGTTGCAGTCTCGCCGGACGGACGGCTTGCGCTGACTGCCGAGTACGGTGAAGTCGAGCCCGGCCGGCGCGTTGTCATTATGGATATCCAGCAGGCACGGGTTCTGGGCTACGTAGACATGGGACCGGACTCCAAGCCTCACGACACGGTGTTCCTGCCGGACAGCCGACACGCGGTCGTTACGCTCGAGACCCAGGATCTGATCGCGATCATTGATGTCGTGATGCAGACTGTCGTCCGCCATTATCCGATCGGCGACGCGGCGCGTGAGGGGCACATGTTTTTTCTAAGTCCAGAGGGCGATCGGATCTACGTCGGTGGGCGTCTCGGGAAGGGTACGGTGTCCATCGTCTATCTGGAGGAAGAGCGCCAGCCAACAGTCCTGCAAACCGGCATCGGTGCGGAGGCGATCACTGCAACACCCGATGGTCGAAGCGTTTGGGTCATCAACCAGGACGACAACACGATCTCAATAATCGATCCGGAAGCCCTTGTCGTGACGGAAACTTTCGCCGCGGCGACGCAGCCTCGCAGACTGGCGAATCTCCCGGACGGTCGCATGGCGGTAGTCAATGGAAATAGCGAGACCGCCGGTATCCTGATCTATGACACGGCAACACAGGCTGTCCTGCACGAGTTACCGATTCCGGGTGATCGGGTCGGAGCAGGGGGCTTCGGTTTCTTCGCTATCGACAACACGGGCTTCGTCAGCACTCGCCAGGATGGCCGCATTCTGATGTATGACTTCGAGCGGCCTGACGTACCGCCGGAGACACTCGTTAGTGGACACGCGACACCGGACGGGATGGCGTGGTCGCCCTTACGAGTCGACGTACTCGACGACTAACCTAATAGTCGTCTAGCCGGGACTCCAAGAATGTCGCCTGAGTTCGCTGCGACAAGACGAATGACTACGGCTGCAGCGTATGCTGCAGACGGTTAATCCCGGTGCGTCAGATGTATAGCGCATGAGCCCAAAGCATCACTCCAACTCGCAGGCGGCGGACAAATATGTCCCGCCGATGTATTCGACGCTTAAGCCCGACTCGACACCCTGGTTAAAGAAGTGCGTACGCTGATTCTCGGTTTATTGTTCGCACTGGCCGGCACCGGCTGTGCATCGACGGAGTCTCGTTCGAGCGCGGAAGCCTACGACCCGTTCGAGAACGCGAACCGCGCTATCTTTCGCTTCAATCGTCAGGCAGACAGATACGTTCTGCGTCCGATCGCAAGCGGATACCATCGAATTACACCGGACCCGCTGGAACGCAGCATCAGCAAGTTTCTGCTGAATCTCTCATCGCCGATCGTGGTCGTCAGTGATCTCCTACAGGGAAAATTTAATCAGGCCGCTTCGGATACCGGCCGCTTTCTGGTCAATTCGACGATCGGCGTGTTCGGATTTCTCGATCCCGCAACACATCTGGGGCTCCCGTATCACGAGGAGAATCTCGGTCAGGCCTTCGGGACATGGGGGATAGGCCAGGGACCTTATCTCGTGGTCCCGATATTCGGGCCGTTCACTCTGCGTGATGGCGCAGGACGAATCCTGGAATTGCCGTTGGAGCTGATCTGGCATATTGACGATAACAACGTTCAGCTCGGCCTCACATTAATGTACTACCTGGACAAGCGGACCCGGTTGCTTGCAGGGGACGAGGCGTTGGCGTCCGCTATTGATCCCTACGTCTTTCTTCGCGACGCTTACATGCAGCGCGGGAGATATCTGCTCTACGATGGTGAGCCGCCACCCATCGACGACGGTTTCGAGGACGAGTACTCCGAAGAGGATTTTCTACGCGGCGACTAGGCGGGCCTGAATCAGGGGCGGGCGGTGACGAGTTCAGCCACTTCACTGATTTCGGCGATCGCGGATAGCCGCGCCGGCAGACCGGCGAACTCGATCTCGCGGTCAGATCGCCGCGCCCAGCTAAGCCACTCGATCAGCAGTGCGAGACCTGCGCTATCGGCGTCCTCGATACCTGTCAGATCGATATGAAGCTTCCGGAAGTCGTCGAACTGGCTCTTACTCTGCTCCAAAATGCCTGATGCAGACTCGAACGTCAGGTCGCCATGGATCTCGAAGTGCCCGTCTCCGAGAGGTCGGAGTCCACCGCCAGCGACGCCCGCGTCGGTCACGGTGCGTCGTCCCCCGCTTCTACCGGTGCAGCGGCTTCCGTATTCAGTCGTGCGATGACGCTGTCGAGCCCGTTTCGCTCGATCTCCTCGTCCAGTTGGCTGCGAAGATTGTTGATGTAGGAAATACCTTCGATCGCAAGGTCGAATACCCGCCATCCGGAGTCACCCAGACGCAAATCGTAGTTTACCGGAATTCGCTGACCGTCATCCAGAATGACGAAGGTTCGTACAGTTGCCCGCTTCGCGTCTTCAGCACCACGGTAGGGAAGAATCTGCAGGCGTTCGGCTGTCAGTGACAGTAGCCCATTCCCGTAGCGATCCAGCAGGTACTCATAGAGAGCATCTCTGAACTGCGAGCGTTGCTCGGCGCTCGCCGCGCGTCCGTGACGTCCGAGAACGAGATACGCGGCATAGTTTCTGTCGAAGCGCGGCAACAGGATTGAACCGACGAGATCTCGCAGCTCACCCGGATTGGCCTCAAGTTCCTCTCGACGCCCTTCAATAAGCTCGAGTACCTGTTCGGCTGCCTCGCGAACGACGGTCTCCGGGGACTCGTTCTGCGCACCAGCCTGTGAGCTCAGACTTAAGGTCGCGACTAGCATCGACAGAAGTGATCCGAGGAATACGCGGCGCTCAGTCATCGCCACCTCCGGATTGTAGTAGGAATCTTCCGATCAGGTCCTCCAGTACGAGCGCGGATTGCGTGAATTCGATCTCGCTGCCGTCTTCCAGAGTTTCGAGTGCTCCACCGGGGCTCAGGCCGATGTACTGACCGCCAAGCAGACCGGACGTCAATATGCTCGCATCCGAGTCCGCAGGTATCTGATCGAACTCGGGCGCGATTCTAAGAGACACCAGCGCTTTGAACTGCTGATCATCGAAGGAGATATTCTCTACACGCCCGATCGTTACACCAGCCATCGTCACCGGGGCACGAACGCTCAGGCCGCCAACATTGTTGAAGCGCGCGACGACGTGGTATCCAGAGCCGGTGAAGTAAGATCCGAAGTTGCTGGTCTGGGTCGTCAGAAACAGCAGGGCCGACAAGCCCAGCAATACAAATAATCCCGTCCCCAATTCGACTGTTCTGGATTGTCGCATTTGTAATTCCCTTCTATATCAGTGCCGACGTAATCAGATAGTCGAGCACCAGTATACTAACGGCAGTGCTAACGACCGTTCTTGTCGTAGCGCGTCCGACACCTTCCGCAGACGCAATGCATGTATAACCCTCGTAGACCGCCAATAGGCTGGCCGCTACCCCGAATACCATGCTTTTCACGATGCCTTCTGTTACGTCGGTCACGTCGACGTTTGCGTGAAGCTGAGCCCAGAATACACCGGAATCAACGCCCATCAAGCTGACACCGATGAGATACGTCCCGGTTATTCCAACGGCATTGAAGATCGCGACGAGTAACGGCATGGCGATAACGCCCCCGAGAAAGCGCGGAGCGACCACTCGATTCATAGGGTCTACCGCCATCATCTCCATCGCCAGAAGCTGGTCGGTGGTCCTCATCAGCCCGATCTCGGAGGCTATCGCCGTGCCCGCGCGGCCGGCGAACAGGAGAGCCGTCACGACCGGCCCGAGCTCCTTGAACAGGGAGAGCGCAGCGACTGCGCCCAGCGAATTCTCGGCCGCGAATCGCGACAGGGAATCGAAGCCTTGTAGTCCCAGCACCATGCCGACGAAGAAGCCCGACACCATGACGATCGTCAGCGATAGCGTACCGGCATTGTAGATCTGTGCGATGACAAGCCGGGTCCGGCGTACCAGCACGCGCGGCAGGCGCGTAACCAGATCCAGAAAGAATAGCGTAACGGCACCGAAGGTCTCCATCGCGCCGCGGAGCGTAAACGACAAATCTTTCGCCCAGTCGACCATTACTCGCTGCCCGATAGCAGTTGTTCGTGGTAATCCACAGCTGGATAGTGGAAAGGCACGGGGCCGTCCGCCATTCCGCGGATGAACTGCTGGACGAACTCAGACCGATCCGCTCTAAGCTGCTGCGGGCTTCCGGATGCGACGACGGTTCCATCGGATATCAGGTAAGTTCGGTCGGCGACTTCCGCTGTTTCTTTGACATCGTGCGAGACGACGATGCTCGAGATGCCGAGCGCGTCGTTCATCTGTCGGATCAGTCGTAGAACCACACCCATCGAAATCGGGTCCAGGCCCCCGAAAGGCTCGTCGTAAATCAGCAACTGTGGATCCATGACCATCGCGCGTGCCAGAGCGACGCGGCGTGCCATTCCGCCGGACAGTTCGGACGGTCGGAGACGCGCGGCGCCTCTGAGCCCGACGGCGTGGAGTTTCATCAGAACAACCTGTCGGATTAACCGAGCCGATAGATCGGTATGTTCGCGAATAGGGAATGCGACGTTCTCAAATACATCGTAGTCGGTCAGAAGAGCGCCTTGCTGAAATAGCATCCCGATCTCACGACGCATGTCATACAGTTCGGCGCGCGGCATCTCGTTCACGACACGCCCGTTGACGCGGACTGTGCCTTTATCGGGTTTGAGTTGCCCGGTGATCATTCGTAGCAGGGTTGTTTTTCCTGTTCCGCTCGGCCCCATGATTGCCGTAATCTCGCCGCGACGGGCCTCCATACTCAACCCGTTGAAGATCGAGCGTTCACCTCGCGAGAAATGGAGATCGTCAATCTCCACGATTTTTTCTTCAGAGTTCTCTGCCATCGTCGTTTGATCAGTCGGAATCAGAGAATCAGTTGCCCATCCGGAACCCGAGTTCCGAGAGGTCACTGGAGAGGCTATGCGCTTCGTCGTCGCTCAGCGCGCCAAGCGGCGGGCGCAATATGCGCCAGTCGGAACTGTCATAGTAGTCAGCCGCGATCGCCTTCAGTGCGGGAATCAGCGCTCGGTCGCGAATGCAGCGATTGATCTGCGAGACACTTTCCTGCAGCGCCTCGGCATCATCTTCCTGCCAACGTTCGAAAACTTTCCTGATTCCTGCGAGGTTGACGTTTCCGACGGCCGTGATTGATCCGGCACCACCGTTGCGCAGCGTCTCAAGAAGATACACCTCAGAGCCACAGAACGTCGCAAGAACGGGATACTCCTGCAGTATCGACAGTGTGTTCTGCCAGTCGCCTGAGCTGTCCTTGAGTCCGACGATCGTGCTGGGTGACTCGCTGAGTAATCTGCCGATTAGTTCGAGAGAGATGCAGATCTGCGAGATCGGCGGGATGTGGTAGAGATAGATATTCAGCGCTTCATCGCCGACTTTCTGGATGACTTCCGAATAGCTTGCGAAGAGTCCATCCTCGCTCACGCCCTTGTAGTAGAACGGCGGCAGCATCAATACACCCCGGCAGCCATGCGCGACGGCATGGCTGGTCAGCTTCACGGTATCGGCCAACGCGCTGGTTCCGGTGCCGGGCATCAGCGCGCTGCCCGGAATGCCGTTATCCAGGAGGTGCTCAAGCAGCGTCATTCGTTCTTCCACGCCCAGCGAGTTAGCTTCGCTGGTCGTCCCGAAGACTGCCAGACCATCGGCGCCTTGCTCCAGCAGCCAGCGGCAATGCTGAAGAAACGCGTCGGCGTCCGCTTCGAGATCAGGCTTGAACGGGGTCAGCGCCGGGACCAGCACGCCACTGAAGTCCTGTTGGGACATTCGTCTTCCTTCTTAGAAATCGTAGAGCTCGGCGGCATTGTCAACCAGAATCCGCTGCCGCGCGGCTGCATCGGGAACCCAGTCGAACAGCAGATCGAGAAGATCACCGTCGTTTGGCATCTCGCCTTTCATCATGACATGCGGCCAGTCCGAACCCCAGATTACACGCTCGGGCGCCTCCTGCACCAACGTACGAGCAAATGCTTCGACATTCGAATAAGGCAGGGGTTCGGTCGATACGCGATAGGGCCCTGTCAGCTTCGTCCACGCGCGACCACTCTGCATCAGACGGCACAGCGATCGAAACCCTTCGTCGTCTGTCCGACGTTGCGGACGAAAGTAACCGAGATGACCCACGACGAGATCGACCGGTAGCCCGGAAAATAGTTCATCGAGATTCGGGTGGTCATCGACGTGAATCAGAAGCTCGATGTGCCAGCCGAACTCCTCGATTCTATCTGCGAGCTGACGGATCGGTTCTATCGGAAGCTGAGTTGTTTTTTTTGCTACATCCACGAGATTGAAGCGAATACCGCGAACCCCAAGCTCATTCAGGTCCTGCAGCTGCGTTCTGGATACCGACGCGTCGACGACGGCGATCCCCCGGTTCTCGATGTGACAGTCGCGCATCGCATCCAGCATAGCGGCGTTATCCGTACCATAGATACTCGGTTGCACGAACACGACTCGCTGAAGGCCTAATGCTGCTGAGAGGCGCAGGTAGTCGTCCAGCAACGCGTCCGGCGGCGTATAAATTCGATCGGCTGCATAGTCGTAGACCGAAATCGGTCCGCAGATATGCATATGGGAGTCGCAGGAAAGCTTCGGCAGTTCCGTTTGCGGCGCTCGAGGTGCAGGATCGGCTGCGGCGCAGAGCGGTGCGTGGGCTGGAATCTCCGAACTCATGTTCGCTTGTCGAGGGAATCGACCAGCAAGCGCACGATCGAGACTGCGTCGGCCTGGCCGTGGCCCGCGGCCTGCGCCTTCGTATACTCATTCAGCGCTGCGGTCATCGCTGGCATCGGGATGCCGAATTCATCCCCTCTGGCCAGAATCGAGTTGGCGTCCTTGATCATTGTATCGACGTCGAAAGCAACTTCACTCGAGTTCTCAGCGATCATCGAAACCTTGTGCGACAGAGCGGACAGGGCGCCGCCACTGTCGTTGACGACGTTTAGCATGGTTTCTATATCCAGACCTCCGGCATGCCCCATCGCCACAGCTTCGGCCAGTGACTGCCAATAGACGGCGAGCGGAAGATTCAGTACCAGCTTCATCAGCGAGCCGCTGCCGACAGGTCCGGCGTGCACGATGCGACGCGTCATGTCCTCGAGGACAGGGCGCGCGCGCTCGAGATTTTCCTCGCTACCGCCTACCAACGCCATGAGTCGTCCCGTGCGTGCTGGTCCGACGGTTCCGGAAACTGGAGCGTCTATGAACGCCGCGCCGTGTTCCTCGCAGCTTCGTGCGAGTACCCGCGCAGCCTCCGGGCGTAGTGTGCTCATCTCTATAAACAGTTTGCCGTCGACGGGAATAGAGAGGAGTCCGTCTTTGCCGCTGAACACCTCAAGCGCGGAGCGATCGTCGCGAAGCATGGAGATGACGATTTCAGCGTCTACACAGGCTTCTGATGGTACGGTCGCGACCGCGGCGCCAAGTTCCCGAAGGGTCTCGCATTTGGACGCCGTTCGATTCCAGACGGTTGCCCGATGACCGACATCCGCAAGCCTTGCGGCCATCCCGGCACCCATTTTGCCGAGGCCAAGAAATCCGATCTGAGTGGCCATAATTTTCCGCTGAGAGAGTTGAGAGCCCCGAGTCAGGATCAGGGATTCCGCTCGACGTTTGGCGTCGAGGCAGCGGAATTATAACGAGGGAATTATCGACCTGTCTGTCGTTAGAAGTTAATCGTTACTATCGGGACGTCAATATAGGCTCCGGGGGCCGGATCCTGACCGGCGGGGGCGCGACCGTAGACGGTGTGATCGGCGTTGAAGGGCGGTGTACCCATGCCCATTCCCATGCTACCGGAAACGCCTGGGCTACGGGCGCTGTGCCTCCCGTCCGATCTCCCCAGATCGTGGTGAAGGCGGGGTCCTGGAAAAGGTTGTAGTTCAGCTAGTAGGGACCCAATGGCATGCAGCGCGCTGCGGGATTGCCGCTGCTGCCGCCGCTGATGCTGAGTGTGTAGAAGCCCGGTTAGCCGGGATCCGGATCGCCGACGCAGGCCACCTGAATCATCGTAGTCGAGTCAACCGGAAGCGGCGTGCCCGGCGTGTAGTTCCCGAACGCAAGGGGAGTAGCGGTGATCGTACAGATTCGCGCTGCATGAACCTGCGGCGTGACGAGAAGCAAACCGGCTACTGCGACAGTCGACGCCAGCAATCCGAGGACTCGACGCCGCAGGTCCGTGGTTAACGACAGCTGGCTCATCTCGGCACCAGGGAACATTCGAAGCTGCCGAGATTCGGAAGCGCGTCGCCGGCCGGTGGCAGTTCGATTTCGAACCGGCAAGATCGAGACTCCCAAGATACCGTTACTTCCGTTGGGCCTTCGGTTCGTCTGGATACTCACTCAGCCGTTCCTGCTGGCGTCCAGCAGCGTTAGAGATGCTATGAAAAGTCAATGGATACCGGCTGTTGCCTGCGGCCCATTCTGTGAAACCTTGGGGAGCTGTCGTCGGGATTGTCGACTGCGTCACACTTTTCACGCAGCCTAATGTCGCGATCGCGCCAACCGCCCGGAAATATTTTCGGTTAGGCCTCGGCCAGCTAAACTACAATGCGTCGGAAGGCAGACTGAATGACCCACCGGAGACCGAACGAATGAGCGATGCGACCCTGCTAAAACCGGACGAACTGACGGCCATTGCCCGGGGCGACGGCGTCGAAACCACCCTGCTGGTCGGAAAGGAGCGCTGCGGGGATGTCCGCTTTACGTCAGGGCTGACACGGTTCCCGGCCGCCAAAAAAGTCGCGGTTCATCATCACAACTGCGCGGAGCAGGTGACGCTTCTCGAGGGCGAAGCGGATGTCGAGATAGACGGAGAACGCACGCGACTACAGCGCTATGACACAACTTACGTACCGGCAGAAAAGCCGCATCGTTTCATCAATGTCGGCGACGGTCCGATGTTGATTCTCTGGATTTACGATACGGACGTGGTCACAAGAACGTTCACCGAGACCGGAGAGACTGTTGCGCACCTGTCCGCTCAGGACACGACGCGTCCCGGCTAGATATAGATGGAAGTCAGATAACGATGCAAACGGTAACGGTTCAGCAGCTGGAGGCATACATCGAGCGATGTCTCGTGGCTGTCGGCCTCCCCGAAACAGACGCACGAATTGTCGCTGAGCTTATGGCGGAAGCGGACCTCAGCGGTTCTGACGGTCACGGCGTGTTTCGCCTGCCGCAGTACGTCAAGCGCGTTAGAAGTAACGGCATTAAGGTCGATCCGAATATTCAGACGGTGAAAGACAACGGCGCGATGGTGCTCGTCGATGGTGACGACGGTATGGGCCATCTCGTCATGCACCACGCAACCGAGATTGCTATAGCCAAGGCTGCAGAGCACGGTGTCGGCTGGGTCGGCATTCGGCATGGCAATCACGCCGGACCTGCCGCGCTGTACGCGAAGATGCCGATGCGCCACGACATGATCGGTATCTACATAGCTGTTGGCAGCGCCAATCACTTGCCACCGTGGGGTGGTACCGAACTGTTGCTGAGCACGAATCCGATTGCGGTCGCGGTTCCGGCGGCCGAAGAGCCGGCAATCGTCCTCGATATGGCAACAACGGTCGCCGCCTACGGCAAAGTAAAAACAGCGGCCCAGAGAGGCGAGCAGATGCCTGAGGGCTGGATGATGGACAAGTTCGGGAACCCGCTCACGGATCCGACCCGTGCGGCAGAAGGATTTCTTCTGCCGATCGGCGGCGCGAAAGGATACGGCCTGGCGTTGATTTTCGGCTTGCTGGCAGGAACGCTTAACGGTGCCGCATTCGGCCGCGAGGTCGTCGATTTCAATGCGGATTCGCGATCGTCCACCAATACCGGGCAAATGGTCGTTGCCGTCTCCATCGAGGCGTTCATGGCGGTCGATGAGTTCAAGCGCAAGGTAGATGCCGTTATTCACTCGATGCACGCTTCACCGACGTTACCCGGCGTCGATGCCGTTCGCGTACCGGGTGAGCGCAGTCACGCGATTCGAGTTGAGAGAGAACGAAGCGGGATCCCGATTTATCCCGGGCTCGCGGAAAAGCTGGCCGAACTTGCGAGCGAGCTGGGAGTCGAGAGCCTGTTTGCCGCCGACTGACGCGGAAGCGATATGCTCTATTTTATGGAATATCGATACATTTAGCGGGATTTTACTGATTTTTAGCGGATTTTATTCGCCACTCCCGGGAGCCCCAGTGTCTCCTGAGCCGTTGCGCTCGTCACCGGCCTGCTTCAGAAATCTTCACGCCGCTGACTGAGTTTCGCGGTATCTTTTGGCTATCAGGCAGCTGCGATGGACGGCAAAGGTCATGCTGAGAACAGTTCTATTCGTGATCCTCGGAATTTCTGCAGGCTTCGCTTTCGCGACGTTTCTCGGCGGTGGCTCCGAGCCGCTTTCTTCGCTTCCCCGCAGCACTGGCGAAGCGTGGTCGACCGACCCGGTCGCGTTCGGCAACTCCTCTGTGGATCAGCGTTTTTCAGAGCTGGAGACTGCACTTGCTCGTGAGGTAGCTCATCGCGAGGCACTTGAGGCGGACCTCGCCGCGCTCAATGAGCGAATGGCGCAACTCGCCTCGACCGAAGCTGTCGAGGTCCAGGAGAGTCGTCGCGATCAGGAACCAGACGCGGGATTCGACCGGGAAGAAATCCAGGAGCGAATTGCCACCCGATTCGGTGGGCGTGGCAACAACAATCGCGAACAGCGCGCGAACAGGCTGGTCGAGGCCGGGTTCCCGCCTGATCAGGCGCAGCGAATTATCGAGCGCGAGCCCGAACTCAGACTCGAGGCGTTGAACGCGCAATACGATGCGGCGCGTGAAGGTAAGCCGTTCGACCCGAGAGACAGTCGCTTTGACCCGCAACAGCAGCTACGCGACGAACTGGGGGAGACCGGCTACGAGACTTATCTGGAAGCCACAGGACAGTCAACGAGTGTCGGCGTACAGCAGGTAATGGCGGTATCGCCGGGTCAGGCCGCAGGCCTGCAACCGGGCGACGAACTTATCGCTTACGGAGGTCAGCGGGTCTTCGACACCGGTGAACTGAATGAACTCATCCTGGACGGTACACCCGGAGAGACGGTCGTAGTTGACGTTCTGCGTGACGGTCAGCAGATACAGGTATATGTGCCGAGAGGTCCGATCGGCATCACCGGTGGTCGGGGCGGCGGTAGGGGCGGTCGCTAGCGCCTGGTTCGCGGTTGCTCTATTCTCCGAACTCTGACCGTTCGTCCGAAGCCCTCGACCTGCAGAAGATAGCTGCCGAACGCCGCTTGTCTGATCGTGATCAACGGCCGCTCGGCGCGACCGTATTGTTATGACGAGTCGATCTGTTGCCATACCTGACCGTTCTCGAGCCGGAAGATCGTGTCGCCGGTCCAGCCGGTAAATTCGTCAACGAGGAACGACCGAAGTTCGGACTCCTCGTCAGTATCACGGAGTCGCTCTGCGCCGAGATCATTGGTTGAGGGCGGTGCCGTTTCGATTTGTGAAGCGATGGTATCGAAACACGCAAGCCGCCCGGATTCGGACTCGATCGCTGAGTAGCGGCCAATCTCTGCCGCGAGCGCTGTATCCCTCTGTGCGTGGGTGATACTCGCAGCGAGCACGAGAATCACGGGAACGGTCTTCCTGGTTCCTAGAATCGCATGCCCACCTGGGAATAGAAGAAGCGGCCACGATTATTGTAGTAACCGACGTTGTAGCCTTCGGTTGCGTCCCAATCCAGCGGAATATCTTCATTCAGGAAATTCTCAACGCCTACCGATAGTGTGAACAGCGGAAAACCCGTGTAGACGAAGCGCATATCCCATTCGCTGTGCGAGGGAATCTGTGCGCCCGGCTGGCCGTTGAAGTCGGCAAGCGTCTCGCCCTGATCGTGAGTGCCGAGATAGCGATTGTAGAGACCGACCTGGTAATCGTTGTAGTTCCAGCTCAGGTCGCTGGTAGCACGGAGCTTGGGATACAGATGCTGTCCGACCATCTTCTCGAGCGGATCGCTTGGTAGCAGCGCGAAGTCGAAGCTCGTGACGTAGGTAACGTACGACGTCAGGCGGAAAGAGCCCCAGCGCGGCGTTTCGTAAAGGTAGCGAACCTCGAAGTCGAACCCGTCGGTTTGCTGCTCGGAGAGGTTCAGGAAGGCGCTCGTAACCGTGCTGATCGTTCCGGGAATACCCAGAAGCATGTCCCCGGGTGTTGCCGGTGTTCTCGAGACCAGCGAAGCAAACGCGGGGTCACAGCCGGGAAGTCCGTTGAAACAGTCGGCCTCACGTTCGAGAATCTCATCAACATCGACGTCCGAGATCACCTCGTCATGCTTGAAGTTCCAGTAGTCGACACCAACCGTCAGATTCTCGACCATGGGAACCTCGACAACGACTCCCAGGGTGAATGACTCCGAGGTTTCCGGCTCGAGCAGCGCGTTACCAGTCGTGTCGAGCTGTTTGTCCAGAGCGCAGTCCAGGTTCGAGTCGGTGACCGGGCAGCGAATCTGGTCTATGTAGTTGTCAAAACTGATGGAGCGCCCGAGAAACAGCTCAGGAAGCGACGGCGCGCGAAAACCCTGTCCCCATGAGCCCCGAACGAGCAGCCAATCCAAAGGACGCCACATCGCGGCGAGCTTCGGATTGGTCTCGCTGCCGAAACCGTCATAGTCCTCATAGCGAGCAGCGACCTGCGCTTCGAGCGTATCGGTAATCGGCACGGCCAGCTCGCCATAGACCGAAGTTTGCGTACGCGAGCCTACCGAGGTCTCGCCGCCGGACCCAAGAATGAGGTTGGCCTGGGAGGCGCGGTCACTCAGATCGCTGAGGTATTCGTCGCGATACTCGAAGCCCACCGCAAGCAACAGTGGGCCAGCCGGCATCTGCGCTATCGGGCCGGAAACATTCCCGTCGAAAGCCTTAAGTTCGGTTTCAGATCTTCTGAATGGCCGGGCGCGTAGCGCATCCGAGAGCCCCGGATCGACCGGGTTACTTATCGGCGTCCAGATGTTGTAGAACTCGTTCATTGTCATGACGCCATCGCCGTTGATATCCAGTCCATCGGACAACGCAGCCTGCATCAGATTCCGGTTAACGTAGTTATCCTGGTTGTCTGTGGTAACGGCGCGGCTGTATACAGCGCCTACCTGCCAGTCCCAGATGCCGTCGAATGCAAGACCACTCAGTGCGGCGACCGCGCGAACATTATCGGTTTCTACATCGGAGTATCTTGGCCCGACATCCTCAAGCCGGTACCAGAAGTCGAAGTAGTCGAGTCCGTCCGGACTCCACGGATTGGTTCCCGGTGCGAGCAAGTCATCGTTGTCGTCGATCGTTGCGGGTGCGACGACGTTGTCGTTTCTCGCGTTGGTGTAGGCGAGCTCCGCTCGAAATTCGAGGTCCGCGCCGAGGTCGTGGCTGAACAGCCCCGTGATGTTGGTCCGCGTCGCCCCTGGTATCGACGCGATGGCGTTGTAGTTATATGCACAGGTACCGAAGAAATCTGTAATCGTGTTCGGGCGAGCGTCGCAGCCATCGCCCGGTAGAGGAAAGAAATCGACGTCGTTCGCGGCGCGATAACTGAGAAAGTCGAAACCGCCTTGTAGAAAATGATCGGCGGAGCGGCTGATCTCTCTGTCGCGCAGAAACATCTTCTCCCGACTCGCGTAGCTGGCGATCAGCGTTGCGCTGGATCGCGCACTGCTCGCGCCAAACACGGCGTTGGCCATCAGTTCTTCGGCGCCCGCATCGTTAGCTGTGCCGTAGCGAAGCTCCAGCTCAGCACCCTCTACGTCTTCCCGAAGAATGACGTTTATTACACCCGCGATGGCGTCCGAGCCATAGATAGCCGAGGCGCCGTCTTTAAGTACCTCGACGCGTTCGACGGCCGCCAGGGGAATAGAGTTCAGGTCGACAAACGAGGTAAAGGTCGCGAATCTGTTGGCGAAACCGTAGTTCGTTGCACGTCTGCCGTTGATCAGAACAAGAACTGTATTGGCGCCCAGTCCTCGCAGGGAAACTCCCGTGCCGCCGCCCGCGAATGTATTGTTGGATGTGTCGTTGAACGTACCGCCGTTGTCGATGGGCAGCTGTTGCATCAGTTCGCCAACGGTCATGACACCGGTGCGTTCGATATCCTGGCGAGTAACTATCAGCGTCGGAGTCGGACCCTCGATATCGAGCTGACTGATATGTGAGCCGGTAACGCTAAATCTGCCGAGTTCCGCGGTGTCAGTCTCCGTCTGATCCTGCGCGGATGCGCTCGGCGCGGCAACCAGAATGCTGGCAGTGGTGATCGCTGCCCGAATCAGATGGGCGAACGGCTGACGAGACATAGGTTTCTTCTTAGCGGTGCGGGCAGAGAATGCGGATATTCGGAAAGTATTGCGACTACGCTTGTCACAGTCCCTTCGCGGAATCTGATACTCGGCAACGGACGATTGAGAGTTCCCGAGATCGTAGATGCAGATGCTATCCAGAGTCAGGACACCGTAACCGGTTCGTGAGGCTTTACATAATAACAGGAAGTTGTACGCTGATCAGCGGAGTTCGGGTCCTGCGCCGCGTGCTGCGACGATCTGGGTACGTGCTGCATCTGTTCCTTGCCAAGCTTTAATCTGCGCAGGCAGTCGACGGCATGGCTTGTTTAAGCTACCGCCGGTAGAATCACCGGCCTTTGCGCATATTTAAGCTATGTCTCTACAGGCAAACTTTCTAAAGCTTGAGACTCATCTCAAGCGTCTCGTCGTTGGGCAGGAACTTCTGCTCAATCGAATGCTTGTTGCGCTGCTGTGCGACGGACACTTGCTTGTCGAGGGAGCCCCCGGGCTTGCCAAGACGCGTGCGATCAAGGTCCTGAGCCATAGCGTAGAGGGCGATTTTCATCGGCTACAGTTCACGCCCGATCTTCTTCCGGCCGATCTGACCGGGACCGAGATCTATCGCCCGCAGGAAGGCAACTTCGTCTTTCGCGAGGGGCCGCTGTTTCACAATCTGGTTCTGGCGGACGAAGTGAACAGAGCGCCGGCCAAGGTTCAGTCCGCGCTTCTCGAGGCGATGGGTGAGCGTCAGATCACTGTGGGTTCGGTTACCTATCCGTTGCCTGAACTGTTCATGGTGATGGCTACGCAAAACCCGATCGAGCAGGAAGGCACCTACCCCCTGCCCGAAGCGCAGCTCGATCGCTTCCTGTTGCATGTGTCTGTGGATTATCCGGACGCGGACGGTGAGCGATCCATACTGGAACTCAATCGCGACGAAGCAAAGCGATCGCTGCAGGATGATGCGCTGTTTCAGCCGCTGGATGTTCTGTCGCAGTCGGAAATTCTCGCTGCCCGACAGGAAGTTCTCGACCTGCATCTGGCAAATGAACTCCAGGAATACATCATCCAGGTGATTGTTGCGACCAGAGAGTCAGAGCGCTACGGCGACGATCTGGCGGGACAGCTGACCTATGGCGCAAGCCCACGCGCGACAATCGCGCTTGATCGCTGCGCGCGTGCCCACGCGTGGCTGGCCGGCCGGGATTTTGTCACTCCTGTAGATATCCAGAGCGTTGCGCACGATGTTCTGCGCCATCGCATACTCCTGAGCTTCGAAGCGGAAGCAGCGGGACGAACGCCGGATCAAATTGTGGACGCGCTGCTAGCGCGAATCGGCGTGCCGTAATGGCCACGTCGGGGCTGAATGCAGTAGCGACCGAGCCGTCGCCGGCCCGCATCTCCTTAGCGGAGTTAATCAGTCTCAAGGCGGCCGGCGAGACTCTGAATCTCTCCACGCTCCGCGTACGGGCCCTGGGCGTCGGTGCCCATCTGTCGCCTTTCAAAGGGCGCGGTGTCGAGTACGATGAATCTCGCCTTTACCAGCCGGGCGACGATCTCCGAACGATGGACTGGAGGCTCACCGCACGAACCGACAAACCCCATACAAAGGTATTTCGCGACGAGCGAGATCGCCCCGTTATCGTTTGGCTAGATCTTCGCCGACCCATGCACTTCGCTACCCATGGGGTTTTTAAGGCGGTGCGAGCCGCGCAAATGGCGGCCCTGATTTCATGGAGCGCTGTTAGCAACGGTGATCGAGTCGGCGGACTGATTTTTTCCGAACATGAGCATTTCGAGATTCGGCCGCGTATGGGGCGTCGCTCGAGTTTGCGGCTTTTTCAGGCTATGTCGCGAGACTCGTTCTGGGCGCCATCTAACGAGGACGGTAGCAACAAGAGCGATGCAGAACACGCGCTGGCGCGGCTAACGCGGGTCGCCAGGCCGGGCAGCATGATTTTTTTGATCAGCGATTTTCGGAATCTCGGCGAGCATTTCGAGCGCAATTTCCGCCTATTGGCAGCGCACTGTGATGTATTCGCAATTCATATGTACGACTCCGTGGAGGTAGATTTGCCACCGCCCGGGCACTATCGAATCCATGCCGATTCGAAAACAGTCTCTATAGATACCGACTCCGATGCTGCCAGGCGGCGGTACCGGCAGCTCTTCCAGGAGCGTCGCGCGATGCTCGAGAAGTTGACCCGGTATCCTTCGGTCCACTCGCTGGACTGTTCTACTACGGACGATCCGCGCGCCGTCCTTATGGAACGGTTTGAGCATCGATGAACCCGATACTGGATCCAACTCAGCTCGGTCTGCGCGATATCCATTTACCCGGAGATATCAGCTGGTGGCCGCTTGCGCCGGGTTGGTGGTTTCTCGCCTTCGTGTTGATCGGCAGCGCTTTCTTTCTCGCGCTGCGCTACTTCAGATACAGACGACATCGCGCCGCATGTCGTGACCTGAGAAAGTTGTCGGCCGAGATCAAGGCGGGAGGCGATCCGCGCTTGTGTGCGATTCGAGCATCAACGACGTTGCGTCGCTTCGCAATGACGATGGCGAAGGACTCCGCAGAAGTTGCGGGCCTGACCGGCAAACGTTGGCTGTATTACCTCGCGAGTCGTGCGGAAGGCGAAACCTTCGGCGCTGGAGCAGGCGAGCTGTTACTAACCGCGCCATATCGCGCAGCGGACGATTCGGCAGCAGACGATTCACTCGAGCTGTGCTCTGTTTGCGAGGACTGGGTAAGAGCCCAGCCGCTGCGAGGCTGATCTATGTGGCAGTTGGCATGGTGGTGGATGTTGCTGTTGCTGCCCGTTCCCTGGCTGGTACGGCAATACCTGTCTCCTGAGCATATGGAGAAGGATGCCGCTCTTCGTGTGCCGGTTGTAGCCGAGTTCGAGAATCTTTTCGGCGGCAGCCAGATTCGTAGTGCCAGTAGATATCGTTTTCTGTTGCTTTGGCTGATCTGGACGCTGGTTCTCTTCGCTGCGGCTCGACCGCAATTCATCGGTGAGCCAGAGTCTCTTCCGATGACGGGTCGCGACCTGCTGATGGCGGTCGATCTATCCGGGAGTATGGAGGAGCAGGACTTTCAACTTGAGGGGCGCTGGGCTGACCGCCTCACGGCGACCAAAGCAATCGCGAAAGAATTTATCGAGCGGCGTATCGGGGACCGAATAGGCCTGATTCTCTTCGGGCGCGAGACCTATCTGCAGGCTCCGTTGACCTTCGATCGAGCGACGGTCCAGATTCTTCTTGATGAAGCGGTAATCGGCCTGGCAGGACAGGAGACTGCGATCGGCGACGCCATCGGCCTAGGCATACGGACACTGACCGACGCGGACGTTCAGGAAAGCCGCCGCGTTCTCGTGCTGCTGACGGATGGCGCGAACACCGCGGGTGCTATCGACCCGCTGAAAGCGGCGGAGCTGGCCCGGGATCGCGGGATGGTGATCTATACGATCGGTATCGGTGCGGACTCCGTAATGGTGCAGTCGTTATTCGGCGTGCGCGAGGTTAATCCATCGGCTGATCTCGACGAACAAACGCTAACGACAGTCGCTGAAGGAACCGGTGGCCGCTACTTTCGCGCCCGCGATACCGAGGCATTCCAGGACATCTATGCGATTCTTGACGAACTCGAGCCGGCGGCAGGAGAAGAGAGCGGTTTCCGACCTGTTGCCGAGCGCTATCATTGGCCGCTGAGTGCGGCGTTAATTCTTAGCCTGCTGTGGGCGGCTACCGCGCTGGCACGTGCGCTTAAGACCGCACTGGTTGCGACGACTGATCATGGCTGATTTTCACTTTTTAAGACCGTGGTGGCTGCTGGCACTGCCGGTCGGGCTCTGGCTGATCTTCAAGCTATCCCGCAGCGGAGTCCACGGCGGTCGCTGGCAGACCTTCGTAGATGAAGCGCTGCAGCCCTACGTCCTGACCGGGGGAAACGTAGCAATCCGGGAATGCCACACGGCGATGATTGCGGCGCTGTGCGCGTGGTCGCTCGCGATAGTGGCACTGGCTGGGCCGACATGGGAGCGTTTGCCGGTGCCGGCGGTCCGTTCGGACGAAGCGCTTGTCGTGGTGCTCGATCTGTCTCGCTCCATGGATGCGGTGGACG
>JBJKYM010000032.1:0-16811 GCA_045561025.1 Candidatus Rariloculaceae bacterium
ATTTAATCGCGCCGATCGCGATGGAGGATGGGTTGAGGTTTGCGATCCGCGAAGGCGGCCGTACCGTAGGTGCGGGTGTCGTAGCGAAGATTATTGAGTAAATCGCGTCATTGCGGCGGCTCGTGCATTTTTCGAGTCGCTCGTGTCGTGATTGACGGGTGAGAGTGCAGCAGACGGAGTCAGATATAGGCCAGTAGCTCAATTGGCAGAGCAGCGGTCTCCAAAACCGCAGGTTGGGGGTTCGAGTCCCTCCTGGCCTGCCAACCCGGGCGACGGGTAATGGGTCTTACGCTCTGTGTGTTGAAGCAGACGCGCCTCCTCTCGCTGAGCCTCGCTGTGCAAACGCCGTCGTTGGCACCTCTTTTGTTAGGGAACTGATGGACACTAAAGTAGACGCCGAAAATCCTGCGTTAGATACGCTGAAGCTGCTTATCGCTGGCGCCGTACTGCTGGGCGGTATCTTCGGCTATTACTACTATGCCGACGTCTCGGTGCTGATCCGGGCAATCGGTGTGCTGTTGTCGTTAGCTGTCGGTGTTGTGATCGCGCTGCAGTCAACGCGTGGTCAGGAGTTCGTGAAGTTCGTGCAGGGTGCCCGCGTTGAACTGCGCAAGGTCGTTTGGCCTACTCGAGAGGAAACAATTCAGACGACGATCACGGTATTGGTGTTCGCTCTGATCATGGGCGTGTTCTTCTGGTTGCTGGACATGTTCCTTCTTTACGCGACCCGGTTGCTCACAGGTCAGGGAGGTTAGGACGATGTCGCTGCAGTGGTACGTCGTACACGCCTACTCGAACTACGAGCACAAGGTTCGGACCTCTCTGATCGAGCGCGTGAAGCGTTTCGGGCTGGAGGAGAAGTTCGGCGAAATACTGGTGCCAACGGAAGAAGTCGTCGAGATGAGAGAGGGCACGAAGCGCCGCAGCGAGAGGAAATTCTTTCCTGGCTACTTGCTGGTTCAGATGGAGATGGACGACGATACCTGGCATCTCGTGAAGGAAGTTCCGAAGGTGCTCGGATTTATCGGCGGAACGACGGATCGGCCTGCGCCGATCACCGAGCGAGAGGCTGACGCGATTCTGAATCGCGTACAGGAAGGTGTTGATAAACCACGTCCGAAAGTTCTGTTCGAGCCGGGAGAGGTTGTTCGGGTTAATGACGGACCGTTCAACGATTTCAACGGAGTCGTCGAGCACGTCAACTACGAGAAGAGCAAGGTTCGCGTGGCCGTACAGATTCTGGGTCGGTCTACACCGGTCGAACTGGACTTCGGTCAGGTAGAGAAAGCGTAACAGCTTAGGTTTTAGTCATGGCAAGAAAAATAGAAACATATATCAAGCTCCAGATTCCCGCTGGGCAGGCGAATCCAAGTCCGCCCGTTGGGCCGGCGCTTGGACAGCACGGCGTCAATATCATGGAGTTCTGCAAGGCCTTTAATGCGGAGACTCAGACCGCTGAGCAGGGTATGCCGATTCCGGTCGTCATCACGGTATACAGCGATAAGAGTTTTACGTTTATTACGAAGACGCCGCCGGCGGCCGTGCTGCTCAAGAAAGCGGCCGGCATCAAAAAAGGTAGCGGCACGCCCAATACCGACAAGGTAGGGCGAGTAACCCGTGCTCAGTTGGAAGAGATCGTTAAAGTGAAAGAGCCTGACCTCAATGCGGCCGATATGGATGCGGCTGTGAGAACGATTGCAGGCAGCGCCCGTAGCATGGGGCTGGACGTGGAGGGAATCTAGATGGCCAAGCAAAGCAAAGCGCAAAAGGCTGCTGCCGAGCGAGTCGAGGCGGGCAAGAGCTATTCCGTCGATGAAGCTCTGAGCCTCTTAAAGGATCTTGCCAACGCGAAATTTTCAGAATCGGTTGATGCGGCGGTGAACCTCGGCGTCGACACCAAAAAGTCCGACCAGGTTGTGCGTGGCTCGACAGTGCTACCGAACGGTACGGGAAAGACCGTCCGCGTTGCAGTATTTGCGCAGGGCGAGAATGCTGAAGCTGCGGAGAAGGCCGGCGCGGATCTCGTCGGTATGGACGATCTGGCAGAGACGATTAAGGGCGGCGAGATCAACTTCGATGTCGTCATTGCGAGCCCGGATGCCATGCGCGTCGTAGGAAAGCTCGGCCAGATTCTCGGCCCGCGCGGACTGATGCCTAACCCTAAGGTTGGCACCGTAACTCCCGATGTTGCAGCCGCTGTTAAGAACGCCAAATCAGGCCAGGTTCGCTACCGGACGGATAAGTCGGGGATTATTCACTGCTCTATCGGCACCGTCGGCTTCGAGGCTGATGCGCTGAAGCAGAATCTCGCGGCTCTGCTGGAAGACCTCAACAAGGCCAAGCCCGCTTCCTCGAAGGGCGTGTTTTTCAAGCGCGTCAGCATCTCGTCGACGATGGGCCCCGGCATCATCGTCGATTACTCGACAGTAGGAAGCGTCTAACGACGCCGACAGTTTTTTAGGCCTGCCCACGGATGGGTAGGAGTAAGCCGGCAACTGCCGGCAATCATCGAAGACCGCAGGTCCTTACCGGGTGGTGAGGGTAATGGCGATAGTCGCCTGCGCAGGTGGTGTTACCTAGATCAGCTTTGCCTGGTGGAGGGCGCACCGTCCAATGTTGCGGGCCGTTAATGGATAAGGATGACTGCAACGAAGAAATGGCGGTAGCCCGACTCGTTTGGGTTGCGGTGTTTTCTACCAGGAGAAATGTATGGCGCTAGATCGCAAAGCTAAAGAAGCGCTGGTCGACGAGGTCAAGTCGGTCGCGGCTACTGCCCATTCGGCGGTAGCAGCTGAGTATCGCGGATTAACCGTGGCCGAAATGACTGAGCTCAGATCCGAAGCCCGAAACTCGGGCGTGTACCTCAAAGTTGTGAAGAACACGCTGGCCCGAAGGGCTGTTGAAGGAACGGATTTCCAGTGCTTGCAGGAGTCTCTTCATGGACCTCTGCTGCTGGCTTTTTCAAAGGAGGACCCGGGTGCCGCAGCTCGCGTAATCAAGGGTTTTTCCAAGGAACACGAGAAGCTTGTAACGGTAGCGGTTTCGATCGGCGGCGAGCTCTATGAAGCTTCGGGTCTCAACCGATTGGCGGCTCTTCCGACGTTGGATGAGGCGCGTGCGATGTTGCTAAGGACGCTCAACGCGCCCATGACGCAACTCGTACGTGTTCTTGCCGAGCCGCCCGCGATGCTGGCCCGAACGCTACAGGCTCGCAGTGAGCAGACCTCTTAGTCCGCTTGCCGTCATACACACATTAATTGACGACTCAAGGAGAATAAAGCATGGCTTTATCAACAGAAGAACTTATCGAAGAACTGAGCAACAAGCCGATTATGGAGGTCGTAGATCTCGTTAAGGGGCTCGAAGAGAAATGGGGCGTGTCAGCTGCTGCCCCGGTGGCCGTTGCGGCGGCAGGCGGCGCAGCCGCTGATGCCGGCGCTGAGGAAGAGCAGACTGAGTTTGACGTGCACATGAAGAGCTTCGGCGATAACAAGGTATCGGTTATCAAGGTCGTGCGAGCTGTCACCGGTCTGGGCCTGAAGGAGGCCAAGGACCTGGTAGAGAGCGCGCCGGCCAACGTCAAGGAAGGCGCATCGAAAGATGATGCTGAGGATCTGAAGAAGCAGTTAGAGGAAGCAGGCGCAAGCGTCGAGATCAAGTGATCCGGCGTAGCCGAGCGCTCGCCCACGGTACGGCCAATGGTCGTATTCAGTTGTGCGCGAATGTTTCGCAAATAATCCGGTCGGCTAGCGTCGGCCGGACTGCGCATCTTGCAAACCGCGAACGTGCAGCCGCACGTATTAACATATCGTAGTAGAGGAAAACCGCGATGGCGTATTCGTTTACAGAGAAAAAGCGTATTCGGAAGAACTTCGGGAAGCTCTCGAGCGTCCTGGATGTCCCCTACCTGCTTTCGATACAGCTTGCGTCCTATCATAAATTCTTACAGCAGGAAGCTGTTCCGGAAGAGCGCGAGGAGATAGGTCTGCACTCAGCTTTCCACAGCGTGTTTCCGATCATCAGCTATTCGGGCAATGCCGCGCTGGAGTATGTCAGTTATCGTCTCGGTGAGCCGGTATTTGACGTCAAGGAATGTCAGCTTCGCGGGTTGACCTATGCTGCTCCGTTGCGTGTACTCGTGCGCCTTGTTATTTACGATAAGGAAGCGACGGGCAGTAAGAAGAAAGTAAAGGATATCCGTGAGCAGGAGGTCTATCTCGGCGAGATGCCGCTGATGACCGATAACGGTACGTTCGTGATTAACGGAACCGAGCGCGTTGTCGTATCGCAGTTGCACCGGTCTCCGGGCGTTTTCTTCGATCACGATAAGGGTAAGACTCACTCTTCAGGAAAGCTTTTGTTCTCGGCGCGAGTTATCCCGTATCGAGGCTCATGGCTCGACTTCGAGTTCGACCCCAAGGACAGCGTGTTCGTACGAATTGACCGTCGTCGAAAGCTACCGGTGACGATTATTCTGCGGGCGCTCGAGTTCACCAACCAAGAAATTCTCGATATGTTCTTCGAAAAGAACGAGTTCACTCTGAGCTCGAAGGGCATTCAGCTGAAACTCGTCGCTGAACGGCTCCGTGGAGAGACCGCCAGCTTCGATATCAAGGTAGGGCGAAAGGTGATCGTCGAGAAAGATCGGCGAATTACCGTGCGGCATATTCGCGAACTAGAGAAGGCAAAGGTCAAGCGCCTGGACGTTCAGCCCGAGTATCTCGAGGGTCGGGTTCTGGCGCATGAAATTGTCGATGAAGAAACCGGTGAGCTGATTGCGGCCGCCAACGATGAGCTCACGGCAGAGGCTATCGAGGCGATTATCGCGAGCGGAACGAAGAAGCTCGAAACCCTCTTTGTTAACGACCTGGACCGAGGGCCGTTTATCTCGAATACGCTGAGAATCGACTCGACAAAGACGCGACTCGAAGCGCTCGTCGAGGTATATCGCGTGATGCGTCCGGGTGAGCCGCCGACCAAGGATGCGGCCGAGAATCTATTTCAGAACCTGTTCTTCAACCCGGAGCGCTACGATCTGTCGGCAGTCGGTCGAATGAAGTTCAACCGCCGTGTTGGACGAAGTGAGTCCGAGGGCGACGGAATTCTCAGCAAGGACGACATTATCGCAGTGCTGCAGGTACTCGTGGACATTCGAAATGGCGCTGGAGCGGTCGACGATATCGACCATCTCGGTAACCGTCGTATTCGCAGCGTCGGAGAGATGGCCGAGAACGCGTTCCGAATCGGCCTCGTTCGAGTCGAGCGAGCCGTCAAAGAGCGTCTGACGCTTGCGGAGTCAGAAGGTCTGATGCCGCAGGAAATGATTAACGCGAAGCCCGTTGCTGCTGCCGTCAAGGAGTTCTTCGGTTCCAGCCAGCTATCGCAGTTTATGGATCAGAATAATCCGCTCTCGGAGGTCACACATAAGCGTCGCGTCTCCGCCCTCGGTCCGGGTGGTCTCACACGTGAGCGCGCCGGCTTCGAGGTTCGTGACGTTCATCCGACACACTATGGTCGGGTCTGTCCGATTGAGACTCCTGAAGGTCCGAACATCGGGTTGATCAACTCGCTTGCTGTCTATGCACGAACCAACGCCTATGGTTTCCTGGAGACGCCCTATAGAAAGGTGAATAAGGGAAAAGTCACAAGCAAGATCGAGTACCTGTCTGCCATTGAAGAAGGGCAGTTTGTCATCGCGCAGGCCAATGCGAATCTGACGCCCAAGGGAGAGTTTGTCGATGAACTCATCTCTTCTCGATTTCAGAACGAGTTCTCAATGCTTGCGGCGGACCAGATCGAGTATATGGACGTCTCGCCGAAGCAGATCGTGTCCGTGGCGGCATCGCTGATTCCGTTCCTTGAGCACGACGATGCCAACCGCGCCCTGATGGGTTCGAATATGCAGCGCCAGGCTGTACCGACCCTGCGTGCCGAGACGCCGCTTGTCGGAACCGGTATGGAGAGAAACGTAGCCGTCGACTCCGGCGTGACGGTAATCGCCAAGCGCGGCGGCGTCATCGATTCGGTCGACGCGTCTCGAATCGTCGTTCGTGTAAACGATGCGGAAACGGATGTCGGCAGAGCGGGCGTCGATATCTATAACCTGACGAAGTACACGCGTTCCAATCAGAACACCTGCATCAATCAGCGTCCTCTCGCGAGAGCGGGCGATGTCATTGAAGCGGGCGACGTTCTTGCGGACGGCCCGTCCACGTCGCTGGGCGAGTTGGCGCTTGGGCAGAACCTGCTTGTCGCGTTCATGCCCTGGAATGGCTACAACTTCGAGGACTCGATTCTGATCTCAGAGCGTGTCGTGCAGGAAGATCGGTTTACGACGATTCATATTGAAGAACTGACCTGCGTTGCGCGCGATACGAAGCTCGGGCCGGAAGAGGTCACATCCGATATCCCCAATGTTGGCGATACGGCGCTGACCAAGCTCGATGACTCCGGTATCGCCTTCATTGGCGCCGAGGTACATGCGGGCGACATCCTGGTCGGCAAGGTGACGCCGAAGGGTGAAACGCAGCTCACACCGGAAGAAAAATTACTGCGCGCGATCTTCGGTGAGAAGGCCTCGGACGTGAAGGATACGTCGCTGCGCGTTCCGCCTGGAATGGATGGTGCTGTAATCGACGTGCGGGTCTTCACTCGCGACGGTATCGAGAAAGATAATCGAGCGCTCGCTATTGAACGCTCGGAGCTGGAAGCTGTACGCAAGGATCTCGACGACCAGCAGCGCATTCTCGAACACGACATCTACCAGCGTGTCGAGACGCTTCTCGTTGGTAAGATGGCTGCCGGCGGTCCGCAGGGACTCAAGGCGGGCGGCAAGATCTCGCAGGCCTATCTGGACGAACTGCCTCGTGAGAAATGGTTCGAGGTGCGCCTGAAGAACGACGCGGCAAACACCCAGCTCGAACGCTCCGCTGAGCGGCTTCGTGCGCAGCACGAGGAGTTTGAGCGCCGTTACGAGGAGAAGAAGCGGAAGATCACGCAGGGCGACGATTTAGCCCCTGGTGTTCTGAAGATGGTCAAGGTCTATCTCGCCGTCAAGCGACGTATCCAGCCTGGCGACAAGATGGCCGGCCGGCACGGCAACAAGGGCGTGATTTCGACCATCGTTCCCGTCGAGGATATGCCCTACCAGGAGGACGGTACGCCGGTCGATATCGTGCTGAATCCGCTGGGTGTTCCGTCACGAATGAACGTCGGTCAGGTTCTCGAGACTCATCTCGGTTGGGCGGCGAAAGGCGTCGGGCTGAAGATAGGAAAAATGCTGGAGGCCGAAGAGACCACGGCTTCGATTCGCTCGTTCCTGACTGATCTCTACAACACGACCGGTGGGCAGGTCGAAAACGTTAAAGGTTTGAAGGATGCCGAGGTTCGGGAGCTTGCGGGAAATCTCAGGCACGGTGTGCCGATGGCGACCCCGGTATTCGACGGCGCGAGTGAGGTCGAGATCAAGAAGATACTCGATATGGCTGGCTTGCCGGAGTCGGGACAGGCGACATTGATCAATGGCCGCACGGGCGAGACGTTCGGTAGGCCGGTGACTATTGGTTACATGTACATGCTGAAGCTCAATCATCTTGTGGACGACAAGATGCACGCGCGTTCAACCGGACCATATAGCCTGGTCACGCAGCAGCCTCTGGGTGGTAAAGCCCAGTTCGGCGGGCAGCGATTCGGTGAGATGGAGGTGTGGGCCCTCGAGGCCTATGGCGCTTCCTACACTCTCCAGGAGATGTTGACCGTCAAGTCCGATGACGTTCAAGGCAGAACCAAGATGTATAAAAACATCGTCGATGGCACGCATGAGATGCAGGCGGGAATGCCGGAATCCTTCAATGTACTTGTGAAGGAAATTCGCTCGCTGGGCATCAATATCGAACTGGAACAGATTGAGTAGGTTCTTGGCGACAAATGCGTGTTGGTAATCGAAATACATTGCAATAGGTGACTTCCCGATGAAGGATTTACTGAAGCTCTTTAAACAGCAGACCCCGGTTGAAGATTTTGATGCGATCCGGATCGGCTTGTCTTCTCCGGACATGATCCGGTCCTGGTCTTATGGCGAGGTAAAAAAGCCCGAGACCATTAACTACAGAACATTCAAGCCTGAGCGCGACGGATTGTTCTGCGCGAAAATTTTTGGTCCGATCAAGGACTACGAGTGTCTCTGCGGAAAGTACAAGCGACTCAAGCATCGCGGCGTCGTGTGCGAGAAGTGCGGCGTTGAAGTTACGCAGACGAAGGTTCGTCGTGAGCGTATGGGTCACGTTGAGCTGGCCAGCCCCGTAGCACACATCTGGTTCCTGAAGTCGCTCCCGTCTCGAATCGGCTTAATGCTCGATATGACGTTGCGCGAGATCGAGCGCATCCTCTACTTCGAGGCTTTCGTTGTCGTCGATCCCGGTATGACGCCGATGGAGCGCGGCCAGCTTCTAACCGACGAAACCTATCTCGAAGCGATTGAGCAGTACGGTGACGAGTTCGATGCCCGCATGGGCGCGGAGGCCGTCCGAGATCTGCTGATAAGTCTGGATCTGAGTTCAGAGGTCGCGCAGGTCCGCGAGGATATTGCGGCGACAAACTCCGAGACGAAGATCAAGCGGCTGTCCAAGCGGCTGAAGCTGCTCGAGTCGTTTATCGATTCGAAGAATCAGCCGGGATGGATGGTCATGACGGTTCTGCCGGTCTTGCCGCCGGACCTGAGACCGCTTGTTCCGCTTGACGGCGGACGCTTCGCGACCTCGGATCTGAACGATCTGTATCGCCGGGTTATCAATAGAAACAATCGCTTGCGACGGCTGCTCGAGCTGAATGCGCCGGATATCATCGTTCGCAACGAGAAGCGAATGTTGCAGGAATCCGTTGACGCGCTGCTGGATAACGGTCGCCGCGGTCGTGCGATAACGGGCACGAACAAGCGTCCGCTGAAGTCGCTTGCGGACATGATCAAGGGTAAGCAGGGTCGATTCCGTCAGAACCTTCTGGGTAAGCGTGTCGATTACTCCGGCCGTTCCGTAATTGTTGTCGGTCCGACATTGAAGCTGCATCAGTGTGGCTTGCCGAAGAAACTGGCCCTTGAGTTGTTCAAGCCGTTCATCTTCGCGAAGCTTCAGCTTCGCGGTGAGGCGACGACAATTAAGGCTGCCAAGCGGCTTGTAGAGAGAGAGGGTCCCGAGGTCTGGGATATTCTCGAGCAGGTCATTCGTGAGCATCCGGTCATGCTGAACCGGGCTCCGACTCTGCATCGGTTGGGTATCCAGGCATTCGAGCCCGTTCTGATCGAAGGCAAGGCAATTCAGCTGCATCCGCTCGTATGTACCGCGTTCAACGCGGACTTCGACGGTGATCAGATGGCCGTTCATGTCCCGCTGTCACTGGAGGCTCAGCTCGAGGCGAGAGCCTTGATGATGTCGAGCAACAATATCCTCTCTCCGGCGAACGGCGAGCCGATCATCGTGCCGTCGCAGGACGTCGTACTCGGTCTGTACTACATGAGTCGCGAGCGTGTGAACGCCAAAGGTGAAGGCATGGCCTTCGCCGATGTCGAAGAGATTCACCGCGCCTATGAGAATCATCACGTTGAACTCCACGCGCGAGTTAAGGTACGAGTGAGCACCTCTGTCGCGGGTGAGGAAGGTGATCTCGAATTCAAACTGGCCGACACGACCGTTGGGCGCGCGCTGCTCTCGGAGATCATGCCCGCCGGTCTGGACTTCGAGCTGATCAATCAGACGATGAACAAGCGCGCGATATCACGCGTTATCAATGCCTGTTATCGCCAGCTCGGCATCAAAGAGACGGTCGTATTTGCTGACCAGCTCATGTACATGGGCTTTAACTACGCGACACGTGCCGGCGTTTCGTTCGGCGTGAACGACATGGTCGTGCCGGAGCAGAAGCCTGACATTATTCATCTTGCCGAAGAGGAAGTGAAGGACATCCAGGATCAGTATGCGTCTGGTCTCGTCACTGACGGCGAGCGTTATAACAAGGTCGTCGATATCTGGTCCCGCACCAATGACCAGGTCGCCAAGGCCATGATGGACAAGCTACGCATGGAGACGGTGAAGGACGCTGCCGGAAAAGATATTCAGCAGGATTCCTTCAACTCGATCTTCATGATGGCTGACTCCGGTGCCCGAGGCTCAGCCGCCCAGATCAGGCAGCTGGCTGGAATGCGTGGTCTGATGGCCAAGCCCGACGGCTCTATCATCGAGACGCCGATTACCGCGAACTTCCGCGAGGGGCTGGACGTACTGCAGTACTTCATCTCCACGCATGGTGCTCGAAAGGGCCTGGCCGACACAGCATTGAAGACGGCCAACTCCGGGTACCTTACCCGCAGACTGGTTGACGTTGCGCAGGATCTGGTCGTTGCGGATCCCGACTGCGGCACCGATACCGGCCTGATGATGACGCCACTCGTTGAGGGCGGCGATATCGTCGAACCGTTACGGGAACGCGTACTGGGTCGCGTCGCGGCGACCGATGTCGCTGCACCCGGAACGGGCGAAGTCGTACTGGAGGCCGGAACGTTACTGGATGAGGGTGCCGTTGAGCTGCTCGAGGCATCATCCGTCGATCAGCTCCTGGTACGTTCGCCGATCACCTGCCAGATGCGCTACGGAGTCTGTTCGCAGTGCTACGGGCGGGATCTCGGTCGCGGTCATGCAGTCGACAAGGGTGAGTCAGTCGGCGTTATCGCCGCGCAGTCCATCGGCGAGCCGGGCACACAGTTAACGATGCGTACTTTCCATATCGGTGGTGCGGCGTCTCGATCTGCGGCAGTGAACAGCGTAGAGGTCAAGGGTACCGGTACGATCCGCATGCACAATGTGAAGACCGTGCAGCACGAGGAGAAGAAGCATCTGGTCGCTATATCGCGCTCCTGCGAGCTCGCGCTTATAGACCAGTTCGGCCGTGAGCGAGAGCGATACAAGCTTCCCTATGGTGCTGTTCTCAATATTGAGGATGGTGCTGAAGTCGAGCCGGGGCAGCTGATCGCAACCTGGGATCCACACACGCACCCGGTTGTTACCGAGGTAAGTGGACGAATCGAGTTCGAGGATTTCATCGACGGCGTTACGGTGACGACTCAGGTTGACGAGATTACAGGACTGACAAGTACGGTCGTGCTCGATCCCGCGCAGCGCGGCGCAGGAACGGACTACCGTCCGACGGCGCGGCTGGTTGACGCCAAGGGTGAGCACCTGTGTTTCCCGAACACCGATATCCCAGCCGTTTATGCGCTACCTTCTGGTGCCGTATTGAGCATGGAAAGCGGCTCCAAGGTCGTTGTCGGTGACGTTCTGGCGCGCCTTCCGCAGGAGTCAACGAAGACACGTGATATCACGGGTGGTCTGCCACGAGTTGCGGATCTGTTCGAAGCTCGCCGCCCGAAAGAACCAGCAATTCTCGCCGAGCATACCGGTACGGTCAGCTTCGGTAAGGAGACCAAGGGCAAGCGCCGGCTGGTGATCACCGACGAGAGCAGTGAGCGCCATGAGGAGCTTATTCCGAAGTGGCGCCATCTCAACGTGTTCGCAGGTGAGACGGTAATTCGCGGCGAGATGATTGCTGACGGAGAGCCGAATCCACACGACATTCTTCGGCTCCAGGGCGTGGAGCGATTGGCCGACTATCTCGTTCGCGAGATTCAGGACGTCTATCGCCTCCAGGGTGTGAAGATCAACGACAAGCACATCGAGGTCATTATTCGTCAGATGCTGCGCAAGGCGGAGATCAGAACGTCCGGCGACACCAAATTCCTTCGCGGTGAACAGGTCGATCGTGCCCGGGTACTCGAGGCGAACGAAGAAGCCTTAGGTCGAGGTGAGCAGCCGGCTGAGTTCAATCCGGTTCTGCTAGGAATCACGAAGGCGTCTCTGGCGACCGAGTCGTTCATCTCGGCAGCTTCTTTCCAGGAGACCACACGTGTTCTGACGGAAGCCGCAGTGCGCGGCATGCAGGACGATCTGCGCGGACTGAAAGAGAATGTCATCGTCGGTCGGCTGATTCCGGCGGGAACCGGCTTCGCGCATCACGAGGAGCGGCGCAAGAGTCAGGAAGATACCCTCTCTGAGGAACTCAAAGAGCTGGAGACTACGCTGTCGGATGGTTCCGCCGAGGCGGCGGCTGCTGAGGCCGTATTCAGCGGACCTGGTGAGGCTGATGCCGGTGAATCTGAGGCGGCTGAGGTGGCGGCGGCTGCTGAGGCCGTATTCAGCGGGCCTGGCGAAGCTGACGCCGGTGAATCTGAGGCGGCTGAGGCGGCTGAGGCCGCGGAGATCGCTCCGACAGAGGCTGTCGGCGACGAAACGGAGAAGCCCGCGGAGGCGTAGGCGGATAGCAAGGGCTAGGGCGAGGCAAGTATTAGTTGACAGTTCCTAACTGCGCGCCCTAAACTTTCCTGCTACCCAAAGCCAGTGAATCGCTGGCTGTACAATTCGATGCCCCGGAGCCGATGTCGGGGCGCTCGTAACGAGGCCCGGATGCCGCGAAACGGCAACGGGCTCGCTTTATTTGTAGGTAATTGATGTCAACGACAAATCAACTGGTTCGTAAACCGCGATCGACGAAGAGAGCCAAGAGCAACGTACCCGCGCTCGGTGCCTCTCCGCAGAAGCGTGGCGTGTGTACGCGTGTTTACACGACCACACCCAAGAAACCGAACTCCGCCATGCGGAAAGTTGCTCGCGTCCGATTGACCAATGGTTTCGAAGTGACGAGCTATATCGGCGGGGAAGGGCATAACCTGCAGGAGCACTCGGTCGTGCTCATCCGTGGTGGTCGTGTTAAGGATTTGCCCGGCGTGAGATATCACGTCGTACGTGGAACTCTGGATTGTGCGGGAGTCGGCGATCGGCGACGCGGCCGGTCTAAGTATGGCTCTAAGCGCCCGAAGAACTAAAGAAGCTCCAGGATCTAATCAATGTCGAGACGAAGCCGAGCGCCGCGGCGCACTGTATTGCCTGACCCGAAGTACGGCAATAAGCGCCTGGCGAAGTTCATAAACATGGTCATGCTGAGCGGCAAGAAGTCGGTCGCCGAGCAGATCGTCTACGGTGCGCTCTCGAGAATCTCGGACAGGTCCGGACAGGACGACGAGAAGGCACTCGAAATTCTCGGCCAGGCGCTAGACAACATCAAGCCGTCGGTCGAGGTTAAGTCCCGACGAGTTGGTGGAGCGACCTACCAGGTGCCGATCGAGGTACGGGCGACGCGACGAGAAACTCTCGCGATGCGCTGGGCGATCGATGCCGCGCGCAATCGCTCGGAGAAAACGATGGCGCTACGACTTGCGCACGAATTAATGGATGCAGCCGAAAATAGAGGGTCTGCGGTCAAGAAGCGAGAGGACACCCACCGAATGGCCGAGGCCAATAAGGCGTTCGCCCACTACCGGTGGTAGTCAATGGAACTGAGGCAAGGACGTGGCACGGCAGACCCCTATAGAGCGTTATCGCAATATCGGCATCATGGCTCACATCGATGCTGGCAAAACGACTACTACTGAGAGAATCCTCTTCTATACCGGTGTATCTCACAAAATAGGTGAGGTACATGACGGCGCGGCCGTTATGGACTGGATGGAGCAGGAGCAGGAGCGCGGAATTACGATTACGTCCGCGGCGACAACCTGTTTCTGGAAGGGCATGGATGCAAGCCTGCCCGAGTATCGCATCAACATCATCGATACTCCTGGTCACGTCGACTTCACGATCGAGGTGGAGCGCAGTCTCCGCGTACTCGACGGCGCGGTCGCAGTCTTCTGTTCTGTCGGCGGCGTCGAGCCGCAATCCGAGACGGTATGGCGGCAGGCCAACAAGTACGGCGTTCCGCGGATGGCCTTTATCAATAAGATGGACCGAACCGGTGCCGACTACTTTCGTGTTGTCGGGCAGCTTACCGAGCGGCTGAAAGGCAACCCCGTTGCTATGCAGGTCCCTATCGGGGCGGAAGAGAACTTCGAGGGTGTAGTCGATCTTGTCAAGATGAAGGCGATCATGTGGGACGACGCTACCCAGGGTACGCGATTTGAGGAGCAGGATATCCCCGAGAATCTCGCGGATATCGCTGCCGAGTGGCGTGAGAAACTCGTAGAGGCTGCCGCTGAAGGCGAGGATGCATTGCTCGATAAATATCTTGAGGAAGGTGACCTTTCGCAGGACGAGATCAAGCGAGGCATTCGTGCGCGCTGCCTTGCCGGAGAGATTACGCCGGTACTTTGTGGTTCAGCTTTTAAGAACAAGGGCGTACAGGCTCTTCTGGATGCGGTCGTCGACTATATGCCCTCGCCGACCGAACGTCCGGCAATCACCGGAATACTGGATGACGAAACAGAGGCGGAGCGGCCGTCGTCGGACGATGCACCGTTTTCAGCTCTGGCATTCAAGATTGCCACCGATCCTTTCGTCGGGAACCTAACTTTTTTCCGTGTGTACTCCGGCGTACTCAATTCCGGTGACACGATCTACAACGCTGCCAAGAGCAAGCGTGAGCGAATCGGCCGAATACTGCAGATGCACTCCAACGATCGTGAGGAACTGAAAGAAGTCAGAGCCGGGGACATCGCCGCAGCGGTTGGTCTGAAGGACGTTACAACGGGCGATAGCCTCTCGGATATGAAGGAGCCCATTCTTCTGGAACGAATGGACTTCCCCGAGCCTGTTATCTCGGTGGCTGTCGAGCCGAAGACAAAGGCGGATCAGGAGAAGATGGGCGTCGCGTTGAGTAAGCTCGCGAAAGAAGATCCGTCTTTCAGAGTCCACACGGACGAAGAATCCGCGCAGACAATTATCTCCGGTATGGGCGAATTGCATCTTGAGATCATTGTCGATCGAATGAAGCGCGAATTCAGCGTCGATGCGAACGTCGGTAAGCCGCAGGTTGCTTATCGTGAGACGATACGAAAGCCGATCGAGCAGGAAGGCAAATTTGTTCGTCAGAGTGGTGGTCGTGGACAGTACGGCCACGTGTATTTGCGTATTGAACCGAACGAGCAGGGCGCAGGATACGAGTTCGCCAACGAGATTGTTGGTGGTGCCGTACCCCGGGAATATATCAATGCGGTCGATAAGGGTATCCAGGAGCAGATGGGGAACGGCGTGATCGCCGGCTATCCTGTCGTGGACTGTAAGGTCGCGCTCTATGACGGTTCATACCATGATGTTGACTCGAGTGAAGTCGCGTTTAAGATTGCGGGCTCGATGGCATTCAAGGAGGGCGCAGCCAAGGCAAGACCCGTCTTGCTTGAGCCCGTTATGCAGGTTGAAGTAGTTACTCCTGAGGACTATATGGGTGACGTCAACGGTGATTTGAGCAGGCGCCGGGGCGTACTTCAGGGGCTTGAGGAATCGCCCGCCGGTAAAATTGTTCGCGCCGAGGTGCCGTTGGCCGAGATGTTCGGCTACGCTACGGATCTGCGCTCTATGAGCCAGGGTCGCGCTACATATACGATGGAGTTCGGGCAGTACTCGCAGGTGCCGTCTAGTGTTGCTGATTCTATCGTCAAGGATCGTACATAGTTGACCATTTGGCCGCGGATTGGAGCGGCGGCCGACTTACTTTTTAGAGGAAAGAAACGTGTCCAAAGAAAAATTCGAACGAACGAAGCCGCATGTGAACGTGGGGACGATAGGCCACGTTGATCATGGTAAGACGACGCTGACAGCTGCGCTGACGAAGTGTATGTCGGACAAGCATGGAGGCGAGCAGATCGCGTTCGATCAGATTGACAAGGCGCCGGAAGAGAAGGCGCGCGGGATCACGATTGCGACGGCGCACGTGGAGTATGAGAGTGACGAACGTCACTACGCTCACGTGGACTGTCCGGGCCATGCTGACTATGTGAAGAACATGATCACGGGCGCGGCGCAGATGGACGGTGCGATTTTGGTGGTTTCGGCGGCGGACGGGCCGATGCCGCAGACGCGCGAGCATATTCTGCTGTCCCGCCAGGTCGGTGTGCCGTTTATCGTGGTGTACCTGAACAAGGCGGACATGGTGGACGACGAGGAGCTGCTGGAGCTGGTAGAGCTCGAGGTACGCGATTTGTTGTCGATGTACGAGTTCCCGGGCGATGATACGCCGATAATTACGGGCAGTGCGCTGAAGGCGCTGGAAGGCGACACGTCGGAGATTGGATCGCCGAGCGTGGAGAAGCTGGTTGAGGCGCTGGATGCCTATATTCCGATTCCGGACCGTCCGGTGGACGGGGCATTTTTGATGCCGATTGAGGATGTGTTCTCGATATCGGGACGCGGCACGGTGGTAACGGGCAGGATTGAGCGCGGCATCGTACGGGTTGGCGACGAGATTGAGATTGTCGGAATTAAAGAGACGACGAAGACGACGTGCACGGGTGTGGAGATGTTCCGCAAGCTGCTTGATGACGGTCAGGCGGGCGACAACGTAGGTGTGTTGCTGCGCGGCACGAAGCGAGAGGAAGTGGAGCGAGGTCAGGTACTGGCGAAGCCGGGGTCGATCACGCCGCACACGAAGTTTGAGGCTGAGGTCTATATATTGACGAAGGAAGAGGGCGGGAGACACACGCCGTTTTTCAAGGGATACCGGCCGCAGTTTTACTTCCGCACGACAGACGTGACGGGGGCGGTGGAGTTACCGGAGGCGACCGAGATGGTGATGCCTGGGGACAACATCCAGATGAAAGTAGATTTAATCGCGCCGATCGCGATGGAGGATGGGTTGAGGTTTGCGATCCGCGAAGGCGGCCGTACCGTAGGTGCGGGTGTCGTAGCGAAGATTATTGAGTAAATCGCGTCATTGCGGCGGCT
>JBJKYM010000033.1:0-46306 GCA_045561025.1 Candidatus Rariloculaceae bacterium
GCTATGGCGCGTGCCGACCAGATCGATACTCATATCGATGTTGCTGACGTCGATAAGCCGGCGCGGGCGGATCTGCAGGCGCTCGAAGCCTTCACGATTCGCCTGTAACGTTGCACCGTTGTCGACGCCCATTGCCATATACGTGTAATGGGCGTCAGTTAAATTCGCTCTGGTAAAAGGTTCAAAGTCAAAGACACTAAAGGCATCCGATACCGCTTCGATGAGCGACTCGTCGCCACTACTTACAAACTGAGCGAATGCCCGACTCGCCGGCGTCAGAGCCGGGCTGGCCGCGAGATACTTCAAAAACCTTCGTCGTGAAGATAGCGTCGTCATAGCATGTCCTCGGCGACAGGATTGGCCGCAATCTCGGCGCGAATCTCGTCGTTGTGCTCACCCAGGTGCGGGGGATAACGGCGGTAGGTTGGACCGTCTTCCGACATCGAGATCGGATTACCGATCGACTTGATGATGCCGATCGAAGGGTGTTCCAGCTCTACGATCATCCCTCTTGCGATGAGATGCTCGTCGGTCAGTGTTTCATCCGGAAAGTTAATAAGGCCGGACGGAATGCTCTTCTCAACGAATGCCGTGACCCAGTCGTCTGCGTCGCGCGTCGCGAGAATAGCCTCGACCTGCGGGATCAACTCGTCGCGATTCTCGTTGCGCTGCGGATTGGTGGAGAATTTTGGATCGATCATGATCGTGTCCTGGATACCCAAAACTTCGCAGAAACGCTCCCACAAAGGTTCTGTACCGACCGCGACGATGAGATCTTTATCCTTGGCTCTCAACGGCTGGTACGGAGTGACGGTCGGATGAAGGTTGCCGAGCCGTTTCGGGCGCTCGCCGTTGGCAAAGAAACTGCCGCCAATGTTGGCGAGCCAGGTGGTCTGCGCGTCGACGAGCGAGATATCCAAAAAGCGGCCGCGACCGTTCTCGGTCGTGTCACGTGCGTAGAGTGCTGACTGAATGCCTATGGTTGCATACAGCCCGGCGGTTATATCAGCCATCGGAGTCGGAAATCGAATCGGTCCGCCTTCCGCTTCACCGGTTATTGCCATGAGCCCGGCTTCTCCCTGAGCGATAATGTCGTAGCCGCCACGATTCGCCTTCGGTCCGGAATGGCCATAGCCGCTGATCGCTACATAAACCAATCTTGGGTTAATGGCGCGCAAGGTATCCGGGTCGATCTTCGCTTTCCGGAGCGAAGACATCCGCGGGATATTTGTAATGAAGACATCGCTTTTGGCGATCAGACCATGGAAGACGGCGATGTCCTCATCCGATTTGACGTTCAGCTCGATGCTGCGTTTATTGCGATTCACGGAGAGAAAGTAGGCGCTTTCACCCTCCAGGAAGGGCGGGCCCCAGCGTCGTGACTGGTCGCCGATCTCGGGACGTTCGATCTTGATCACATCAGCACCGAGATCGCCGAGCATCATCGCGCAATAAGGTCCTGCGAGAGCTTCCGTCATCTCAAGAACCCGTATGTTGTCAAAAGGACCGCGTCCGTCCACCTGTGTCTCCGATCTCAAGCTTGTGTGCGCGACTCTAGCGCGCCTAAATTGGAACCACAACGTTTCTCAGGAACACCTGCGCGTCGCGAGGTACGCGTGCATGCAACGCGAGAGGCTACTGCCGGAAAATAGGGTAGGGAGGCTTCTTATCTCTGGCGATTGATCAGAATCAGATCGCCGAGCCGTCTCTAGGGAAGCCGAGTTCGTCGTTGATCGCCGCACGTTCCTCGCTCGAGATGGTCGCCATCTTCTTCTGTACACAGCGCTGGCGGCGGGCGTTGCGACGGCCCCGTCTGCCGTAATAGGGCGTCTCTCGCAGCATGATATGTGAGAGCAACAGAAGACTAACCGCCTGCCAGTACACGAGCACGGGGCCGTCAAACAATTCCGGGACCAGCGCGTTCCAAAGCAGAAGAACTGCGACGCCAAGTACGGCAATGAAAACTAAAAAAATGCAAAAGTTTGCGGCTAATCGTTTGGCAACACGCGTCTTTCTCATCCTTGCTCCCCTGTCTCGAGTGACCTCAACTCGAAACGATTAAGTACTGGCCGATTCGAACGCGGCTCTTGCGTTGGTACGTTATCTGGCAAATCGCCGAGATAACTCGAGCGATAAACCTGTACAGAGAATAGACGACAAAACCACTCCGGCGCAAACGCGCCGAAGTGAGAAGAATTATTGTCGCCTCAGGGGTTAGAAACTGATTTCAGTTACTGCTTCAATCTACGCACTACGATAGAGTTTCGTCATTACAAACTCTCGGTGTCCCAGCGCCTCGGCTGCGGTCAGTCTGCCGTTGGCCGTCTGCACGATCATATCGATCAGTGCATCGCCGGCCTCGGGGATAGTCATTTCACGGCGTACGACACCGGAAACGTCAACATCGACATGCTCACCCATAGTCCGGACCGTGCGCGGATTACCGGTAATCTTGATCACGGGCATGATCGGATTGCCGATGATATTCCCCTGGCCGGTCGGGAAGCAGTGCACAACGTAGCCAGCGGCCGCCTGAATCGTATTGCACTCGGCAGCAGCCGACGAAGTGTCCATAAAGTACAGACCAGGGCCCTGTGCCGGCGCCTCGGCGGGTTCCAGTACGTCGATATAGCTAACTTCTTTACCGATTTTCTCGAGGTTACCCAACGCTTTCTCTTCGATGGTCGTCAGACCGCCCGCAATGTTGCCCTTGGTCGGTTGGCTGTCAGAAAGATCCGATGTCTTGAAGGGCTCGACCACTTCATCCTGATAGGCCTGCCAGGTGCGCATGAACTTCTCCCCGATCTCCGGCGAGATAGCGCGGGAAGCACAGATATCTTCGGCACCGGTAATTTCCGTTGTCTCTCCAAAGCAGCCGTAGATTCCCTGGGGTATCCATTTGTCGTACATATTGCCGACCGCCGGGCAGGATGCCAGGCCGGTTGTGGTGTCTGACTCGCCGCACTTCGCTGCAACCCACAGTTCGGAGATGCTGCACTCTTCGCGCTGCTGCCCCGACGTCTGGTGAACGAAGTCTTTAGCCGTACGAGATGCTGCCGCGATCGTCGCGATGTCGCCATTCTGCTCAATCGAGAATCCCTGTACCGGCTTGCCGGTTGCAGCAATTCCATCAACGATCTTCTGGGTCCATCCCGGCTCAATGCCGATAACGACACAGGCCGCGATATTCGGATTCGCTCCTGTTCCGATCATCGTCCGGAAATGCAATTCCAGATCTTCGCCGAATTGGAGGCGCCCATAGGCGTGGGGTAGCGCGATCGTCCCCTGAATATTTGCGGCGACCGCTTCGCAGGCGGCATTGGAAATATCGTCCACCGGTAGTATCGCGACATAGTTGCGTACGCCAACACGGCCGTTCTCACGCCGATAACCAAAAAATGAATTATTTGTAGACATGATTCAGACCTTTCCCTACCAGCGCTTGGTTTTTAGATTATGCGTATGAACATGTTCGCCGACGCCTACGGCCGCGACGAATTTACCAATGTCCGTGCCGTACTTGATCGCGGTATCGCCATCGGCAAGGTCGGTAAGCGCGATCTTGTGTCCGATTGGGACGTCATGTTTCGCTGTTAACTGAAAATCACTGTTGTCTTCGGTCACGACGCACAGTAACTCGGCACCGGCCTCGACACCTTCGACAACGACAACACCAACGTTGTCCTTCTTATCGTGAACTAGTAATTGCGGAATGCTCACGGGCTTTCCCTCCTGATGGTTTACTCAATATTGCGGTCGGAGTCTGCTGCGAGTAGCCGCATGACCTCCTGAGCCGCTTTGGTTGCTTCGATTCGCGTCGCCGCTTCCGCTAAGTCTGCGTCTCCATTTTCCGCCGCGTCGACGATCGAGCGCAGATTCTCGATACTTTCGGTAGAACGCTCATCGGAGCGCTTCGGATGCGTAAGTCCCAGCGAACGCCATTGCCAGACCCGAGCATGCAGGGTTGCCAGCATCGATGTCAGCGTTTCACTCTTACTACCCTCGTGAAGCACTTCATAGAAGCGCGTCTTTCTGTCCAGTACCTGCTCGGCATCGCCACTGTCGTACGCGGTGACTACGGCATCGAACTCTTTCCTCAGTCTGGCGCGACCCGGATCATCGGACTGCTCGACAAAAATACGGGCGGCCAGTCCGTAGAGAACGGCCCGGATCCGATACAGATCTTCCGCCTCTTCCGGTGTCAGCGCGCGAACAACGGGGCCTTTATTCGGAATGACCTCGATCAGATGCTCAGCCTCGAGTTGCCTTAATGCCTCCCGAATGACGGTTCTCGAGACATCCATAATCTCGATCAGCTCTCGTTCGGTCAGGCGCTTTCCGGGCGGCAATTCGCCCGACACAATGGCGGCCCTAAGCCCCTCAAGCACCTTCTGACGAAGCGACGCGGCAGTTTTCTGAACTTTCGAGAGGACAGGCTGGCTCATATGTGGGTATTGTAATACCATATTACGGTATCTGCTAACACTCCCCAGGAGAATCCCGCGAGATGAGTTCAGAACCCGTAAAACTTGGAATTATCGGCCTTGGCAGATGGGCCCGGGTTCTCACACGAGCTGCTCAGAAGTCCGATCAGCTCGAGATTGTTGCCGGTTTTAGCCGCTCAGAAGAGAAGCGGGCATCGTTTCAGGCTGATTTTGGCGTGCAAAGTGCCCCGGATCTGGAATCGTTGCTGGATGACCCCGAGATCAAGGGCGTTATTCTGACCGTCCCGAACGAACAGCACCTGCCGGTAGCCGAAGCGGTCGCCAGGGCGGGCAAACACGTCTATACCGAGAAGCCGATCGCCAACACACTGGAATCGGGGCTCGAGATCGAAGCACTGCAGAGCCGCTACGGCGTTCACGTCATGGTTGGCCACAGCGCGAGATTGCTGAAGGGTACTCGACGAATAAAGGAAGCGATGGACAGCGGCGAACTTGGCCGTGTCGTTTTTATCGAGGCCAACTTCTCCAACGAGCGCGCCCTGGAGATCACGCCGGACACGTGGCGATGGTATCGAGACAAGGCTCCGGGAGGACCGTTGTCACAGCTCGCAATTCACCAATTCGACTCCGTCCATTACCTCGGCGGTGAGATCGAATCCGTGTCATCGATTGCATCGAAATTGTCACCCGTAGGCGCTGAAGTCGACGATCAATCCATGACGACACTGAAATTCGCTGATGGAAAACTCGGCTATGTCGGCTCAAGCTGGACATCGCCCGGCATCTACTCGATAAGAGTGTTTGGTCAGAAAGGGCTGATGCACTTTGAGCTCGATTTCAGTACCTGGGACACGCCCGACCGCCTGCATGAGACTTCGCGGCTCTATATCCAGCGTGGCAAAGATGGCTACAGCAAGCGGGAGGATCTCGACATCCCCGCCGGCGATATGTTCCAGGACGAACTCGAGATGTTCGCGGAGATGTGCGCGACGAATACGGCCTGCGAACTCAGCGCCAGGAGCGGTAACGTCGCACTGGCGGTTGTCTACGCGGCGTTACGCTCCGTAGAGAAAAACGGTCAGCTGATTCAACTCAACGACATTCTCGAAGAATCCCGGCAGAGGCTCTCGGCCACGTAAGAGCTAACTCAAGTACGTTAAGCACAGATTGAGAAAGGAGGCTTGATATGACTGACATCCTAAGTCGCTACTTCATCGACCTGACGCAGCCCGAGATCGCGGCGCAGCTCAAGAACAATCCGATGGTTATTCTGCCGGCCGGAAGCGTCGAGCAGCACGGCCCGCACCTTCCAACCGGCACCGACATTTACGCTGCCAATGTAATTTCACACGCAGTTGCAGAGGCGATGGACGGCCTCGTCCTGCCTGGCGGTCCGCTCGGCGTAACGCCTATGCATATGCCGTTCGAAGGGACGCTGACGCTCACACCTGAGACGTACATGAGCGTAGTGGAGGAGACCTGCGTCTCGACGGCGCAACACGGCGCGAGACAGCTGCTTATATTGAACTGGCATGAGGGCAATATTCCCTCGCTCTCCGTTGCTGCGGATAAATTGCATCGTGATCACGGTATGACGGTCGTTACGGTCCAGGCTTGCTATGTTGCGGCCGAGCTCTATGGCAAGGACTGCGGTGGCCTGACGCACGGCGGCGAGATCGAGGCGCTGGCCATTCTCGCGCATCGGCCGGAACTCGTTCACCTGGACCGAATCGATTACTCATCGGATCAGGAACACGGCCAGAAGATGGACAAGCTGCGGCGCACGAGAACCTTCCAGCCGGTTCTGACAGATATTCGATCAATCGCCGCCACCGGCTGGTATGGACGCCCGGAACACGCGACCGTAGAGAAGGCCATAAAGATGCTCGATGACGTTGCATCCGCAATCGCAGCCGAGGCAAGCGAGATCTTCCGGCAGCTTGAATCAGTTCAGGGCGGCGTCGCTGAAGTGCGACATCTTCAGGAAGCCGGTTAACCGCCGCGCCAGGCCTCTCGAACGGAATATCTCGGTGGCGCGTGTAGTCAAACTCGAGGACGCCAGGGATCTTGGGCTCCCGGGGCGGGTATCCCGCGAGATACTCTCAGCCAGCGAAGGTGTGGCTCCGGTAACCTTGCGTTACGTGGAAATCCCGGTGCCGGCACCCGACGATCCACCACGCGCCCCTCATTCGCATAGTGATACTGAAGAATGTATCCACGTGTTGTCAGGACAAGGGCTGTTTTGCTCCGACGATAGCGAGACGCCGCTGGAGTCCGGCGATACGGTTCTCGTGCCGCGGGAGCAGCTTCACGTGACGCTCAATACGGGAGATCGCCCTCTCGTGTTGTTGTGTTTTTTTCCGGTCGCTGAACTCGACAAGCACGGATAAGAGATGAACATTCTACGAATCGGGGCTTGCGTCAATGGGATTTGAGGTAGCGTGCCTGCGCCCGGAATCTGATTTCCTCGATATCGGTGTCGAGCCACCGAAGTCTCTCTCGATCGCCTATCTCAGCCCCACCGATGCGGAACTACCCAGCGTTCTCAGTGAAGTACGCGCGGTCGTCATGCCGGCTGTCGGACCGAAGCTCGAGCGCTCACTGTTCGAGAATTCCGCCATCGAACTCGTCCAGGTGACCGGCGCAGGGGTCGATCGCGTCGACGAAGCAGCAATGAAGGAACTCGGTATAGCGGTGGCCAACGTTGCCGGCGGTTCGAACGATGCGGTTGCGGAATACGCGGTGGGCAGTGCGCTGACGCTATTGAGACGAACCGCATGGGCCGACGCTGAAATTCGCGAAGGCAATTACAGTGAGATTCGCTCCAGAATGATCGCCGACAGCCTCTCCGGGCTTACCGGCCTCACCGTCGGTGTCGTAGGGCTGGGTACGATCGGTCGCGTTGTAGCTTCTGCGTTCAAGCGCATGGGCGGGCGCATCGTATTCTTCGATCCCGCCGTCGAAGATGCGGACGTCCCCGAGGAGCTAGAGGCCGAGCGGCTGACGCTGGCAGATCTGCTCTCGAACGCAGATGTCGTCACGCTCCACATTCCCCTGATCCCGGCAACCACAGGGCTTATCGGAGCCTCGGAACTGGCTACGATGAAACCGGATTCAATACTAATCAACGCAGCACGCGGAGGCATCGTCGATGAAGCGGCGCTCGCGACAGCGCTGAGTTCTGGTGACCTCGGCGGGGCGGCGGTGGATGTGTATAGCGAAGAACCGCCATCGAGCAGCAATCCACTATTCGCTCTCGAAGGTGACGCCGCGAGGCGAACGATATTCACGCCGCATATCGCCGGCGTGACGCGCCAGGCCTGGGCGAACTTGTTTGTCGTGTCCTGGGACAACGTCGTACGCGTGCTGCAGAACGGCGAAGCACCATTAAACCGAGTATATTAGCGCTGCGCCGCCAGGAGTTATCGTGATGTATCCAGCTCGCAATCTGTTGTTGCCCCTGATAGTAAGCGCGTGCGCGCTGTCTTCGGCGTCGATCGCCCAGGACAACGACTACTTCGATGGTGAGACGATCACGGTCTACGTTGGCCGCACGCCCGGTAGTGGTGCCGATCTATCGGTTCGCGTTTTCGTTGAGTTCTGGCAACGCCATATCCCGGGCAATCCCACGATGGTTGTTCGCAACGTTCCAGGAGGCGGTGGCACCCGTGTCTGGAACTTCGGCGCAGAGGTTGCCGAGAACGACGGCCTGCACATATTGTACTCGCCAACGTCCGGTGCGGCCGCCATCCTGAACCAATCCGGGTTACGGGCCAACTTCTCCGAGATGCCCTATATCGGCGGCCTGATGAGCCCGAACATGGCCTACGTCAGGACCGATAAAGTTAGGAGACCTGAAGATCTATTGACCGCAGACGGATTGAAATTTGGCGGTCAAACACCTGCTCATCGTTTCGATCTCCTCGGCCGCCTGGGCCTGGATGCGGTCGGCGCTGAATATCAGTACGCGACCGGTTTCCCCGGTGCAGCCGATGTCTTTAATGCGATCAGACGCGGCGAAGTCGATATTCAGATGGCTTCTCTCGGGCTCTATCGTTTCTCGATTGAACCGACGCTCGTACAGGACGGCCTGGCGATCCCACTATGGCACAACCCCGCCGCTGATCCGGAGGGCAACGTCACCGCTCTCGATGTCGCATCGGATATACCTTCGTACATGGAGTTCTACGAAAATCTCGTGGGGTCAGAGCCTTCCGGCGAAGAATACGAGATGTACAAGTGGCTGCTGCCAAGGGTGAACAACATCGTTTACGCCGCGTTGTTACCACCGGATACACCGGCCGCTATTCAACGAATCCTGCGTGAGAGCTTTATCGCCGTTACTGAGGATCCGGGATATCAGGCGGAAGAGCTAACGATGTACGGGTTCAACCTCCCGGTGATCGGTGCGGAAGAAGGTACGGCGATACTCGATAGTCTTTACGAGGTCCCGGAAAATGTATCTGCGTTCCTCAGAAATTATATCGACGCGGTCCAGTAGCGCGGCCTTCAGCGCCTTCAGCTCAACGGCTTCTTGAATAGCAAATGATTGACGGCTTAGTTGCGGGTCTCCTGCTGACGTTCAGCTGGCCAACAATCGGCTATCTGTTACTGGGCGTTGTCCTCGGCATGTGGATTGGCGCGGTACCCGGACTGGGCGGCGCAGTCGGTCTCGCGCTGATGCTTCCGTTTACATTCAACATGGACCCGGTGCCGGCGTTCGCGCTGCTGCTCGGCATGTACGCGGTCACCTCGACCAGCGACAGCATCTCGTCAATAATGCTGGGCATTCCCGGCACCGTTGCATCGCAGGCGACTATTCTCGATGGCTATCCGCTGGCCAAGCAGGGTCAGGCGGCTCGCGCATTCGGAGCAACCTACACCGTATCGGCGTTCGGGGGTGTTGTCGGCGCACTGCTGCTCGCCGTTTCGCTGCCGATAGTCCTGCCGTTTATCTTCGCGTTCGGGGTGCCTGAGTTCTTCATGCTATCCGTTCTCGGATTAACGATGGTCGGTGTGCTCTCAGGGCAGTCTATTCTCAAGGGAGTGACGGTCGCTCTGTTCGGTCTGCTGCTGACAACCGTCGGCTACGCGGACGCAACTGGCGTTCCTCGATTCTACTTCGGTGTGAACTATCTGCTCGACGGCATCCCGATTATTCCGATTGTTCTGGGGTTGTTCGGCATTCCCGAACTGATGGAGCTGGCGGTCAAGAATACTTCTATTTCGCGCGTCTCCCGGGACGACTCGGGTGACGGCGGCATGATACGTGGAATCAAGGACGCCTGGCTGTATCGTTGGCTGACTGTTCGATGCGCGTTACTGGGCACCTATATCGGCATGATTCCAGGTCTTGGCGCTGCGATAGTCGACTGGATTGCCTACGGTCACGCCGTCCAAAGTGCCAGCGACAAGTCGAAGTTCGGTAATGGTGATATACGCGGTGTCATCGCACCGGAAACGGCCAATAACGCGCATAAAGCCGGGGCGCTGATTCCGACGGTAGCATTCGGTATACCGGGGAGTATCGGCACGGCGATCCTGCTGGGAGCGCTCGTTATCAAGGGGCTGCGTCCGGGACCGGACATGTTGACGGTTAATCTGTCACTGACCTTCAGTATGATCTGGGAGATCGCGCTCGCGAATCTTGTCGCAGCGATCCTGCTGATGCTGTTGAGCCGACAGATTCAGAAGGTCGCGTTCCTGCCAGGCCATCTGATAGTGCCCGGCGTCATGGTCGTTCTTCTTATGGGCGCCTGGGTAGCGACCAACTCCATCGGCGACTGGTGGATCTGCCTCGCGATGGGAACGCTCGGTTACGTGATGAAACAGAGCGGCTGGCCACGGCCGCCGCTGATATTGGCGCTGGTACTTGGCGGCCTAATGGAGAACAACCTGCTGCTGAGCACACAGATCTACAACGGTTACGAATGGCTGTTTAATCGCCCCGTCGTTATTGCTATCGAGATACTGATAGTCGTTACCGTGATTTTGGCCGTTCGCGGAATCATTAAGCCGAAGGGCAACTCAACATCGGCGGGAGAGGGCGCTACGAAGAATCCGGTTCTGTCACTTCCGGTGGCTGCATTTCTGGGCGGAATCTTCCTGCTCGCACTGTGGGAATTGCTGGGTTTTGAAGATGCCGCAACAGCGCAGTTCCCGCGAGCCATTCTGCTGGCGGCCATTCCACTGACGTTGCTGATTATCTATACCGATACGCGAGCCTGCGGCAGGGTAACGGCGGCGGCTGGCAGTCTGGGCCGGGCGATAGGAGAATCTGCCGGCAAGGCCGAACTGCGGGCAAGTTTGCTGTTCATCGCCTATCTGTTGGGAACCGTAGGGATTACCTACTTAGCCGGCCAACTCGTCGCACTTCCGTTGTTCGTCATTGCCTACCTGACGAGTTGGGGTCGGTATGGAATTAGCGTCGCACTGATCTACGCGGCTCTGACGGTTCTTGTTATCTGGGGCTTCTACGGCGAGCTGATGAATCTGCTATTTCATCCGTCGCTGTTGTTCAGCGGATAGCGTCCAGCGCTGAGCGCAGTATCGGCACGAGATTCTGACTGGCGACCGTGATCTGATCGATCTTGGCCTGCTCACTCAAGCCATCCGACGGTAGCAGCGGCAATCCCGCTGTCATCGATTCCGCAATCAGGTCGGGGTCCTGAAAGGCCGCACTGATCGCGGTCCGCAACTCAGACATCGCCTGCGGATCCATACCGGGCGGGCCGAAGAAACCGCGGCGCATATCGAGCATATTAACGATCGCCTCGACTGCCTCACGTGATTCACCTGAAACCAGCTCAGTCGCAGTAGGAATGTCCGGGTAGTCCGCAATGCGCTCTCTGCTTAATGTCAGAATGGGTCGCTCGTCTCCGGCTTCGATAACGGCGATAGAAGCAGACCAGCCCGTGATATGACCATCCCCATCGCCTTTGATCACGGCGAGCGCGGTGTCGGCGTTTCCGTCGTAGCCGCTGACGACCTTCAGCTCGATATCGAGCGCGTTCGACAAAACGGCCATCGAGTAGAAGTCTTCGTCGGTACCCTGCGATGGGAAGATAAACTGGCGATTCAGGGATCGGGCATCCGCAATCGTCATGATCGCGGAGGTTGCGCCCACGGTTAGAACTCGCGGCTCGGTGGCAGCGCGACCGAGATAGGTCAGCTCTGTCGCATCGAACTGTGCAGCCTCGCTTCCAGCGAGCTGAGCAAGAATCAACGAAGGAATGCTCGTAAACGCGATTGTTCTTCCATCCGGTTCCGAAAACCAGACATAGTTCGTGCCACGAATGCCTCCGCCTCCCGTCATCACGCGAATCCGAACGTCTCGCGCACCGGAGTACTTGGCGATATACGGCGCGATCATCCGCGCATAACGAGTCATCATCCCACCGGCGCTATTGGGACTTACCAGGGTTATTACCTCGCCCTCGACGCTCTGAGCGCTGACGGGAACAGGCGAACTACCGAGAACACAGGCCAACAGAGCCGCCGACATTCCTGTCGCCAGGTACTTTGGTGATGCCATATGACGCATAGCTTCCAACCTCTCCGTCTAGTAGCGGCCGAAGATCGGCTCCAGTATGCCGTGATAGAGCTGCAACTGAAGCCCGACGACGAAGAGTAGATAGATGATCGCGGTGAACAGGCTGCCGGCAACCAGCGCTCTACCGGGGGTAGCGTGGCGCGTAAGCAGGAGATACCCACAGGAGAACAGAAAGACCGCGACAACCGGGCCGAGCACAACAATCAGCAAGATAAGCGCGACAACTCCACCGAACGCCTGCAACTCCCGACTGCCGCGTGTGCCGGAAGCGGTGACGTCCCGGTCATTGTCGTCATCGTTCACTTGTGCCGGTCGGAGGTTCACGTTCAGTAGATGGCCGACGACGAGCAGAAAGCCGACGATAGCCATCGGCAGAGGGACAAGCCGCGCGTTGGGGCCGAAGCCCAGACACACCAGAGAATAGCCTCCGAAGAAAATCAGCAGCGCGCCGGCGATCAGATTTTCCTGTGCACGTGTACTCATCAGGCTTCCGTCCGGGCCGCCTTATAGCGGCGATAAAAGGGCAGGGCCGTGGTGATGACGATAAAAACAAACATCACCAGAGTAATAGCCCGAGTGAAGATAAAGTCGGGACCGTACAGACCCAGAGAAATATGCAGATTTCGCTCGATCATCTCCGCAAGAACCATCGCAATAACCAGATTAGCGCGCGAGTAATCGTACTTATCCATCAGATAGCCGATCCCGCCGAAAACGCCGACTACGACAACATCAGCGACGAGTCCACGCGTCGCGAATGCGCCGAAAAAACACACGGAGAGAACAAGCGGTATCAGTATATTGGGACTCAATGCCGGCAGTCTCGCCAATCTCGAAGAGATCGTCAGACCGATAAGCGTTGTCAGGATATTCGCGAATACGATAATCCAGACCATGCTGAAGACAAGATCCAGACCACTAATGAGCATCTGCGGTCCCGGGACAATTCCCATGCTGAGGAATGCGACGAGCAGTATCGCCATACTCTCACCGCCGGGGATTCCGAATGCGAGTGTGGGCATCAGACCACCGCCTTCGTTTGCACCGAGTGTAGCGTCCGGTGCGATGACGCCCTCAACGGCGCCCTTACCGAATTTCTCCGGTGTCTTCGACATCTGCGCCGCCTGCGCATATGCCGCCAAACCGCCGACGCTGGCGCCGACACCGGGCAGGACACCGATCCACAAGCCAAGGAAACTGGAGCGGCAGACTAGCCACCAATGCTTGAATACGTCTTTAACGCCATCGAGCACCGTGCTTCGCTCTTCGCCGGCGACGCGATCCGCGATCGTTCCGCCCTTGACGTAAAGTTTCATCATCTCGGCGATAGCGAACAGCCCGATCATCGCGATAGGAAAGGAGATACCGTCCAGCAGGTAGATGCTGCCAAACCAGAATCTCGGTGAGCCGCTGACGGGATCCATGCCGACGAACGCAACCATGAGGCCGAGCGCGGTCGCAATAAGTCCTTTCAGTAGTGAACCATCGCTGAACGTCGCGATAATCGTGAGTCCCCAGAGGGCCATCATCAGGTACTCGCTGGGCCCCAGTGCGAGTATGACGGGGCGAACCAGGGGGATGCTGAAGGCAAGAAAGATCGCGCCGATGACGCCACCCAGCAACGCGGCCATCGCCGATGCACCGAGCGCCCGGCTCGCCTGGCCTTGCTGTGCCATCGGGTGACCATCGAATACCAGAGCGAGGCTCTTGGCAGCGCCCGGTACATTGAAGAGGATGCTCGTTACCGAACCGCCCCAGATCGTTGCGATGTGCGCGCCGAGCAGTAGCGCGAGCGTTGCGGCGAGCTCATGGCCATAGGTAAAAGGTAGTAACAGCGAGAGCGCGACAATACCGCCGAGGCCCGGCAATATTCCGATCATGAGCCCGTAGCTCACACCGATACACATGAAGAGAGCCGCTTGCGGAGTTGCCAGCGCAACCAGACCTGCAAGTATGGCTTCAAGCATCGCCGGGTCGGATTACTCGACTACTTTGCCGAGCAGCGTTGAGACATCCGTTTGGCAATCGATCATCTGTTTGGGAAAGATAATAGTGATGGCATCTGTCGGGCAGATAGACTGGCAGAGTCCGCAATACCAGCACTCATCCGGGTAGACGACGACGGGAAGCGTCTCGCGATTATCTTCCTCTTTGTAGATCAGGTCTCCCGGGCATATCCAGTCACAGAGATTGCACTTTACGCAGGTCTCCGGATTGATCCGAATGGGATTGTGAGCCGGCTTGCTGTCAGCGGGCATCGACATTCTCCTTCGAACCCAATCGGGTGAACCCAGCGGACAAAGGCTGCTCGCTAGAAAGTGTGCTAACGGCCGGACCGTCTGCGCCTCTCTCCACTAGTACGAAACGACGCCAGTCGGGGTCCAGCGTATCGGGGTAATCAAGGCGTCGGTGCGCGGAACCTGTCCGTGTTTCTTTTCGCTCGAGCGCCGAAGCTGCCATCAATTCGGCGTTCAGCCGAATGCTTGTTGATTCGTGAACACGCATCAGCCCGTGTAAGTCATCCGCCTTGAGATCGGGTTCACGCTTCGCTAACGCGAGCAGCGTATCGAGAGCGAGCTTCAAACCTTTCTCGTTTCTGCGCACACCAACGTAGTCAGTGACGGTCTGGCGAGTCTGATCTTCAAACTGCTTCCAGGAGATCTTGCGTTCTTCCTCTACCTCCAGATGCGCAACTGCCGTCTCTCTCAGCGCATCGGCCGCCGCCATATCAATCTCCGGGAGGCTCGCGTTGTTATCTTTCAGGAATGCCGCAACGCCTTCACCTGCAACGTGGCCGAGCACGGAAGCTCCCGCGATTCCGCCGCTGACGGTAGCGCAGTCACCGGCCGCGAACAGCCCACCGATCGAAGTCTGGCCATCGGTATCTACTGCAAGTCCACTACCGCGGAAATAAACGCCGCTACGTCGAACACTGAGCTCGGAGACAGATACCTCAACCGGTTCCGTTCGGAAGTTAACTGCTTTCTGCTCGTAGAACGCCGGCATCGTATAGCGGTCAACCTGCAACGTTGCCTCCATATGATCGAGCACATCTTCCGGAAGATGACGACAATCCGCGTAAATCGGTCCGTTGCCGAGCAGATATTCGTTGATGACGGCGTCGGCGATAACGGCCCGACGGGCGTTTTCGCCTTTCTCGTCATACTTGAACATGAAGCGCTCACCACTCTTGTTGATGAAGTAAGCGCCTTCACTGACCAGGGCGTTCAGTCCCTGTGCGGAGAAGCCTTTTGGTGTGATCGTGGTCTCAACGAACTCCATGTTCGCGAGTACGGCCCCGGCGCGATAACCCATCGCCTGGGCGTCGCCGGTGTTGTAGGGCGTATGCCAGCTATCGAACGCCATTCCGGAGGCATTCACCGATATGCGATTGACTTCACCGGCTGCGAGAACCACCGCTCTCGCACGAATCGCTATCCACTCACCGGTACGAAAATTGAACGTAAGTGCGCCATAGACCTGATTGTCTTTAGTCAGGATCTGGACGGCCATCGTGCGCGTCAGCACCTGACCCTTGAGCTTACGAACGCGCTGACCGATGTGGCGCTTGAACTCGGTGCCATCGAAATTGATGTGATAGGTCCCGGGGAGCCCGAACGAGCGGAGCCGGTAATAGTCGTTATAGCGTGGGTCCTTGAAGTTCACCCCGAACGTTTCGATCTTCTTGAGCACGCGTGGCATCTCGTGGATTACACGGCTGGTGACAGCCATGTCGACTATGCCGTCGGTAAGCTCGGGTACATGCTTTAACAGAAACTCCGGCGTGTCCCATTCGGGGCCGGAATCCATGATCGTCAGATAGTGATCGACGCCACAGCCGACACTACCGCAGTGATCGAGCACCTTGCCTTTTTCGCAGACGTAGACTTCGAGGCCCGCTTCAAGCGCGGGAATTGCTGCCATGCAACCGGCAACGCCGCCGCCGATGACCAGCACATCGGTATCTATGGTCTTCCAGGTCGATTCGCTCATGTCATTTCCGAGAGGAGCCGTCTCCAAAAAGGGCCTGCCGGCCGGGAGTTCGCACTCTCGTCGCGCAGTAGTACCGTATTACGGCCTATCATACATGAAATAGATTCGCGGATCAGAGACCCGGAGGTTCTAAATACGGAGATTTTGGAGTTCAGGCTGTGCCGAATGCCGGCCAGTAAAGCGCCAGAGCGTAGCCGACCAGAACGGTAATAGTCAGCGCCAATAACGACGCCCAGAAACCCTTGATCAGCATGGTCTTCAGATTGATACCGTAACCCGCTGCGACGGCCGGTCCGCCGGCAGACGTCGGCAGCATGAAGCCGCAGTTACCGACTGCCGCTACGATATAGACGAATGGCAGCGGATTGATATCGAGGCTCTGGAACGTGCTGATCGTGATCGGCACCGTTACGGCGATCGCAGCCGTATTGCTGGTGATCTGCGTCATTAGTATCGTCAGCGTCGCAAACACAATGACGGCAACCAGGCCGCCCTCGCTCGCATACGGGATCAACATATCGGCAATGTAAGCCGCTGTACCGGTTTCGCTCAGGATGCGCCCGAGCGCGGTACCGCCTGCGAAGAGATAGAACAGCCCCCACATCATCTTGCCCTGGGCGTACTCCCAGGTCATCAGGCTCTCTCCCACCGGACGAATCAGAAAACAGAGAATCGCGAACGTAAGAAACGCGTAGGCCGGCCTGAACTCAGGGAAGAAATCCGAGTACAGAGGACGAGTGAAGGCAAGCAGCGCGGCAACGAGAAAGAGTACAAAGCACCATTTTTCCTGGATACTCATTGTGCCGAGCGATTTGAATTCGCCGACGAAGTATTCGCGCGCCCCTTTTATCTCTGTTATCTCGGGCTTGAAGGCGAAGCGTACGTAGATGAAGGTCACGATCATGACGGCAATACTGAGCGGCAGGAAGCGCGTGAACCACGTCGTGAATGCGAATTCTTCGCCGGTTACGGTTTCCTGGATGAATTCGATGGTTAGTAGATTCGGCGCGCCGCCCAGTGGCGTCGTCGCACCACCCGCACTGGTTCCCCACGCCACAGCGATCACGAGTGCCGTTCCCAGATTGCTGTCCCAAAGGTCTTCGATTCCGATGAAGCGGAGCATCGCCACAACGATCGGTATCATCGTTGCCGCGACGATCGTATTGGGCAGGAACGCACTCAGGATCATGCCGATCGCGAACCACGCAAGGATCTGCCGGGTCGTATTGGTACCTATTCCGATGAGCGAGGCGAGGGCTATCCGCCGGTCCAGTCCCCAACGAGACCAGGCTGTCGTCAGAACGTTTGCGGAGAGCAGCAGGATGATCAGTTCTGTGGCATAGGCCGGGAGTATTCGCGCGACCGGTACGAAGTCGAATATCGAGACCACGGCGAGAGGTAAAAAACCGGTGACCGCGAGATGCACTGGCCGGGTGATCCACCACCAGGACATCCACAGCAGTAATCCGAGGCTACAGCGCACCTCGTAGCTCATCGATTCGATCGGCACGATCAGCAACAACAGAAAAACGAGCGGCCCTGCGACGATATGATGAAACGTCCTGGGCTTCTTACCGTTCGAGTCTGATTCTGAACTCACGTGCGAGTCACCTTCGGCAGTTGGGTACAACGACTTTCGAGCGCTACTTCGCGGGTTCCGGAGGACGCTGTCAAGCGCTATGACGATTGCGGATCGAATATCCCGTTCCAGAACCAGATATTCGATTATTTCCGTAGCGAGACGTACGCGTCGGACCAGTTTCGCAAGCCAAAGACGCGTGTAGAATCGACGCTACAATAAGAATACGCGCTGAGCCCGAGGAACGTATGAGATCAAGAAACTATTGGCAGTACGAATTGACCCTTCTGGTCGCGTGGTTCTTTCTGCCACTCCATCTACACGCCCAGACAACGCAATCTGCGCTCGTTATCACAGGTGGAACATTGATCGATGGCAACGGTGGTCGACCACTTCGAGACGCCGTCGTGGTCGTTGAGGGCAACCGAATTACCGCGGTCGGCGAGGAAGGGGATGTGGCGTATCCCGGCGATGCCGTTGTCATCGATGCCGACGGCAAGTTTATTCTTCCCGGCCTCTGGGATGCCATGGTGAGTTATCAGTGGTTCTACGGGGAGATCATGCTGAATCACGGCATCACATCGACGATAGATGTAGGTATTGCCGGGGAGGTCGGCGCGGCGTTTCGTGATGGTGTGCTACTCGGGAAGATTCGAGCACCACGTGCGTTTTCCGGACTATCTCGGCTGACGAGCAGGCCCGCCGGCGGTACCGGACTGGAAACGATATTGACCCCGGGACGTACGCCAACCTCAGAAGAACACACGCGCGAACTCGTTCGGGCTTTTATTGCGGGCGGGGCAGACATCGTGATGTTTCAGGACGGAACGCTGCCGCTTGAGTTCTACAGAGCGGGAATCGACGAAGCGCACCTAGCAGGCATGCCGGTTTCGACCCGCGCTTATGGCCCGACATTCGGACCATACGAAGCCGCGGAGTATGGAAGCAATATGTTGCCGCATTCCGCAGGTATCGGCCGGTTAATTACGAGTACGCCGTACGAGAGTGGAGATAGCCGAAATGAGGCGGATCTCTTCTGTGACATGGACATGGACAAAGCCGAGGAGCTAATCGATGTCCTAGTGGAGGCCGGTGTCGCTCTCGATCCCACCTACCGTAATTCCTGGTTGCGCTATCCGGCTGATTGGGAGCGCTTCGCGGAGGATGACAGAAATTTCTTCGACACGGCAGATCCGAACCTGATCGCTTATTACCCGCCGGCGCGTATGGAGGCAGCACTGCAGCAGTATCGAGCCCCACGCCCAACCGGAGAAGTGGCCGAGAGAAGAATACGCGGCTTCAGGAACTCGCTCCGGTTCCACAAGATGTTCGTCGACGCCGGTGGTCACCTGATACCAGGCTCGGACAGCAACCCGGTCAAGGTTCCCGGCACGAACCTCTTTCATGAAATGATGATATTCGCGGAGGGCGGTGTCACGCCGATGCAGATTATTCAGGGTGCTACAAAATGGTCGGCGGAAATTCTCGAGAAAGACCACGAGCTAGGCACGATCGAAGCCGGCAAGATTGCCGACATCATCATCGTCAACGAAGATCCGCTTCGGGATATCGAGAATCTACGCAATCTTGACAGCGTCATCTTCGACGGCAGGCAGGTCGAACTCGGCTACAGTGCCGGATATAACCCGGTATTTCGCGTTGAGTCTGAACTGAACCCGCCGGTCTCCAGAGTGCTATGGGCCGACGCTTTTCGTGACGTCGCCTACGAAGGTGTCGGCGGCCGATTTAACGGCAGGCCACCGGTCGGACCCGGGCAACCGCTACCAAACCCCGTCGAATCTCCTCAGCCGGCGCTTGAGACGATTTCGCCGGTCATGGTAGAGGCGGGCGCGGAGACAACACGCGTTACGTTGACGGGCTTCCACTTCGTGAGACGTTCGCAGGTCCTGTTTAAGGGGGTTCCGGTACCGCATGAAGTTATCAGTGGGTCGGAATTTCTGGTCACGATCGACTCGACGCTATTGCGTGAACCGGGCTGGCATCCGCTGGTTGTTAAGAATCCGGAGCCACTGCATCCGGAACTCGGCATGGAGTGGGGCGACGGCACTTCAAATGAAGCGCATCTGATCGTCGCGTTTCCGAACCAGATCAGCCGATAGCCAGTCGCCGGTTACGATTCTGTCGCTGCGCGCCGATTGTCGAGCGCGAGCCAGTCGAATCGCTGCAGCGCCAGCATGCCCGCGAAGTACAACGTGTAGTGCATGTTATTACCGACTGTCGCCCAATCCTGTTTCGCAGTATTGCCGTAAAGCAGACCCAGCATCATGACGGCGCCGCCAATCGCTGCCGCCCGCGTGAACAAGCCGAGTACCAGCAGCACGCCGAGAACCATCTCGTAGAAAGGAAGCGAGTAGAGGACCGTATGTACCAGCGGCATAGGCAGATAGGTATCCACGAAGGTCGCCGCGAGTGGTTGCTCCCAGGCGCTCAGGCCGGTGAACGGACGCATAAAGCCGTGGAAAAACATATTGACGCCAATGGTAACTCGGAAGAGAAAGAAACCGATCTGCGCGTTGCTGGGTGAATCGCCCGAAGCGATATTGCTGTCGATCTGTCCGGATGGCGTCATGTCTGCCCCTGTCGTTTCTGATTCAGTGAATGTGTTCGACCTAGCAGACCAGAATCAGTCCACGAGCACGAAGCGCTGTACTCGTTCGCCGTTCTGTACTTCGCCGGTATAGATATGACCGTTAGAGTCGACGTCGACCATGTGCAAACCGTGGAACTGGCCGCCGTTGTCGCCGGCGCTACCAATCGTAGTTACCACCGCTCCATCTTCTCGGTCGAGTACCCAGATCTTGTTGTTCTGGATATCAGGCACAATCAGATACTGCTGCTCAGCATCATGGGAGAATGCAATTCCGCCTGTCGAGCCGCGTTGCCCCGTTTCCGTAGCGAGATAGAACTCCTTCTGAAATTCGCCTTGCTTCGAAAATATCTGTATACGGTTACCGCGTCGGTCGGCGACGTAAACCAGATCGTCGTTAGACAACCCGACCGTGACGTGACCGACGAAATCCGGTGCCTGCCCGTCGAACTGACGCTCTGCGGCTTCTGACGTGTAGAACGCAATGCCGCCGCTGTCCGTCGTTTGATTACCGATTTCACTCAGCGGCTTTCCGTAGGCGCCCCAGCCACGCTTGAACTCGAGCGTATCCATGTCGAATACCATGATCCGTCCGTTGAGATAGTTATCGACGGTATAGAGTTCTCTGGCGGCTTCATCCGCTCGTACTTCTTCAATTTGATCGACGATAACCTCAACTTCGGCTCCGTACTTTCCTTCGGGCGGCTCTACCTCCGGGATGCGCTCGATGGTGCCAACCAGTTGGCCGGCTGCCGTGAACTTGCGCACGGTATCAGAGCCGATCCAGACGAATCCGTCTGTGTCGACCATCATTCCGTGACCTTCCTGGGTATCCCAGGACTGAATGACATTGCCATCGTTGTCAAAGGCAATTATTGCGGGTGGCGCGACGCAGCATTCGGCAACGGGAGGAACGAGTTGAGCGTAGTCCTCAGTGTTGCTGAGGTTGCTCGGTCGATTCAGTACCCAGATATTGTCTTCGTGATCGACATAGAGTCCGGTGACGCCCTGCATCCACCATTTATCAGGTAGCGGCAACTTCGGCCATTCCGGATCGAATTTATAGGTCGGTGCCTGCGCCTGAATCGTGGTCCAACCCAGGATGAGGCTAAGCATGAGCGGAGCAATCGAAAGAGTTTTGATGGTCATATGACGTCCCTTCTTAGGTGAGGCCGTTTTAAAATTGAGTTTAATTATCCCCGAAACGGACTGCAATCCGGAAGGGGCAATCACGGTTGGTCGATAATCTTCTTGCGAGCTAGAATCTCTGCATTCACGGCACAACTAGGCATGCTCAACCGAATGGAGATGGGGAAACGGATGAATTGCCCCCATGACCTGGGCGGCCAGCCCGACCTCGGGCCGCTTCCGCTGGAAGACGAAGAGCCGGTCTTTCATTCCGAATGGGAGCGTCGCGTATTAGCCGTCACCGTTGCGTCCGCAGCAATGTTCGGTTCGATCGACAGACGCAGACACGCATTGGAGCTTCTCGATCAGGAAACCTACCTCCGCTGCAGCTACTACGAGCGTTGGCTCGAGCGCTTCGAAAGACTTGGCGTGTCCGATGGCTGGTTAACGGAGTCGGAACTCGAAAACGGCAAGGCAACGAGTTTCGAACTAGAGACTATGCCCCTCGCGCCAGATCGGATGGAAGCAACTATCCGGGCCGGAAGACCGAGCGATCGAGACGTCGGCATTCAGGAACCGATGTTCGAGGTCGGGCAACGTGTACGAGCGAAGAATCTGGAGCCCACCGGGCACACACGGCTCCCCCCGCTATGCGCGCGGAAAAGCCGGCGTTATACAAAGATTGCATGGCACGCATTGTTTCCCGGATACGGATACGAATGCGCATGATCAGGGAGAGAATCCGCAGCCGCTTTATTCTGCTTCATTCCTGGCGACGGATCTCTGGGAGTCTGCACCCTCAGATCAGGACAAGGTTTTCCTGGACCTATGGCAGAGTCATCTGGAATGCGTGGAGGATAAATAGATTGGCTGGCGACGGACACTCTCATGATGACCCACCGAATCCGTTTCTGACCAAGCGTCATAGCGATGCAGAAACGGAAGCCCTGGCTGAGCGAACCCGGTGGCTCGAAGATCTTCTGGTCGCCAAAGGCTACGTCGAAAAGGACACGCTCGATCGGATCGTAGATCTCTACGAGAACGATATCGGCCCCCTCAATGGAGCGAAGGTCGTAGCGCGTGCCTGGACCGATAGGGCGTTCAAGAAACGACTCTTCGAAGACGCGACGCCGGCAATAGCTGAACTGGGATTCGGTGGCATACAGGGCGAGCACATGGTCGTCGTAGAGAATACGGCCGACGTCCACAACATGGTCGTCTGCTCACTCTGTTCCTGTTATCCATGGCCGGTTCTCGGCCTGCCGCCGACCTGGTACAAAGATCCATCCTACCGATCGCGTGCGCTGATCGATCCACGCGGTGTGCTCCTCGAATTTGGACTCGAGTTGCCACCGTCAACCGAAGTCAGAGTGTGGGATAGCAGCGCGGAAATTCGTTATCTCGTACTTCCTCAGCGTCCCTCCGGCACGGATGATTGGCTGGAAGAGAAATTGCAGTCGTTGGTATCACGGGACTCGATGATCGGTGTTGCCGTAATTGACAGCTCTGCAGATTAATTGGCGATGAAGCAGCAAACTGATTCAGCAATTTCGGCGATGACTGGTTCTGAAGCGATTCCTCGACAAAATGGAGAGCTGGTTTTTCATGACGAATGGGAGAAGCGCGCGTTCGCGCTTGCGGTCGCTCTGTGTGAGCAGGGACAATTTGCCTGGGATGATTTTCGTGAACAATTGGTAATTTCTATCGCGAAAAACGATGAAACGGCGCAGAATTCCGATCCTGGCACAACCGGATATTTCGAACACTGGCTGGTCGCGCTGGAGAGAACGCTCGACGAGCGGGATCTATTCTCAAGAGACCAGAGTTCAGGATAGCGACATCGTTAAAACGCATCGTCGAGCACGGTCGCGAGAGGCGGAACAGTTATGAAAGCAGACATCAGACACAGCGTTCGAGCAATGGCAGGAATTTTCCTGATGTTGTTTCTGCTTCCTGTGCATGCGCATCATGCGACCGCCGCATTTGATCGCGAGCAGTTGGTCTCGGTCTCCGGAACAGTGCTTCGATGGCAATTCATTAACCCTCATTCAGGACTCTGGGTCGAGGCGACTGATGAAGACGGTGTTACCGCGGAATGGGCGGGTGAATTTCAGGGGACGCTAGACCTCTACCGTCACTTCAGCTTTAACAAAGACACGTTCACGGAAGGCGATACCGTGACACTTAACGGGTATCCGGCGCGGAGCGGTGAAAAATCGATGAGTGTTAGGATAGTCGGCTTCGAAGACGGCCGTGAGGTCGACGTCCGCAGCGCTCCCGACTAACGCGGTAGATATCGAAGCGGCTAAAACCAATCAATACAGCGGAGATTTTTAAGTGCCTGCCCACGGATTTCGAATTCTGATATTGACCGGACTAGCGCTCGTTGCAACTGCCTCGTTCGGTCAGGCGACTTTGTCGGACGTTCCGGACCTCTCCGGCGTCTGGCAAAGAGATTTCTCAGGCATGACGTCGCTTGCCGACGAGCCGCCGATGACCGATTGGGGACAGGAGCGCTTTGACCTGGCTAAACCGATTCACGGTCCTCGCACGACATCGGCAACTGAAGCCAACGCCGCTGAATTGCGCTGTCTGCCGATGGGAATACCGGCAACCTACTATCGACCACGGCCGTTCGAGATTGTGCAACTGGAAGACCGGACGCTGATGTTGTTCGAAGTAGACAACTTCTGGCGTGTGATCTATATGGACGGTCGAGACTTCCCGGAAGTGCCTCTGCATACCTGGAACGGCTATTCAGTCGGACACTATGAGGGCGACGCGCTGGTTATCGAGACGCGTGACGTAATCGGCTGGGAGGCGGAAGACAATCAGCGCTGGCTGGATCGGCTCGGACATCCGTTCAGTGACGAGGTCCGTATCACCGAACGTATTCGACGTACCGGACCGGACAGCCTGGAGAATATCGTTACGATCGAGGATACCGTGGCCTACACCGAGGCCATGACCGGCACGCTGACATTCAGACGCAGAGACTTCGAGCTTGCCGAATTTATCTGCGCCGAGCTGATGCTCTCGGAGCTTCCCGAGATGCGACCGGGCCAGGAATAAAATGTCAGTAGATCTTCCTAACGTTCCGTCGCTACTGAAGCTGCGAGTTAGACATTGCGCTTCGCTCGTATCGAGCATTACTTTGCTCGCGCTCATGCTGGCGGCCTATCCCTCGGCTGCGCATCACGCAAATTCCGCCTACGATCGTGACCAGAGCGTTACGATCTCAGGCACTGTCACGCGCTGGCAGTTCATCAACCCGCACGCGGGCATCTGGGTGGAGGTCACCAACGACGACGGCAGCGTGCAGGAGTGGGCAGGGGAATTTCAGAGTGTTCAGGACCTCTACCGCTTCTTCAGCTGGAACAAGGATACGTTTAAGCCCGGCGACGAGGTGACGCTCATCGGCAACCCGGATCGACGTCCCGACAGCTATTCGATGTGGACGAGCCGCGTGAGATTCGCAGACGGCACGGAAGTCGACGTTCGCAATACGCCCTAGTTTCTGGTTGCAGCGCTGGATTCGGCTACGGCGATATCAGCGGCGGATAATCCAGCTTTCCTCGTAGCCAGTTCATCGATGCCAGAACGTGCGGACGCTGAACGAGCCAGCGCTCGAGGGCGAACTTACCTGGATAATTCATGATCATCAGACCGATCAGCAGGGTAATCAGACCCTGACCTGGCAGCACGAGTAACAATAAGCCGGCGACGACGAAAATCGCACCTATCAAATTCTTTATCGCCGCCAGTACAAGACCCGACAGCGTGAAAGGGTGAGACTTAGTATGTCGGCGGTCGTGCAGAAAGTAATCCGGCGGTATGCGGGTGACCAGATACGGCGCGAGCGCCATACCGAAGACGATGCCCAGTATCGAACCTCCGAAGAACCAGCCTGCATGGGCGGAAACATAGGCTTGAGCTTCGGCCATATTCACCTCGGCTATCAGTCGAGCGATAGATGCCTGCGGGCAGAATTCAGATCGCAATCCCACTCTTCCATCACGTAACCCTGATTCAGCAGCAACTGCCCTGACTCCGTAACCGGCTGCGTTAGAAATTCGGGATCGTTGAACGTGTACTCAACGTCCAGCGTTTTGCCGTCAGCAGACAAGAGGTACTCTTCGACGACCGTCTTCTGCAGCCCACTCGGTGCGCCGCGGCCCAGCCCCCAGTTATCCTCGGTGAAATGCGCCGTCTCGATTGTCAGAAGATTCCCTTCAATCCGGCCAATGGAGTGACCCAGGGGCGACGGTTGCGTGCCGGCTGGATGGCTTCCCATATTCAGATGAACGGTGCGTCGGCCGTCGAACTGCTCGTACCAGATCTCCACGGTATCGCCGTTACGGCTGAACTGAACCGGATAGATCGGGAGGATGGTCATCGGCAGACCCTCCGGCTCGCAATTGAGAGCGGAATCGTCAGCCATGTCGTAGGACGCTACCGCGGCTTGCCCAGCCTGCGTCATCGGCAGATCGGCGGGTCGGAATCCGGCCGCAATATCGCGAGCGCCGAAATCGGGTTGCCAGGCGCCCGAAAAATTCGTGGAGCGGCTTACGGATTCTCTGGATTCCGAAGATTGTCCGCCGGGAGCAATTCTTCCGGATATATATTCCGATCCATCCTGCTTCGTGACCGTATCGAGGAACAGGAGGAGCTTGTCGGGATCTCGGTCCGGGTTTCCTCTAACCGTAACCTGCTCGCCAACGGCAAATGTATCCGCTGTCCAGCCTACCTGACGAAGATTCGAGACCGAGTTTCCGGCAAGAAGCCATTCCACGGTCTCGCCATCTGCAGCCGTCATCTCAAGTGTCAGAAATGTATGTGGATTGCGATACTCGTGGGCGGTAATCGTGCCTTCGAGCTCCAACACAGAGTCGAAGCGGAAATTCGCGCGGGAATGATGGCTGAGGGCGGAGAATGAAGTTGTTATCAGCGCGGCACCCGCAAGAACGGTTATTTTAGTGGCATTGTGAGTTCGTGGCATCGCTGCGCTCCGTCCGAAATTAAAGTGGTATCTGCGTGCAGGGTAGACGATTACACCGGAATCGCCAATGGCAGATTTGGGCGGCCAGCATCCCGGAGACAGGCTGAGTGTCGCCCTGTATATCACTAGTTAACTGTTAATTAATAAATATTTACAGAGTAATTATCGAATTAACATTAATAATGGTCGAGCAGAGATCAGGAACCGGAAATTACCCGTTCGCCGCTGACCTGTACGCCTGGGACCAGCAAAGAGGCGTGGCGGTATCGCTGGTACATGGTCCGGCGCAGGGGTTCTGTACGCGGCCATCTACAAGTAAAATTCCCGATAACCTTCTAAGAGAGACTCATAGCATGCGGATTCATTACCTCGCCATCGTTCTCGCAGTCATCTGCGCTCCATCCAGCGCGCACCATAGCATCGCGGCAAACTTCGACGCGGCGACTACTATTGAGATGGAGGGTGAGATCACGAGTATCGCGTGGCGAAACCCGCATATCCTCTTCACGATGGCAGCAACGGACGGTAGCGGCGCCGAGTGGGAACTCGAGACGCACTCGCTCAGTATCATGCGGCGCCTGGATGCGCCGGAGCCTTTCGTTGAGACCGGCGACCACGTGAAGGTCTCCGGCTGGCCGTCGCATCGAGGGCAGGGCATGTTCGTCAACAACATGCTCCTGCCGGACGGCGAAGAGTTCGTTTTCAGATTTCAGGCAGAGCCCAGCGATCTCGTGTGGTCCGACCGTATGTGGGGTACCACCGATAACTGGTTCGCCGAAAGTGGTGACGCCTCGGCGGCAGACCGCGGTATTTTCCGTGTCTGGAGTACCACGCTGGCCGGTGGCGCGTTCTTCTTCTGGCTGCCCGAATACCCTCTAACTCCCGAAGCGCAGGCTAAGATGGACGCGTTCGATCCGGCCGCGGACGATCCGCTGCTGAACTGCGCGCTCAAAGGCATGCCGGGAATTATGAGCGCACCCTATCCGATGGAGTTTCATGATCGGGGCGACATTATTGATTTGCAGATTGAAGAGTATGACTCGTTGCGAAGGATTTACATGAATCCCGAGACCGCACCGGAACCGACACCCTCGATATTCGGCTACTCGGTAGGTCACTGGGAGGGGGAAACGCTCGTCGTAGAGACGACCCATCTTAATTGGGGCCATGTGGGGGGGCGCGGCATTCTCGTCAGTGATCAGCTGAAACTCGTCGAGCGATTCACGGCAACAGAGAATGGCGGACGGCTCGAATACAGTATGACGATGACTGACCCGGCAACGTTCACCGAGCCTGTCTACATGGACAAGTCCTGGGTCTATCTACCTGACGTTCGTGTTGAGCCATATGAGTGCAAACTCAGAGACGAGCTCTGAGCGAAGCTTCTTTCATCCAGCTATCGTCATGCTCAAACGATTGATACCCGCCGAGGTGCCCCTGGGCCTCTTCTTCGCGATCGCGTTGTCTTTCGCACAGCAACTGGCCAATGCCCAGCCACCGCTGATGACAGGAGACGAAGAGGAAGTAACATCCGACGGCCTGTATCGCGTGGATACCTCGGTAATGGACTCAGCGTGGGCCTTACCGAACCTGGACCTGTCAACTTTCACGAGCCTGTACTTTACTCCGGCAGTGGTTACCTTTCCGGAGGAGTCTCTGCAACGGGAGGATGCATACAGCGCGTCAAATAATGCCGTCTTCTTTATCAGCGAAACCGAGCAGAATCGACTGTCGAGAATATTCGGCACGACGTTCTATGAAAGGCTTTTGAAAACCGAGTCTTTCGAACTCTCGCCGGAAGTCGGGCGCGACGTGCTGATGATTCGTGCGATGTTCCTCGAGGTCGCCACCGGCGTAGAGCCGATCGCGCCGGGAAGTCCGCCAAGTACGGTCGACATAGTTTGGGAAGGCGCACTTGTTCTCGAGCTTCGCGACTCCCTGAGCAGTGAGGTTCTGGCACGCACGTCCGAGATCGTTAGCGCGCCGGGACCGGTCGACCTGGATGCGATCTGGATTCGAACGGAGCTGGAAGTTGAGCGATGGGTTGAAATACTGATGAGCCGCCTCGAAGAACTCCGGCAACTTTGAAATCCCACTCCTACAGGATAAGCTCTAGCGCTACCGCTACCGCGGATAGGGGAATCATTCATGCAGTCTGTCATCATCGTCGTTCTTGGGCTCGCCGGAATGGCGTTCGGTTGGTTCGTCTATTCGAAATTCATCGCCGAGAAAATCTATAAGCTCGACCCGGATTTCGTTACGCCGGCGCATGAGCTGAATGACGGCGTCGACTTCGTTCCCACAAACCGATTTATTCTCTGGGGGCATCATTTCACGTCCGTAGCTGGTGCGGCGCCAATTGTTGGGCCTGCAATCGCCGTCTATTGGGGATGGGTACCAGCAGTTTTATGGGTAACTATCGGCAGCGTATTTTTTGCTGGCGTCCACGACTTCGGCGCTATCTGGGCCAGCGTTCGCAATAAGGGTAAATCCATCGGGGCGCTCTCCGAGGATGTCATTGGCAGCCGCACACGCGCGCTGTTCATGATTGTTATTTTTCTCGTCCTGCTGATGGTCAATGCGGTCTTCGGCGTTGTAATCGCCGGCCTGTTCGTAGGTACCCCGACCGCGGTATTTCCGGCCTGGTCTGCGATTGTAGTCGCGCTGATCATCGGGCAGTTGATACACCGAAATTTTAATCTGACGGTGCTGTCGGCACTCGGCGTAGCGGTTCTTTACTTATCAATCTTCATCGGTAGCCAGCTGCCGATCGAACTCCCGGAGCAGATGTTCGGCCTTGCGTCGAACGGCAGCTGGATCGTGCTCTTGTTCATCTACGCCGCCATCGCTTCAACGCTGCCGGTCTGGGTACTACTGCAACCCCGAGACTTCATTAACGGAATGCAGCTGTTCGTCGGGCTGTTTCTGCTTTATGGCGCGGTACTGCTGTCACTCCCCGATATATCGGCCCCGGCATTCAACAGTCAGTTGACCGTTGATTCGCCATCTCTCGTGCCGCTGTTGTTCGTCACGATCGCCTGCGGTGCCGTCTCCGGGTTTCACGGCATCGTCTCCTCAGGAACGACATCGAAGCAGGTTGATAAGGAAACGGACTCGCGGTTCGTCGGTTACCTGGGCGCGGTTGGTGAAGGTTCACTGGCTTTAATTACGATCGTCGCGGTTAGCGGCGTTGCATTGGCTGCAACCCCGGAACTCTGGCACGAAATCTATGATCAGTACGGCGAAGCCGGCGCAACAACATTCGTTCAGGGTGGGGCACAACTCATCAGTAATGGCTGGGGCGTACCGCTCGGCATCTCTACGACGCTGCTCGCAACTATGGTCGTCCTTTTCGCCGGAACGACGATGGATACAGGCGTTCGCTTACAGCGATACATCATTCAGGAATGGGGAACGATCTATAACATCCCCGTTCTCGGTAACAATCTTCTATCGACGTTGATCGCGGTCGTCTGTTGTCTGGCACTCGCATTCGGCGCGGGTGGGGCAACCGGGGCCGGCGGTTTGACGATCTGGCCACTGTTCGGCTCGACAAATCAGATTCTGGCCGGACTGACATTACTGGTTATCTCGGTGATGCTGATTAAAGTCGGCCGCCCCGCCAGATACACATTGATCCCCATGACTTTCGTACTCGCGACCTCGGCATGGGCCGCTGTCCTGAAACTGATCGAGTGGTATCAGGAGGGTAACTGGCTGCTGGTAACAATTGATCTCATCGTACTGGTTACGAGCGTAATGGTTATTCTCGAGGCGGTGTCGGTAATTTCTAAGTTCCGTCGCGAGCCGGCCGAATCGTCAAGCGCGACCGAGTAGTGCCCGGAACACTGAACTGTCTACCGTTAAGCATTCAGCTATCCACGCTGATTCTGCTCTGGCCGTTCGCTTCGTCGGCGCAGCCGAATCTGGAGGGCGTCTGGCAGATCGACCCGACGCTGTTCCGCGAATACTCGGAGATCCGGTACTCAGAAGAAGGTCAGCGGCGCATGGATGCATTCGATATTCATCGAGACGATCTAAGCCTTCAGTGCATACCGTCCGGTCTCGGACGGGCCTGGGACGAGCCGGATACGACACTTGAGATTCAACAGCGCGAAGATCGAATCGTAATCCGTTATGAGATGTACGATCTCGTCCGTACGATCCTTTTGAATCAGAACGGCCATCCGTTGGAACTAACTCCGAGCACCTCTAATATCGATGGCATGCCGATGCCGACGATGGGTCATTCGATTGCCTGGTATGAAGATGATGCTCTGGTTATTGAAACGCTGGCTTATGCACCCGGTAACATCACGACACTTCGTCGTTATCCGGTTCAGACAGAGGCTTTGCGAAGTATCGAACGAATTACCCGGGATGAAGAGGACCGCCTGGTCGTCGCCATATCGTATGTTGACCCGATCATGTTTTCGATGCCGGTGATGTCGACGAACCGCTACCTGAGATCGAACTACGGCATCACCGTCTACGGCTGCACGCCGGAGAATGCGGGTTAAGGAACTCACTAAGGCCTCGAAATGCAGGTTTCACGTATAACTCTCTTCGCGCTTTCGTTATTCACGTCGCTTGTTCTGTACGCGCACCACTCAACGTCGTTCAACTACTCCGAAGAGACCGTCACACTCAACGGTACTGTGACCAATCTTAACTGGGTCAACCCACACTCGACTCTGGTGCTGGTCGTGGCCAATGCGGATGGATCGCAGGACGAATATCTCGTGGAATTTCTTGCGAGAATCGCGCTTGAGAGAGGTGGATTCGATTTCAATGCGCTGTACGATGGCCTGTCTATCCAGTTAACCGGTCGTATCGGTTTCAGAGAGGGTTATCTTCGCTTCACTGAAGCGGTACTCGAGGATGGCAGGGTTCTACGAGAGCGGCTCCCGTCAACACTTCCTGTCGAAGAAACTCAACCCTAGTTGAGCAGCGTATGTCAGACGTCAGTAAATACGACAAGAATCTCGGTCAGAACCAAGCGAATCATGTACCGCTATCGCCACTGAGTTTCGGTCGGCGAACGGCGGAAACGTTTCCTGATCGCGTCGCTGTTATTCACGGCGATACACGCTATACGTGGAAAGAGAGCTACGCGCGTTGCCGGCGGCTCGCGAGTGCTTTGTCGAGAAGGGGAATCAAGAAAGGAGACACCGTCGCGGTGATGGCACCGAACGTGCCGGCACTCTTCGAAGCGCACTTCGGTGTTCCCTTGTGCGGTGCGGTTCTTAATGCACTCAATATTCGACTGGATGCTGCAGCGATCGGATTCATTCTCGGGCACGCAGAAGCGAAGGTGCTGATCACCGATCGCGAGTTCTCGCCCGTCATCAGCGAGGCTCTAGCCACGCTGGAGGATAAACCGCTGGTCATCGACATCGATGATCCTCTGGCAAACTCGGGTGAACTCCTTGGCGAGCTGACGTACGAGGCGCTTCTGGAAGAGGGAGATCCCGAGTACCCCTGGACACTACCGACAGATGAATGGGACGCGATCTCGCTCAACTACACCTCCGGTACTACCGGTAACCCGAAGGGCGTCGTCTACCACCATCGCGGCGCCTATATGAATGCCATCGGCGATATTCTGGCCTGGGCGATGCCGCACCGTCCGGTCTATCTCTGGACGCTGCCGATGTTTCACTGCAACGGCTGGTGTTTCCCCTGGGCGGTAACCGCAATGGGCGGAACCCATGTCTGCCTGCGGCAGGTTGAGCCCAGCGCAGTCTTCGATGCCATTCGGACCTACAACGTAACGCATCTCTGCGGTGCGCCGATCGTAATGAACATGCTACTGAACTCGCCTGAAGCGGAGTCATTCAGCATGCCGCGAAGAATCCAGATGATGACCGCCGGCGCAGCGCCTCCGGCCGCGGTACTGGAAGGCATGGACAAGCTGGGATTCGACGTTACCCATACCTATGGGCTGACGGAGGTCTACGGTCCCGCAACCGTCTGTGACTGGAACCCGGCATGGGATGAACACTCATTGGAGGAGCAGGCAGCGCTAAAGGCGCGTCAGGGTGTTAAGTATCAGGTCCAGGAAGACTTCTTCGTAGCCGATCCTGAGACGCTTACTGCGGTTCCCGCGGACGGCGAGACAATGGGTGAGCTGATGTTTCGCGGCAACGTCGTAATGAAGGGATACCTGAAGAATCCCGAAGCAACCGATGCCGCGTTCTCCGGAGGACTCTTTCACACCGGCGATCTCGGCGTAACTCATCCCGACGGCTACATCGAGATTCGGGACCGCTCCAAAGACATCATTATTTCCGGTGGCGAGAATATCTCATCGATAGAGGTTGAAGGTGCCCTGTACCGGCATCCGATGATCCTCGAAGCGGCGGTCGTTGCACGTCCCGACGAGAAATGGGGCGAGACGCCCTGTGCGTTCGTGACAGTGAAGCCCGGTGAATCCCTGAGCGAGGCTGACGTCATCGACTTCTGCCGCGAGAATATGGCGCATTTCAAATGCCCGAGAACGGTCATCTTTACCGACCTGCCGAAAACCTCCACGGGCAAGATCCAGAAGTTCGTTCTGAGAGAACAGGCGCAGATTCTCGACTAACGCGCTGCAGCAGCAACGACTGGCGCAGGCTGCCGGGCCCTGTTCTTGCCGGTCCGCGCCAATCTGGAGTACGATTTCGGCACCCTCGTCCTCAGGATGAATGTTAGATGAACCCCACTAATCGCATTGCCCAGCTTGGCCTTGCAGGTGCGCTGACCTTTCTTATGACCGGTACCGTTTACGCTCAGGCGGACTTCGAAGGCATCTGGAATCCATCGCACCCGCCGCGAATGGGGCAACCTGCATCCCCGGACATAAAAATGACCGCCGAAGGGCAGGCTGAGTTTGACGCGTTCAGCCCGGAGAAAGATCCGACGCTGCGCTGCCTGATGCCGGGCATCCCGCTGGGTCTTGTCGATCCTTACCCGATAGAGATCGTCCAGCAGGATCACCAGATCCTGTTTCTATACGAACACTTTCACCAGGTCCGTCGAATCTTCATGGATGGACGCGAAGCCCCCGAACATTGGCTGCCGTCTCTGATCGGCTACTCAACCGGCCACTGGGAAGGCGAAACGCTCGTCGTTCGGACGACGCTAATGTCACCGGATAACTATACGTGGACTGCCGGGTATCCGTTCTCGGGCGACCCGGAGAGTTATGTCCTCGAACGTTACACGCGCGATGGCGATGAGCTGAGCTTCGTCGGTGAAGTCCACGACCCGCGCTATTACGACGAACCTTACGTTGTCGGTGGCCATTGGGACTTCGCACCGGATGGCGAGATCTGGGAATACGAGTGTATTCCTGAATTTGGCGGAATCGAGTAACTACGGGGTGTTTCGCATGAAATCTATTTATAGAATCCTGCTGCCGTCCTCGCTTTTGTCACTATTGATCGGCTTTCCCGTCGCCGCTCATCACAATGGCGCGACGTATTTCGATACCAGCGTCAGCATAGAGCATGTCAATGCGACGGTCGTTGCCTACGAAATCGTTAACCCTCACGGGCGGCTCGTATTCTCCTTCAATGACGAGAGCGGCGAAGTCGTTGAGTGGAGCGGGGAACTCGCCAGTGCGAACAATCTGCGACGGCGCGGACTGGGCGGAGAGATATTCCAACCCGGCGACGAACTGGCATCTGTCAGCGGTTCGCCAAGCCGTAGCGGTGCCAACTTCATGCGTCTTGAGCGGGTCGTGTTTGCTAACGGCGACGTAGCCCAACTCACGGGCCGGGATGCCGGGATAACACGCGCGGGCGCCGAGTAACTCGCAAGATTGCTTCGTTTCTATCCTTAAGCCTGCGGTATGTCGAGGCTGCCGGCCAGATTTCTATTCCTGAATCTACTTAAATAAAACAGCGTAATCACTTATTTATTAAAGGAATTATCCGATCATCTCACGCCCTGCGACCGTCCCCGGTACGCCCGTAACGCCGCGACAATTCACCTGACTCCCCGCTCCTTGTAGACTGACGCAGCATAGTCGCGCGCAGGTCGCCATCCGAAGTGACCGCGAAAACAGGGAACCTCAGAATGCCGGAAGAGCAGGACCGCCAAAGACGTCAACTAATCAAGGGCGGCCTTGCCGCCGGCACCGTAGCCGCTACGACCGGCTTACCATTCTGGTCAAAGATCGCGCTGGCCCAGGGCGAGGAGCTAGTACCGTTTACCGACATGCCCGAGGGCTTCATGGCGCCACCGGTCGCGCCCGGCGGCATTCATTTTCTTGATACACGCGAAATCGACTCTTTCTACACGGCCGTTGGCGACTTCTACATCGTGCAGCATTACAACCAGCCGGTTGTTCCCGAGGAAGGCTACGCGCTACAGATAACGGGCCTCGTCGACAACTCGACAAGTATCAGTCTGGCGGATATCAAGAGCCGCCCGAAAGTGGAGATCGACGTCGGTTTCGAGTGCGGAGGTAACCGCGCCGCGATGTTTCAGGGACTGATTGGTAATGCGCGTTGGGGCGGAACGAGCCTGCGCGATTTGCTTCTCGAAGTCGGAATTCAGGATGCCGGCATTGAAGTCGTTTTCTACGGCGCGGATCAGGGGACGGAAACGATCCGCGATGTCGAGTTGGATCAGAATTTCGGCCGCAGCATGCACTACAGCGACGCGCTCGCTCCCGAGGTAATCCTGGCCTACGAGATGAACGGCGAACCGCTTAACCTCTATCACGGCGCACCTCTGCGGCTCATCGTTCCCGGCCGATACGGCGTCTCCAACGTCAAATGGCTGAAACAGATTCACGTACAGGACCGCCGCTACATGGGGCGTTTTATGGCACGCGACTACGTCACCCTCAGCCGACGCGATATTGGCGGTGTTGAACGGTGGGAGGAGCGCTCCGTTACGAAGATACTGCTGAAGTCTGCCATTGTTCGCGTGACCCGCAGCAACGGCGGGCACAGGATTTCCGGTTTCGTCCTGAACGATGGCACGCCGCTTCGTTCTGTAGAGATCAAAATCGATGACGGTGAGTGGCAGGCCGCGGATATCGACCCGCAGTCGAGCCAGTATTCCTGGAAGCTCTTCAGCTACGACTGGAACGATGCGACGCCCGGCGAGCATACGCTCGTGTCACGGGTAACGGACGTCAACGGACAGGTTCAGGCCACTGCTGAACAGATACCGGAAAAACCGACGCGCTGGGAAAATCACGAGCAGTACCCGCGAACGGTCCTGATAGCGTAACGACGGCAGCCGAAAGTCGATTTGAACATTAGATAGAGAGCGACAGGGCAGGGGAGAACGAAGTGTTATTAGCGAACGCGAGATGGCTGCTTGTCGGCGTAGTGATAGTCGCTGCCTGGCCGATGGATCTTCCCGGACAGAATAGAAACGCGCCCATGATGCGATGGTGGGAGCCTACGAACGATCTTCCCAACCCCTGGGTCGGTGAGGTTCTGCCGATACCTGATGGCCGGGAGTGGGGCTCAACGGCCGGAGCCGATGTCGACCCAACCAACGGCACCGTCTGGATAATCGATCGCTGCGGTTCGAACACCTGTGTTGGCTCGGATCTGGATCCTATTCTGCAGTACGACGCCGACGGCAATTTCCTGCAGGGCTTCGGTAGCGGCATGTTCGCCTTCCCACACGGCATTCACGTGGACCTGGAGGGTAATGTCTGGGTAACAGATCCGCTTCCGACCGACGGCAGAGGTTCCGGCGGCAACGTCGGCCAGCAGGTCACCAAATTCAATTCGAATGGCGAAGTGCTGATGGAACTGGGAACGCGAACCGTGACCGGCAGGGGCACGAACACCTTCAGTTCGCCATCTGACGTCGTCGTGGGCAGAAACGGCGACATCTTCGTTGCTGACGGACACGCGACCGGTACGAACGAGCGCATCGTCAAGTTCGACAGGAACGGGAACTATATCTCCGAATGGGGCGCTCCCGGGTTCGGCCCCTGCGGTACGAATCAGTTCTCGAGCCTTCACGCGCTCGAACTGGATTCTCAGGGCCGGCTGTTCGTCGGCGACCGGGACAACAACCGCATTCAGATCTTCGATCAGGATGGCAACTTCCTGGAGTGCTGGTTCCAGTTCGGTCGGCCGAGCGGAATACATATCGACTCGAACGATACGATCTATGTCGCCGACTCCGAATCGAGAACCGATGGGCCCGACTACGGGGGCCCACCCAGCTCGTTCACACGCGGTATCCGTGTCGGAAGCGCAGTCGACGGATCGGTGCGTTATCTCATTCCTGATCCGAACCCGACCGCCGGCAGCAGCGCAGCCGAAGGCGTTGCGGCGACCGACGACGGAATCATCTTTGGCGCCGAGGTCGGACCTCGGCAGGTCGTCCGCTACGAACGGCGATAGAAGCATCAGACCGGGAGGTCCTGTGAACTCCGTAACGATCTACTGTCATCTCTTGCGAGGCGAAAACCTAACCTGCACAGTAGTTACCTATGCGTAGCCGACTATTCACTGCGACCCTTTCCGTATTGGCGGCGTTCGCAGTTTCGACAGCGCAAAGCCAGGGACTCGTGGACGAGATCCCGCGGACCGCGGACGGAACGCCACGGCTGGACGGCATCTGGCAGGCACTGACCGAAGCGAACTGGGATATTCGTCCCCACGGGACAGAACAACCCCTGTTACCCGAACTCGGCGTATTCACCGCATCCAGACCCGGACTCGGCATCGTCCAGGGCAACGAACTGCCGTATCAGGAATGGGCCGTCGCGCAGCAGCAGGAGAACTTCGACAATCGGCTGGAGCTTGACCCCGAAGGTAAATGCTTCATGCCGGGGGTACCGCGAGCAACTTACATGCCGTACCCGTTTCAGATTCTGCAGACGCCCGACCTCGTCATGGTCGCCTACCAATACGCGAATGCGGTCCGCACGATCTATATGAATGACCCGGGTCCCGCCCCCAATTACAGCTGGATGGGCTGGTCAGTTGGACACTGGGAAGGCGACACGCTCGTTGTCGATGTGTCCGATCAGGTCGATCAAACCTGGTTCGATCGGGCAGGAAACTTTCATAGCGAAGCATTGCATGTCATCGAGCGCTACACGCTGCTGGGACCCAATCATATTCAGTATGAAGCCACGATTGAGGACTCTAATGTCTTCACCCGACCGTTTACGATCAGCCTGCCGCTGTATCGCCGGGTTGAAAACAACATGGAGCTCATGGAGTTTAAATGTGTCGAACTCGTGGAAGAGAAAATTTACGGCCACCTTCGGAAACAGACCGATGAAGCGGAAGAATAGCGATCAACTCAGTCTTCTCTCGGCCGCTGTGTTACTGACAGCCGCCGGGAACGTCTTCAGCCAGGAGCCTCAGTCTTTCGACACAGAGTACGAGGCGCCGCGGACATCCTTCGGGCACCCGGATCTCCAGGGTGTCTGGTCTAACGCTATCCTGACGCCGCTGGAGCGACCGAGTGAGTTCGCGGAACAGGCATTCCTGACCGAAGAGCAGGCCGCCGCCTACCAGACACAGCGCCTTCAGGAGACTTTCAGAGGTGACCGCAACGTGGACGCCGCAACGGACGTCAGCTACGCCTATAACAACTTCTGGTGGGACTGGGGTACGGAGATCGCAAGGAATCACCGTACGTCGTTAATAGTCGATCCGCCCGATGGGCGCATTCCGCAACTCACACCGGATGCCCAGGCCCGCCGCGACGCACGTCTGGCTCGCCGTGCTGAGCACCCGGCGGACGGACCGGAAGACCGTTTACTCAGAGAACGATGCATTGTCTGGGATGGTAATAACGATGCCGGCGCCGGCCCGCCGATGATGCCGGCCTCCTACAACAATAACTTTCGCGTCGTACAGACCGAAGATTACGTGTTACTGCTGAAAGAGATGGTTCATGAGACGCGCATCATTCCACTGGACGGACGGCCCCATCTGCCACCGAACGTCAGGCAGTGGCTGGGAAGTTCGAGGGCGCGATGGGAAGACGACACACTTGTCGTTGAGACAACCAATCTGACGGACAAGACCAGTTATATGGGCGCCTCGGAAGGCATGCATCTAACGGAGCGATTCACACGAGCCGCGGATGACATACTTCTTTATGAGTTTACTGTCGATGACCCGGCGGCATTCTCAAGTCCGTGGACGGCGCAGATTCCTACAGTGAAGCTCGACGGTCTGATCTACGAGTTTGCATGCCACGAGACGAACAGAGGCTTGATGGGATTGCTGAGCGGCGCACGCGCGGAAGAAGCCGCTGCACGCGAAGCAGAGAGCGAATAGGGGACAGAATGATGGGAACTTTGACGATCCGGGTAATTATTTGCCAGCTCGCACTGCTGTTTGGCTACTCAGCCTCTGCGCATCATTCGTTTCTTGCGGAGTTCGATCCCGATCAGCCGATTCAGCTTCGCGGGACACTGACGAAGATCGAATTGATTAATCCGCATTCCTGGTTCCACATCGATGTCGTCACTGAGAGTGGAGAAATCGAAGCCTGGGCTATCGAAGCCGGAACGCCGAATACGTTGTTTCGCAAGGGGATCAACAAGAACACGCTGCCGCTTGGGATAGAGATCATTGTTGACGGCTATCGAGCCAAGAATGGCACTACGACGGCGAGTGGTCGGGATATCACCTTTCCCGACGGTCGCCAGCTTTATCTGGAAGGGTCGGCGCCGCCGGCACCGGAATAGATTACGTTCCGTACCGAACACGAGAGAGGTTTCATCCGATGAAACGTTTAGCTGCAACATTGGCGCTTGCTCTGATTCCTGTATGGGCATTCGCGCATCACTCTATCCGCGCGTTTTACGACGATCAGAACATCAGCGAGATCGAGGGAACGATCACGAACGTCCGCTGGGTCAACCCTCATATTCGATTCGACATCGAGGCTACTGTTGAGAATGGCGATACGCAGACCTGGCGGGTCGAAGCCGGCGCAATTAACTTTCTGGAGCGTGACGGCATCAGTCGTGACGATCTTGCCGTAGGAGAGCAAATCAAAGTCACAGGCTACGGCTCCCGATTCGGTCGTCCCGAGATGGTAGCGTCCTACATTACCCGTTCCAGCGGCGAAGATATTGTTCTCTGGCCGGGACTATTCGGAATGGGAACGCGGGCTGCTCTCTCCGAGAGCGCGAGCGAGGTGGCCGCTTCGAATGAGCAGCCGGTATCCGCCGAAGGTATGTTCCGTGTCTGGAGCGTCGGCGAGGGGTCCATGGGACGCTCCGCGAACGAGGCGCCGCTGCCGTTGAGGCCGGAGGCGCTGGCCGCACGGCAGGACTACGACCCGCTTACCGACGATACGGCGCTGCGCTGTATCCAGCAGGGGATGCCCGGCATCATCGATAACCCGTTCCCGATGGAAATCGTCGGTAGCCGGGATGACGTCGTTATTCGCTTTGAAGAGTTCGATGTCGTTCGCAGGATTCACATGGACGTCGACGCCGCGCCTGAGAACACGCCGGCCACGCCGCACGGATACTCGATAGGTCGTTGGGACGGTGACGAGCTGGTTGTCGTTACCACCCATATAGACTGGCCGTATCTCGACGATGTCGGAACTCCGATGAGTCCGGCCCTGGAAGTCATTGAGCGCTATAGTCTGAACGAAGACGAAGATCGCCTTAATGTCGTTATCACATTTACCGATCCCGCCACATTTACGGAGCCCGCCGTACGCGAAGGCACGTATTGGGACTGGGTGCCCGGCGAGGTCATCAAACCGTTCGAGTGCCAGATCTGACTTTTAGATTGACCGAAAAGCTGGCGCCTTGCGGCGCCTAGATTCACGAGAGAAATCTCAGATGTCGCTACCGCATTGTGCGGCATCGGAGCGTGTGCAATAGGAACTAACGGGAAGGAATATCACGAAAATGACTAAACGACTCCTCTTCCTACTGGCTGGGCTTTTTCTATGGATAGGGATCGCGTCCTCGCAGCCACCGCCTGCGCGTGCGTGGGCCGGAAACGACCTCGAGCAAATGGCGCGGGATCCGTTCCAGGTTTTCGATAACCTGTACTTCGTCGGGACGGGTGAAGTGGCAAGCTATGTCATCGAGACCAGCGATGGTTTGATACTCATCGACACGCTCTGGGATCTGGATGGTTACCGGGACTTTCTGCTCGGCGGCATCCGCAAAGTCGGGCTCGACCCGAAGGACATCGAATACGTCGTGATTCTGCAGGGTCATCGCGATCACTTCGGCGGCGCACCGGGACTTCAGGAAGTCATCGACGCTCAATTCGGTACCGCTGAAGAAGACCGAAAGATGATGGTCGAAGTGTTCGGCGACTATGCGCCGCGAATCGATTTCATCATTGAAGACGGCGACACGCTGACTCTCGGTGACACGACACTGAACTTCGAACTCACGCCCGGACATACGCCCGGCACGACATCGATGCGTTTCTCCGTATTCGATAACGGCACCGAACATCTGGCTTATTTTCACGGCGGTCCGGGTGTCCGCTCCGACGATCCGGCGGTCATCCGAACTTTTATCGCCGATCTGGAACGCATCAAACGGATACCGGGAATCGAAGTCCAGATTGCCGCGCACTTCGATTCCTATCTGTCGACCTCGGGCGACACGTTCGATAGAGCCGAACGACTGGCGAACCGGGGAGCTGGCGATCCGCATCCCTGGGTTGCACCGGATGAATTTCAGGCGTTCCTCGACGAACGCATCGCAGTGACACGTGAAGCGCTGGATCAGGCGTTGAACGATCGCTAGCGTCCGAAAGAACATGAACGGAGTACACCAATGAAATCAGTTATCGCTACGTTGACACTATTCGTGTCTTTATTAACTCTGCCGCTAGGCGCATCGGCTCAGGGTCAGTTCCTCAGATCAGCCAACGATCTAGCGGACCCCAGGGGATATTGTCTGGATATTCCTGGGTTCGGCCCGCGGATGCAGCTCGACGGACCGATCGGGACACATAGTTGTAAATACAGCCTGCCGGGATTTGACGTCGATGAGATCCTGGAACTGGCTGACGGCAAGCTCATGCTATCGAACTACGATCGCTGCCTGGCCGCCGATGCGATGGAATCCGGTTCCGATATCAGACCGGTCGAATGTAACGACGCGCATGGCTGGCAGGTCCACTCGAACGGTCGCGTCACCCCCGCGTCATCGACCAACTACTGCATGTCGCTGGCTGCCGAGCGAATCTTTGTGAATTCCGGGCCCGGCACGGTCCCGCCGTACTCGTCGCGAGGTGTGACGCTCGAAGCCTGTACCGCAGCCGACGCACATCTGCAGAGCTGGCGCTGGTCAGCACCCGACGAGCGCGTGACCTACAACGCGAATTCCTTACGCAGCGGCATGCCGATCGCGGCCAGGGAAGGCAATATAGAGATCGGCACATCGGTCGACCCGCGAGCCACAGGAGCTATCTACGGCAGTATCCCGCATGCCTTCGGCTCTGCGGACGTGACGGCATCTGAAGATATCTCCTACGGCCCCAACGAGCGGCATCTGCTCAGAGTCTACGAAGGTAAGAATCGCAATCCACCCGGCGGTAATGGTGCGCCCATCATCGTTCTGGTCCACGGCGGTGGTTTCAGCAACGGCAATCTGAACAACCTCGATCACGCAGCAACGCACTTTGCCGGGCTCGGTTTCGTCGCGGTCAACATCACTTACCCGTTGGCCCCTGATAGTACCTGGCCCAGCGGCCCGGAGTCGGTCGCCGCGGCGATCACATGGATTCACGAGCATATCGAAGACTACCGAGGTAACGCTGAACGCATCTACCTGATGGGTCACTCCGCCGGAGCCAACCACGTTGCGAACTACGTGCTTCGACCCGGCTTCTCCTCGGGCGATACCGGCATCGCGGGAGCAATCTTCGCTTCTCCCGCGCTGCAACTCGATCCGAACGGACCTGCCGGAAACTCTAACGCTTATTTTGATGCCGACTCAACACCTTGGTCCGATATTCGGCTCCTGGATAATGTCGAGGCTGCACCGGTACCTATACTGATCACCGTCGCCCAGTTCGACCCCGATACTTTTCATCAATCCACGGCGGAGCTCTACGGGCGTCTGATCGGTGAATTCGGTGCGAGACCCCGGCTGCGACAGATTCCCGGGCACGGCCATATCTCCTACATCCAGGCCATAGGGACCGACGATCATCTGTTCGTCGAAGAGGCTCTGGATTTCATGCTTGAGGACTGGTAGCGATAGAAAAATTGGGGGAATTATGAGAGCAGTTACCGCATTAATCTTTCTCGTGCTCGTATCGGCCAACAGTCTCGCACACCACTCAATGGCGGAGTTCAACCGCAGCGTCACGCACGAGATAAGTGGCGAGATCGTCAAAGTCATCTGGCGAAATCCGCACATCAGAATCTCTGTCCGCGCCGACGACGGTAGCGAAGATGTCTGGGAAGTGGAGGGCAATACCGTCAATAGTCTCGACCGGGCCGGGGTCTCGCCTGGCGTTGTCGCGGTGGGCGACGCGGTCCGCGTCGCCGGTGCGCCGTCGACCCGACGGGCCGAGCACATGGTAATGACCAACCTGTTGCTGGCGGATGGCAGGGAGCTTCTGGCCGGTCTGAGCGCCGAGCCCAGATGGTCCGACCGCACGGTAGGTGATTTCGAGGCCATTCGCGGACGCGCCGACGAGTACGTCGCCCCGGTTGAGGATATCTACCGCGTATGGAGCACGGTGGTAACGAACATACCTGCATTCACTCGGGACGCGCCGCTAACGGCTTCCGCGCAAGCCGGGTTCGATGCTTTCGACCCGACCAGAGACGATCCTGTGCTGGGCTGCGAAAAACCGGGGATGCCCGAGGCAATGACTTACGTCGGCCCACATCCGTTCGGCTTCGTTGAACTCGACAACGGCAACATCGAGATTCACATCGAGTCGGACGACAACGTGCGGGTTATCCATATGGATGATGGCACGAGCGCGGATAACCAGCCGCACTCACCACTGGGGTATTCCGCAGGCCGTTGGGAGGGCAATGTTCTCGTCGTCACGACAACGCGGATCGATTGGCCGTACTTCAAGATCAACGGCTTCGTAGCCGCACCTCAGAGCGAAGACATCGAGTTCGCCGAGCGCTTCGCGCTGGACTCTGCAGCCGGGGAGCTAACCTACAGCTTCACCGCGACAGACCCGGCAACGTTTACTCGGCCGGTCACTGGCGAGAATTATCACGTATGGCGGTACCGCCCGGGCGTCGAAGTCCAGGCCTATGACTGCACGCTAGACGAGTAGCGCGTCCGGCCTAGCACTGATCCCTGTCACTGTGCTTGGAGAGACTGGTCGTGCCATCCCAGTCGTAATAGGTATAGACGGTCTCTCCCGCCATGTAGATACAGTGCACCTTGATCTCGGACCTGGAAGGGTGGCCGCGTCCCAGGATATTGACCTCATCACCAACTGAGAGCGTTTGCTCGTCGAATCCGAGACGTCGGTTACGGTTGGGCGTCGCCAGAACCAGGTCCCACTCCTGACCATCGCTATCGGTGGCCGTCAGCTGATCATGAGAATTACCCAGGCGAAGCTCCGTTACAACGAGATTTTTATCAACGTCGCTGTTGTAGCCGCCCCAGCCGTGATGCGCTGAGACTAGCGCCGGCCCAAAAAAGAGTAGTGCTACGCCGACGAACGGAAATCGGATACGTGAAGAACCATTCATCCTAGTCAACTGCTTTGATCCAATGGGTCGATTCTAGTGTAGCCTATCGGCGTTCGGAAGCGGCCGAATTCGTCTGTGCTCAGCGATGCCGGCATCGCTAAGATGCAATAATGGATAAACGGCTGGCGGCCACGTATCAGGAGGGACTTGATGGCGTTCGATCTCGAAGTCAATGGAACATCGTTTACCGTCGATGCTGACCCGCAAACGCCGCTGCTCTGGGTAATCCGCGACCAGATCGCACTAACAGGCACAAAATTCAGCTGCGGCATCGCGCAGTGCGGTGCCTGTACCGTGAATGTCGATGGACAGCTGATTCGTTCCTGTAGCTTCCCCGCCTCAGCCGCTATCGGCAAATCGATCACGACGATTGAAGGGCTGATTGGAGCTGACCTCTTATGACCGCTCTTGGCCGATACCAGACATCGCAATGCGGCTCTGGTGTCGTATCGAGATAGTATATCGACATTAATAGCATGGGGAAAATCATCATGAGCGCATTCATCAAAGCGATCAGTTTTTTCGGACTTATAGTGGTCAGTGCAGGCGCGCAATCTCAAGACACCGTGACGGGCAGCGAGTTCATGCAAAGTTTCGGCGTTAATTTCTACACGACTGAGATTAGTGTCGAGACCGTTTCCCCGGGACTTCACGTACTACGTGGTGCAGGCGGAAACGTTGCAGTATCAATTGGTAATCAAGGCGTCCTGGTCGTAGATGATCAGTTTCCAGCGATGGTTCCGAAAATCAGGAAGGCTATCAGTGAGCTTGGTGGCGGTAACGTTGACTTCGTAATCAACACTCACTGGCACTTCGATCACACAGATGGGAACCCGCTATTTGGTCAGGGCGGAAGTTGGATCGTTTCGCAGATCAGCTCTCGGCAGATGATGACTGAGAATCAGCTGATCAACTGGGTCGGTGCCCTGGTAGAGCAGCCTCGATCCTCGTCTGACGGACTTCCAGTGATCACGTATGACGATCGCATGCAATTCCACTTCAATGGTGAGCTAATCGATCTCTTGCACTTCGGGCCGGCGCATACATCTGGGGATGGGGCAGTCGTATTTCGCGGACACAATGCCGTTCACATGGGGGATGTGTTCAACAACGGCGGGTATCCATTTATAGATGCAGACAACGGCGGAGGTCTCGACGGTATGATTCTGTTCTGTGAAGCCATCCTGAACCAGATTGAAGAAGACACCATCGTCATTCCTGGCCATGGGCCGACGGCGACGTATTCAGATCTAGCGGACTATGTGCTAATGCTAAGAACTATCCGGGAGCGAGTCGCTGCATTGATCGCCATGGGAGCTACCCTGGATGAAGTAATTAACGCTAAACCCACGGCTGAGTGGGACGAGACCAGGGGTGATCCCGTTCGCCTGTTGGACCGCGCATTCGCTAGCTTGACGCGATAGCGTATTGGGTGGAGGTTGAAGCCTTCTGGAGCAGATTGATGGCTAAACGCATGTCTGCTCCTGGCCGCAAGCAGCCGTTGGTTAACGTTTAATATGCATCGTGGTGCATCGCTGGAGATTTAGACATGCAAAAAAAGTCTGCTGTGCTCAATACTTGTCCTTATTCTCGTCTCAGGACTCAATATTGCAGCTCGTGCACAGTCTCCGATGAGGTATATGGAGCCAAGTGGGCTCAATGATCATCCCAACTATACGACTGTCATCATCGCGGAAGCGGGACGAACTGTATATATCGCTGGCATAGTGGCCCAGGACAATAATGAGGATCTTATAGGAAAAAATGATATTGAAACTCAGACTCGGAAAGTACTCGAGAATATTCGTATAGCACTGGAAGCAGCAGGCGCGAGGGCCGAAGATATTGTGCAGCAAAGACTCTTCATTGTTGATATAGGGAGGCATCGTTCGCAGATAGGGCCGTTACTTGCAGAGTTTTATGGCGACGTAAACAGGCCTACTAGCACGGCCGTTGGAGTTACGGAATTGATGATGCCGGATGCTCTGATAGAAATTGAAGTGACTGCAGTACTCAACTGAGTCTCATGTACGGAGTACAGGAAGTAGTGAGTGAGCCAATGACCGGTACTGGGCGATAGCAGCCAAACTGATTCGATATCTAGTTTAGAGTGAATGTGACTATTCTAGTATGGGCTGTCGGAATGAGTGGCCTCGTCAACGGGAGCAAGGTCGCCACGCTAGAGACGGCTACCTAGTCGAGAGTGCAGCTTCTGATCGATCCTGCTCTGAATCCTACCGAAGACAAAGTCTGGTTATTTAGTCTACGCTTCTGAGTAACCTGTTAGCGTTCTCGCATAGATTGCTAGATGAAAATTGTATCTGGGCTTAAACTTCTGTTACCG
>JBJKYM010000034.1:0-121660 GCA_045561025.1 Candidatus Rariloculaceae bacterium
TTCGTTTGTTCGCGCTGATCGGACGGTAGTGCGTCGATCATTCGGTCAATTGATTTCACCGCACTGGTCGTGTGCAACGTTCCCAATACCAGGTGACCGGTCTCGGCCGCGGTCATCGCCATGCTGACTGTCTCAGCATCTCGCAATTCGCCTACGAGAATCACGTCCGGGTCCTCGCGCAGGGCTGCGCGTACACCGTCGGCGAAGCTCGGCACATGCGATCCGAGCTCCCGCTGGACTATCTGCGCCTGCTTGCTCTGATGGACGAACTCGATCGGATCTTCGAGGCTGATGATATTGAGGTTTCGCGTGCTGTTGAGATGATCGATCATCGCTGCGAGCGTCGTGGACTTTCCGGTGCCGGTTGAGCCCGTCACCAGTACCATGCCCTGGTGCAGATCGCAGAACTTGGTCATTACGGGCGGCAGACTCAGTGACTCGATCGTTGGAACCGTGTTCGGAATATTCCTGAAGGTTGCGCCGACGCCCGTCTCTTTACGAAATACATTGACTCGGAACCGTCCTCCTTCCTGGCTGACATAGGAGAAGTCCAGGTCGTTGCCGCCGGAAAATCGCTCCTTCTGTGCTTCTGAGAGAATTTCGCCGACATAACTCTCCATCTCCGCCGCTGCGAGATCGCGAAACATGATCGGCATGAGATCGCCGTGGAGCCGGAGCATCGGTGGGACGCCGACGGCGAGATGAACGTCTGAACAGCCTTGGGCGAGTCCCAGTTTGAGGAAGGAGTCGATTCGGGCCATCGGGCTTAGGTCAGGGTCGCGGCGGTTTTCTCAAGAGCCGCTTTCAGCTGATCCATCGAGGTATAGCGTCCGTCCTTATCGACGGACATGGCCTTGGTTACTATTTCGCTGAGTTCCTTCGTGACTTGCTTGTTCACTTCGTCGAGCGAGGTCGCCTTGCCCTGGACATGCTGATACATGACCGACATGTGATCACCCTTGCTGTATGGCGGTTTCCCGGCCAGCATCTCATAGAGGATGACCCCGACGCTATAGACATCAGCTCTGATGTCTACTTTCTTGCCAAGAATCTGTTCCGGCGCCATATATTTCGGTGAGCCGATGACATAGCCGGTTTTGGTCAACTGCGTATCGCCGCTGGAGGCGGCGGCCGCCACGCCGAAGTCCACGATTTTGAGCAGGCCGTCATCGTTGATCAGGATATTTGCCGGTTTCAGGTCGCGATGAATAATGCCCTGGAAATGGGCGATTTGCATTCCGGTACAGATGTCGCAGGCATATCGAAGCGCCTTCTTTTTGTCCATCGGCTGCTCTTCCGCGATCTCCTTGCCCAGCGTATGGGAAGGGAAATACTCCATCGAGATGGCGTAGCCGCCTCTGATGGCGAGGAAGTCGTAAATTCGGATGACGTTCTTATGCGTTATCTTGCGCGAATAACGAAGCTCGTGGACGAATCGTGTCATCATCTCTTCGTCCGAAGAGACATTCGGATTCAGGAACTTAAGAACCAGCTGATCGTCAACCACGGTATCGTGCACGAGCACGACCGTGCCGAAGGCGCCTTTACCGATTTTCTGGACGAACTTGTAGCGACCCTCGATCATCGATCCGGACTTGAGCTCGCTCAGATCCAGCGCGGTTGAAGCTGTCTTGGAAGGTTGCTCGGCGACGGCTTCCGCCGCCGGTGTGGATTCGGATTTTGCTGTCGGCGTGTTCGACATTAACGCGCTCGTCAGTTCCTCCTCGGCCTTGCTGGAAGACGGCGTAAGTTCGCCCGTTTCGGCGACACCGCCATCGAGTTTTTGCAGGGCCTGTGCCGCGATCTTCGCTACGGTGTCGCCCTGACCGCTTGCATGCTTGCGGATGTAGTTGCCGACCGCCTCGCTGTGCTTCGCATCTGTCAGATTGGCGACCGCTTCGATTGCAGCCGATTTGATTTTCTTGTCTTCGACCTTCACAAACGGGAGCAGCTTCTTTAGTACTGACTCGTTTCCGAGTTTGCCGATAGCGCGAAGTGCCGTCGGTGCGGACTTGTCCTTGCGCTCAAGCATCTTTACGAGAGCAGGGACGGCTTTCGCATCACCTATTTCGGACAGCGCGTCTGCCGCTCGCTCGCTAACCCACCAGTCCTCGTCCGTTGTTGCTTCGATGAGGAGGTCGACTGCGCGCGGGTCGCTACAGGTGTTCAGAATCTCGATCGCCGCACGTCGTACGTCTTCGTCCTTGTCCTTGTCCTTGATGAGTTCGAGTACGGCGTTCACGACGCGTTCGCCACCGATTCGGGCCAGCGCGTCAGATGCCCTGGCTCTGACCCACCAGTCGTCGTCGGCAATCGCTTCCAGCAGGTGCTTGATATCTTCGGTCGAGCCGATCGCATTCAGTACCTCGACTGCCGCGCGTCTCGAGAACTCGCTGTCGTCCTTGAGCGCGGGGATCAGAAAATTGATCGTCTCGGGGTGCTTGAGATTGACGATTACATCGATCGCTTTATCGATGACGTCGACGTCCGGATCGAGAAGTAGAGAACATATCAGTGCGACGTTTACAGCTCCGTTCAGCTGCGACAAGCCGGTCAGCGCCGCCTGCCGAACCATCTTGTTTTTGTCTCGCAGCTGCTCCTGCAACGCTTGCTGCACGTCATCGCGTTCGAACTGCGCGAGAACTTTGATCAGGTTCATCTTGACGACGGGATCTTTGCCGTTCATTCGAGCAAGCAAATCCGGTATCTGATCTTCGTCTGCGAGATCGTGCACCATTTTGAAAACGGCAGTCTTCTCACTCGGCTGGAGTTCATAAACCTGAGCGAGGAGATGGTTGATATTCAGCCGCTCTTTGTGCGCCAGCAGAATGTCGACGACGGCCGATTTGGAATAGTTATCGTCGGCCAGCAGGTCGATCAGCCGATTCGGGTTAAAGCGACGGCTGGAAGACAGCGCCGACGTGGTGGCTGACACCGTTTTGGGGTTCGGGTCGGCGAGACCCTGGAGAATCGCGGGTAACGATTTGTCGTCTGCGAGCTTGCTCAGTACGTCAATGAATTCGAGCGATTGTCGGCGATCCGCACCGCCCACGGCCGCGAGGATTTTGGGGACGGCGGCGGGTCCGATCTGACCCAATTTCTCAAATGCTTTCCTTGCGCTGGATGACGCGACATCTGCTTCACCTCTTATCTGAGCGATAAGGCGTTCGGCTTTGATAGAACTGATAAAATTCATAGATGCTCGCACGCGAAAACGCCCTGCCAGCTCCCCCGCTCCAGCATCGCGTATCCAACATAATCACTCGTCGAACCCGAGCTAATTATGCCATAGGGCCTCTTCGAAAATGGAACCTGCATCACAGGTTTCAAGGACCGCCGAATTATAGGGAAATGCCCGAACTTAAAGGCCTATAGGGTACAATCGTGCCCGCCCAAAGGAAGGATCTCCCCATGAGCCAGGCCGGCCCGCAAACATTGGAAAAACATCTGAACGATTTCATCGTTCCGTACGCTGAATTACGCTTCGCTGACGCTGGGATCAAGTTCACAGTATCCGATGATGAGAGCCCGCCACGGGTCGATATCGAGCTCGGATTTCCCGCCGGACGCAGCGCAGCCGATATCGTTGCGGCGCTGAAAGCACATTGTGAGGGGCTCGATTTGCCTGAGTCGCCCGAGTTCACGCTGTCGTCTTCAATCCAGGCGCACTCGGTGCAGCATGGCCTCAAGCCGCTGGAGGGCATTAGCAACGTTGTGGCAGTCGCGTCCGGCAAGGGCGGCGTCGGGAAATCGACGGTCGCCGTTAATCTTTCGCTTGCGCTGGCCCAGGAGGGCGCCGATGTTGGTATTCTGGATGCCGATATCTATGGTCCCAGCCAGCCGCTGATGTTGGGACTCGCCGGACAACGTCCGGTGACCCATGATGGCAAGACGCTGGAGCCGCTCGAGGCCCACGGCATCAAGGCGATGTCTATCGGCTTTCTCGTCGATGAAAAACAGCCGATGGCCTGGCGCGGCCCGATGGTGACATCCGCGCTCAATCAGCTGCTAACCGACACGAACTGGGGTGGGCTGGACTACCTGATCGTGGATATGCCGCCGGGCACGGGCGATATCCAGCTGACGTTATCGCAGCGGGTACCAGTCAGCGGCGCCGTAATCGTGACGACCCCACAGGACATCGCATTGGCCGATGCGCGAAAGGGCCTGGAGATGTTTCAGAAGGTCAACGTGCCCGTCCTCGGTGTTGTCGAGAACATGAGTTTTCACAGCTGTTCGCAGTGTGGACATGAGGAGCCGGTGTTCGGGCAGGCCGGTGGCGAGCGACTGGCGGCGCAATACGACCTGCCGTTGCTGGGTGCTCTGCCTCTGGATGCTCGAATCGGTTCCCAGACCGACCAGGGTAATCCAAGCGTCGTCGCCGAGCCCGATGGCTCGATCGCGCAGGCGTATCGTTCTATCGGAATACGCGCCGCCGCGCAGCTCGCGGCTACCCGGAAAGATTACAGCAGCGTCTTTCCGACGATTACTGTTGAGGAGAATGAATGAGTATCAAGTCGGACCGCTGGATTCGCCGGATGGTAGAGGACCACGGCATGATCGAGCCGTTCGAACGCGATCAGATTCGTACCGTCAACGATGAGCGTGTGATTTCCTACGGCACGTCAAGTTACGGTTATGACGTTCGCTGCGCGGCGGATTTCAAGGTCTTCACGAATATCAACTCGGCGATTGTCGATCCAAAGCAGTTCGATGAGTCGAGTTTCGTCGATAAGTGTTCGGATAGTTGCGTTATTCCTCCGAACTCCTTCGCGCTTGCTCGCACTGTCGAGTACTTCCGTATTCCCAGATCGGTGCTGACGATCTGCCTCGGAAAATCCACCTATGCCCGCTGCGGAATTATCGTCAATGTCACGCCGCTCGAGCCGGAGTGGGAAGGTCATGTCACGCTGGAGTTCTCGAACACGACACCGCTGCCGGCACGCGTCTATGCCAACGAAGGCGTCGCACAAATGATTTTCTTTGAGTCTGATGAGCCCTGTGAAACCAGCTATCTGGATCGCGGTGGCAAATATCAGGGTCAGAAGGGCGTCACGCTACCCAAAACCTAGCCGACTACTCGATCGGTTCACCGAGCCATTCTACGGATTCGAGCTGGAGCACGGCGCGAGACTCACCGTTGCGTTTCTGCTCGATTCGGACCGGGAGCATATGCAACTCAGGTGCGGCCCAGAGAAAGGTCTGGCGCGAAGAGCCTTCTCGCTCCTGTACGAATACGTTTGTTGAGAATTCCCCAAGAGGCACCTCGATAATCTCATCGTCGTTCGCCAGGTAGTCGTAAATTCTCAAACCGTTCTCATGCGCGAGCGTGAAGCTGCCGAGGGGGGACGACTGCGACATGTCGAGCATGACCTGGACCTGCATGGCGCCCGGATCCAGCGTGCCTGGCATGATTGAATGCGCGTTGACGCCGTCGCTCGTGGTTATGGTTGCGATCCCGTCACTCCAGTCGAACGCGATGTCGTAATTGTCGCTCCCTCTGCGGCTACCGTCTTCGTGTGAGAAAGAATAGGGCGTGACGACTCCGGCTTCTGACGCGAACTCGCTACGCTCAACGAGCGGATTCGGTAGCAGGAACCGAAGAAAACCCCGGAATTGGGATGTCGACTCGAATCGGTAACGACCCATGTCATCGTATCGTACGGAGATTTCTGAGCGCCCGACGACGCGGCCTTTGTACTCGACTTGGTAGGCCGCGGCGTAAGTCCGTATGGACGGGTCAATCTCGGCGTGAGTCGCTTCGATACCGACCGCGAACGTGCAAACGAGGATCGCAAGGGTACTGCTGTCTCGAGTCCAGCGGTGCATACGACTACTCGACGACGACTCGCTCTGCGGAGCTCGAGACGACCTCGCCGATTCGCCAGGCTCGCTCGCTGCTCTGAGACAGCGACGAAAGCGCAGCTTCCGCGTGCTCGGGCGCGACAATGACGACCATTCCCAGCCCGCAGTTAAATGTCCTCAGCATTTCGGATCTCGCAACGCCGGCCTGTTCGAGCCAGTCGAATACCGGCGGAGCCTGCCACGCCGCCTGTTGCAGATTGACGCCGAGTCCATCCGGGAGTACCCGCGGGATGTTTTCGGTCAGACCGCCGCCGGTGATATGCGAGATACCTTTTACTTCTGTCGCCTGCATTAGATTTCGGATCGCGTTGACGTAGATCCGCGTGGGCTCAAGAAGCTGATCGATGAGAGGCCTTCCGTCGAGCTCGGTCGTTCTGGCTTCCGGGTGTTGATCGAGCACGCGCCGAATCAGCGAGAAACCATTCGAGTGCGGCCCCGAAGATGCGATACCGATTACCGTGTCGCCCGCTTTGATCGTGCTGCCGTCGACCACTTCTTTCTGTTCGACGATTCCGACGCAGAAGCCGGCGAGGTCATACTCTCCTGCGGCGTGCATTCCCGGGTGTTCGGCGGTTTCGCCGCCGATCAATGCGGCTCCGGCAAGCTCACAGCCTCGAGCAATTCCCTGGATCACGCGAGCGGCGATATCGACATCGAGCCGTGGTGTGACGAAGTAGTCCAGAAAAAACAACGGTTCAGCACCGAGAACGATGACGTCATTGGCACACATCGCGACGAGATCGATCCCGACGCCGTCGTGAGCGTCGTATTCGAGTACGAGCTTCAGTTTCGTTCCGACGCCGTCGGTGCCGGAGACGAGAATAGGGTCCTCATAGCGGTCAGCGCCGAGCTTGAAGAGTCCGCCGAAACCGCCGAGGCCCCCGAGAACCTCGGGACGGGACGTTCGACCAACCGCATCCTTGATTCGGCCGACGAGTTCCTCTCCGGCATCGATATCGACGCCGGCGGCCTTGTACGTCAGTGACTCGTTCGCTGTCATGATTTCCTTCTTGGGCAGAGCAGGGGCAAAGCTCAGGCCGCTATAATATGCCACCTCAATCCACCGTGGACAGTTATGGCCCGATTCTCCCAGGTTGGTCGCATTCTCCGAGTAGCTCGAGCGAAAGGCGTGGCCATTGCGTTGTGCCTCTGCGGATCCAGCTTATTCGCGGCCGTCATCGACGATCTCTACAGCGTGACAGTGAGTCGCAATCTCGATCTGGCTCCCGGCCAGCAGATCAGAACCCAGGAGGAGGAAGCCCGGTTCGCTCTGGCGCGCCTGCTGATTCGGGTCACCGGGCGTGTTGATGCCGCATTGGAGCCGGACCTCGCGGGTATGCTGCAGAATGCCACGGACTACGTGCTGCAGATCGGCTCGCTCGATCTTGAAACCGTACTCGTCACGTTCGATCAGCGAGCGATCGAGGCGGCGCTCGTCGCCAGGGAGCAGCCCATATGGGGGCCGGAGCGCCCGCTGACTTTGCTCTGGCTGGCAATAGATAACGGGCAGGGTGAGCGCGGCATACTCCCGGCGGATGAAACGGTCAGCGATATCAGCCCGGCGTTTCTGGAGGCGCAGGCCGAGTTGCGCGAGCAGGCGGGGACGATTGTTGAAGATCGTGGTTTACCGCTGGCGCTCCCGCTGTTGGACCTCGAGGACATGAATGCCCTGAGCTTCGTCGATATCTGGGCAGGCTTCAACGAGCAGGTCACGCGCGCTTCGGAACGCTACGGTGCGGACGCGGTCCTGGTTGGGCGAATAAGAACAACCCGATTTGGCGTTGAGTTTCGTTGGACCTTGCTAAGAAACGGACAGCAGTACTCCCTGGCCGGCAACTCATTGCGCGAAGGGCTGGATCGCCTCGCCGACCTTTATGCCGCGGAATTCAGCACGCTGGGCGGTCGGAGTGAGACTTTTCTGACGATTACCGGCGTCGAGTCTCTGGATGACTATGGTCGCGTTACCCGCTACCTGGAGTCGCTCAGCGTCCTTGAGGCGGTTGCTACGGAGGAGCTTGTCGATGGTGCGCTTTCTCTACGCGTAGAGGCCCGGGGCGGGGCAGATGTCCTCGGACGGGTAGTGGGGCTCAGCGAGTTGCTGCATCCGGCAGATCCGTTGCCCGGAGCTGAGCCGGGTCGCGGTGGTCTGATGTTTACTCTCGACCCCTGACGGATGCGCATGATGAGCCTTCGCTGGTTGCCGAATGCGATCTGTCTGTTTCGGGTATTCCTCGTTGGGCCGATTGTTCTCGTGCTCCTGCGTGGGCAATATCTGGTCGCGCTCGTACTGATTGCCATCGCCGGGTTCTCCGACGCGCTGGATGGCTTGCTCGCGAGAACATTCGACTGGCGAACACGGCTCGGGAGCGTGCTCGATCCGGCGGCCGACAAGTTGTTGATCGTCGGCGTTTTTCTGACGCTTACTTATCTGGGCCTCGTGCCCCTGGGTTTGACGGCTATTGTCGTATTGAGAGATGTAGTCATAGTCGCCGGCGCACTGATGTATCAGTTTCTGATAGCGCCGGTTCATGGTGAGCCGGAGTTCATCAGCAAGCTGAATACCGCCTGCCAGTTGATCTTTGTTCTCTTCATGCTGACGGCCGCAGCGCTCGGCTGGCCACCGCAAGCTGTCGTCCTGGCTTTCGGGGCGGCGGTTACCTTTACGAGCATTACCAGCGGGCTGAACTATGTTGTCGGCTGGAGCAAACGCGCGTGGCGCGATACACACGAGCCGGTCGGCGTCGCGGACTAAGGCGGTGGCGCAGATTCCTTTACCGTTCGTGCTGGGAACACACAGCCGGTTCGAGACCTTTGTCCATGGCAGCAACTCGGTTGCCGTAGACCATCTGCGCTCGCTGGGAACGGAGCACAGCGGAGAGATCGTCTGGATCTGGGGTTCATCGGGTGCCGGCAAGACCCATCTTCTGCAGGCGCTGTGCGCGGAAGCCGCCGAGAAGCGGCTGATGTACCTTCCGCTCGAAGATGCGCTGTCGGTCGGCGTTGAGTCCCTGCAGGGGCTTGAAAGCCTCGATATCGTGGTGCTGGATGACGTCGATGCACTTGCCGGGGATAACGCATGGGAAGAAGCGCTGTTCAGCCTGTACAAACAGGTAGTGAGCGACGACGTTTGCCTGGTCATGAGTTCCGGACAGTCGCCCGCCGGGACCGCGTTTCAGCTGCCTGATCTGGCATCTCGCGCTGCCGGAGCTGTCGTCTATCAGCTACGGCCGTTGGACGACGACCAGTCACTGCGAGCGCTACAGCGCCATGCGGAAGCGCGGGGGCTGGATCTTCCGGATGCGTCCGCTCGCTATCTGCAGACCAGGGTCAGCCGCGATATGGGTGCAATCTGCCGTTGGCTGGACGAACTGGACACGGCCGCATTGGTTGCGAAACGCCGCCTGACGATTCCGTTTATCGGCGAGGCGTTGGCGGCGCGTTCCGGATCAGGCTCATGAGCAGCAGTACTTCGGCCAGGGCCGCCATCATCATGACAACGGCACTCAGCGACTCACGCTGAGAGGTGATGACCTCCACGCTGCCGAAGCCGATATACAGGACGAGAACCAGACCGAGCCAGCGATAGGTGTCGGCCTTGTCCAAGTACAGGCCCCTGATCCCCAGAGCCAGGGGTACGACGGCTGCTGCGCTGGCCACGGCGATTATCGGCAGGCTCTGTTGCAGGCTAAGGGCCCATGTCGCCGCAGCGATGATCAGCAGCAGATGACAGATACCGACAAGCGTTCTCAGCAGTCGCCGGGATTGATCGGGGGTCACGATTGTTGCGAGAGGGCCATTGCGAGTGACGCAACCCGACGCCCCAGAGCCTGTGCCAGATCGCACTCATCCTTCGAGAGCGATTCGTTCCAGTTCGCGGCGAGATGGGAAGCTCCGTATGGGCCGCCGCCGGTCTTCGTTTCGTTGATCGTTGAATCGGTGTACGGCAGCCCCGTCCATAGCATGCCGTGATGCATGAGCGGCAATATCATCGTCAGTAAAGTCGTTTCCTGGCCGCCGTGCATACTGCCCGTCGATGTGAAGACGCCGGCGGGCTTGTCGACGAGAGCGCCTTCGAGCCACAGTGCGCTGGTTCCGTCGAGAAAGTACTTAAGCGGGGCCGCCATGTTGCCAAAGCGGGTTGGACTACCGAGCAGCAAGCCGTCGCAATCGCGAAGATCCTCGAGCGAGGCGTAGGGGGAGCCGGACTCGGGAACTGCGGGCTCTGAAGACTCGACGACGGTCGAGACTTTCGGTACGGTGCGCAGCAGCGCCTCCGCTCCCGCAGCCTCGACGCCGCGTGCAGCCTGCCTCGCCAGATCGGCGGTTCGCCCCTTATGCGAGTAATAAAGGACCAGGACGCGCGTTGTCACTCGAACAGCTCCAGAACCGCTTCCGGCGGTCGCCCGATCCGGGCGCCCTGATCGACTTCGACGATAGGACGCTGAATTAATTTAGGTATTTCGGTCAGCAACGCGAGAATTTCCTCGCTGGTAGCGGAATCGAGATCCACATTCGCCGCCGCGAACTCCGCTTCTCCGCTACGGATCAGATCCCTGAGGCTAATTCCGAGTTTCTCAACCAGTGCTTGCAACGTGTCACTCGACGGCGGCGATACAAGATACTCGACGATCTGCAGTTCAACCCCTCGATCTTCCAGTAGCGCGAGGGTCGCGCGTGATTTCGAGCATCTTGGATTATAATAAATTGTAGCTTTCATTCATAAAAACCTGATAAGTAAGTAATTATCCTAAAATTATCTTTTGAAATTCGAAACGCGCTCCGCATGCAGTTTAGGAAGACTGTGAGCGCTGCGCCAGGCGTGCATAATCCAGCTTGACGCCCGTGAGAGGCCCCTGTTACGTTTCGGTTGTTAGCAAAGATAAGAAAAAAATGATACTCACTCGAGTCAACTTTCGACTCTCTATTCTACTGGTTACTGCCATCTTGATCGGCTGCGCGACATCGCCACCCGTTCAGGAAATGAGTGACGCTCGCCAGGCGATCGCGGCAGCAGTAGACGCCGATGCCGAACGGCTCGCACCCGAGCCGCTTGATGACGCTCAGGGTTATCTCGACGAGGCCGAGGCGCAGATTCGTGCGCGTTCGTTCAACCTCGCGCGCACCAATGCCATTCGTGCTAGAAATAGCGCGGTGGACGCGCTTCAGGCCAGCCAGGACGCGAGCCGCGCCGCCGACAATTGATAGCCGGACGATGACTTCCGATGAGCGCGCCGTGCGCTGTCTCGTGAGCGGGCGCGTGCAGGGCGTCTGGTATCGCGCGACGGCGGAAAAACAGGCGCTGCGGCTGGGACTGCGCGGCAGCGCGAGAAACCTGCCCGACGGTCAGGTCGAGGTTATAGCAGCCGGCGCGCCCGGCCCGGTTGCGGAGTACTGCGGTTGGCTTTGGGAAGGCCCTGCGGGCGCCAAAGTATCCGGGGTCGTTGTTAGCGAGTGGACCGGGGAGGTCCCGGCCGGTTTTGCCGTCAGTTAGTGTCCTTCAGGCTCGCGTCTAAGCCCGGAACCAGCCGCTTCGCAGGGCGTTTATGACCTTGTCTGCGTAGGTTCTCCTGCCGAGACTGCCGTTGTAGCGGCCGAGCGCCGGCACCAGTTCGCCATCCTCCATATCCAGATAATATTTGAGTATCTGACAGCCAAGAAGGATGTTGTACTCGACGTTCAATAGCTCACTCTGGCTGCTGCCGCCCAGTTCCTCCACCCAGAACGGCATGACCTGCATGAGCCCGAGGGCGCTACTGGATGAAATCGCATAGCGGTCGAAATTGCTCTCGACCTCGATGATCGCAAGGACCAGCTCGGGCGCGATTTCCAGTTTCGTCGCATTCTGGTGAACGGTCCGCAGAATATGCAGGCGCTCATCGAGATCCGGGACCTGGCGCTCAAGACGTTGCGACATGTCAGACAGCCAGACTTCCGCATCGAAGCGATCGTCAAAGCTGTCGGCATTATTGACGGCCTGGAGCAGGACGGCGCGGAGCTTCTCGTCGATCGGTTCGGCGGGAGCGCTCGTCGCAGGCGTCTGGCTGTAAACGGTACCCGCAACGAAAGTTAATAAGGTCGCGATCACTGTCGCGAATCGCCCGATCACGCGCTTCGCTGCTCCTGAAGATGACTTACGATATCCGCTAGCGCGACCATCTCAGTGTCGGCCGAGCGGCGTGATTTGTATTCGATCTGGCCTTCGTCCCAGGCCTTCTCCGCGATCACCAAGCGATGTGGTATGCCGATCAGGTCGGCGTCTGCGAACTTCACACCCGGACGCTGCGGCCGGTCATCCAGCAACACGTCGAAGCCGGCATCCTGCAGCTCGGCGTAGAGTGATTCCGCCGCTTCCTTCACACGATAGGACTTGCCCAGGTTGATCGGTATGACGACGACGTTGAATGGGGCAATGGCATCCGGCCAGATGATTCCGCGCTCGTCATTGTTCTGCTCGATAGCTGCGGCGACGACACGCGTTACGCCGATACCGTAGCAGCCCATCTGAATGGCGCGCGCCTTACCATCGTTGTCCAGAACCTTTGCGTCCATCGAGTCACTGTATTTGGTTCCGAGCTGAAAGATGTGACCGACTTCAATTCCTCGGGCAATTGCCAGTTCGCCGCCACCGGACGGACTGGGGTCACCGGCGACCGCATTTCGCATATCGGCTGCTTCCGGAACGGCGACGTCACGGTCCCAGTTGACGCCCTTCAGGTGGTGATCTGCCTTGTTCGCCCCGCATACGAAGTCGCTGATGCTCACGGCGGCATAGTCGGCATAAATTGGAATCTCCAGATCCCGCGGACCCAGGAAGCCGGGTTCACAACCCGTCGCGGCTTCGACTTCGGCTCCCTTTAGCATCCGCAGCGGTCCGGCGACACCAGGCAGTGCTTCGGCCTTGATTCGGTTGAGTTCATGATCGCCACGTAACAGCAACGCGACTGCGGGTGATTCTGTCCCTTCGACAAGCAGCGTCTTGACGCATTGATCCGCTTCAACCTTTAGGTAGGCGCAGAGGTCCGCAATGCTTCTGATATCAGGCGTCGCGACCAATTCGGCCTCAGCGGAGGGAGTGACGGGTGTATCCGTCGCTGAAATCGCGACCGTTTCGACATTTGCGGCGTACCCGTCTACTTCGCAATAAGCGATCGCATCCTCGCCGGACTCGGCCAGAACATGGAATTCCTCGGATCGGTTTCCGCCCATCTCGCCCGGATTTGCCTGGACGATCCTGAACTCGAGCTGCAGCAGCGGGTGAAGATCTGATCATACGCCGTGCGCATTGCCGCATAGCCTTCCAGCAGCGATTCCTGGTCGAGATGAAACGAGTAGGCATCCTTCATCACGAACTCGCGGGCTCGCATTACGCCGAAGCGAGGCCTTATTTCATCGCGAAATTTCGTCTGGATCTGGTAGTAGTTGACCGGTAGCTGCCGGTAGCTCGACAGCTCGCTCCTGGCGATATCGGTTATAACTTCCTCGTGGGTCGGGCCGAGGCAGAACTCGCGCGAGTGTCTATCATTAATACGAAGAAGCTCCGGGCCATATTCCTCCCACCGCCTCGACTCCTGCCATAGCTCGGCCGGCTGCACGACCGGCATGACGAGCTCCAGCGCCCCCGCGCGATTCATTTCCTCTCTGACGATCGTTTCTACCTTCTGCAGAACTCTGAGTCCAAGCGGCAACCATGTGTAAAGTCCGGATGCCAGGCGTCGGATCAGGCCGGCGCGGAGCATAAGCTGGTGGCTGATGACTTCAGCCTCGGAAGGCACTTCCTTAAAGGTCTTGAGGGGGAATTTTGTCAGGCGCATGTCTGTAAGTGTCTCAAGAAAGCATTGCGTCGGCTAGCCAATTGCCGCAGCATCTCGGCAGTGGATGTTAGACGACTGAACGACGATGCCCGATTTATCAACGAATAGATCTCGTCGCAGGGGAATCTACCTGCTGCCGAATCTGCTGACGACGAGCGCTCTCTTCGCGGGGTTCTACTCGATTGTGGCCGCGATCGACGGCAACTTCCTGGGCGCGGCCTGGGCGATCTATATCGCGATGTTTCTCGATGGGCTGGACGGGCGAGTCGCGCGCATGACGAGCACCGAGAGCGACTTCGGCAAGGAGTTCGATAGCCTTGCCGACATGGTCTCGTTCGGACTCGCTCCCGCGATCGTCGTCTATCAATGGGGGCTGGAACGTCTTCCGGAATATGCGGCGGTCTGGGGTAGGCTGGGATGGCTTGCGGCATTTCTGTTCACAGTTGCTGCCGCGTTTCGCCTGGCGAGGTTCAATACCAGTACGGCGATCAACGATAAGCATTTCTTCCAGGGTCTTCCCAGTCCTCCCGCGGCATCGGGAATAGCAGCGACCGTCTGGATCAGCATTGAATACGATATCGGCGGGATGCTTGCGCTGGTCGTGGGGCTCGCTGTGACGGCGTTGGGCGGGCTCGCGATGATGTCGAATCTGCGCTATCTGAGCTTTAAGGATTTCAATCTCAGCAGCCGAGTCCGTTTCGGCAACCTGTTAATGATTCCGTTGCTGCTGATTCTCGTCTCATTGAATCCGCCTGTCGTTCTGTTCACGATGTATTTCACCTACGCTGTCGCCGGTCCGCTTATCTGGGCATGGCGAAAAATTCGCCGGCGTAGAAAGACGCCCGGCGCGATGAGCATATGACCGCTGCTCGTGAGCAATATCTGGCCGCGATGGGGATTCCGGTCTGGGTCCTGCGAGGCGAAGAAGGTCCTGCCGACGATTCAGTCTCGATCGGCGAGCTCGGCTGGACAGAGCTCGCGGAGAAGGTGCGAAACTGTACGAATTGCGGGCTGCACCGCAGCCGCAAGCAGACGGTCTTCGGCGTCGGCAACGCGAACGCGAACCTGCTGATTATCGGTGAGGCGCCGGGAGCCGAAGAAGATCGGCGTGGTGAGCCGTTTGTCGGCAAAGCCGGGCAGCTGCTCGACGCGATGCTCGGCGCTATTTCTTTGTCGCGCGATGAAGTCTATATCGCGAATATCCTGAAATGTAGGCCACCGAACAATCGTGACCCGGAGGCGGCGGAAGCGACCGCCTGCACCCCCTATATGGAAAGGCAGATCGCATTGTTGCAGCCGAAGGTAATACTCGCATTGGGGCGTATTGCTGCGCAGTGGCTGTTGCAGTCCGATTCACCCATCGGTAGGCTCCGCGGGAAGAAACTAGGTTTCGGAAATCCGGAAACTCCGTTAGTTGCGAGCTACCATCCAGCCTATCTACTGCGGAGTCCGGCCGCGAAATCCAAATCCTGGGAAGATCTTCGACTCGTAAGGCAAATACTTCGGCAGCCATGAGCGCATCAGTACAACCTCAGACCCAACTCAGAGCGATGCGTCCGGCAGATCTGAGAGCCGTGGCGGAAGTCGAGAGATCGAGCTATAAGTTTCCCTGGACGATCGGAATCGTTCGGGACTGCCTGCTCGCCGGGTATCACAGCCAGGTACTGGAGCTGGATGGCATCATCGGCGGTTACAGCATCATGTCCGCCGCGGCTGCGGAAGCACACTTGCTCAACCTCTGTGTCCACCCGAGCTATCAGCGTCTCGGTTTCGGCCGGCGGTTGCTGAATGCGGCGTTGCTGAGAGCTGAAGAGTTATCGGTTGAGAAAGTATTTCTCGAGGTTCGGCCGTCCAATAACATTGCGATTGCTCTCTATAGATCGGCCGGCTTCGAATTGACCGGTGCCCGACCGTCGTACTATCAGTCGGACGACGGGCGCGAAGATGCCGTTATCTTCGCCGCGACAATAAATCACTCCTACTGACCCGTTCACCAAGGTTCTCCCCAAGATGTCAGAGCAGCTGGAGCGTCGTACGTTCGCGATCATCTCGCACCCCGATGCGGGTAAGACGACGCTGACGGAAAAGTTGTTGCTGTTCGGCGGCGCGATCCAGATGGCCGGAACGGTCAAGGGCCGAAAAGCTCAGCGCCACGCGCGAGCCGACTGGATGCAGCTCGAACAGGAGCGTGGTATCTCGGTGACCTCTTCAGTAATGCAGTTTTCTTACCAGGGCAGGGTGATCAATCTGCTCGATACGCCGGGGCATGAAGATTTCTCGGAAGATACTTATCGGACGCTTACTGCCGTTGATAGCGCTCTGATGGTTATCGACGCCGGTAAGGGTGTCGAGTTGCGAACGATCAAACTCATGGAAGTTTGCCGGCTTCGAAGTACGCCGATCATGAGCTTCATTAATAAGCTCGACCGAGACGGCCGCGATCCTATCGAGCTCTTGGACGAGATTGAAACCGTTCTGAATATCGAGTGCGCGCCGATCACCTGGCCAATCGGTATGGGCCGGGATTTTCGCGGGATCTATCACCTAGCGGATGATTGTATCTATCTGCACGAGCGCGGCGACTCCAGCCGGATCGCTGAGTCCACCCGTATCGACGGGCTCGGGTCCGCGGAGGTCGATGAAATTCTGGGTCATGAAGCGGAGTCTCTACGCGAACAGGTCGAGTTGATCCGCGGCGCTAGCCCGGCATTCGACGTGCAGGCCTACCTCGAAGGCCGCCAGACGCCGGTGTTTTTCGGTGCGGCTATCCAGAACTTCGGAATCAAGGAGCTGCTGGACGCGTTTGTCGAGAATGCGCCGCCGCCCCAGTCGCGGGCAACCGTCGCACGTTCGGTGGATCCGGAGGAGAAGAATCTCACAGGCTTCGTATTCAAGATTCAGGCGAATATGGATCCGGCGCATCGGGATCGGATCGCTTTCCTGCGCGTCTGCTCGGGTACCTATACGCCGGGTATGCGTCTCTATAGCAGCCGCCTGAAGAAAGAGGTCAGGGTGGGTGACGCCATAACGTTCATGGCCGCGGATCGACAGCAGGTCGAGGAAGCCTATGCCGGCGATATCATCGGACTCCACAATCACGGCACGATCAATATCGGTGACAGTTTCTCGCAGGGCGAGGACATCGTCTTTACCGGTATACCGGACTTCGCGCCGGAGTTATTTCGACGGGCAGTACTAAAGGATCCGCTTCGGTTGAAGGCGCTGAACAAAGGACTGGATCAGCTCTGCGAAGAGGGCGCTACCCAGCTTTTTCGCCCGCTGCTGAGAAACGATCTGATACTGGGCGCGGTTGGGCCACTCCAGTTCGATGTGGCCTCGTTTCGGCTGCGTGACGAATATGGAGTTGATTGCCAGTTCGAAGGTGTCAACGTCTATACGGCCAGATGGGTGAGCTGCGATGACACGCGCATGCTGGAAGAATTTACGAAGAAGGTTAAAGGCGAGCTGGCGATGGATCACACCGGCAGGCTCGTTTATCTAGCAACGAGCGCGGTCAAGCTCAGTCTTACTCAGGAGCGCTGGCCGGAGATCGAGTTTCAGGCAACGCGAGAACACAGCGAAAGCGCATCGGCCTGAGCGCTGTATCAGACTGCGGGATCCGCTTTGAATCCTCGTACTAGGTGCTTCAATCGCTCGAGTTGGTCATTGTCATCATCGCGTTCGTAGCGCGCCCTTACATAGGCGTCCGTGATTTCCGCGATGCTGTTCGCAGCATCAGGAACTTCATTCGCTGCCCGGTTTCCGAAATCCACCGGACCTTCAGAGAGCAGTCGCGGCGCAACATTGGCGCGACGAAGTTTTCGGACGAAGCGTGCAAAGTAGCGCGCAGCGGGATCGTTTTGGCGGCCCTTCCGGTAGATCCAGCCGAGGTAGATACTCAGCCCTGCCAGCATCACGACGAGAATCGCTACGCCGAGCCCGATCAGTTTGCTCCAGTGCGGTCGCGACATGCCGAGTGATCGCAGTAGCGCGTTCTGAATCTCCGGGCCGTAGCCAAGTATCCAGTCATTCCAGTAGGTGTTCGCGGCATCATAGGCGAGCGCCATATCCCGTAGCCATGCCATGTTGCCGAATGCGCCGACGCCTGAACGCTCTCCCGCGCGAGAACCGTTCGACAGACCGGAACTGATCCGATCGGGGGCGACGGCTGCGGTCGGGTCAACCCGAACCCAGCCTTCATCCTCGAGCCAGACCTCGGTCCAGGCGTGGGCGTTCGACTGGTAGATAATGTAGTACTGACCCAGCGGGTTGAGCTCGCCTCCCTGGTATCCGGTCACGACGCGGGCCGGAATGCCGGCTGCGCGCATCAGTACCGTAAAGGCAGAAGCGTAGTGCTCGCAGAATCCTTCCCGTGTATCGAATAGGAACTCGTCGGCCGAATGCGTACCGAGCGGGGGCGGTGTCAGCGTGTAATAGAACGTCTCATTACGAAAGATCTGCAGAGCGTTCTGAATAATCTCGCGCGAACTTGCCCCGGCGTTACGCCATTCCTGGGCTAGCGCCCGCGTCCGCGGGTTAAAGCTTGCGGGGATGTCGAGATACACGTTGCGTTGCGCATCGGAGATCTGCTCGCCGGCATAGTATTGAGGGTATGACGTCAGGGTGTAGTCCTGGCGCGACCTGATTCGCGCGAAGCGTATGAGCTGATAGTGGCTCTCCATCAGGATTCGCTCGTCATCCGGCCACTCGGCCGGCATGTCGAGTGCAAAAACCCAGCGGCGACCGTGCGGCTCCAGCATGACGCGGTAGTTAATTGGGTCGCCCGAGAACTCGAGCGTCTCGACGATGGGACCGCGTAGCTCGACGCCGTTACTGGACCATGCGCGGCCGTCGAAGTTGCTGAGCACCGGCCCACGCCAATAGAGCTGGCCGGGTCCGGGCGGAGATCCGAAAAACTCAACGCGGAACGCGATCTCGTCGGAGAGTCCGAGTTCAGTAATATCGCCCGGACTCATCGTCTCGGAAAGGCCGCTGCGGCCATTGGTATCCGCGCCGGGTATTCCCCACAGCGGTCCCGGAAGGCGCGGGAAGAACACGAAGAGAACGAGCATGATCGGTAGCGCCTGCAACAACAACTTGCCGGAAAGGCGCACGGTTGAGCGGCTGTCCAGTAGCGGCCCGCGTCTGCCGAGCTGCATCAGACCGACGGTCGTCAGCCAGACGAAGGCGATAAGGAAAAACACGATGATCATGCTGCGCGACGCGAGCAGGCCGGCAAATAGCAGAAAGTAGGAAATAATAATCAGCAGTAACTGGTCCCGATGACTGCGCGTCTCGAGGAACTTCAGCGCAACCATGACGACGAGTAGAGCGCTTCCTGCCTCAACACCGTTCAACGTGTGATAGCGGCCGAGGACTGCGGCCAGCGCGATTAGCGCGAGCGCTATTCGTATCGGCCGATTCGGCAGGTGCCAGCGCAGGAGTGCACCGCTCAGCCGCCAGGCGATACAGGCAAGCAGCAGGACCGGAGCCCATAGCGGTAACGTCGTCCAGTGGGGTAGGCTGGCGCCGGCAATGATGCCCGCCGTCCAGATCAGACGATCCGTCTCGCCGCGGTTTGGCAGCGCGATGGCAGTCATGCGGCAGTCGGTCCGTTGTATAGCGCGAGGGCCGTCAGGCACTCGTGTAAATGATCGCGTCCGCTACCGAGCGGAATCGCCTTGCCGGGAATTGCGAGTCCGAATGCGCAGCCTTCATCGACAGCATCGAGGCACCACTGTGCCAGTTGCGAAAGACGCTCTTCGGTGTCCAGTTCCGTTAACGCGTCCCAGTGCAGGATTTGTGCGCGTTGTTCCCCGCCGGCGAACTGCTTGGACAATAATTCCTCATTGCGGGCGAATGCTTTCCAGGCGATTCGCTGCGGTGGATCACCGTGAGCAGCCGTTCTTAAGCCCGCGAAATCGGCATCGCCGCTTTCGCCGGTTCCCTGTGAACCACCGAGCGGTCCTGCGAGCGGCAGCGGCCGGCCTCTGCCGGCCGGTTTGGGATAGACGATGCACTCGGCGCGCATATGAATCCATGACCAGGCTCTGAACAGATTTCCCGGAAAACGAGTCGCGAGCGAGTAGCGCTGCAGACGGAGGGGGCCGCGCTTCTCACTCTGGATGCGTAACGACACGGTCTCCGATTCACCGGCACCCAGATCAACGGGCTCAGTTTGAGACTGTTCATGGTGGAGAGAGAGCTCATACCGGGTGGCCTGGGCGTCATTCATCAGCGCCATACGGAATCTGCAGACTTCTCCGGCATAAACCGGTTGCGCGCCGCTGAAGCGAATACGCGTTCCCATCAGATTGTTGTGGCAGTGGTGCATGACCACGAGCCCAAGGCCGGTAAGCAGGAACGCCAGTCCGAAACCGAGGCTGGACGCGTAGTTCATCGAGCCCAGAATCATGGCGAACACGAGCAGTCCGAAGATGACTCCAAAGCGGCTCGGCAGAATATAGACGCGTCGCCGTTTCAGTACGAGGTTGGTCCGGTCCTGTCCCTGGCGGCGCTCCGCCCAGGCTGCCGCCCCGAGCCGAACTCGTTGCGTTGTCGCTCCTATCAGTGCATGAGCTCGCATACGCCCGGCCATCCTCGCAAAGAAATCAGGTGACCGGGACGGCCTCCAGGATGGATTCGCCGATGCCGGTCGATTCCAGATAATTGCCCTGGGCCGGTTCCAGCCGGTGGCCCGCAACGCCCGGTAGTACTGCCTGAACGTCTTCCGGGTATACGCCGTTATGGCTGGCGATCATCGCCCAGGCCTGCGACGCACGGACCAGCGCGATTGCGCCACGTGGTGACAGGCCGGCGCGGAACTGGCCGGACTCTCGTGTGTAGGCAACGAGTGCCTGTATATAGTCGAGAACGGCATCCGAGAGATGAATCTCGAGAACTGAACTTTGAAGATTCAGCAGAAGATCGACGCTCATCGCCGCAGCGAGCTGGCCGACGAGATCGCGGCGATCGCCGTTTGCCAGAAGCTGACGCTCTTCGTCCGGCTGCGGATAGCCCAGTGAGATCTGCATCAGGAAACGGTCGAGTTGTGATTCAGGAAGCGGAAACGTTCCAATCTGTTCGGTCGGGTTGCGTGTCGCGACAACAAAAAACGGTGCCGGTAGTGCATAGGTTGTTCCGTCCGCCGTGACCTGTCGCTCTTCCATCGCCTCGAGCAGCGCGCTCTGCGCTTTCGGGGTCGCGCGGTTGATCTCGTCTGCGAGTACGAGTTGCGAGAAGATTGGACCCTTATGAAACTCGAAGCGTCCGGTGTCCCGGCCGTAGATCGATACGCCGATAACATCGGCCGGCAGGAGGTCGCTGGTAAATTGAACGCGCTGGTAACTCAGGTCCAGCGCCTTGGCGAGTGCGTGCGCCAGCGTAGTTTTGCCGACGCCTGGAAGATCCTCGATCAGAAGGTGGCCGCGCGCGAGCAAACAGGCCAGACTCAGCCGCAGCTCCAGTGGCTTGCCGACAATGATCTGCTCGAGAGCGTCAATGACGGGTTGGACCAGCTCTGCTGGTTTTGAGAGGCCCTCCGGGGCCGCACGAAGGTTCGTAGTAGCCATACGTCGCATGGTGGCGTAAAAGCCGCTCCGTGGACAGTCTGATTCCGGTCAATTGTGACGTAGTCTGAAAAATATCAGCAGCCAGGCAGCTTTCGGGATGGTTTTCGTGATGCTGTCGGTACCGGAAGGCGGCCGGGTACAGGCCTGGAAGGGACTAGCTCTGGGTCTAGTCCGTCGCCCGAAGACGTTCGATCTGCGCGTCCAGCTGCCGAATCTTCTCGCTGAACTCGGCGGCTCTCTGCTTCTCCTTCGCGACGATTGCTTCCGGGGCGTTGCTGACAAACTGCGAATTTCCGAGTTTTCCCTGCGCCTTACCGAGGTCCGCTGCGACCTGACCGCGCTGCTTTTCGAGCCGGGCGATTTCGGCGTCCAGGTCGATGAGTCCCTCGAGAGGAACCAGCATCCGCATCTTGCCCATAAGTGCGATGGCTGCTTTGCTATCGCTGTCTGACCCGTCAATCACTTCGATACTCTCGAGTCTGGCGAGAGCGGTCAGATACGCGGCGTGTTTCTCGTGGCGCGCGCGATCGAGATCACTCGCGTCGGCAAGCTTGACCGGTAGTTTCTTTCCGGGGCTTATATCCATCTCGCCGCGGATCTGCCGAACGCCGATTACGAATGACTTGATCCACTCGATCTCGTCATCGGCTTCGCTGTCGCTCGTAAATTCACCGGTAGCCGGAATCGGTTCCCGCATCACCGAGTCGCTGGCAGCGCCTGTTCGCGAGCAGAGTTCCAGCCAGAGTTCCTCGGTGATGAACGGCATGATCGGGTGGAGTAACTTGAGTATCGCACCGAGTACTTCCGTCAGCGTCTGAATTGTTCCGCGTAACAACGCCGGGTCCGACTCGCTGTTCATGATGACCGGCTTCGTTAGTTCGAGATACCAGTCGCAGAACTCGTGCCAGCTGAATTCGTATAACGCCTGCGCCGCGAGGTCGAGCCGGTACCCGCGCATGCTGTCGTGGACAGTCCCGATCGTTGCATCGAGTCGCGATCGAATCCAGCGATCCGCAACCGTGAATTCGATGTCGCCGCTCGTTAGTTTCTCGGTATGCGGATAGACGAACTGCGCCGCGTTCCAAAGCTTGTTGCAAAAGTTTCGATAGCCTTCGACTCTGCCGAGGTCGAGGCTGACATCGCGCCCGGTTGTGGCTAGCGTTGCGAGTGTCATCCGCAGAGCGTCCGCGCCGAATGCCGCGATTCCATCGGGAAACTCTTTTCTTGTCGACTTCTCAATCCGCGTAGCGAGATGAGGTTGCATCATCCCTTCGGTTCGTTTCCTGACGAGCGCTTCGAGGTCGATGCCTTCGACGATGTCCAGCGGGTCGAGAACATTGCCTTTGCTCTTCGACATCTTCTGCCCGTCCTGGTCGCGTATCAGTCCATGTATGTAGACCTCGTGAAAGGGTACTTCGCCGGTGAAGCGCAGACCCATCATGATCATTCGGGCAACCCAGAAAAATATAATATCGAACCCGGTAACGAGCACGGACGTTGGGTAGAACGAGTCGAGTGAATCGGTTTTCTCCGGCCAGCCCATCGTCGAGAAAGGCCAGAGGGCGGAGGAGAACCAGGTATCCAGCACGTCCTCGTCCTGGGTCAGTTCGACGTCATCGCTCAATTCGTGTTTCTGACGTACTTCCGCTTCACTCCGCGCGACATAGATGTTCCCATCCGCGTCGTACCACGCAGGGATTCTGTGCCCCCACCAGAGTTGTCGCGAAATACACCAGTCTTCGATGTTGTACATCCAGTCGAAATACGTTTTCGACCAGGTCTCCGGAACGAAACGTACGGCACCGGATTCGACGGCCTCGATAGCGGGTTCGGCGAGCGGCTTGGCCTGCACATACCACTGATCGGTGAGAAACGGTTCGACGACCGCGCCGCTCCGATCGCCGCGTGGCACTTTGAGGGCATGGTCGTCGATGCCGTCGAGCAGGCCCAGGGCATCCAGATCGGCGACAACCCGCTCGCGTGCATCGAAACGATCCAGACCTCTATAGGCCTCGGGCGCCTGGTCGTTGAGGCAGGCGCTCTCGTCGAGAATATTGATGATCGGCAGGTCATGCCGTCGACCGACGTCGCTGTCGTTGAAGTCATGGCCCGGTGTAATCTTCACGCAGCCGGTACCGAACTCCGGGTCGACGTAGTCGTCTGCGATGATCGGGATATGGCGCCCGACCAGAGGCAGGTTAACGCTGCCTCCGATCAGGTGCTGGTAGCGTTCGTCGTCGGGGTGCACCGCAACTGCCGAGTCGCCGAGCATTGTTTCGGGTCGAGTCGTTGCGACGACGAGATGATCGTCGCCGCCAACGATGGGATATCGAAATCGCCACAGATGGCCTTTTTCTTCCTGCGAAAGAACCTCGAGATCGGAGAGCGCCGTATGTAGCACCGGATCCCAGTTGACGAGTCGTTTTCCGCGGTAGATCAGCCCCTCTTCGAAGAGGCTAACGAAGACTTCGGTCACGGCAGCGGATAGCTTCTCGTCCATAGTGAAGCATTCGCGTGACCAGTCTACCGAGCTTCCGAGTCGCCTCAACTGCTGTGTAATCCGATTTCCGGAGCGCTCCTTCCATTCCCAGACTCGTTCTACGAAGGCCTCTCTGCCGAGATCGCGTTTCGACGTTCCCTCGGCGGCGAGTAATCGCTCGACCACCATCTGCGTTGCTATACCGGCGTGATCCGTGCCGGGCTGCCAGAGAGTTTTTTCGCCGCGCATCCGGTGATAGCGAGTCAGCGCATCCATGACGGTATTGCCGAACGCATGGCCGATGTGCAGCGTCCCGGTGACATTCGGAGGAGGAATAACGATGGAGTAGGGCTCGCCGTCACCCGACGGCGCGAACAGGCCCGCTTCTTCCCAGCGTTGATAGTGCCGCGACTCGACGTCCGCGGGCTGATAACCCTTTGCCACTCCGGTCCCTCGGTTAGTCCTCAGTCTTCCTCTTCCTCGTCGATGAGGTGCTCGCGCAGTACAGTATCTACGAGCTCCGGGAGTTCCTGGCGGAGCCTGTTCAGAACCTGTTCGAAGAGTGTGGCTTCCATCTCCGATATAGCTGAGTGCAGAAGCTGTTCAGTTAGCGTGAACGCGCCGACCGAGAGCTTCGCCTGAAGCTCTGAGATAAGCATCTCCCGGTCCAGGAGAATATCGGCATCGCTTACATCGGCAGCCTCAGCGCCTGCGCCGGCGGCCGGTTCGAGGTCGCCGCGGTCCTGAATGACGTCGGTAAGGACAGGGATCTCGGCGCTTGCGGTTGAATCATCGGACATGGCGGTCTCAGATATTGTGCGTCGTAAGTTCGTAGCCGCGGTCGCGATAGAAGCGAAATCGCTCGCGACCGCGTTCTCGCCGGGTCGGGTCGGCATCCACGACTTCGGCAACGCGATCATAGCGACTGAAGAATTCCGGTACCTCACCCGTCAAATTTATCATCACATCCCATTTCTGGCTCGCTTCCGTGCCGGTAGCCGGTTCCGTGGCTGGACTGTGGCAGCCAATAAGCACCGGCTCCTCATACGGCGGTTCCGTATTGTTACCGATGATGCGGTGTGGGATGAAGCTTCCCTGCGAAAACGTCCATAGCAATCGGTCGAGCTTATTGGCGTCTGCCTCGCTCTCTGAATGCATATAGACGTCGAGATTTCGTTTGATGGCCTTCTCGGTAATCCTGCAGGCAAGTCGCAGCCAGGAGTCTTGCGAATTCGTTCCGAGTATGTAGAAGTCGACCTGAGTCACTGTTGTTCCAGGTGCCTAAAGGTTCAGGAGAAAGTCCGTAAGCAGCGGCACCGGACGGCCGGTCGCGCCTTTGTCGGCGTTGGACAGCCAGGCCGAACCCGCAATATCGAGATGGGCCCAGGGTATGTCGTCGACGAAGCGCGACAGGAACTGTGCTGCGACGCTCGCGCCGGCATCCCGGCTGCCGATATTCGCGAAGTCTGCGAAATTACTCTTTAACGAGAGCCCGTACTCCTCATCCGCAGGCAGATGCCAGGCAAGATCGAGGGAACGCTTGCCGGCAGCGAGCAATGATCCCGCCAGCTTGTCGTCATTACTGAACAGGCCGGTATAGACCTGTCCGACGGCAACGACGCAGGCGCCCGTCAGCGTGGCGACATCGAGTAGATACCGCGGCCTGAATCGTTTTGCGTAGGTCAGGGCGTCGGCGAGAATTAAACGCCCCTCTGCGTCAGTGTTCAGAACTTCGATGGTTTTACCGGACATCGAGCGCACGATATCGCCCGGTCGCGTCGCCTTTCCGCTCGGCATGTTCTCGCAGGCCGGGACGATGGCAATAACGTTGAGATTGGGTTGTAGCTCACCTACTGCGGCCATCGTGCCGAGCACGCCGGCAGCACCGCACATATCGAACTTCATCTCATCCATTTTTGCCGGGGGCTTCAGAGAGATGCCTCCGGTGTCGAATGTAATGCCCTTTCCGCACATCACGACCGGAGCAACGCTTGCGGGCGCGCCCCGATAGCGCGCGACGATGAACTTCGGTGGCTCGTCGGCTCCCTGCGTTACCGACAGCAGCGCACCCATGCCGAGGCGCTTCATTTCACGCTGGCCGAGTACCGTCACCTGCATATTCGCGTAATCGTTGCCGAGTCCGCGGGCGGTACGCGCGAGATGGGAAGGTGTGCAGACATTCGGCGGCCGATTGCCGAGGTTGCGTGCCAATTCGGTACCGATTGCAATGGCTCTACCTTCGGCAACACCGCGTCGGTATTCCTTGGTGTCTTTCCTGTCGGCAATCGCGATAGCGATCTTCGCCAGTTTCTGTTTTCCGCCTGACCGAGACTGTAGTTCGCCGAAGCGATACACAGCTGACTGTACGGTCTCGATACTGATGCGACCGGCGTAGTAGGCGTCCAGACTACGGTGGCGCGTGTACGTCAGATAGCTAGTTGCTTCCTTCAGATTCGAGCGTTTAATTCTGTTGACGGCCGCGGTAAGTGCCTTCCGAAGAACCTTTGCGTTGAAGTCAGCTTGCTTGCCGCAACCAACGAGTAGTACGCGTTCCGCCGCCGCTCCCTGGAGCCTCGGGACGAGCAGTGCGTGTCCGATTTCAGCTGACGCGTCTCCGCTCTTCAGAAGTTCGCTTAGCAGGCCGCCGCTGGCGGCATCGACCTCGCGCGCCGGTCCTTTCAGTGCGCGGCCTTCGAAAACCGGAAGAATTGCACAGGCTGTTTTCTGGCTTGCCGGCGCTCCGGTCTTGATAGGGAATTCCAATGTTGTCTCCTGAGATTTGCTGGGTGGCACGCGTGCGTGAACGACCCGTTTTTATAAGATTCCGGAGCGGCCTTTCGCTTGTGTTATCGTGTGTTTGTCCCAGCCGAAGAAAGTGCGGGCTAGTGTACTCGATTAGCGCAACGTACTGAAAATCCTCCGATCCCTTGAACCTGATCAGCCGATATATTTTCCGCGAGACCTTTGGCTCCTGGTTCATGGTGACGCTCATACTGTTCGTCATCTTGATCAGCAATCAGTTCGCCGAGATCCTCGACGACGCGGCAGTCGGTCGGCTACCGCGGGACGCGGTGTTCTCGATACTCGGTCTGATATCGCTTCGTTATCTTAATATCCTGACGCCGATCGGACTATTCCTCGGCGTAATGCTCGCGCTCGCACGCCTCAACCGCGACTCTGAGATGGCCGCTCTCGCGGCCTGTGGTATCGGTCCCGGAAAGCTACTCGGACCGATCACCGTTCTGGCGACGCTGTTGTCAGTATCGGTCGCGTGGCTGGCTTTGGTACAGGCGCCCAACGCCGCGCGCGCGATTGAGGAGATTAAGCAGGTTGCAGAGGAGGAGCTGGAGCTCGGCGTACTGGAGTCCGGAAAATTTACGACTCCGGATTCCGGCGACACCATCGTTTATGCGAAGGAGGTGGATGGCGACGTCATCTACGACGTTTTTATCGAGCACCAGGCGGGTGACGAGGTCATCGTTATTCTTGCAGACAGGGGGGAACGCGTGCACGACGTCGTTAACGGTGATCTGACATTCGTGCTCTACGATGGCAGGCGATATGAAGGCGTGCCAGGCCAGCGCAATTTTCGGGTCATTGACTTCGCCGAGCATGGTATGCCGATCCGCGTGGATGAAGACGAGGAGTCGGAGGTCCTGGTAGAGACGATTGCCACGATCGATCTGCTTAACTCCACTTCTGCTGTCGATCAGGCGGAGCTGCAGTGGCGAATCTCGGCACCTATTCAGCTGTTTGTGCTGATGCTGCTGGCCGTACCACTCAGTCGATCGCGACCGCGTGAAGGCCGTTATGGGCGGCTGGGTGTCGGAATACTGATCTATATCACCTATGCGAACATGCTCTCTATCGCTCGCGTCTGGGTGGAGCGGGAGGAAATCCCCCTGTGGATTGGGCTCTGGTGGGTTCACATCGTGCTCGGGCTGTTTGGTTTGCTGCTGCTCGGGCGGGAGTCCGGCTGGTTTGCGTCCAGCCGTACCGCAGATAGAGCGGAGCTGGCGACATGAACGTGCTCGACCGCTATATCACCGCCGCTATATTAAAAAGTGTGGCGGTCGTCGTACTCGTACTGCTTGCAGTCGTTACATTCGTTGAGTTCGTCGGTCAGGTTGACGATGTCGGAACAGCTCAGTACGAGATGCAGCATGCGCTCGCTTACGTCGCGTTGCGTATCCCACGCATGATTTTCCAGATGCTCCCTGCCGCAGCGTTGCTTGGAGCTCTACTGAGCCTCGGAAATCTCGCGGTCCACAGTGAGCTCGTCGTAATGCGTGCGAGTGGAGTATCGCGGATCAGGATGATGGGCTCGGTCGGTATCGCCGGACTGGTGTTGCTCCTTGTTATGGCATTGCTTGGCGAGTCACTGGCACCGTCTCTTGGCGCCTACGCGCGACAGGTCCGCTCCCAGGCGTTACTGGACAGCGTAGACATTGCCAATGCTCAGTCGGCATGGATGAAGGACGGCGACCGGATCTTCAACTTCCGGCGGGCCGACGATGGTATTAACTTCGGCGGCGTCTATCTTTTCGAGCTCGACGCGGAAGGATCGCTCGATCGGGTCGCCAGCGCGGATTCGGCCGAGATCGATCCGCAACAACGCTGGATACTCGCAAACTATGTCGCGACAGACTTCTCGGCCGACGACATCAGTTCGACTGCCGAGCGGCGCTCTATCCAGAACTATGAATTGAGTCTGGAGTTGCTCGGGCTATCCGAGGTGCGTGAGGACCTGCTCGATACGCAGGGTTTGAAGCGGTACATCGAATACCTGGACCAGAACGACCTCGACTCCGACCGCTACGTCACCGCGTATTGGGCGAGAATTTCCGACAGTGTCTCTGTACTCCTGATGACATTATTGGCGCTGCCATTCGTCTCGGGTGCACTCAGAACGTCGGGGACCGGCGGGCGACTCGTCGTCGGACTGGTTATCGGCCTCGGTTATTACATCGTGGCGCAAACATTTGTAAACAGCGGTGAGGTGTTCGATCTCGATCCCCTCGTCGTCGCCTGGCTGCCGAGCGCTATCCTGCTCGTTATCACGTCGGTCGCGTTGTTACGAATACGCTGAACAGTTCAGCCCTGAATCCGAACGACCCGCGTCGACGATAGCCGGTCGTGCCAGCAGAGTCCGTCACGATCGAGCCAGCCCCATAGGAAACCCAGGCCAGGCGGCAGCAGGAGTATCCAGGACGCCATATAACGGCGGATAGCCAGTGGCCAGTCGAGCGGACCGCCATCGTAGCGCTCTACCCGTATCTTCCACGCGCGCATCCCCAGAGTCTGTCCACCGTGGGTCCAGCACCAGCCGAAAAATAAGAAACTCAGTGCGATGAGGAACGCGTTGTACCACCAGGATGCCGGCGCAATCTCGGCTCCGCCGCGAACGAGGATCAATAACAGCGTTGCGGCGAACATCAGGCTGGCCAGCAACAGCCAGTCGTAAAGGATCGCTGCGAATCGTCGAACCAGACCGGCTGACGGGCGTGATACGCTCTGTCTCATCGATAACGTTTGGTAGAGAGAAGCGGCAGGAGTGTAGCAGGACGGGTCTCGGGTGACAGGCGCTGGTTGTCTTCACGTAGGCCCGGCATCAAGCTTTGAGGATCTGCCTACCAATGGCAATGGAGAGGCCTATGTCGGACAACGTGCTCGTGATTCCCGCAACGTTTATGGTTGGACAGGATTTTTCCGCGCATCTGCCGCTTTCCGACGGATCGATGAAGCCGCTTCGCGATTGCTCTGTTGAGGAAGTTCAGCAGGCAGTTGTTGAGATGCGGGCGGTAGCGGAGGGGAGTCGTAATCGACTACACACCGCATACGAGGAGCATACCCAGGATCTCGAGATTCTGGCCCAGGTCTCTGCCTATGCAGCACGCGATGAGCAGTGGGCTGCTCTGCGAGAGGACGAGCCGGTACAGGAGATACTCTGGAGTATGGAGCGTGAGCCCGACTCAGACGCCGCCAGCGAGAAGGTGACATCGTGACAATCTCGAGAGCTATCGTCTGCGTCATCGATATAGTCGGGAGCTTCCGACATGTCTGAGGCGCGGCCCGTTCGGACAATACTCCGGGTAGCGAGCCTGCCGCTGAGTTTGTGTGCGGGGTGCTTCCTGGGCGTGTTCACCGGTGCGCTCTTCGGTCAGCCGGGTATTGGTCTTGCCATCGGCGCTGGCCTGGGGCTGGCGATCGGGCTGGCGCTGTCGGCGGCTTTTCTCGTGACATTTTTCTTCACTGAACGGCGCTAGATTGGCGACAGACGCTGGAGCGACAGCCTGGAGTGTTTATGTCGTCCGCTGTGCCGACGCGACGCTCTATACCGGTATCGCTCGCGATCTTGCCGCACGAATCGCGCAACACAATGCCGGCAATGGAGCTAAATATACGAGAGGTCGATTGCCGGTAGCGCTGGTTTACGATGAGCCGGCGGCCGACCGCGGTGCAGCTCTGCGTCGCGAGATCGAAATAAAGCGCATGACCGCGCAGGAGAAGCGAATCCTGATCGGGGATCAGGGAGTCGATTGAGTGGCGCGGTCGCTCGGTACGAAATACTGTGTTTCGCCTAGTGTCAGAAGCTGATAGATCGCGGTCAGGTTGCGTTCGCGACGCTCATAACCGCGCCAGGTGCTGTATTCCGGAAACGGGTTCGCTTCGAGCATCTCCTCGAGCGTGGCTCCGCTATTGACCGCTTCGCTAACGCCTTCGTCCAGACGGCCGATAAATTCAATAAAGTTGTCCAGATCCTGCGGGCTCGCGAGTGGCCCGTGTGGCGGCAGATACAGTTCGACGTCTATTTCCTTCATGGCTCGCAGAACCCAGAGCTAGCCTGCGACCGAGGGCGTATAAGGACGTATTGGCCCAGCTACGATTGTGGAAGACGCCGCCGCTGTGCAGTGCTCGTGCATGCGGGAAGTGGATCAGCGTATCGCCTTCGTTTTGCCCGGCGCCGAGATAGAGTAGCTCTACCTCGTACTGCCCGAGCGTAAGCGTCAGGCGATGATCGAACAGGATGTCGGGCAGAACGAGCTGCACGGCATTCCGGTTCTGGCCACGCTGGTCGAAAGGACGCGACGAGACTTCGTAGTCAAAGCGCTCAATCATGACGCGTGGCGTGTCACGGTGCGCGATGATCGTCGCGCCCTCGCGGGCGAATACCGAGTTCCCCATGTAGTGATCGCCATGGGATTGACTGTTGATGACCCACCGAATCGGCGCATCGGATACAGCGCGTATCTCCGCTAGTAATCCCTCCGCATCATCGGGGTGCATGCGCGTATCGACGACCAGAATTCCGGCGTCCGTGATCAGAACGGCTGAGTTCGAGCCGGAAAAAACATAGTTGAAGTAGAGATCCGGAGCGACCTCGATAAACTCGGCCTACGGCGCTTCCTGAGCGGTGGCGGAGAGGTTCAGGCCGCAGGCAAGTAGCAGCAGCGGCGTTATCGTTGAATATCGCGGTCTCATGCTCATTATCGTTCTACGAAAACCTGAAAACTATTATAAAAACAGTGCCTTAAGGTCCTCATACGTATGTGGGCGAAAGTCAGACCCACGTCACTGATCGGCTGAAAAGGATAGCGTAAGTTGACCTCAGGTACTCCTCAGACTTTCCCCCTGAATTGCCCGGCCTTGTACCGGGGTTTTTTTTGTCGGTCGAGAATCACCGGTCTTGTTGTACGATAGCTACGTCGCAGCACCTGGCAGCGTTAATCCACACTGGAGATCCTCTCGATGAAGCCCGTTCTCGCTACGCTGCTAGTCTTCGCCCTTATTGGTCCGGTCGCTGCACAGGACGAGCCGTTCTCAATCGAAGGTCTGGCACTACGCAACGCGCGCCTGCTCGTAGCCGGGATGGCGTTTGGGCTCGGGACCTATGACGATGAGCTTGCCGCTTCCGAACAGTCACGTCTTTACTGCCCCCCGGATGACGTCAGCATCAACGGAAACTATCTCTGGGAACTGGCCGAGGCGGAGCTCAGCGGAGATCACGATCTGGCAACGGTGGCAACGACAGTTCTTCAGCTATTACAGGATCTCTACCCCTGCACATCCTGAGTGCTTAGCTGACGCGTCCCGCGCCCTCTGCGGCCGGTCTTACGAGTCCTGATTGTCCTCGTTTCGATCTCCGCCTGGTTCCAATACAAAGCGCTGGCTGGGAGCCGGTGTCCATTCGCAGAGTTTCGCGAGCGGGTAGCCGGTCAGGCTCCTGGAGCGTGTGGCGCGAACGCCCGTAGCGAGCTGCGGTATATCTGTAGCTAATATTTTTAGTTCTGAGTTTCTCATCTGCGGCATTTCGGTTAGCAACGGCCGCAGTATCCCGAAGAACACTTTGGCCAGCGGTGACCTGAGTCACATCTGGTATCGCAGCGAGATTAAGTGAAGTAGTCAGCACGTAATCTGATTAGTGCGTCGAAAAAATGGGGTGGAATCCGCTCACGCCAGTAGCGTATGCGGCAGCAAATTGGCCGGCTGAAGGGTGAGCCGGGCGCCGGGACTCAGTAGTCTGATGGATTGAACGAGAAGTTCTCGTCAAGAATATCCGTCGTCTCGAGATCGTCGTAGTCGTCTAGGAACGTCTCGTCCAGAATCTCGGCATCGGTAAGATGCTCCGATTCGGGTTTGTAGTCGAACAACTTAGTGGCTTCGTTGTTCTCCATCTCTTCCATTACTTCATCGTCTATCGGCTGATTCAGTGTCGAATCAATCTTTGCAGTTTGGTTCATGGCTCCACCTCATGAAATTCCAGCGCGAAGAAGGTTCTGATATTTGTCGCGAGAGTTATGTGATGTAAGTCACTGTTATGTGCAAACGCTTGGCTGATCGAACAGCGGGAATATTCGTCCGTTTTGCTTCGGTATGGGGCGCAGAGGGAATGGCGTTAAGCCTTGCGGTTATTACGAAGTTCCGCGGCTGCGAGGGAAAAAAGACAGACCACGGGATATACTACCGGTCGGTCGGGTGAGTCCGGATCACCCCGATAAGGAACGTTCATGACCAGGAAATATCTAAATGCCGCAGCCTTGCTCCTACCGATTTATGCTGTCTCTGCCTGCACGGGTGAGGATGCGGGTAACGATGAGGCTGCAGATGTCTCGGCCCCGATGACCGAGCAGACCGACAACGCCGCACCGACCATTGAGGGCAATCCGTTCTCGGCGGAGAGCTCGCTCTACTTTCAGTATCCGCCGTTCGATCAGATCAGGGACGAACACTATCTACCGGCATTCGAGGCAGGGATGGAAGAGCATCTGGCGGAGATTGCTGATATCAGTAATCAGACTGCTGCGCCCACGATCGAAAATACCCTGATTCCGCTCGAACTCTCAGGGCAGTTGCTGTCGCGAGTCTCGAGCGTTTTCTACGGGATTACGAGCGCGCATACGAATGATGCGATCCAGGACATTGAGGCGGAGATCGCGCCGCGTCTGTCAGCGCATTCCGATCAGATTCTCCTCGATCCGACCCTGTTCGCCAGGATCGAGGCGCTGTACGAGCAACGCACGACGCTCAACGTGGACGCTGAGACGAGCCGCCTGATTGCCGAGACCTACCGCGACTTCGTTCGGGCGGGCGCGCAGCTATCCGCCGAGGACAAGGAAGCGCTGAAGGCCATCAATATCGAACTGTCTGAGCTGAGCACCAGTTTCAGCCAGAACGTGATGGACGAGGCGAATGCATCGGCGATTATCGTCGATACGGGTGAGGAACTCGCCGGCCTTACGGACGCTGAGATTCAGACCGCGGCTGACGCAGCCGAGAGTCGCGACGAGAGCGGAAAATATGCCGTCCCGCTGTTGAATACGACTCAGCAGCCTTATCTGTCATCACTCGAGAATCGGGATCTGCGCGAACGAATTTTCACTACGTCGGTCGCGCGGGGTAGTTCGGGAGGAGAGTACGACAATCTTGAGATTCTGAGTCGAACCGCTCTGCTGCGGGCGGAGAAGGCGCAATTGTTGGGATTTGCGAATCACGCCGAGTACATCCTCAGCGATCAGACGGCACAGACCGTTTCCGCAGTTAACGAGCGACTTGCTTCGCTGACGCCGCCTGCAGTTTCCAACGCCAGGATAGAGGCTGCTGATCTGCAGGCGATGATCGATGCGGAAGGCGAGTCATTCGAGTTGGCAGCCTGGGATTGGGATTTTTACGCGGAGAAAGTACGACAGGAACGCTATGCGTTCGACGCCTCACAGCTCGAGCCCTATTTCGAACTCGATAGCGTCCTGCAGAATGGCGTTTTCTATGCCGCGACACAGATCTACGGAATTACGTTCGAGGAACGCTTCGATCTGCCGGTCTACCAGGAAGACGTCCGTGTTTTCGAGGTCTTCGACCAGGACGGGGAGACGTTGAGTCTGTTCATTTTTGACCCCTATGCCCGCGACAATAAGCGCGGCGGGGCGTGGATGCGCGCCTATATAAGTCAGTCCTATCTCGAGGACCGACGCTCGATCGTCGCTAATCACATCAATATCTCGAAGCCGCCTGAGGGTGAGGCAGCGCTATTGAGCTTCGATGAAGTGACGACGATGTTCCACGAGTTCGGCCATGCGTTGCACGGGATGTTTTCGAACGTTATCTATCCTTCGTTCGCGGGTACCAGAGTCCCACGAGATTTTGTCGAGTACCCCTCGCAGGTCAATGAGATGTGGTCGACCTGGCCCGAAGTTCTGGGCAACTATGCGCGGCACTATGAGACCGGCGAGCCGATCCCTGCCGAGTTGCTAGAAAAAGTGTTGAATGCCCAGCGCTTCAATCAGGGCTACGGGACGACCGAATATCTTGCTGCCTCGATAATCGATCAGGCTCTGCATCAGTTGTCGCCCGAGGAGATTCCGTCAGCGGAGGAACTGATGGCATTCGAAGCGGAGGCATTGGCTGCGGCCGGCGCCGATCTTGCGGCCGTCCCGCCGCGGTATCGCCTGACCTATTTCTCTCACATTATGGGCGGCTACTCGGCCGGCTATTACTCCTATATCTGGAGTGAAGTGCTCGACGCCGATACCGTCGAGTGGTTCAAGGAGAATGGTGGAATGCTGAGGGAGAACGGGCAACATTTTCGGGACGCGCTTCTCTCCCGGGGTGGCAGTGCAGAGGCGATGTCGCTGTTCAGAAATTTCCGCGGTAGAGACGCTGACGTAGGACCGCTACTGGAACGTCGCGGGCTAAACTAGAGCCGACCACCGTTCCTCGCGCTCATGCAGATGGGTTCTCGATCGCTCGTGAGATAAGCCAATGCGCCTGGTATCTGTTAGTACACTCTTTCTTTTCTGCTCCAGTGCACTTGCACAGATTTACACGCAGCTGGATTTTCCCGGCGGAGTCTCTACGACGTTGACAGCAGTCGGCAAAGACGGAACTCAGATCGGCGACTTCACGGTGCGCACAGGCCAGCGATACGGATTCACGTTTGACCCGGAAGCCGTGTTCCGCTCGATCGATGTCGACGGTGCGACCGGCACGAGTCCACAGGGATTGAACGTGCATGGCAGCATCGCCGGGTGGTATCTGGATGAGTCTGGTATCGCTCACGGATTCCTGCTGCAGAATACTGCGACTCGAACGCTCGATTTTTCAGGCGCCGTGGCGACTATCGGGAGTGGCACTAACGATCGAGCGGATGTTGTCGGGTACTACCAAGATTCAGACGGTGTGACGCACGGTTTTATCATGCGGACGGCAACTTTCTCGGCAATCGATTTTCCTGAAGCGCGCTTAACGGCCGCATCCGGACTGAATAATGTTCGGGATATCGTTGGCTACTATGAGGATGCATCGGGTGCGACGCATGGATTTTTATTCGGCCAGGATGAGATCTTTTCAACGATCGATGTGCCGGGCGCGATAGAAACTCGCGCTGAAGATATCAACGCCCGAGACGACATCGTCGGATCGTTTCGGGACAATGAGGGTGTCCACGGTTATCTGCTACGCAACGGCCGCTTTGCAACCCTGGATTTCCCGGGCGCTGTTAGCACTGTGGCCACCGGAATAAATGACAACGGCTTGATCGTCGGCTACTTCCAGAGCGGTGGCGATAGGAATCACGGCTTCCTGCTTGAAGAGCAGGTTGTAGAGCCAGGACCCTGATCTGGCAATGCTTCCCGAGCCCTTTACCCTGTTCTTTTCGGAGAACCAGAATCTGCTGTGGCTGGTGACGCTGACGGTAGATCTCTCCCTGACGCTCCTGATGTACCGCGTCTTCGGCCGGATCGGTCTTGTCGCCGCGATCGTGCTCGCGATATTGCTGGCAAATCTTCAGGGACCCAAGCTCACCGTGATTCTCGGTATGGAAACCAGTCTGGGCGTCATTTTCTACTCCAGTATTTTCTTCGCTACGGACCTGCTCGGCGAAAAACACGGCAGGGCGGTCGCCAACCAGGCTGTACTGCTCGGCTTTGGCGTGAGCGTCATCATCGTGCTGATGATGAGCATGAGCTTGCTCTATCTGCCGTCGACTCGTCCCGCGTCTGCGGTGTTCTCCCAGGATATCCATGCGGCTTTCTCGCGAATTCTGGATTTCTCGCCGCGCTTCGTCTTCGGTTCGTTGCTCGCGTATCTCATCAGCCAGAGCTTCGACGTCTGGCTCTTTCACCGTGTGAAGCAATGGACGGAAGGCAGGCATCTCTGGTTGCGCAACAACCTCTCGACGATGACGTCTCAGGTGCTCGATACCGTTTTGTATGCCGTGATCGTCTGGTGGGGTATTTTCGATCTCGCATACGCTTTTCAGCTTGCGTTGGCGAAGTATGTATTCAAGGTGTTTATCGCGGCGTTCGACACGCCGTTTATCTATTGGGCCCGGACCTGGGATGTGCCGGACCCCGTTGAGGTAAGATCGAACGCATAGAGCGTTCCGGAGTCCGTATGTTCGCGCTGGGGGGAACCAGGCAAAGCGATGCGCTGAGAGTCGGCGTAACCCGAGTGGTTATCGCCAGTCTCACGCTATTTTTTTGCTGGCTGCCGGACACGGGCCGGGCACAGACCCCGCCGCCGTCGGCTCTCGTCAATAAGCGCTCGCAGGAAGTCCTCGAAGCGGCGCGAGCGGCCTCTCCACATTCCCCGGAAGAAACGTACGCCTATTTCGAGGACGAGGCCGAAGCGGCTATAGCGAGTGCGGCTGAGCGCGTCTGGGATCCATCGCGGCCAAGGACGGCGTCTCCTCGTACACCCTGGGGCGATCCGGATCTGCAGGGTTATTGGGTCAGCGCCACTTACACCCCGATGGAGCGACCCGAGGAGCTAGGTGATAAGGCGTTCTATACGGTGCCCGAAGCGATCGAGGCTTTCCAGGCGTCTGCTCTTCGGGATGTGGGGACGGATCCTGCCACAGTGCACTGCGACTGGACCGAGTTCGGCATGGACAACTGGCAAAGCCCCATTCCGCCGAACCTGCGAACGTCATTAATCGTCGATCCGCCGAGCGGCAGGAAGCCGCCGCTGACGGCGGAGGGCCGGGCACGCTATGAGCTGCATGCGCCCCGCCATACGATTGAATCGAGGAATCTTTTCGAGCGCTGTATCACCGGAGATCAGGGGCCGCCGCGCGTTCCATCCACGCAGGCAGTCGGTGAATCGCAGATCATCCAGACACCCGGTTACGTCGTTCTGATCACCCAGGTCAACAGCGAGGTTCGTATCATTCCTGTCGATGGCCGCCCTCAGCCTTCCGGAGACGTCCGTGCGTATCGGGGAATCTCGCGGGGGCACTGGGAAGGAGAAACGCTGGTCGTCGAGACGACCGATTTTCATCCGAACTCCCGCGTCAGGCGAATTCAGGAGGTCGGCTCCAATTTGCATCTGGTTGAGCGGTTCGCACATGTGGAAGATGGCCTGCTGCTATACGAGGCCACGCTGACCGACCCGACGACCTGGGAAGCACCGTGGAGCTACGAAATACCGTGGCCGAGGATGGAACCACCCGGTCTCTTCGAGTGGGCATGCCACGAGAACAATTACGGCCTGATAAATGTCATCAAAGGGGCACACGTCAGAGCGGCCGAGTACGAGGCAGAGCTCGCCGATTGAGTAACTCAGGGCCGGCAACAGTTGGCGTGGCGACTAGATCGGTCCCCACAACATCGTGCCGAGGAAGTTGCCGAAGCCCATCAGAAAGATGATGGCGATCGAGAACAGCAGAGTGGCCACGAGGCCGAGAATCAGTGAGTTTCTGCGCAGCTGCATTCCTTCTTCCTCAACTACCGAGTCAGCATAGAGACTGATACAATCACCGCTGCTCGGAAATCAGGGGATATACCTAGCGGTCACCCTCACGATTGATGAATGTGCATCGGGCACTAAGCTCGTGTTGACCGAACAGGGTGGTTACTTTGATTGTGATCATCCTCCAGAAGGACGAAAAAGTGGATGGCTCTGGCTGGTGACTCGCTTAAGTGAGGAACTGAGTTCGGGAGCCACCAGATAGCCTCGGTTGGTATAGGCAGAACTCGGTTGATGCTCGCACTTGTTAGATAATATAGCGTCCTTAGAAAAACTGGATCGATAGAGGAATCTTAGTTATGCTCGATAATAGATTGTGAGGATCCGCCAAGCGCTAGAGTCTTCTTTTTTTCGCTTTTTGCCGAAAGCGGCCACAGAAGACTGAGTCTAAGCGGAGGGTTTGAGCGGCCGTTTTGAGAAAATTATGGATATTCCGCCCTCTGGAATTTTCCAACCTGGCAGGTCCTCGACTGATTAGACGATCCAGCGTTCCGAGCTCATACACTCCTGGTTGAATCCGAATTACCGAAAGCGACGAATGTAATAATAGCTATAGGTACTGTGGGAATAGTAGAGAGCAAGAAATTCAGCCTGATTCTGGCAACTCTCAGAATTACTGGCATATCGATGCTGATTATCGGTGGGATCATCTTCCTATTGGGCTTAATTGGATCGGTGTCGTTCGATCGTCTGGCGATTGGTGAGAGTTCGGGCATTAGAACGGTAGCCTCAATTGCTGTGTTGGGATGCTTACTGGCCGCAGTTGGCCATTGTGATGACTTCAATAGGGATTAACGATGATCAGTCGCTCCGATATATTCATTCTGCTCGCAGTAATGATCTCTTTCGCGGTTTCTGGGTTCCTCTGGTTTTCCGGCCAAAGGGAAGAAGGTCTATTCACCGCGATATGGGTACCTTCAATTCTGTGTTTTGGAATCTATTTTAAGCTCATGGTCACAACGGGTAATCGACGATGAGCAACGTAAATTTACTGATTGTGGGGGTGGGCGTGTTCGGGCTGCTGTTGATCGGCCTCTTCCTGACGCTTATCGAGGCTCAAACTGGCTCAAAGCGTCCTGACCTAATGGTCGGTGTCAAACCTCAGAGAATAGTCGATGAGGACGAACTTGCGTCTCGTGGATCATCGAGCGCTGCTTCGGAGTAGCAAGTGGTTTTGACTTATCGCAATCGGTCGTGGCAATCAACATAAAAGTCAGCCATTAAACACCAGATTTTGGTCCGCCGAGTGAAGCTTGATTCTAAGGACATAGATATCGTCGGTTTTGGGGTTCTGTTTCTACGAGAGGATGTTCCTACCTTAAAACGTGTCTGGACGTTAAACGATTTAAATGTATCACCAGCTGATATCAGCTATTAGGCACACAATGTGGAATGAAGATGAAAGCTGTCTGGAACGATACCGAAATTGCGAATAGCGACGACACAGTCGTTGTCGAGGGAAACCACTATTTTCCTTTGAGTAGCGTCAATAGCGACTACATACGTGAAAGTGATACTCACTCTAGCTGTCCTTGGAAGGGCCGGGCGAGCTACTACGATATTGCGGTGGGAGATGAGGTGAATAAGGACGCTGCTTGGTACTACTCCGATCCAAAGCCAGCGGCAGCAGAGATATCAGGTCGTGTTGCATTCTGGCGGGGAATAAAGGTATCGGAGTAATCGTCGAATGACCGCTTCTCTAATCGGGCATTGACGTCAAGCTCCCGTTGATGGTGTTATTTTTTGGTCGCGTCTTGGTGTGGGTCAAGCTTCTCTTCGCAGTCGGCACTGGTAGCGATCCAGCCGCTGCAGGCATAGGTCAGACGGTGTGGAGAGCCAGGCTTTTGGACGTGCTTTCGAGCACAGCGGATATAAACGGCTTCATCCAGAACGCCGGGACGCATCTTCAAGGGTTGTCGGTGAGCTGTTATTTCATGACCTTGCTTCTTGCGAACCCCATCGGAATTGATCGTCATTGATCCAGAGTTGGCGGAGGATGACGGCGCGTCGATGGCCTCGGGTCTTGGCTAAATTAATTCCCCAGGCTTTGAGAGATGACCAACGACTGGTTCGAGTGAGCATGGCGTTGGCGGCGGCGCTGTGTTTCTGAATCAAGGCATCTCACAAGTATTTTGGTTTTTACGATAAGGCCGATTACAGGCCCAATCATTACCGGAATATCCGATGTGGGCGTTCTCAGGAATCTCGACTGCAACGCAAGTCTCATCGGTCGCTCGATAGCCACGCTCGCATTCCCATCCTTTGCCGTATGAGCTGCCAGTAAGGTACCCATTATCCGGGACTTCGATGGCGGCACATCTCTCGGCCATCTGTCGATAGCCACGCTCGCATTCCCAGCCAGACCCGTAGGAAGACTCCTTGAGATAGCCGTTCGTCGCTACGAAGATGCTTCGCTGCGCTACACGGGAATAGAAAGTCACGAGGACCTAGCTCGATATGGTCTTTACGACACAGTAGTGGCTAAAGAGTGAAAGGTCGACGAGATCTCGGCGCTAAGGCGACTAAAGCGCCCCACTCGTTAACACTCGACCCCCCCCACTAATAAAGACCGGGGATATGAAATCATGATAGATGACATCATCAAGTCGATACGAGCAAAACACTCGCTTAACCTGAAGTCAGATCTGTCCCATTTGTTTGAAGACGGACACCGGATTGCATCACCGGCGGCGGGAGTTGGGGCGTCAGCATGATCGCGGTCGATGTTCATGGTGCCGCTCTCAGCTTGTGCTGGCTCGATTGTAAGCGGGTGAGGGCGGTCGGCTTTCTGAGTTGCGCTCTGAGCGACGATCTCGCCTCGCCCTATGTCCCGGTATTCAGCGAAGTGGGGCAACTCAGCGGCGAATTCATCTCAACGGAATGTTACCCGATAGTTACCTGAATCTCTTAGGCCAAAATATAACCTATTGATATTATTGGCGCTCCCTAGGGGAATCGAACCCCTGTTTCCGCCTTGAGAGGGCGGCGTCCTGGACCGCTAGACGAAGGGAGCGCGGGTGTCGTTAGTCGGCGGGGCTGCTATGATAGCGGGCTTTGCGCAGCGGTGAAACTCGCCAACGGAACCTGATTGAACGACACGGACTCGCAGTCGCATCCTGGCCCCAACATCATCACCCGCTCCGGCCATTCTATTAGCCGGGCAAACATTTCCAACAATGCCATCAAGGTGCTCTACCGGCTCAACAAGGCTGGCTACCAGGCGTTCCTGGTAGGCGGTGGCGTCCGCGATTTACTGCTCGAGTTGAACCCTAAGGACTTTGACATCGCGACCGACGCAAAACCTGAAGAGGTACGCGCGTTATTTCGTAACTGTCGCCTGATCGGGCGGCGCTTCCGCCTAGCTCATGTGCACTTTGGCAGAGAAATTATTGAGGTCGTAACTTTTCGCGCGGCCGAGACCGAGGAACACCAGCGTCGCGAGCAGGCCGACAGTGGTCGGATTCTTCGCGATAACGTCTATGGTTCTATCGAGGAAGATATCTGGCGTCGCGATTTCACCGTTAACGCCCTCTATTACAACATTGCCGACTTCACGATCTGGGACTACACCACGGGTATGGCCGATATCGCCGACCGTAAACTGCGCCTGATCGGCGATCCTGAGACTCGCTATCGAGAAGATCCCGTGCGCATGCTCCGTGCCGCTCGTTTCGCCGCAAAGCTGGGCTTCGAAGTAGCCAAGAGCGCGGCTAGCCCGATTCGTGATCTCGGTAAGCTGCTCCGCGACGTGCCGCCCGCGCGGCTGTTCGACGAGACGCTGAAGCTCTTCCAGAGCGGTCATGCAGTTCGTAGTCTGGAGTTGCTACTCGAGTTCGACCTCCTGAAGTACCTTTTCCCGAACACCGCGGACTCGCTCACTCGCGATAGCGACGGTTCAGCGCTGCAGCTCCTGCGTGCTGGCCTGGCCAATACCGACCGGCGCGTTAAGGAGGAACTGCCGATTACGCCGATGTTCCTGTACGCGGTACTGCTTTGGCAACCGATCTGCGAGAGGTCGGCTCAGATTTTCGAGAAGTATGAGGTCTCTGAGATAGAAGCCTTGCTCGACGCATGCGACGAGATCGTGTCGGAGCAGCAGGGTCACACAGGGTATCCGAAGCGCTTCAGTGTCCCGATGAAGGATATGCTGGTAATGCAGAAGCGCTTTCAGCGCCGGCGCGGTATCCGGGCCCAGCGATTGCTCTCTCACAAGCGTTTCAGAGCCGCTTATGACTTTCTGCTTCTGCGGGCGCAATGTGGCGAGGAAGACCAGGAGCTGGCCGACTGGTGGACTGAGGTCCAAACAATGTCCAACTCCGAGCAGCGTAAGGCATTCGGCGTTGGCAAGCGCCGTTCTCGTCGGCGCTCATCCGCAGCGAATTCGAACACCAGCGCGTCCGGCTAGCAATACCGGCAGTACCAAGAGTATTCTTCGTGATCCAGGAACCTGAGCCGCGGATAAGACGGCGCCCCGACGACGATGACCACCAAACAGGACGTTAATCTGAGCAATGGACCCCGCTATATAGTCGTAGAGGGCCCGATCGGTGTCGGCAAGACCAGTCTGTCGAAGCGCCTCGCGGAGAGTTTCAATAGCGACCTGATACTCGAGGAAGCTCACGACAACCCGTTTCTTGAGCGCTTTTATCAAAATCGCCGACATGCCGCGCTTCCGGCACAGCTTTTCTTTCTTTTTCAACGCGCGCGACAGATTGAGGAGATTCGCCAGTCGGATCTGTTCACGCCCGTTCGCGTTGCCGATTTTCTCATCGAGAAGGACCGGTTGTTCGCGGAACTGAACCTGGACAGCAACGAGCTGGAGCTCTACGAGCAGGTCTATCAGTCTCTGCAGCTCGATCCGCCGACGCCGGATCTCGTCGTCTATCTTCAGGCGCCGCCCGATATTCTCATGCGCCGGGTTGCCAACCGCGGTGTTTCCTATGAGCAGTTCATAGACGAACCCTATCTTCGCCAGCTCTGCGAGGCTTATGCCAGCTTTTTCTATGAGTACGAAAAGGCGCCATTGCTCATCGTCAATGCAGCCACTATTGATCCAATCCACCGCGAGTCGGATTATCAGGAATTGCTGCACGCCATACGCCGGATTGACCGGGGGCGGCACTTCTTTAATCCTGCGATCGAGACGATCGCCTGAATTAAGTTCGAGGCTCGACCATGTATAAGCAACTTCAGCAACGGGGCATGGATTCTCCGCCCGTCAATGTTTCGACGCTGCGGAAGATGAAGAAAGACGGTGAACCGATTGCGTGTTTGACGGCTTACGACGCCAGCTTCGCCCAACTCGTCGACATGGCAGGCGCCGACCTCGTTCTCGTTGGTGATTCTCTGGGTATGGTTATTCAGGGGCACGACACGACCGTTCCAGTCACCGTAGACGACGTCATTTATCACACGCAAATCGTCGCTCGCGGGCTGCTCCACGCGTTTCTTGTCGCTGATCTTCCCTTTATGAGTTACGCGTCGCCCGAGCAGGCCCTCGCCAACGGCGTGCGACTGATGCAGGAGGGTGGTGCGAAGATGGTGAAGCTCGAGGGTGGTCGCGGTCAGGTTTCAGTGGTCGAATGCCTGGCGAGACACGATATCCCCGTGTGCGCGCACGTAGGGCTCAAGCCGCAGTCGGTGCACAAGATCGGAGGATTTCGTGTTCAGGGTCGCGGCAGCGAGGCCGCCGAAGAGATGGTCAACGACGCGATCGCGCTGCAGTCGGCGGGAGCGGATCTGATGCTTCTCGAGTGCGTGCCGAATGAAGTAGGCAAGACCATTACCCAGGCCCTCGATGTGCCCGTGATCGGCATCGGTGCCGGCCCGCATGTCGATGGGCAGATACTGGTTCTCTACGACATGATGGGAATTACGCAGGGACAGACACCACGGTTCGTGAAGAACTATATGGAAGGTCGCGACTCGCAACTCGCTGCCCTTGAGGCGTATGTCGGAGAGGTCAGGGACGGAACCTATCCAGCCAGGGAACACTGTTTCTCCTGATAGAATACCTCGCCTTAAAATTCAGGGTTCTATTTTGTCTTCAATGTTAACGGTTCGGTCGGCTAGCGCCTTACGTGAGCAACTCGAAGAGTGGCGGGTATCAGGACTTCGCGTGGCTCTGGTGCCAACGATGGGCAATCTTCACGCGGGGCACCTGAGTCTGACAAATCTCGCTCGTTCGAGCGGTACCAAAGTCGTCTGCAGTGTCTTCGTGAATCCGACGCAATTCGGGTCAGGCGAGGACATCGAGAGTTATCCCCGAACGCTGGACGCTGACTCAGCCGTATTGGAGGAGCAGGGCGCCGTGGACCTCCTCTACGTGCCAGACGTAAAGGCGATCTATCCCTTTGGTACCGATTCTGCTGTCTCGATAAAGCTGCCTCCCCTGAGTGAAGACCTGTGTGGCGCAAACCGGTCAGGGCACTTCAACGGCGTCGCGTCGGTGGTATTGAGGCTGCTGAATCTCGTTGCGCCTGACGTGCTTCTGCTTGGCGAAAAGGACTACCAGCAGCGTATTCTGCTGCAGCGGATGATCGTGGATCTTCATCTGTCGATCGAAGTTATCAGTGCGTCGATCTATCGCGAAGCGGACGGCCTCGCCATGAGTTCGAGGAACAGCTATCTAAGTACAGAGGAGCGCCGGATCGCACCGGAGCTTTACGCCGCGCTATCCGAAGTGGCGGACGAGTTGCGTCAGGGTAAGAGCAACTATTCCGAACTCGAAGCGGCCGCGATGAAGCGGCTCGCGGAGCGAGGTTTCGAGCCTGACTATGTCGCCATTCGGCGCGCCAGCGATCTGGCTCCCTACGAGGTCTTTGAATCAGGTGATGAGCGTATTGTTCTCGGCGCCGCGCGACTGGGCCGAGCGCGTCTGATCGATAATATTCGTATCTAGTTTTTCCCGGGAGCGGGGATCGCTATGACTTGATGGCCAGGGGACCGCTTCGGTAGTCGGGCTCTCGGATAGCGACGCGATCACGCCCCTGATCCTTGGCGTCATACATCGCGCCATCAGCACGTTCAAGCAGGCGATCAAGGTCATCCGCGTCTGCCGCAGCCGTCAAGCCGATAGAGATTGTTACCTCGACCGGCAGTTTCGGATCACCATTCCCGTCAATGTCCTTGCGAATACGCTCCGCAGTTCTCGTTGCTGTTTCGAGCGAAACACGCGGGAGTAGTACTACGAATTCATCGCCCCCAAAGCGGGCTATCAGATCGGTTGGTCGAAGTCTCGTCCGCAGTGTCTCGGCGATGGCGACGAGTATCTGGTCTCCGGCAATGTGGCCCAATTCGTCATTGATGTCCTTGAAGTGATCGACGTCAGCCATCAGCAGGTACAGCTGGCCCGGATCGTTCCGCTCTCGATCCAGTTCGCGTTCGAACATCTCCTGCATCCAGTGACGATTACCTAGTCCGGTTAACGCATCCGTTACCGCATTGCGTTCGGCCTGACTGATTGCGCCGAGCCGTTCGGCAATAAATTCGTTGTACGGAACGTACGCGGTTGGAGATGACGACCAGCAGATTCTTCGCCAGAACATGAGAACGGCCGATCTTCTGCCAGAGTACCTTATCGCTGAGAACCATCAGGTGAGAATCCTCGGTAGCGACAACATAGGTGTTTTGGTCCTAGGTCTCGATCAGCTACATCTCACCTGTGCAACTGCCTGGATGGAGGGTTGCTGCGGCGGACGATTTGACCGACCGCAGATAGACCTCGAGCGAGCCCGAGAGAACGATATAGATAGAGTCGTTCAGATTGTCCGGCGATAGCAGGGTCTCACCGCGTTGGACATCGACGCGATTGCATTGCGTCAGAAGGTCGGAGATATGGTCCGGCTCGACGCCATTGAACAGCTCGATACTCGCGAGCAGCGAGCGTCTGAAGTCAGAATCGATGGGATTGACGGACCCAACTACCATAAGGCGCCTCGAACGTAATGCATCCGCCTATGGTAGGTAGGCGCGGCACTTTGGAGCGTGACGTAGTTAGCAATCCGCGTGCTGCGCGAGCGCCCATTCGACGTGCTCGCGAACCAGCGCAGACGGGTCATTGCGACGCTCGCTCAGCGCCTTCACGATGTCCGGGTCTGTCGGCGCATTGCCGAGTGCAACTGCGATATTTCTTAGCCAGCCCTGATAGCCCGCTCTTCGCAGTGCACTGCCTTCCGTCGAGGCGCTCCATTCGGCTTCCGTCCAGCGGAATAAATCGACGAGCGCGGCGTCATCGAGGGCGTGGCGTGGTATGAAATCGGCTTCGGCGGACGGTTGAGCGAATTTGTTCCACGGGCAGACCAGCTGGCAGTCGTCGCAGCCAAAGATTCGGTTGCCGATCGCCTCGCGAAACTCGACCGGTATCGAACCGCGTAGCTCGATCGTCAGGTATGAGATGCAGCGGCGGGCATCCAACTGGTATGGGGCGACGATCGCATCCGTCGGGCAGATATCAATACAGGCGCTGCAGGTACCGCAATGATCCGTCGCGGGTTGATCGATGGGTAGCGGAAGATCGGTAAAAAGCTCGCCGAGAAAAAAATAGGAGCCGGCTTTGTGGTTTAGTAGATTGGTGTGCTTTCCAACCCAGCCCAGACCCGCGTTTCGAGCGAGACTCTTTTCCAGTACCGGCGCACTGTCGACGAATACGCGGTAGCCGAAGGAGCCGACCTGCTGCTCGATGAACTGAGCGAGTTCCCGCAGTTTTCCCCGGAGTACCTTGTGATAGTCCCGACCGAGGGTATATCGAGAGATGTAGGCGCGTTTCCCGCGCTGAAGTACGGCGTCCGCGTCCGCGGCATCTTCCGGCCAGTAGTCCAGGCGCGCTGAGATAACTCGCGCTGTACCGGGAACCAGCAGATCCGGCCGCGAGCGCTTCTGGCCATGTTTGGCCATATAGCCCATCTCGCCGTGGCGTTTGAGTTCCAGCCAGCGCTCGAGTCGACTTTCTTCCTCGCCCAGATCGATGCCGCTGATACCGAGCTGCTGGAAGCCCAGCGAAATGCCGTGGCGTTTGATCGCGGTCGCGAGATCGCTCAGATGCGCTTCCGAAAGCCCGAAATCTTCTGTCGAATTAATACTCATGCAGGCGGCCAGTATAATCGGCGATATGGCTGAACTCCCTGCAGAGATCTATAGCGCCCAGCAGGTGCGCGACCTCGACCGGGTCGCCATCGAAGGGCAGGGGATTCCCGCGTATGAGCTGATGTGTCGTGCCGGAGCCGCAGCGCTGGCCTGCATCGAGCGAGACTGGCCCGATGTAGAAGGGCTCACTATTCTCTGCGGTGCGGGCAACAATGCCGGCGATGGGTACGTGTTAGCTCGGCTTGCTGCGGCGGCCGGTCTGCGGATCCGCGTCATCGCTATCTCGTCTCCCGAAAATCTCACGGGAGCAGCAGCCAATGCCTGGAGCGATTTACAGGCCGCTGGCGGGAGCATTGAGCCCTTCGCGGGCGGAGTCATCTTTGACGATGATCTGATTGTCGATGCGCTCCTCGGAACCGGGCTCCAGCGAGACCTCGGGGGCGATTACCTTGCGGTTGTCGAAGCCATCAACGCGGCACCGAATCCCGTGCTGGCTCTGGACATGCCGACCGGGCTAGAGGCCGATTCCGGGATGCCGATGGCCGACGCTGTGCAGGCGGATGTCACGATCTCGTTTGTCGGTCTGAACTCCGGACTGTTTCTGGGGCTCGCTCCCGACTATTGCGGCAAGCTCGAGTTTTCGGACCTCGATATTCCAAGAGAAGTTTATCGCGGAAGCGAGTACGTCCTTGAACGCCTGACGTCTGGGGTTCTTCGCGAGGTGCTGCCGCCGCGTCGGGCGTCATCGCACAAGCGTAGCCATGGCAGTTTGCTGCTCATCGGGGGCTCAAACGGCATGGCCGGCGCCATATTGCTCGCGGGCGAAGCAGCGCTGCGCGCCGGTGCCGGTCTTGTCCGTGTCGCGACTCATGCAAGCAGCACAGCCGCAGTTGTTGCCGCGCGCCCGGAACTCATGACACTGGCCGTCAGTGAGCCGTCCGATCTGGACGAGGCCATTGAGTCGGCCGATGCAATCGTTATCGGCCCCGGGCTTGGTCAGACAGCGTGGGCGCGAGGGTTAATGGAGCGTGCGCTGGCCTCGGATCTGCCCGTCGTTCTCGATGCGGACGGATTGAACCTTCTCGCGAAGCAACCCGCGGCCAGGGGCAACTGGATTCTGACACCGCACCCCGGGGAGGCAGCGCGCCTGCTGCAATGTGACGTCGCGACGATTCAGCGCGACCGGATGCAGGCAGCAATCGATCTTTCCGACCGCTACGCTGCCGCGGTCGTGCTCAAGGGTGCGAGCAGTCTGGTCGCCGCTCCCGGTGAAGCGCCTGTTGCGGTATGCGATCGCGGCAATCCAGGTATGGCCACGGCTGGTATGGGAGATGTTCTGGCCGGGGTCGCCGGCGCCCTAAGGGTACAAACCGGCGATAACCGACTCTCAATGCGCGCAGCCGTGCTGCTGCATGCGCTCGCGGGAGACGCGGCAGTCACCGACGGGCAGCGCGGTCTCGTCGCGCGTGACCTGATGCCGCATATCAGACGCTACGCTAATCCGATCTGATGGCAGAGGGAGAGCTGCAACTCGATTCCGAATCGAAATTCAAAGCGCGGGCGGGTGAGATCGCGCGCCGCTGGATGAATGCCGGGCTGGCGCCGTTGTTGATCGGCCTGCAAGGTGATCTCGGCAGCGGCAAGACGACCTGGGTGCGGGGAATGCTCGAAGGTCTGGGTCACGCCGGCCGGGTACCCTCCCCAACCTACACACTGGTTGAAACCTACGCGCTCGAAAAAATCACGCTGGTCCACGTCGACCTGTACCGCCTGAGTACCTCGGACGATACAGATAGCCAGGCCGAAATCGAGTCGCTGGGGCTGCGCGACTGGCTCGAGCAATCTGCCACCTGGCTGCTCGTTGAATGGCCGGACCGCTCGCCGCTTCTCGCGTCACGTTGCGATCTTCGGGTGGCGTTCGAGGCCGGGGCGGGGGAGCAGCGGACACTGCGGTTTTCGGCGCTGAGCCGCCTTGGAGAGACGGCTCTTAAGGAGTTAGCCCTGTATTCTAAATCCGCTTCGAGCTAGATCCTCTAATTCCTTATTTTTTAAGAATAAATCTTGAAATTTTGCCCGGAAATTGCGAACATAACGTGGCTGGCTTTGGGAGAGTATTGGCTTGAGACTGCATGTTCGATCGGATTATTTTCTGCTACTGATACTCGCCAGTACCACGCAGATTTTGGCCGCCGAAGTCGAAGGACTGCGGGTCTGGTCCAGCCCTGAGTCGACGCGCGTCGTTCTCGATCTCTCCGCCGCCGCGACCCACCGAGTATTCTCTCTGGAAGACCCGAACAGAATCGTCATCGATCTGACCGATGCGCGGGTCTCCTCGCGGGTCCGGATGCCGGAAGTCGGTGGCATAGTCGCCGGGATACGCACCGGAACTCGTTCGGGCGGCGACCTTCGCGTCGTGCTGGATCTCAACGGCGCTGCCAGGCTCAATTCATTTCTTCTCGAGCCCAATGAAACCTATGGTCACCGACTGGTTGTCGATCTCACGGCTTCGTCAGGAGCATCGGTCATACGCAGAGCACCCCAGGCGCCGGCGAATGGTGGCCGTGATCTGGTCATCGCGATTGACGCCGGCCATGGCGGAGACGATCCGGGCGCCAGTGGGCCTCGGGGTGTCCGCGAGAAAAACGTCGTACTTGCAGTCGCACGCCGGCTTGCTGAAGAGGTTCAGCAGCAGCCCGGTATGCGCCCGCTCCTGATTCGCGATGGTGACTACTTCATTTCTCATCGTGACCGAATGGGTAGGGCGCATCGTGCCGAAGCCGATCTGTTCGTTTCTATTCATGCAGACGCGTATAAGAATGGCAGCGCCAGTGGCGCGACCGTCTATATGCTTTCGCAGAAGGGTGCGACCGATGAAGCGGCGCGCACGCTGGCGGAACGCGAGAACGCCTCCGATTTGCTCGGAGGCGTGTCGCTTAGCGACAAGGACGACGTGCTTGCGGGTGTATTGCTCGATCTCTCGCAAAGTGCGGTGATTAGCGCGAGTTCGGTTGCCGCAGGCTATGTGATCGACAGGTTGGGGCGGGTGACGCGCATTCGAAAGAGTGAGGTTCAACGCGCGCCGTTTCTCGTGTTGAAGTCACCTGATATTCCCTCGCTGCTGATCGAGACGGCCTATATTTCTAATCCCGCTGAAGAGCGCGCACTCAACGACGGAAGATTCCAGGCGGATCTGGCGCGTGCTATTCACGACGGTATCGTCGACTACTTCCGTGATCATCCGCCACCTGATAGTTATCTCGCGTCGAATCCGCCGCCACGTCGTGATACGCCGGTTCGCCACGTCATCAGCCGGGGTGAAACATTGTCCGGGATTGCTGAGCGTTATCGTGTTCGACTTGCGACACTGAAACGCCACAACCAGATCACCAACGACGTTATTCATGTCGGGCAGGTGCTGACCATTCCGATCTAGGCAGTCGTCGGGGTCGGTCAATGGTTGTAGGAGCGATTCTTTTCTAACCTTTCGCGGCCGGGCGGTCGCTCATACAATAGCGGGCGTGGCCATCCGCTTACTCTCGGAGCAACTCATCGACCAGATCGCAGCGGGCGAGGTCATTGAGCGGCCGGCATCCGCGCTGAAAGAACTGATAGAAAACAGTCTCGATGCCGGCGCGAAACGAGTCGATATCGAGATTCAGGCGGTGGGACGCGGCTGATCCGAATACGCGATGATGGCGCGGGCATAGAAAAGGACGAGCTCGCACTCGCACTGTCTCGCCATGCGACCAGCAAGATCGCGAACCTGGAAGGGCTGGAGAGCGTCGCGACGTTTGGCTTTCGCGGTGAAGCGCTGCCGAGTATCGGCTCGGTCGCGCATCTGAAATTGACATCGCGTGCTCATGGTCAGGAGACGGGCTGGTCGATTGATTGCGATGGCGGCGAACTCAGCGAGCCGAAGCCCGCCGCGCATCCGCCCGGAACGACACTCGAAGTTCGTGACTTGTTCTTTAATACACCGGCAAGGCGAAAATTCCTGCGAACCGAACGCACGGAGTACTCGCACATCGACAACGTCGTACGCAGTCTTTCTCTTGCCCGGTTCGATGTCGCCTGGCAGCTTCGCCATAACCAACGTGCCAGCTTCGCATTGCCCCCGGCAGCAAGCCGCGAGGAACATGAAGCAAGAATTAGTCACGTCTGCGGTGAGAACTTTCTAGAGAACGCACGGTATTTCGAGCGAGAGATTGAAGGTCTGCGCTTGCAGGGATGGCTTGCGGATCCAACGTTTTCACGAAGTCAGGCGGACATGCAGTACACGTTCGTCAACGGCCGCGTCGTGCGCGATAAAGTTCTGCGTCACGCAGTAAGACTGGGTTATCAGGACGTACTGTTCCAATCGAGGCAACCGGCCTATGTCGTATTTCTGGAGCTGGACCCGCGTCGGGTAGACGTTAATGCTCATCCGGCCAAGCTGGAAATACGTTTCCGGGATTCACGACTCGTGCACGATTTTGTATTCCGCACGGTCGAGGCAGCGCTCGCCAGCACACTCGACTCCGGGCAACGGGAAACATCCCGTCCACCCGCCCAGGTTACGAGCTCGGATCCGGCGCAGCCGTTACGGCAGCAACCGCTGAGTCTTGCCAACCGGTCAACGCCGGCACAGGTACGTGAAGCCATGCCGGTCTACGAACTTCTTCACGCGCGCCCGACGCCGAAACACAAAGAAGAGGAGTATCCGCCGCTGGGATTTGCGCTGGCGCAACTGGCGGGTATCTATATTCTCGCGGAAAACGAAGACGGTTTGATCATCGTCGATATGCATGCAGCTCACGAACGGGTCACGTACGAGCGCCTGAAAGTCACATTGGGCAGCGATAAGCTGAAAGGACAGCCGCTACTCGTGCCGATCTCGGTCAATGTGTCCGAGCGGGAAGCGGAAGCCGTGGAGACCTGTTCCGACAGACTGCGTCAGCTCGGCTTTGCAGCCCTTCGCCGTGGGCCTGAAGAGATTCAGATCAGTGAAGTACCGCAGCTATTGGATGGCACCGAAGTCGAGGCATTGTTTCGCGATGTTCTCAGCGATCTGCTTTCGTCATCGGGCGGGGAACGTGTTGAAGGCCTGGCAAACGACGTCCTCGCGACAATGGCCTGCCACGGTGCGATACGCGCCAACCGTCAGCTCAGCGTTGAGGAAATGAACGCGCTGCTCAGGGAGATGGAGCAAACGGAACGCAGTGATCAGTGCAATCACGGTCGGCCCACCTGGACGCGGGTTACGATCGTGGAGCTTGACCGCCTGTTCTTTCGCGGTCAGTGAGCGCCGAGTCCGGCACTTTGGCGACAAGCGTCGACTGTGTCTGTCTGACCGGACCGACCGCCTGCGGCAAGACTGAGTTGGCGCTGAGACTGGCGGAGCATGTGCCGCTCGAGGTCGTCAGTATGGACTCCGCACTTGTCTATCGAGGAATGGATATCGGCACGGCGAAACCGTCGCTCGCCGTTCGGCAGCAAGTACCCCACCATCTCATCGACATCATTGATGCGTCGGAAGCGTATTCTGCCGGCCGCTTCGTTCGCGATGCTGAGGCGAAAGTGGAAGAGATAAAGGCGCGTGGCCGATTGCCATTACTGGTTGGTGGTACCCATCTTTACCTTCGTGCGATACGAGACGGGATCGCAGATCTTCCGGAGGCCGATAGCACGGTGCGTAATCAGTTGGATGCCGAAGCGGAAATGCTTGGCTGGCCCGCGCTGCACGAACGCCTGGCATCAATCGATCCGGACGCGGCGGAGCGAATATCGCCGAGTGACGGGCAGCGAATTCAACGTGCGCTCGAGGTCTTCGAACTCACGGGAAAATCGCTGACAGATCAGCAGCGTGCGTCTCACGCGACGGCGACACTCACGGTAAAGACGTTCGCCGTCCTTCCGACAGACCGTGGTGCGCTGGCCGAGAGAATAGAACAGCGATTCGACAGTATGGTTGCGGAGGGTTTCGTCGAGGAGGTCGAGAAATTCAAAGCGCGCGAAGACCTGAGCCCAACGACTCCGGCGATGCGCGCTGTCGGTTACAGGCAGATGTGGGCCTATCTTGCAGGGGAGTGCAGCTGGGCCGAGGCACGTGATCGGGCGCTCGCCGCGACGCGTCAGCTCGCGAAACGACAGCTGACGTCGCTGCGATCCGACGCGCTGGCCGAGACCCTGGCGCTCGAGGGCCAGGACGTTGAACGAACGTTCGCGGTGGCTGTCCAAGCCGTTGTCACTTCGAATGGACACGAATTATCGAATTAGGCCTTGAAATTTGGGTGCTGTGCTACTATTTCTAGCTCGTGGGATGACACCTTTTGTGAAAAGCGGAGTTTCGGCGCTACTGCAGCCGCAGCGGTGCGGACTGTGGCGTCGGCCCTGATCTCGAAAAACCTAAAAATAAGGAGATATCCATGGCCAAAGGTCAGTCATTGCAAGACCCGTTTCTAAACGCCTTGCGTAAGGAGAAGGTCCCGGTCTCGATCTACCTGGTCAATGGCATCAAGCTTCAAGGGCAGATCGATTCTTTCGATCAGTTTGTTGTGTTACTGCGTAACAGCGTGAATCAGATGGTTTATAAACATGCGATTTCCACGGTGGTGCCATCGCGGAACGTGCAACTGACTATGGATGATGACAACGCCGAGGAATGAACGCCCGCAAGGGCAGGGAGCCCTGATTGCTTGAACGACCTGGAACTGGTGAACGCGCGCTATTGCTTCATATCGGTCTGAAAAGACCCTGTGACGAAGACGAGATCCAGGAATTCCGAGCGCTGGCCACATCGGCGGGTGCTGAGGTTGCAGGCGAACTCCACGCGCGGCGAGACCGGCCCGCTCCGAAGTTATTCATCGGCAGCGGCAAGGCTGAGGAGCTAAAGGAGCTGGTGGATGGAAGCTGTGCCGAGCTTGTCCTGGTCAATCGACCGTTGACGCCGAGCCAGGAACGGAATCTGGAACTCCTGCTAAATGCCAGAGTATTGGACCGAAATGGCCTGATTCTGGACATTTTCGCCCAACGAGCCGCCACTTTCGAAGGAAAAATCCAGGTTGAGCTGGCCCAGCTGGAGCATCTTTCTACCCGTCTGGTAAGGGGCTGGACCCATCTGGAACGGCAGAAAGGCGGTATCGGGCTCCGGGGACCCGGCGAAACCCAGCTCGAGACGGATCGGCGACTCCTGAGTCAGCGCATCAAACACCTCAAGGCGCGACTGGATCGGGTCGAGAAACAACGCGAGATGAGCCGGCGGGAGCGCCGTCGGGCACACACGCCGACCGTCGCATTGGTCGGTTATACAAATGCCGGAAAAACAAGCATTTTCAATGCATTAAGCGGATCTTATGCGAAAGCACGTGATCAGCTGTTTGCGACCCTGGATCCGACAATCCGGCGTCTGACATCGTCCGGCGACGACGAGATTCTGTTGGCGGATACCGTCGGTTTCGTTCGCGATCTGCCGCATGAGCTGGTTGCCGCATTTCGTGCGACGTTGACCGAAACTCGTGAGGCGAGTCTCTTGCTGCATGTTATTGATGTGAGCGACCCGCACCACGCAGATCGCATGCGACAGGTCGAAAATGTCCTCGAGGGCATCGGCGCAGCCGATGTGCCCTGTCTGCAGGTGTATAATAAGATAGATAAGGTGCCCGCGGTCGCGGAGCGGTCATTGAACGGCTCGAAACAGGCGAAAGTCTGGGTCTCCGCAGCAACGAGCGAGGGACTGATCGAGTTGACGGAGGCAATACGGAGCCGGTGTCTGGGACCGTCCGTCAGCGGACGACTGGAACTTGGGCCGGAGCAGAGCAGACTAAGGGCAAGACTTTTTGATTTACAGGCGGTACGCAAGGAGTGTGCCCATGAGTCCGGTGGCTGGACTTTGGATGTGGAGCTCACCGCGAATCGGTGGGATGAACTCCGCACACAGGAAGGCCTCCCGGACGATAGCTTTCAACGGGAAGTACAAGTGCAATGAGCTGGAATGACCCCGACGACAAAGACAATCCCTGGCGATCCAATGGCGACAAAGGACCGGCAGATCTCGACGCGATCGTAAGAGATTTGCAGCGGAAGCTGTCGGGTCTCCTGGGTGGTAGTGGTAAAGGCCGCGGTAGTAACGGCGCCTCGGGCGGTAGTCCCGGCGGAAGACGGGCCGGCAGCGGTTTAATTACCGGTGCGGCGATGTTGCTGATCGCCGTATGGGCGTTTACCGGCTTCTATCAGGTCAACGATGCGGAACGCGGCATCGTTCTCAGATTCGGCTCGTTTCAGGCCCTGAAGCAGCCAGGTTTGCAATGGCATATCCCGTGGCCGGTAGAGTCCGTCGAGAGGATCAACACGAATGTCACGGAACGGTTCCCGTATCAGGGCAGCATGCTAACGCGGGATGAGAACATCGTACTCGTCGATCTTGTCGTCCAGTATCGAAGAACCGATCCGGAAGCCTACCTCTTCAATTTACGCTCGCCTGAACAAACGCTGGGTGATATCACCGGTAGCGCGATTCGTGAGGTTATTGGCAAGAATGAGCTCGACTTCATCCTGACGGAAGGTCGAGCCGATGTGTCTGCCCAGGCTCAGACGCTGATCCAGGCAACGCTCGATGCCTACGATGCCGGACTTTCCGTGTACGAAGTCAACCTCCAGGAGGCGAATTTTCCGGGTGACGTCGAGGCCAGTGTCCAGGACGCGATCAAGGCACGTGAGGACAAGGAGCGCATGAGCTTCGAGGCGCAGGCCTACGCCAACGACATCGTGCCGAATGCACGTGGTGCCGCGTCGCGAGAATTGCAGGACGCCGAGGGTTATCGTGCCCGTGTCATCGCGGACGCAGAAGGCGAGGCGAGCCGCTTCAGCCAGATTCTTTTCGAGTACGAGAGGGCGCCGGCCGTTACCCGGCAGCGCATGTATCTCGAAACACTCGAGTCCATTCTCGCATCCTCGACCAAGGTGTTGCTCGATACCGAGGGTAGCGGCAACGGCAACATGATTTATCTGCCGTTGGACCGACTCATGGAACGTCGTGAGCCGCAGTCGAACATGCTCTCGCCCATGCCGCCAGCGGTAAGCGAGAATAACAATTCCGGTGCCCGGTTGCGGCCCCGCGATCTACGCTAGCTCAGGGAGCCGAATTATGAGCCCGCGATTGAACTTGATACTGGTAGTCGTTGCTTTAGGCGTGATGCTCATCAGCATGACGGTGTTCACAGTGGATGAGCGCGAGCATGCCTTGAAGTTTCGCTTCGGAGAGATCGTCAAGTCCGACTACGAACCCGGTTTGCACTTCAAGATTCCGTTCGTTAACACCATCAACAAGTACCCGGATCGAATACTCGATTACCGTGAGTCTCAGGAGCGGTTTCTAACGGGCGAGAAAAAGAACCTGATCGTCGACTACTTTATTACCTGGCGCATCAAGGATCCGGCGCAATACTATCGCTCCGCACGTGGAGACGAGATGTTCGCGCAGCAGCGTCTGTCTGCAATTATTCGCGAAGGAATCAAGGCCGAATTTTCGAGGAGAACAGTCATTGAGGTTGTCTCCGCCGAGAGAAGCGAGATCATGTCGCAGATGCTCGTGCAGGCCAAGCAAAGAGCGCCTGAGCTCGGAGTCGAGGTTGTGGACGTGCGGGTTATGCGCATTGAACTGTCCGACGAGGTCAGCGATTCGGTATACGCGCGGATGCAGCAGGAGCGCGCACGCGTAGCCTCGCAGCTTCGAGCAGAGGGTTCCGAAGATGCCGAGCGTATTCGCGCCGATGCCGATCGGCAACGAACGGTTATTCTAGCGGAGGCCTATCGCGATGCGGAGATCATGCGAGGTGAGGGTGACGCTCGTGCCGCTCAGACCTACGCGAATGCGTACATGGAGAATCCGGAGTTCTATGCGTTTTATCGGAGCATGCAGGCCTATCGCCAGTCGATCGGTGGCCGGCAGGATGTATTGGTTCTGAGCCCGGATAGCGATTTCTTCCAGTTCTTGCAGGAGCAGTCTGGCGCGACGCCGTAAGCACTGACTTCGCAGTACATCACTTCGTCAGGAGGCTGGGATTTTGGCCTGGCCGGATCTTTTTGCGGGCCTTGCTTTCTATCTGATTATCGAAGGCATACTGCCGTTCGCGACGCCCAAAGCCTGGCGCCAGGGTTTAGCCACTATGGCCCAATTAGACGATGGTCAATTGAGAAGTTTCGGTCTCGGGCTCGTTATCGCGGGTCTGGTATTGCTGTACTTCATACGAGGCTGATTTTTTGAGTAAGAATGTCGTAGTCATCGGGACCCAGTGGGGCGACGAAGGCAAAGGAACAATTGTCGATCTCCTGGCGGAGCGGGTGCATGCTGTCGCGCGCTTCCAGGGAGGCCACAACGCCGGACACACGCTCGTCATTGACGGCGAGAAGACGGTTCTGCATCTGATCCCTTCCGGGATACTGCGTGACGGAGTCTCCTGCCTCATTGGTAACGGTGTCGTTGTTTCGCTGCCCGCTCTGATCAAGGAAATGGATGGTCTCGATGCGCGTCAGGTGCCGGTGGCCGAGCGTCTGAAGCTGTCGCCCGCATGCCCCGTAATTCTCTCCTCGCATGTTGCGCTCGACAATGCACGCGAGACAGCGCGCGGTCGTGAAGCGATCGGCACGACCGGTCGTGGAATCGGGCCTGCCTACGAAGACAAGATTGCGCGTCGTGCCATCCGGATCGCAGATTTGTTCGATCCGGAAACACTCGAGCAGCGCGTCAGGTCCTTACTCGATCTGCATAATTTCTTGCTGGAGAATTACTACAAAGCCGAGCCGATTGATCCGGTTCAGGAACTCGCGGAGCTCGCACAATACGGCGAGCGCATCAAACCGCTCGTTGCTGACGTAACAGAGCTGCTGCGCGACATGCAGAATGAAGGCCGCAGCGTTCTGTTCGAAGGCGCGCAGGGCGCGATGCTGGATATCGATCTCGGCACCTACCCGTATGTAACATCGTCGAACACGACGGTGGGCGGTGCCGCGACAGGTACCGGCATGGGGCCGGCACCGATCGACTATGTACTTGGCATCGTTAAGGCGTACACGACGCGTGTGGGTGCCGGGCCGTTTCCCACGGAACTATTCGACGACATGGGTCAGCATCTGGCGTCTATCGGCGCTGAGTTCGGCTCGACAACGGGGCGTCCGCGTCGCTGTGGTTGGTTCGATGCCGTTTCGCTGCGCCGTGCGGTGTTCACGAACTCCCTGACGGGGCTCTGTGTAACGAAGCTGGATGTGCTGGACGGACTCGACGAGATCAAGATCTGCGTGGGCTATCGTCTGGACGGAGAGTTGATCGATGCCCCGCCATTGCTCATGGACCGCTATGGTGAGTGTGAGCCCGTCTACGAGGCAATGCCCGGTTGGCAGACAGCGACATCCGGGGTTACCTCCTATGATGATTTGCCCGCCGAGGCGCAGGCCTATCTCACGCGTATCGAGGATATTCTCGAGACGCCTGTCGATATCGTCTCCACGGGTCCGGGTCGCGAAGCCGTCATTATTCGACGGCATCCTTTCGACGATAGCTAGCCACTGCCCGGCAAAATTAGGCAATAGGGTCAGAAGGCACTATAATATTCGTCGATAACTCATTATAAAAAAAAGAGAAATCGTCCCAATGAATCTATGGCAGCGCGACGATAGCGTCGTTGAAAGATCGTGATCTGGGTCCGGGCATCGCTGGACGAATGGACATAATCTCTTTACTTTCTAGGGGGGCTCTCGGCCTGTCGGGATCGTTGCGATTATGAAGCGGCTTTGGTCTATCTTTTTGGTGGTGTTCGCCAGTGGCGTCGTTCACGCACAGACGGCGAATCTGCCGCGTCCCGCAGGTATCGAACCCGATGTACAGTTCTGGGTTCGGGTCTATACAGAGGTCAATACCCGCAGCGGGTTTATTCATGACTCGAAGCATCTCGGCGTCGTCTACCGCACCGTGCGTTTCGAGGACGGAGCCAGCCGGCGCCAGCGTACGCGACAGATCAACGACGCGTACCAGGAAATTCGTGATCTGTTAGCCGTACTCGCCGATGGCAAGCGCGAAAATCTTACGCCGGCTGAGGAATCGATACTCTCGTTATGGCCTGATGATGTCAGCAATGCTGAGTTGCGGGCTTCCTCGGGAAATCTTCGCTTTCAGCTTGGGCAGTCGGACCGCTTCCGAGCCGGGCTGATCCGCTCCGGAATCTGGCGCTCCTATATAGAAGTTGTTCTGGCTGACCGGGGGTTGCCGCCGGAACTCGTGGCGCTGCCGCATGTAGAGTCGTCGTTCGACCCGACCGCGTATTCGAAGGTGGGTGCCGCGGGTATGTGGCAATTCACGCGCTCGACCGGCCTGCGTTACATGCGTATCGACCACATCATCGACGAGCGACGAGATCCGTTTATCTCAACGGTTGCCGCGAGTCGTTTGCTTGAGAATAACTTTGGCGTACTGCAGAGCTGGCCTCTGGCGATAACCGCTTACAACCACGGCCAGGCAGGCATGCGTCGCGCAGTGCGGCAGCAGGGTACTGATGAGATCGAGACGATTCTTAGAAACTACGAAGGGCGCACCTTCGGGTTCGCGTCGCGTAATTTCTATGTCGCTTTCCTCGCGGCGGTTCAGGTCGATCAGAACTATGAGGATTACTTTGGCCCGCTGGAGTTCGAATCAGCGGCGGCGATTACTGTCGTTGAGGTGCCTGCCTACGTCACGGTAGCGACGCTTCAGGCTGCGCTCGATACCGATCGCGGCGTACTTCGAAGCTGGAATCCAGCGCTTACCGATGCTGTTTGGGGCGGGGACAAGTTCGTTCCTCGTGGCTTCGAACTTCGACTTCCCTCGGAGATGGTGGTAGATCCTGCCGAACTGTTCGATTCGGTTGCTGAGACACAGCGTTACGCGGCACAGATGCCCGATATCATTCATCGCGTTCGCAGCGGTGACACGGTCTCGGGCATCGCGGACCGCTACGGCGTCAGCATGACATCGCTGGTACAGCTCAACGGCTTGCGTAGTCGAAATTTTATCCGGGCCGGTCAGGTTCTGAGGCTTCCGGGTAGCGATGGCAGCGTACCGCTTACGCTCGCTCAGCTTAATGGCGATCAACCAATCGCTCCTGAGGCGATGCCATCCAGTGGCAGTTACGTTGTTCGGTCAGGTGACAGTATCGATGTGATCTCGCGGCGTTTCGGTGTGCCCGAAGAACAGCTTCTGGCTCGCAATGGAATTGCCAACAAGAACAGAATCTATGTAGGCCAGGAGTTGTTCCTGGATACCTCCGTAACCGAGATCGAAGAAATTCCGGCTGAAGTCGCGTTCGCGTCCGTTGAGTCTGCTCCTGCAGTAGCCCCGGCCTCCGCGGTAGCTGCCGTCCCCGAAGCTACGTCGGCAGATATGCCGGCGGCCGAGGCGGTCGTTGCAGCGACGGAGGACGCCGAGACTCTGGAACCCGGTCCGCTGGAATTTCAGCCGGCAGAGAGAATTCCGGCGCCGCCGATCTTTATCGTCGATACGGGCGAGACGCTCGCTGAAGATGCAGCACTTGCGGCCGTAACGGATTCCCTGGGACCGGAAGCTGAGCCGGAGCCGGAGTTCGCAGAAGACGAAAATGTTCTGTCCAGTGCTCAGGCGGAGATGGCCGCCGACCCCAGCGACTATCTCGTCAGTACGGATAATACGATTGAAGTACAGGCGCTCGAGACGCTCGGTCACTATGCCGATTGGCTCGGAATAAGGACTCAGCGTCTCCGTGATATCAACGGTATGCTGTTTGAGCGCGCCGTTGTCATCGGCCAACGTCTGGAACTGGATTTCTCCGAAATAGACCGGACGACGTTTGAGCAACGCCGCGTCGAGTACCAGCAGCGGACCCAGGAGGCATTTTTCCTCGCCTATCAGATTACCGGAACGCGTGACCATGTCGTGCGCTCTGGTGAGTCGCTATGGGTGCTGGCGCTGAGAAGATACCGTGTACCAGTCTGGTTACTGCGTCAGTTCAATCCTGACCTCGATCTGGACCGCGTAACGCCAGACACGGTAGTCAAATTCCCCGAGCTACAGGTTATCGCTGCCGACGACAATGAGGCGCGGGCGTCTACGGTTTCAACTGCCGGCGTGAGCGAAGATATCTAGCTCTCGACGAAGAAAATACCTGTTGCTGCGGCTTCGCGACGGTCAAGTGCCTTCTCCTGTCCGACCCTAGAACTGACACCCTGAAACGGGGTTGGTATGCTGCACGCAGCATAATAAAGCCGAGCTGTATCTGCGTTAGCTGCTGCTACGCTCATACTGGATCATCCGGACAGACCTTATGGGGGTTCACTGTCAATAGTCTCTGGACAGCTTTTCTGTCGTTAGTTCTTCTCGTGCTGCCGGGCGGCTGGCTCGCCGCGCAGTCGCGGGCCGAAGCCGAGAATATGGCCTTGTTGGCGCATCATCCGCTCGACGGTCGGCCGTCCTACACGCCGATGCCGCACCTCTACGGTGACCGCTGGATACTTTTCGCGGGTCATCACGCCGGCGAAGCGGTCAACTCGCTGAACGGTGAGGTCGAGGGTAACGGTACCTGGGTACTTGATGTGACGGATCCGCGAAATCCGATCTATCTTTCATACATTCCCGCGCCGCCCTGGGAAGAGCATGGATCCATGTCTCTCGGGACCGGTGCGCAGCACGTTCAGGTTTGCGATGGCACAGAGCTGTCAGCAGGGGATCCTGACAAGGTTTATATGTTGCGCTCGCTTGGCAACGTGAGTCATGAGGTCTACGACGTTACCGACCCGAGTGCGCCGGAGTTTCTGGTTACTGTCGTCTGGACCGGCGATTCGCCACCGATGGAGCCGTATGCCGACTTCTACGACACGAAAGGGACGCACAAGAACTGGTGGGATTGCGAGACCGGAGTCGCCTACGTCACTTCGAGTATTACCGGATGGCGGAAGTGGCGAAATCTCCAGGCCTTCGATCTGAGTCGACCTGAGGAGCCAAAACATATCCGGGATTTCAGTCTGTCCGGCACAGAACCGACGGCATTAATACCTGCGGTTGAGGCACCAGGGGGCTACTCGGGGCTTCACCAGCCGACGATATTCGGCGATCGGATCTATCTTGCTTACGGTATGGATAGCGATGGCGTTATTCAGATTCTGGATCGAGACAAGTTCCTCAACGGAGATCCGAATTCGGATCAACCGTTCGCACCGACACCGGAAAACTTTCTCTATCCTGAGATTTCGCGGATCGACCTTCCAAGCTACTGGGGCGGTCATAGTGTGCATCCGATACTTGGAATGGAGATTCCCGACTACACCGATGACGAAACGCACAGCGTAAGAGATATTCTGGTCATCGTGTCCGAGGTCACAGCTAATGAGTGCGGGTACGCGCGCCATGCGACTTTTTTCGTCGACATCACCGAGGAAGACAAGCCGTTCGGGATTTCCTCGTTCCAGGTGCCTGAGGAAGAAGGGGGCTTCTGTAATCGCGGTGGAAGATTCGGGCCCCATGCCTCCAACGACTCGATGGAGCCCGTCTTCTACAAGAACACGCTGCTTCTTTCCTACTTCAATGCGGGCGTCCGGGCCGTCGATATTCGTGATCCGTTCAACCCGCGACAGATCGCGTACTACATTCCGGCAATTACGGAGAATACGGATCAACGCTGCGTTGAGGAAAATGGCGAGCGAGAATGTAAGGCCGCGATCCAGACGAACAACGTGAATTACGATGCGCGCGGAACTATCTATGCGCTGGATCGCGCGAATACCGGACTCCATATTCTGGAGCTGACGGGATCCGCGCGGGACGGAACCGGCCTGTAACCAGGCCGGACGACAGTAATCAGGAAAACAAGGAAAACACCATGACCAAACGATTGAATCACTACGCGACGACTTTCTGGAGCATCGTATTTACGTTACTGATGCTACCGCTTTCGCTGCAGGCGCAGACGTCCGCACCGTTCGCTGCGGTACCGGGTGAGCGCGGCGGCCAGGATATTACGGGCCCCTATGAAGTAGATCCCGACTGGCCGAAGGATATATCGACTCTTCCAGGACACGAGGGTTGGACCTGGGGAGCCGGGCAGAGCGTTTTCGCCGAGAGCCCCGATCGCGTTTACGTATTGCAGCGTGGTGAGTTACCCGTAGTTGAGCGACCGGAGCGACGCCCGCTTCATGATGTAGGCGACAGTATCTACTTCCCGATCGGCCGGTTGCCTTATCGCGATGCAACTGCATCGAGTTTACCCGCCAACGGTGGTGCAGGGAGCCTGGCTGAAACAGGCCTGGAGGTATGGGAGGCGAACGGTGGCCGAATGGGTGTCGACGCACGCTGGGAACACTGCATCCTCGTAATAAACGGTGAGGGTGAAATTATTGAGGAGTGGACGCAGTGGGACTCGATGATGCAGCGACCGCATTTCGTAGCGATCAATCCCTACGATCCGGAGAAACATGTCTGGATAGTCGACGATCACAAGCACGTTATTCATAAGTTCACCAACGACGGTAGTGAGTTAGTCCAATCGATCGGTACCTACGGTGAGCTGGGTGGTGACGAGACTCATTTCAATCGTCCGAGTTTCCTCGCCTGGTTTCCGGACAGCAGCTTCGTTGTGGCAGACGGCTATAACGGCAGCCGCGTCGTGAAGTTCGATGCGGACGGCAACTATTTGATGCAGTGGGGAGAGCCGGCCGAAAGAACGCGCAACGACCGGCGGCCAAACCATTTCTTCAATGTTCACGGCATTGCGATCGATCCGGAGACGAACAGGGTTTTCGTCAACGATCGTTACAATCAACGAGTTCAGATCTTCAGTGAAGATGGCGAGTATCTTGATGAGTGGAGCATGGGTGAGCTGCCCTCCGATGTTCATCTCTTCAATATCTCGGCGGACGGTTACCTCTGGGCCGCCGATCGCGGTACGAACAAAATTCTGAAGTACACACTGGACGGCGAATTTCTGTATTCCTGGGGTACCTGGGGTGATTTCCCGGGCGGAATGTGGGGCGTGCATGGAATGAGTGTCGACCAGGATGGAAACTTCTACATCGCTGAAGTCGACAACGGTGGCGTCCAGAAATACGTTCCGAGAGAGGGGGTAAATCCCGATTATCTCTACGGACAACCTGTCCGCGCCGCGTGGTAGTCGAGCGGTCATCCCGCTAGCACCTGACAGCCTGCGGAGCGGTCTCCATCCGGGGGGGGCTCCGGCACCTAAGTCCCCGTTTATTAAATAAATTTAACTCCGCTGATGAGTCATATTCGCTCCACAACCGTTGACGGCACAACGTTGGCACGGGGATACTTGTGTGCATAAATAATTCAGGGAATTCGGGGTGGCGAACAAAGTTTCTCGATCGACCGCGTCCGCTATGGAGATGGCATGATCCGAGAGATGGTAAGAGTTTTTTTTCTTTCGACTTTGTTGTTCGCAGCGGGAAGCATAGCGTTCGCACACCATGGTGGAGCGGCCTATGACGGCAGTGCTAGCGCCACCGTGACGGGCGCCGTCACGAAGTTCGAATTCGTTAATCCGCACGTCCTGATTTATATCGCCGTAACAGGTGATGACGGTGAAACCGTCGAGTGGTCCGGAGAGTTGACGAGCCCGAATCGTCTCGCGCGCATGGAACGAGGATCCACGACGCCATGGAGTAAGGATATTCTCCAGCCAGGTGACGTCATTACGCTATCGGGAAATCCGGCAAGAACTGGAGCGCCGTCGTTGCGTCTGCAAACGGTAATCGATTCGAACGGCGAAGTGCTGGTCGGTGACGATGACGATGACGATGACGATGACTAAGAAGTCGCCTGCTGTCTTGTGAATCGGGCTCGGCCCGAAACCTGAAGGACAACAACTATGCTAACTCGTGTAATCGGTACGCTAGCTCTCGTATCGGGTTTGTTACTTGCTACTTCCGCCCTCCGAGCGCAGCCAGAAGGACATGGTGCTGATTTCTCGGGTGTATGGACGAATTTTTCGCCGGAGGCCACGCGATCCTTCGAGAACTCGGCCCTTCGGCCCGACCCGCCGCCGATGACCGAATGGGCACAGGAACGCTACGATCAGGCGAAGCCGACGTTCGGATCACGAAGCGTCCCGGTTCTCGAGACGAATGATCCCGTCTATGAGTGCTTTCGTCCGGGAACTCCCAGAATTTACATGCATCCGTTTCCAATGGAGATCGTCCAGACGCCGGGGCGGGTGCTAATGCTGTTTGAGTACGATCATGCAGTGCGGCAGGTCTTTACTGACGGCCGCGAGCATCGTACCGATCTAGCGCCGATGTGGATGGGCGACTCCACGGGTCATTGGGAGGGCGACACGCTCGTCGTCGAAACGGTCAACTTCAACGACAAGACCTGGATAGATCGTGAGGGGGTACCTCACAGTGAGGAGCTGCGCGTTCTGGAACGCATCAGACTTGACGATGACGGCAATCTGCTGATCGGGATCACGATTGAGGATCCGGTTGCCTTCACCGAAACATGGACAGGGCAGAGGCGCTACCGGCCGGTCGACTGGAATATCGAAGAGTTCTCGTGTATGGATAATGTCAATTTCGAGGCGTTTGAAGACGAGATGCTCAACTACGATCCCGATGCGGCGAACTAGATCGCCTGAAAGGATTGAAAGCTATGCAGGGTGCGCGTATCTTGCATTAGGTAGCTACTAGTTACATCGAATAAATAGCCTATAAAAACAATAAGATATAGTTAAAATATAAAGTAAAAAATATGTTGGAGCCAGCCATCATGAATCTCATTCCGTCCACCAACCATCCCAGGATTCTCATTGCCGCAGCGGCGAGTCTTGCGCTTGCGGGATGTGCTCCCGAGCCTGGGCCTCGGGCCTCCGTCGAGTCGGAGCCGGCCGCAGCGATGCCGATGCCAGCGGCCGCACCGTCGCCGGCAGCGGCTTCAGCCGAGGCTTCCGCTGCCTATCCGTCGGCCGAAATACCCGTCTTCACGACCGAGCATGTCGCGAGAAAAGGCTTCTATTACGCGGGTGGAGAATATGTCGGCGATCCGCCGATTATGGGTGGCCAGATGTACGTTGAGGTGTGGGAACCGGTTGAAGCCGTGCAGCCCTATCCACTCGTCATGTTCCACGGCAATGGTCAGACCGGGGTGGACTGGCTGCAGACGCCGGACGGCCGACCTGGCTGGGCGTACTACCTCGTTGAACAGGGCTATACGCTCTACATGGTCGACTACCCGGCGCGAGGGCGTTCTACCTACATCCCAGGCGGCGAGCATGGTGATCTGGGGATTCGTACCGTCGAGCAGTTGGAGGCGATCTGGACGAACGTCGGTGAGAAGGGCAACTTCCCGCTCAACGACAACCATACGCAATGGCCGGGCGGTGGACACCGCGGCGATCCGATCTTCGATAACTTTATCAAGACGCAGGTCCAGTTCGCGGGTCAGAGCACGACGATGGCGCGCTACGCGGCGATGGAGTTGCTGGACACAATTGGTCAGCCGGTCGTTCTGATTACCCATTCCCAGGGCGGTGGGGTTGGCTGGGGAGTCGCAGACGGCAGGCCGGATCTGGTCCGGGGAATCGTCACGATCGAACCGGGCGGACCGCAGATCGGTAATGTCAGTACGGCGGATGTTGCCTACTCAGGCCGGCCGGCGAATGCCTGGGGCCCTGTGAACTATCCGTTGACCTATGAGCCACCGGTTAGTGATCCGGAGGAACTCACGACCTATCTCGAAGCGGAGGGCGATCAGCCAGGCGAAGTACCCTGCTACCTCCAGGAAGAGCCTGCACGTCAGCTTGTGAATATGACGGAGATCCGTGTACTGGCATTGTCAGCGGATGGCACTTATCACCGGGTCTTCGACGGCTGTATTCCGAAATGGCTCAACCAGGCGGGCGTAGAGACAGATTTCGTCCGTTTGGAGGAAGTCGGCATCAGCGGCAATGGGCACATGATGATGCTCGAACTCAATAGCGACGACATTATCGAGTACATCGATAGTTGGATCCGAGAGAATATTCAGTAGAAAAAGTTTGGAGAACAGTTATGCGTAGTCGTATACGAATGTTGGGTTGGTCAGCCGTTGGCGCCGCTGTCGTCGTGATCGCGAGCAATCAGATGGTCTCGGCGCAAAGCGCGGCCGTCGGCTTTTCAGCGGTACCGGGACAAAAGGGCGGCCAGGATATGTTCGGCCCTTATGACGTTGCTCCGAACTGGCCACAGGACCTCTCTGAGTTGCCAGGAAATGGGGCCTGGACGTATGGTGCGGGCCAGAGTGTATTCGCTGAGAGTCCTGATCGAATCTTTCTCCTGCACCGCGGCGAGTTGCCGAATATAGAGCGCCCCGGAGCAGAAGTTTCAGACCGTGGCCCCGCACTGTCTTTCCCGGTTGCGCAGCTACCGTTCCGTAACGCTTCGGTTGGTCCGCGTGCCAGTTTGCCGGGCGCACTAGACGGCGACGATACCGACCGCGGTATCCACGGCGTTGATCACAACTGGGCCCACTGCCTGGTTGTTGTTGACGGTGACGGAAATATCATTGAAGAGTGGACACAGTGGGACCATCTGTTTCGCCGTCCGCACTACGTAACCATCAATCCCTACGATCCCGAGAAGCACGTCTGGGTCGTCGATGACTTCCGGCACGCGATATTCAAGTTCACTAACGATGGTTCAAAGCTTGTTCAGACGATCGGTATCCCGAACGAGTCCGGCAACGATTCCACCCATTTTTTCCGACCGACGTTTATGGCATTTCTTCCTGATGCGATGTTCGTCGCGGACGGCTACGCCAATACGCGGGTGGTCAAGTTCGATCACGATGGAAACTATCTGATGACCTGGGGTGAGCCCGGTAATCCTCCGAACGAGACGCGTCCCGGCTACATGAACAATGTCCACGGCGTTGCAGTCGACCCGGAGACGAATCGCGTTTTCGTCAATGATCGTGCGAATAACCGGGTTCAGGTTTTTACTGACGATGGCGAATTTCTGGATGAGTGGAGTTTCGGGCCCGAGCCGACGGATATTCATCTGTTCTACATCGGTGCCGACAGAATCATGTGGGCTGCGGACCGTGCGACCAGCAAGATTCTGGGTTACGACCTCGACGGAAACTTCCTGTACTCCTGGGGTACGTTTGGTGACTTCCCCGGTGGCCAGTGGGGCGTGCACGGCATGAGCGTCGATCAGGACGGCAACTTCTATATTGCCGAGGTTGGTAACGGTCGTGTGCAGAAGTACACGCCACGCGCCGGAGCGCGAGCTGAGACGATGGTTGGTAAGCCCGTCTACGCTGCCTGGGAGTAGTAAACGAGTTTTTAGCTGCGCGATCGCCTGCGGAGCCAGGTGACCCGCGTACTCGGAGAGTGTGATGACCAAACTTCAAAAAATATCGATAACGTCTATTCTGGTGGTGATGGCAGCCGGCGTCTCGGCGCAAACTCCACCGTCGACGATTCCGATGGTCTCGATGGACAACGTGGCAAGTCACGGTTTCTTCTATGCGGGCGGCGAGTATGTCGGCGAGCCCGGCAAGGAGACGATGGGCGGCGCAATGTATGTCGAAGTCCTCGTGCCGAAAGAGATACTGCATCCCTACCCGGTTGTATTCCTGCATGGTGCCGGCCAGACAGGCGTCGATTATCTGCAGACACCCGATGGTCGCCCTGGCTGGGCGTACAATTTCGTCGACATGGGCTACGTCGTCTATGTGCAGGATTTTCCTGCGCGTGGCCGATCTCAGTATGTGCCCGGGGTAGACGGTGACATCAATATCCGTAACGCACCCGGAATCGAGCAGATATTTACGGCCTCTGCAGCAACGGCTAGTTTTCCGCAGGCCTCGAAGCACACGCAGTGGCCGGGAACAGGGCGTATGGGCGACCCCATCGCCGATGCATTCATGAAGTCGCAGGTACAGTTTATCGGCGGACCCCAGGCGCGACTTACAATTGATGCCAATGTCGCTCTGCTCGACATGATCGGTACCCCGGTGATCCTGTTCACTCACTCGCAGGGTGGCTGGTTCGGCTGGAATATTGCCGATGAGCGTCCGGATCTCGTGCGCGTAATCGTGACCTCTGAACCTGCTGCGCCGCCGATTCGCGGTGTCGATACGACCAACGTGGTTTATCGGGAAAGTGGTGGTCTGGCCTGGGGCGTCGGCAATACGCCCATTACCTATGATCCGCCTGTCAGTGATCCGTCAGAATTGCAGGTTGAACTTCAGGCCGAAGCGGAAGGCCCGGACCTCGTGCCCTGCTATCGGCAGGTCGAGCCGGCCAGACAGCTGGTCAACCTGACTGATATTCCGGTGCTGTTTCTTAACGGCGAGGGTGGTTATCACCGGATTTTCGATCACTGTCTCGCGAACTGGCTGAACCAGGCCGGCGTTGAGACGGAGTACGTACGAATGGAGGACGTTGGCCTGACCGGCAACGGTCATATGATGATGCTCGAGCTCAACAGCAAAGAGATCGCCGACTACGTTCACGGCTGGCTCGAGGACAATATTCTCTAGCTGCAGGCGCAGGTCTCGCCGCTGGGGGAACGGCGGGGAGAATCAGCCTCGATGTATGGCGTAAGTGATTGGAGGAGATGCAGCAGATGCAGCAGATGCGGTATATGAAATTAGGAAACTCATTGGTTGTTCTGGTGTCGATATTTTCGATGGCCTTGTCCGCCTGGGCGCATCATGGAGACGCCGGACGTTACAACGACGAGGTCACGACAGTAGTCGGTGTCGTCGCGCAGTGGCGCCTGATTAATCCGCATTCAGAGTTGATCCTCGATGTTGAGGACGAATCGGGAAGACTCGTTCGCTGGCGTGGAGAACTCGCTAACCCGACCGCCCTGGCCAATCGTCATGGCTGGGATCAGGAAACATTTCAGCCGGGCGATAGAATCTCGATGACGGGCAGGGCGCTGAAGAACGGTTCGCCCGCGATGACGTTGTCGGAGGGTGCTGTACTCGTAGACGCTGACTCCGGTGAAGAGCTCTACCGCGGGAATTAGAGAGTAAAGATCATGACAAGTACCGGCTGCTGCTTTCGAATAGTTCTGCCTGTCATTTGCGCGATCGGCTTAACTGCATGCTCGGCGCCACCGCCTGCACCGTCGCTGTCGATGGGTTTTGGCTTAAAGGAGATTCAGTTCAGCTGGCCTGTCGTGGAGGAGGCTGATCATTATCGCTTGCTGGCCAGTCTCGATGGCTCGGCGGTGTTCTCGGCCGTTGGCGGAAATCTCTCAGCTATGACGACGAGTACAACCGTGCCGGTCGCAGTGCATCTCTATCCCTGGGAGACAGCCCGCTACGTTCTGGAGGCATGTAACGCTGACGGCTGTACCCGCTCGGCTGAGATCAGTCCGATAGACGGCATCCTGGATACCATCGGTTACGTTAAGGCGTCGAACTCAGACGTTGACGATCAGTTCGGGGGCGGCAGCGTCATTTACGGTCTCTCCGCGGCCATTAGTCGCGACGGCAATACGATGGCTGTCACGTCGATCTTCGAAGATAGCGCGGCGACCGGAATCGATGGCGATCAGACTGATAACTCGGCGCTGGACGCCGGATCCGTCTATGTATTTCAGCGCGACGACGACGGCTGGGCTCAACAGGCCTATGTCAAAGCTTCGAATGCCGAATCCAGCGACCAGTTCGGCTACTCCGTGGCATTAAGCGGTGACGGCGACACGCTCGCCGTTGGTGCAAATCTTGAAGCCAGTAGCGCAACCGGAATAAACGGTGACCAAAGCGACAACTCGGCGCCTGGCGCCGGCGCCGTCTATGTCTTCGCACGTGCGAGTGGCGAGTGGAGCCAACAGGCCTATGTAAAGGCGTCGAACTCCGACGGCGGTGATGTATTCGGCTATCAGGTTGCTCTGAACTTTGACGGCGACACGCTGGTGGTGACAGCTCAGGGTGAGGATAGCGCCTCTCCCGGCATCGACCTTGATCAGATCAACAACGATGCCGGTGGCGCCGGCGCAGCGTATGTATTCACGCGTGATGGCGGCACATGGTCGCAGCAGTCGTATCTCAAGTCGGCCAATCCGGAGGTGAATGATCTCTTCGGCAGTTCCGTCGCTATGAGCGATGACGGCAACACGATACTTGTGGGTGCGCTCGATGAGGACGGCGGGCAGGCGACCATCAACGGCGATGAATCGGACAACTCCGCGCGCGGCTCTGGTGCTGCATATGTCTTCGTCCGCAACGGTAGTCGATGGTCGCAACAAGGCTATATCAAGGGTTCGAATACGCAGGCTGCGGACGCGTTCGGCGCGACGGTCGCGATGAGCGCTGACGGTAATACGCTGGCCGTCGGAGCGCCCGACGAAAACAACACGTCGACCGGCGCCCATGCCGATCTCGGGCACCGCGTGGGCTTCGATCCGCGGACTGATCACTCTTTCGGCTCGGCCTACATATTCGCCAGGCAGAATGGGAACTGGACGGAGCAGGCCTATATCAAGCCTTCTCATCTCGGGCAGTTCGATCAGTTCGGTACCCGGGTCGCGCTGAGTGGCGACGGCAATATCCTTGCCGTAGGCGTCCCTCTTGAAGACAGTCCGGCAGTCGGATTGAACGGTAGTCGCGAGAACGATGAGTCCGGTGGGACCGAGTTCGGCGCCGTCTATCTATACACGCGCGAGAATGGCCGCTGGTCTGATCACAACTATGTGAAGGCTCCCAATGCCGGTGTCTACGACGAGTTTGGATCCGTTATCGCGCTCAATGCAGATGGGTCGACAATGATCGTCGGTGCTCGTTTCGAAGATTCTGCAGCGACGGGTGTCGATGGGGATCAGGGCCACGAGTATGCCAGAGACGCCGGGGCGATCTACGTTTTCTAGTCGGCAGTGACAGCGGCTCTCTCGAGGAGCAGCTTGCCGATCTGGGCTTCGAGCGGTTCCGCCTGGTTATCGGAAAATTCGAACTCCTCGCCGTGCTCAGGAATCACGCGTGGCGAACCTCGTTCGCTGCCCGATAGCAGGCTGATCCACTCTTTACTTTCGCCGACTGCGACGCGCATCCGCCGAATTCTGGTCATCGATTCGTCCCCGGTACTAGGCTGCTGATCGATTATCTTGGCCAGGGCGGAGCGCTGCTGTGATGTATTTTGCAAGACCGTGAGAGAGTCTTGCGGTTGCGACGGGTCGAGTTCAGATCAACTATCTGGATCTATGCCAGGCTGCTACACTTCTTTCACCGGCATCCGATTTATTGGTGGGAGGACATCAGGAGCCGGCAATACAGGCAGAAGTTGGATGCGAAAACAGGAAAACACCCGGCCGATAATTATTCGTTACGTCATCGCCTTCATTGGGGCGGTCTCCATAACGATAGGGTTGCTCTTGTTCATGAACGATCTGATCAGCCGGTTCTTCGAGCGGGATGCGATTCAATACTTCGCGATCACCGACTATATCCCCGCACCGGATCGCGGCCGGCAATTGCCTGACGCACCGCCGGCACCGTCCGCTGCCCCCGACGCGCCGGCGCTTGAGCTCGCGCCTGAAGAGGAGATCGTGATGGACGGTCCGGTTATCGAGCCCGACCTGACGCTTCCGGCAACCGAACAGGCACCGAATCTCGACGAGTAACTACTTCTTTCAGGCTGAGAGATTGCCGTCCGCGCCAAGCTCCAGCCCGGTTTCTCGCGCTCGGGAGAGCACCGATTTCGCCCAGTCAACATGACCGGCGTCGTCGCCGCCCAGAATCGCCATCAGATAGGCATGCTCATCGCTGATGTTTCGAAAGCCTCTCATCACGCCGACCGGTACCGAGACGAGATCCATGGGTCCGAGTTCAGTTTCGCCGTCGCCGTCCTCGCCCCAGTAAACAATCCATCGACCGGTTAATGCCACGAACACCTCGACGGTAGGGTGGGAGTGCAGCGCCGCTCCTTTTTGCGGGTCGGCCCCTATATAGGTGACGTTGAACCCTTCAACTGCGGTGACGGAAGGTTCGAGCTCCGGGTCTTCCGTTACGCCACGACCGATTACATTGTAGATATCCCGGACGTGCTCCGGGATGCGAGTATCGACGAAAGCCTGCGGGCTGGCACGGAGTTCGCTGAACCGTGCAGTTCGTGCTTCCATTTCTTCGACCAGTTCGGCTTTGTTGGGCATCGTCGTGACCTCGGGATAATTACTTTGACCTGAATCGTACCTACTTGGCCGTCCCATTTCCTCTCGACTCGTCTTCCCTTCGGTGCGCTCGGTCTGCCACTATTTGAGCTGCAGCCAATTGCGGGTCGACGTCCCTCCCTCATAACACGTAGCGGGAACCATGCGTAAATTACACTTAGCGTTAGCCACGAGAGATATGGATCGGTCAATCCTCGACTAAAGTACTCAACTGAAGACTGAGCCTTGTGTCGTTGTTTCCGGCGAGTACGCCTTGTGGCGTACTGAGATCGTCAATCTGTCGGTCAGGCTCGATCCCGACTGCGAGCCAGGTGCGTTGAGGCATCTTGGCTGGGAAGATCCTGAAGCAGCCGAATTCTCAACGAGTACCGACGCGAACGGAATCGTCTGGGAACACTTCTCGGCACAGCAGCAGGCCGATGAGATAGAAGAATTTTTTCCCGGCACCGACTACCGCCCGCCAGATTCGTAGCGTGTAGAGCTGACGGGACTGGGACAATCTCACGCGTTTGCGTAAACTCGGTATATAGAGACGGCGTCGCGAAATATTGGGGACGATATGATCGGTAAGACTTCTGCAGTTGTGATTGTTCGTAGATCTCTTGTTTGTCTCGGGGTTGCGATTGTCGCGTTCTACGGCACGGCGCAGGCCCAGCCGTCTCTGACCTACTTCGCGGATCCGAGCTGGCCGAAGACTCTGCCGAATAACTGGAAGCTCGGCGGTATCTCCGGCCTGACGATCGACGCTGACGACAACATCTGGGTCCATAATCGTCCGAACGATCTCGCCGATATGGAGCTCCTGGCCGAGCTCTCGCCGCCGGTCTCGGAATGCTGTGTTCGCGCACCTTCGATGATTCAACTCGATGGGTCCGGGAATGTACTCGCATCATTCGATGCGCCACAGGGTCACGGCATGGATGTCGATAACGACGGCTTTATCTATCTCGGGCAAGATACCGTTCGCAAATACAACTCGGTTACTGGAGATCTCGTGGCGGAGGTTGAGCGAACGCCAGAAAGGGAAGGTGGGGGACAGGTCGGCCTGCCGCCACCGGCTGAAATTATCCTGGGCAAGGGCTCTCTGGAGCACGCTGACGTGTTTATGCCGTCGACGCCCAGGGAACCAGCCGACGTCGCGCGTCGAGCAGCGGCAGCCGTCGAGTTCCGCGCGAAGTATCCTCCGGATACGCCGATGATCGTCGGCGGTCTGGAAGAAATTCGCATTATCGAAGCGGACAATGAAATATTTGTCGCCGATAACTATCTCGGTGGCCGGGTACTGGTCTTCGATCTCGAAACGTTCGAATTCAAGCGTGGCTGGGGTGCGTATGGAAAGCCGCTGGCTGAGATCAGTACGGACGATGCAGATCATAGATACACAGCTAACGGTCCTATGCCGAGAGACTTCGCCGGTCACCTGACGCTGAACATCTCCAACGACGGGCTGGTCTATGCGGCAGATCGAAGAGCGAATCGAATCCACGTGACGACGAAGGACGGTCAGTTTCTGAAGGAGTTCGTGCTCGCACCCAGTACCGGCGGTGGTGGATCAGCCGGTGGAGTGGCGTTTTCTGCCGATGAAGATCAGCGTTATCTTTTTATCTCGGACCGGATGAATGGTAAGGTCTGGTTCCTGAATCGCGACGACGGTGAGGTTGTCGGCTCCGTCGGGAGCATGGGCGAGAACGGCGGGCAATTCTTCGGCCTGCATATGATTGCAGTCGACTCGCAGGGCTTCATTTATACCGGTGAAGTCGATTCTTTTCGCGTGCAGAGATTCGTACCGGCTTACAGTCTCAGAGGCCGTCTCCTTCAGCAGCTGGCCGAGCTATAATTTGAGATCAACGAATTGGCGCGCTTGTTGAAGCGCCCTGGTGGAGAACATAGTGAGAAAAGAATTCCTGTCTGTCACCCTGCTGCTGACGATAGCAGCATGCTCGGCAGCGCACGCACAGCATGGATTGGAAGGTGGAACACCCATGACGTTCTTCGTTGCCAGCAAGCCAATCGGTGATGGCGGCAACCTCGGCGGTCTGGCCGGAGCAGACGCACACTGCCAGGCTCTCGCGGAGAATGTGGGTGCCGGAGACCGAACGTGGCAGGCCTACTTAAGCACGCAGGATCGCCCCGGGGTTCCCGCCGTGAACGCCAGGGATCGCATCGGCTCAGGACCGTGGCACAACTTTCACGGTGTATTGATCGCTCGGGATGTTGAACATCTGCAAGGCGACACGATTGAGCTCGCCAGAATGGGCAATAATTTGAATAAGCAGACGGGGCTGACCGAGAAAGGGCAGATCGTTCCCGGACTGAACGACTACAAGGATTCGCGGGATCGCGACTGGGAGTATGTCCAGACGACGCCCTACAGCAATCGTCACGAGATGCTGACCGGCTCACAACTCAACGGAACCGCTTTCCCGCCGGATATGGATTACACCTGTAACAACTGGACCAGTAACGAAGATCCTGATTTCGAAGCGAACGGACGCCGAATGGGTGCCGCGGTCGACAAGCCGAACGTCCAGATCGGTTTTCCGGACCGCAATGGTGGCGGCGATGGCTCGTGGAACTCGTCCCACGGCACACGTGGCTGTAGTCAGACCGCGCTCGTGATGACGCACGGTGTCGGCATGTTCTACTGCTTCGCAATCGATTGAGCGGGACTATGCGAGTAACAATGAAAATTAGATCTATTGGACTGATATTGGCACTGGCTTTCTGTGGTGCCGCCTTCGCGCAGGACCCAGGATTGCCGGATTCGGAAGATATTCCATCTAGCCTGATGACGTTTTTCGTGACGAGCGAGCCGATAGGCGATGGCGGCAACCTCGGCGGACTGGAAGGTGCCGACGCGCACTGCCAGTTGCTGGCTGCTGCGGTCGGCGCGGGAGATAAAACCTGGCGTGCCTACCTCAGCACGCAGGCGAGACCGGGACAGCCGGCGGTGAACGCGCGGGATCGTATCGGTGAGGGGCCGTGGTATCACTCGAAGGCGAAAATTCTGGACTACCTGCAACGTCGACTAAACAGGCCGATCATCTCGTCGGAAATTCACGGCGACACGCTTGAAGAAGCGCAGCGTGGAAGTAATCTGACGAAAGAGTTCGCACTTACGGAACATGGCGAGATCGTTAACGGTATCGGCGACCCTCTTCCGAGGCGTCATTCCATTCTGGCCGGGTCCCGGCCAGATGGTCGTGCATTCACCGGAAGCGAAGACCGTACCTGCAACAACTGGACGAGCAACAGTGAGGGGGCGGCGCAGGTAGGTCACTCTGACCGCGTCGGTAACGGCAATATCTCCTGGAACTCGTCGCACACGACGACCGGCTGCAGCCAGGAAGAGCTGGTCAGCTGGGGCGGGGTTGGGCTGTTTTACTGCTTCGCGATTGACTAGTTCTCTAGCGACGGCGCTTGGGCGCAGCTCGGGCAACGAAGTGTTTAACCCCGGGTTGGTCGTCACCGCGGTGGAAAGCGTCCGCCACGCGTTTGAACTCCATGTCTTCAACTGTCAGTCGCTCGCGTCGCCGCAGATGGTCGAGCCAGCTTGGGTCAACGAAGTGCTCAACGTAGACGCGCTCGTTGTCGGTGTCCTGGTATAGACCCCATGCAACCGATCCGTTTCGCAGTCGCATGCGTCGAATGTCCCGCATGGCCGCTTCGAACTGTGTTTGTTCTTCCGGGTCGATCAGATATTCAACATGGACCATGACGGGACCTTGCGGGCCTTCGGACGAGAGTGGGGCGATCGATTCCGGAATCGAAGAAGCCTCCGATTGATCTAACGGGGTATGTTCTCCCAGTTTCCAGCGGGCCGCGATCAGGTTCGCGACGATACCGGAGACGAGGGCAAGACTTAGCGCGGATGTTGTATCGGTCGCAGATGCAATCCAGCCCCAGAATGCGCTGCCGATCGCCATGCTGCCCATAAAGGCGGCGATAAAAATAGCCAGGCCCCGCGCCCGCACCCAGGCAGGAAGTGTAAGCTGCGCCGATATCTGCAGAGTCGACACGACGCTGAGCCATGAAGCGCCGGCGACGAACATGACGATGACCAATGGAATCACGAGACGAATGTACGCGAGGCCGAGTACCGCACTTGCCCCCGCGATGACGCCGAAAGCCATGAGTCGGTTCGCGGATATTTTTGAACGCAACCGGGTCAGTGCGAGCCCGGCCACTACGGCACCGCTGCCCATCGAGGTGACTAACAGGCCATAGGTTTGCGGACCGCCGCCGACTTCCTCTCTGACGATCAGAGGCAGGAAGGCGAACACGGGGCTCATCATCGTGAAGAATGCGACTGCGCGAATCAGAACAATCTGCAGAGGCGGTGACTGCCGCGCATACTGATACCCCGTACGCAGCGCGCCAAGAAAGCGTTCCGAGGGCAAAGTACTCCTGGGCTGCGTACTTCGGTAGCCGTACATGACAATGAATATCCCTGCGAAACTGACGGCATTCAGCAGGAATACCGGCCCGGGCCCGGTTAACGCGATTAAGCCGCCTGCAACGGCGGGTCCGACCGCACGCGTAATATTCATGCCGATGCTGTGAACGGTCACGGCAGCCGTCAACTGATCGCGTGGAACGAGATCCGGGATCATAGCGACGAACGCAGGCATCATCATCGCGGTCCCCGTTCCCAGGGCGAACGTGAAGAGTATTAAGGACCATGGCGTCGTATGACCCGTCACGGTCATCACGCCGATGCTCGCTGCCATTGCGGTCATCCACACCACGGTGGCCAGGATGTACAGGCGCCGATCGACGATATCTGCCAGGGCACCTGCGGGGAGCGTAAACAGGAATCCCGGCAGAACGACGGAGACCTGGACCAGCGACACCATGAAAGGGTCGGGTGCCAGGTCCGTCATTAGCCAGCCTGCGCTGACATCGTGCATCCACGTGCCGAGATTCGATACCAGGTTCGCTAACCAGATATTGCGAAACAGCGCTATTTTTAGTGGATTCGGCACGGCTCTGCTTCACTCGAATCGTGGTGAGATGGTGCCCAGGGCGAGACTCGAACTCGCACATCCGCAAGGACACGGCGACCTGAACGCCGCGCGTCTACCAATTCCGCCACCTGGGCAAGCGAGGAAGGCGCTCGAATGTACTGACTGACCTCCGCACTGTCAATCAGACTCGCCTGCAGAACGAATTTTGCCCATGCCTGACAGGAATCAGGTGTAAACTCTGAGGATCATGTCTCCCAACCTTTCCCCCGAGCATCTCGGGAATTCGACGTAGTGGCCCGCGGGACACGGCGGACAAACCGCAAGCCAGAGCGTCAATACGAGCACCCTATACCTTCAAGGGATGCCATATTGGCTGCGATGGAGAAAGCGGGGCGGCCGCTGAAGCTGGCATCTCTGGCCTCGCGCCTTGGAATCAAGCACGAGTCGCATCATAAATCCCTCGAGAAACGTCTGCGCGCAATGACGCGTGATGGGCAGCTCCTGCGCAACCGGGCGCGCGAGTATTGTCTGACTCAGCACCTCGATCTCGTTACCGGTGTAATACAGGCGCATCGCGACGGCTTCGGTTTTCTGCAACCGGATGACGGCTCAGAAGACGTCTACCTGGCCGCGCGCGAGATGTCATCGTTGTGGTCCCGGGATCGCGTTGCCGTTCGTGTCACGGTCAGCCCGCGCGGACGGGAAGGACGTCTGGTCGAAGTGCTGGAGCGCTCCACAACCGAGGTCGTGGGGAAGCTGGTGCGAGAACGCGGCATTCATCTCGTCGTGCCCGAGGGCGAGCCGGGGACACATGTGCTTATCCCACGTGGTAAATCCGCGGGTGCAAAGGTAGGAGATATTGTTCGCGCGACGATTGTCGAGCACCCGACGGGAAGAACCGACGCAATCGGCGAGGTCGTTCGCGTCGTTGGCCGTCTCGACGACCCGGGGATCGAGACGGTTGTCGCGATTCTCTCTCATGGCCTTCCTGAGGAGTGGCCCGACGCCGTACAGGAACATGTAGCGAAGCTATCTGACAGCGTGCCCGCCTCTGCAAAACGAGATCGCGTCGATTTGCGCAAAGTACCGCTGGTGACGATCGACGGTGCTGACGCAAAGGACTTCGATGACGCCGTATTCTGCGAGCCGCGCGGTGATGGCTGGCGCCTGATTGTCGCGATTGCGGATGTGAGCTACTACGTCAAGGCCGACTCCGCGCTGGACCAGGCGGCGCAGTCGCGCGGCACCTCTGTATATTTCCCCGACCGGGTGTTGCCGATGATTCCGGAACCGTTGTCCAACGGGCTCTGTTCTCTGCGGCCGAACGTCGATCGGCTATGTCTGTGTTGCGAGATGGAAGTGTCGGGCAAAGGCGAAGTGACGCGGTCGAAATTCTACGAAGCTGTGATGCGTTCCGCTGCGCGACTGACCTACGAAGAAGCAGACCGAATTCTCGCCGGAAAGATCAAGGGGAAGCGTGCCGAATTCAAACGACATCTCGAGCCTCTGCGGGCAGTCTATGGGGCGTTTTCCGGACGAAGACGTCGTCGGGGCGCGATCGATTTCGATATTCCCCAAACGAAGATCAAGCTCGATGACAGAGGCCGTGTCCAGAGTGTTCATGCCAGTCGGCGTTTAATAACGCACCAGATCATTGAAGAATGCATGATTGCCGCGAATGTGGAGGCTGCGAAGCGCATCCGCAAGACACGAATTCCGGGTCTCTATCGCGTACATGATGGTCCGGATCCTGACCGGATCGATGAGCTGATCGTTTTTCTCCAGGGACTTGGGATAAAGTTGTCGTCGCCGAGTAACGTCCAGCCCCGAGATCTCAGTCGCGTAATCGAGAAGTCAGCCGGCCGCCCGGAAGAAGAGCTGATTGAAACGGTAATTCTCAAGTGTATGAGTCGCGCTCACTACCAGCCGCGAAACGTTGGTCACTTCGGGTTAGCGCTGCCCAGCTACGCTCATTTCACTTCTCCGATACGTCGTTATCCTGACCTGCTGATCCACCGGGCTATCAAGCATTTGTCGAAACATGGAAGGGCGAACGGCTTTCGCTACGCGTTGCCGGAGATGGAGGATTTGGGGCAGCACTGCTCAAGAACGGAGCGCCGCGCGGACGAAGCCGTCTGGCAAGTCGAGGAGAGGCTGAAGTGTGCTTATCTCGAACAACATGTCGGTGATGAATTCGATGTCCTCGTCTCGAGCGTCACACCGTTCGGATTGTTCGTTCGTTTGCCGGAGCTACAGATCGACGGACTTATTCATGTAACCGCGTTACCGCGCGATTACTACCATCCGGTAGCCGGAGGAACCGAACTGACCGGCGAGCACACGGGTGCGACCTATCGACTGACCGATCAACTCCGGGCGAGATTGGTCAAGGTTGACGTTGAGAATCGTAAAATCGACTTCGTGCTTGCTGATGCCGAAATCGATCCCCCCGCCCGCGCCAGGCGACGCCAGCGTGGCTAAGGGCAGGACGGGTGCCGGCAAGCGCTGCGTTTACGGAGTACACGCGGTAACGGCACTGCTGGACAAACGCCCGGCAGCGATCGTTAGTGTGAAGTTGTTGCGAGGTTCGTCTGCCGGAAAGCTGCCGAAGCTGGCCCGGGCATTGGAAGCGCTGGATGTCCCCGTCGAGCGGTTGGCACGAGCAGATCTGGACCGGTTGGCTCAGGGCGGTGCCCATCAGGGAGTCGTCGTTGAGACGAAAGGAGCCGCGGAGGTTGGTATACGCGAGCTCGAACAGCTCGTAATCGATCGCGGCAGATCGTTTCGAGCGTTGATCCTGGACGGTGTTGACGACCCCCGGAATCTGGGTGCCTGCCTCCGAACGGCGGATGCGGCGGGTATGGATGCGGTCATTGTGCCGCGCAATCGAGCGGCGAAGCTGACGCCGGTCGCTATTAAGGCCGCTACCGGAGCGGCGGAGACCGTACGGCTGGTTCGGGTCGCGAACCTGGCTGCGACGATTCACTGGCTGAAGGATGCCGGCGTCTGGATTGTCGGCGCCTCCGCGGAATCTCCTCGGACTGTCTACGCTGCGAGGCTGGAAACCCCGATAGTCCTGGCCCTGGGCGGTGAGGGACGTGGCCTGCGCCGGTTGACGCGAGAACTTTGCGACGAACTGGTCTCGATTCCGATGCAGGGCGTAGTGGAGAGCCTCAATGTCTCCGTGGCTACCGGTGTGCTGCTGTTCGAGCTAGGGAGGCAGATGGAGACTGGTCGTCCAAGGCGCCACGATGCTTGAGCTGCCGCCGGCACTCAAGTAGCATTGCCGGCTCGAACAACTAGTCACTCCTTGCCTCACCGCTGAAAGTCGGGAGGCTTTAATCCGAAGGGAGCCAACATTGAGACACTACGAAGTCGTGTTTCTGGTCCATCCTGACCAGAGCGAGCAGGTCCCGGCGATGCTGGAACGCTATCGACGCATGATCGAGGCGGCCGAAGGCAATATCCATCGCGAAGAGGACTGGGGCCGGCGTCAGCTAGCCCACCCGATCCACAAGGTCCACAAGGCCCATTACCTAATGTTCAATATCGAGTGTAGCAAGCCTGCGCTCGATGAGCTCGTCGGCGCATTCCGCTTCAATGACGCGGTTCTTCGCTATCTGGTAGTTAAGCGTGAAAAAGCGATTACCGACGCTTCTTTCATGGCCAAGGCCAGAGAGGAAGAGAAGGCGAAAGAAGCCCAGGCGGCGGCTGCGGAAGAAGCCCGCGTCAAAGCGGCCGAAGTAGCGCGTGCCGCTGCTGCTGAGAAGGCCGCTCAAGCCGAAGCTGAGGCAGCTAAGGCAGCTGAGGCTGAGGCAGCTGAGGCTGAGGCGGCTGAGCCAGCGGAAGACAGCCCGGCAGCGGAAGCTGAACCGGCCGACGACGCTACGGCAGAAGCGGCAGCCGACGACGTAGCGCCCGAAGAATCCGCACCGAAGTCTGCGACCGAAGAAGCTGACGAGGAAGCGGCGACTGAAGTAGCGGATGAGTCCGCTGAGAAGAAAGAGGAGAGCTGAGCATGGCGAGATATTTTCGACGCAAGAAGTTTTGCCGTTTTACCGCTGAAGGGGTCGAAGAGATCGACTATAAGGATCTCACGACGTTGAAGGCCTATGTTACGGAAACCGGCAAGATCGTCCCCAGCAGAATCACGGGTACGCGGGCGCACTATCAACGCCAGCTCGCAACGGCGATCAAACGCGCCCGCTTTCTCGCTCTGCTCCCGTACACCGACCAGCACTAACGGGGACGCTCAATACGAGCGGACCTCCCTGGATGAAGGTCTTCGTACAATGGGTATTGCAGCGGCGCTACCGACTGATTCTTGTGGCAGTCGCATTCGCGACTGTATTGCCGCTGGTGTCGACAGCGTTACTCGCGCTAGAGACGATTCGTCGTGGCGGAGCGGCCGGTGTCACCAGCTCGCTGGGCGCAGCGGCCGGGATAATCGTTCTGGGCGTGCTATCGCCGGCCGATGTCGGCATGCTCTCCTGGCTCGGTACGGCAACCGTCTTCGCCGGTGTCGCGCTTGGACTACTGGTGCGCGCCGGGAACTCCCTCGCGCTTGCCTTCCAGGGCAGCCTGCTGTTTTGCGCTGTATCCGTTCTCATCGCTCTCACCCTGTGGCCGGATCCGAGTGTCCTGATAGGCAGCGCGGTCGAGGAACTGGTCGGCGTATTTCAGGCGAATGGTGCGACAGACGCCCAGCTAGAGATTGTGCGCAGTTGGAACGCGCTGTTTTTTGGTGTGCTTGCTGCCGTGGTGTTCGCTCAGCTCGTAGCGGCGCTACTGCTCGCCTATTGGTGGAGCGCCTTTGCAAACTCCGATGGTCAGTTCGGCAGGCAGTTCCGTTCGCTGAAACTGGGCCGCGTGCTGGGAATTCCGGCGACGATACTGATGGCGGTCAGTCTGGTGCTCGACGCAGCGCTCGTTCAGAATCTGTTTCCGCTGGCATTATTCGGATTCTGGTTTCAGGGGCTGGCGGTGGGTCACGCCTGGGCGCGGGCGAGGCAATGGCACCCTTTGGTGTTAGGCATCGCCTATATTCTTTTGGTTACCCCATTGACCGGAGTCATCATACTGGGCTTCGGATCGGTGGGATTAGTAGACAACTGGTTTGATTTAAGGGCGCCATTGAAGCCAATGGCCTGAGAGGAGAAGGTACGAAGTGGAAATCATACTGCTCGAGAAAATTGAGAACGTCGGCGGCGTGGGCGACAAGGTCACGGTGAAGCCCGGCTACGGAAGAAATTATTTAATTCCACAGGGCAAGGCAACGCTCGCGACACCCGAGAATATTAAAAAATTCGAATCGCGGCGTGCCGAACTCGAGGCAAAGGCACATACGGAGTTGGAGGCTGCCCAGGCGCGAGCGAAGCAGATCGAGGGTCAGGTTCTCCGCATAAAGGCGAATGCCGGTCCCGAAGGAAAGCTGTTCGGCTCGGTTGGAACGCCCGATATATCTGAAGCCTGTGAGGCGCTCGGTTTCTCCATCGAACGAAGCGAAATTCGGCTTCCTGATGGACCGTTACGAATGGTAGGCGAGCATCAGATCGAGTTCCATTTTCACACCGATTTGAATGTTCCGGTGACGATCTCCGTTGAAGGAGAAGAGGGCCAGGTCCTGTTTGACCCGGACGCATCCGACGATTCCGTCGACGAAACTGAAGCCTCGGCGAGTGACGAATCAGGCTCCGACGAAGAAGAGGATGCCTGAGCTGAAGCAGAGTTCGATATGCTAAGCTGGTAGAAAATAGAGCCAGCACAGATGGTCGAAGCGTTCGCATCGAAAAACTTAGCTCCCGGCACCTCAGAAGCGCTGCGACTACCGCCACACTCCGTTGAGGCGGAGCAGTCGCTGCTTGGCGGACTGATGATCGACCAGCGAGCCTGGGACCAGGTCGCAGACGCGGTCTCAGAAGACGACTTTTACCGTCATGATCATCGGCTTGTATTCCAGACGATCGGAACACTGGTTGGGCGTGATCAGCCGGCCGATGCCGTCACAGTTACCGAGCAGTTGGAGCGCGAGGGTGAGTTGGCCGCGGCAGGCGGCGTAGATTATCTCGCGCAGCTCGTCCAGGAAACTCCAAGCGCCGCCAATATTCGGGCGTATGCTGAGATCGTTCGGCAGAACGCGATGCTTCGGGAACTCATTGAGGTTGGCGGCGACATTGCGGCGAGCGCTCATGACAGCGAAGGCCGTCCCGTTGCAGAACTCGTAGACCTCGCAGAACAGAAGGTCTTCCACATCGCCGAGCCGGTCAGCGCACGGGCCAGGGCTTCCGGCCGCTTAAGGATGTTGTGTCCGGTACGATTGACCGGCTCGACGTCCTCAGTCGAACGGATGGCGATATTACGGGCATTCCAACCGGTTTCGCGGAGATGGACGAGAAGACCGCTGGTCTGCAGCGCGGCGATCTTATTATCGTTGCCGGCCGGCCGTCGATGGGTAAGACATCGCTGGCGATTAATATCGCCGAGAACGCGGCGATCGGCCATCAGATTCCGACTGCGATATTCAGTATGGAGATGTCAGCCGAGCAGCTGAGCTTCAGGATGATCGGCTCGATCGGGCGCGTGAACCAGTCTCATCTTCGAACGGGGAACCTGTCAGATGACGACTGGCCGCGGATAAACTCCGCTGTCTCGATGATGTCGAATGCACCGATCTTCATCGACGATGCGCCGGCTCTGACGCCAACCGAAGTCCGCGCTCGCGCAAGAAGGCTGAAGCGCAGGAACAATCTCGGCCTGATCGTTATTGACTACCTTCAACTGATGCAGATATCCGGGACGAACGAGAATCGTGCGACCGAGATATCCGAGATCTCCCGTTCTCTGAAGGCGCTCGCGAAGGAAATCGATGTTCCGGTAATCGCTTTATCGCAGCTGAATCGAAGTGTGGAGCAGCGGACGGACAAGCGGCCGGTCATGTCGGACCTGCGCGAATCCGGTGCAATTGAGCAGGACGCTGACGTGATCTTCTTTATTTATCGTGAAGAGGTTTACGACAAGGACACACCGCGTAAAGGTGTCGCCGACATAATCATCGGTAAACAACGAAACGGCCCGGTCGGAGAGTTCCACCTGACCTTTATGGGCGAGTTTACGAAGTTCGAGAATCTCGTCGCCGAAGCTTACGGCGACGGTGTCTACGGCTGATCTTCTCGTCAGACCGATCTAGATCAGAAAGAAGCCCATCTTCACGCCGGCGAGTTCAATCACGTCATTGTCGGCGAGGCGCCGTGCCTGCGCGCCGATATCCTGGCCATTGACCTGCGGAAACTTGTTCTGTGCACCGCCTTCAATGTGCACGATATAGAAACGTTCGGCACGCCGGGTGATGGCCGCCACCTGGATGCTGGGGCTACCGAGCGTCGTTAAAGCCTTCGCGAGTTCCAGTTCTTTGCCGGCGAAGGTACCTGAAAGTACCTGGAGCTTTGCGCGGGGTAGAACCGGCGCGCTCTGCTGGTCCAGAACCTGTGCAACCTGCTCGGACGAGTAGTCGCCGCCAGTCGCCTGCGAAGCCGGCGCTGGTGTCGCTGGAACTGCTGGCGCTGCCGGTGCGGCTACAGGTGCCGGTTGTACGGCAGCGGCCGCAGCATTTCTGGAAGCGGCTTGTTCGATGACTTGCGCGGCCCTGGCGACCTGTTCTTCCATTTGACCTTCAGGCTCGATCACCATGGTCTTCTCGAACTCATCTTCGGCAGTGCTGACGTCACCCTGATCGTCGACATAGCGCAGCTGGTGATGGCCGGCGGTTATGACATCGCCGTGTTGCAGCGCGTGCTTCTTGATCAGCTTGCCGTTGACGTACGTGCCGTTGGTGCTGTTTAAATCCTCGAGAAAGGAATCGTTCAGGATGTTAATAATCAGCGAGTGGTGACCACTGACGGCCGCATTGTCGACGCGAATATCGTTGTCCGGGAGCCGGCCAACTGTATAGCGCTCCTTGGTCATGTTGTACTCAGCCAGGGTTTGCCCGTCTAAACTGAGGATCAAGCGTGCCATCGTAAATATCCTGTTTCTAAGTTAACCGAAGAAGTGGCGGACCTTGTTGAACAGTCCTGATCCGGCCGGGAACGCGTCCTTGATACGCACAAGAATGACCGAGATATTATCCCGGCCACCATTGTCGTTGCTGAGCCTTACTAACTGCTCACCTATTGTCGAGATATTATCGTTGAAGGTACTGATAGTTAAGTGAATATCTTCGTCTTCAACCATGTCCGGAAGGCCATCCGAGCAGAGTAGATAGTAGTCGTCTTTCTCTGCGTCGACCTCCTGAATTTCGACTTCGACACTCGGTTCGACGCCGAGTGCACGCGTGACGTAGTTTCGATTGGTCGAACGCTGCGCTTCCTCCTGAGAGTAGAAGCCGCGATCGACTAATTCCTGCAGGAGCGAGTGATCCATTGTGATCTGTTCGAAGCGGTTTGACCGCATCCTGTACAGCCTGGAGTCGCCAACGTGTGCAATAGAGACGCGGTTGTCGTATAGCAGACAGGCTACGAGCGTTGTTCCCATGCCTTCACATTGCGGCTGCGACTGCGCGGTCTGATTGATGATCTTGTTAGCGCGAAGAATGGCGTCTCGAAGCACGATGGTCTGGCGCATATAGCCGGTGCTGGTCTCGACAGCCGCACGATCCTCTCGCTCGCAGGCCTCGCGAACCAGGTCAAGAATTGTCTTTACGGCAATACCGCTCGCGACCTCACCGGCGTTATAACCGCCCATGCCATCCGCCAGCACCCAGAGTCCGATATCCGGGATCGCGCCGATCGAGTCTTCGTTGTGGTCCCTGACCCGGCCGGTATCGGTGAGCTCGACGTGATCGAATTTCTTTTTCATGCTCATTTCGGCGTCATCAGTAGCGGAGCGACTAAGCGGCCTGCGCCGCGAGTTGTCGTAAAGCGTGTGCCAGTTCGGTACCCGAACTGAAGCGGTCTGCCGGTTTCTTCGCCAATGCCTTATCCATTACGGCGTCTATTCCCTCGGGAAGGTCCGACCGAACCGAAGTCGCCGCCGGATGCGGTTCATTCGCGATAACGAACATCAGTTCCGTGATCGATTCTCCGCGAAAGGGAAGGTGGCCGGTCAGTAGCTGATACAGAGTGACGCCTAGCGCGAAAAAGTCGGTGTGCCCGTCCACCTTTTCTCCTTCCAGTTGCTCGGGAGACATAAATGACGGTGTCCCAAGTACGATTCCCGTTCGAGTACGACTGACGTCCATCAACCTCGCGATACCGAAATCGGTCAGTTTCAACGCGTCCGTGCCCGAATCATACATAATATTGGCTGGCTTGATATCCCTGTGAACGACCTTGTGGCGATGGGCGTATTCAAGGGCTTTAGCTGCCCGCGCCAGTAACTCCAGCGTTGTAGGAACGGGAAGAAGACGGCTGGGCAGGGTGTGGTCGCTCAAATGTCGACCCCGCAGAAGCTCCATCGCAATATAGGCGACGTTGTTTTCCTCTCCGGTATCGAAGATTGTGACGATGTTCGGGTGACTGAGTCTTCCCGCCGTTTCGGCCTCTGCCAGAAAGCGTTCTCTGATCTCGTCGATCTCGTCGACCTCAAACTCTTCAGCGAGATCGATTGTCTTGATCGCGACCTTGCGATTGATCTTCGGGTCTCGACCGAGATACACAAGGCCGGTGGCGCCGCGCCCTATCTTCTTCAATAGTTCGTAGCGCCCCAGCGTCAGAATCGAATCATCCGGGACGGTCTCGGGGCTGGGCGAGTCGTCGATGTCGTTTCGCGGATCCGTCGATCGACGCTTCAGCGCGGCCGAATCGTCAACCTTTTCAGGGTCGCCAGGTTCCGGCGCGGCCGCTGGTTGTTGCTCCGCTGTCGTGGCAACTGCAGCCGGCTTCGCGGCGACGGTGCCCCTCGCAGCCATCACGAAGTCTGTTGCGGGTGAAGGCTCCTCTGCTAGGTCGGTAGCGACGCCACTGCGTCCCCTCCGCGCCCAGATGCTGCAGGCGCCACCCACCAGCGCGAGTAGTACAGGGCCTGCGATGGGATACCACAGCGATTCAGAGAAGAAGGCACCGGCTCCGCCCGCCAATAGCACGATTGAGCCGAGGACCGGGAGGATCGCATTCCAGGCCAGGCTCAGAGGAAGCGCGACGACAAGCACCAGCAACAGGCCGGAGAGGGTCCAGACGACGGCGCTGTTCTCTGCCGTCATGGTGGTGATAGTGCTATCCAGCCAATAACCGGCAAACTGCTGCGCTAGCAGTTCCTGGACTGTTAGCGCGCCGACCGGTGTCGCGTAGCGCCTCGTATTCTCCTGCCCGACGATAACGATTTTTCCGGCGAGTAGCGATGGGTCGGAGAGTATCTGCGCGCGTGTGGCTGAGTGGAAGCTGGCCGGGTCGAAGAAGCGAATCCAGCGCCGTCCCTGGGTGTCGACGCTCAGCGGAGCGCTAAGCGCGACGATATCGGATTGTTGTGGCGCGGATGGGTCAGCGCGCTGCAGCGCGATGCTTCCGGCCAATGCCAGCGACGGTACGGCCGCACCACTGCCTACCAGAGGCCGCTCGTGTCGAATCACGCCGTCGAAGTCAGGCTGTAGCCAGAGATAACCCCCGCGCTCCCAATCCGTCTCTCGCAGCAGCTGTGCCCCGGCCGGGGCGACCGCTACGGGTCCCAGTTCGAGAGCACCGGAGTAGTTGGCCGTGGGGGCAGCCAGTGAGCTCATCGACAGGCGCGCCCCTTGTTGTCGGGCAATTCGCGCCAGATCTGTGAACCAGGCCGGATTATCAATGTTGACGACGATGATCTCATCGGGCGCTTGTGGTGCTGCCGTTCGTGTCCACCAGTCGTACAGGACGCGATCCGCCCGCTGTACCGCATCCAGTGGCGGCAAGCTGAGAGCGCCAATGGCAAGTACGCCTGCGAGGACGGCCAGGCCGAGAGACGGGTGAGTTGTCGTATTGCCATTCATAGTTCGGATCGCCAGGACGGAAAGTATGCCAGCGCCGCGTCTTATGCCGTGTGAACTAGAGCAGGTTTCGCACGGAGAATCCCAATACTTTCGCCGTTCTGAGGCCGAGTTCTGACGTCAGCAGGTGATATCCTAGGTCTATGGCGAAGACAAAGCGGATTTACCTATGCGACGGCTGTGGAGCGCAGCACCTGAAATGGCAGGGCCAGTGCCCCGACTGCGGCGCATGGAATGCGCTCTCGGAGACCCGCGAATCGAGCCGCGGAAAGCCTGCGAGAAGCTTTGCCGGCGCCGAATCGCCAATGATGCGGCTTGATCAGCTGGATATTACCGATGTCGAACGCATGGAAAGCGGCCTGGCCGAACTCGACCGCGTTCTGGGCGGCGGCCTGGTTCCGGGCGCGGTCGTGTTGATCGGAGGCGATCCGGGCATCGGTAAGTCGACGCTTTTGTTGAGCGCAGTTGCCAAAATTAGCGCCAATCGCTCGGCCTGCTATGTCACGGGTGAGGAATCCCTGGATCAGATTGGTCTCCGGGCCGAGCGGCTTTCGGTCAGTGAGGCGGCAGTCGATCTTCTGGCCGAGACCAACGTAGAGACGATCGTCGGCCGGCTCGAGGCGGCACCACCGGCTTTTCTGGTCATCGACTCCATTCAGACGCTGTACAGCGACCAGCTCGAATCGGCTCCCGGCTCGGTCAGCCAGCTCCGCGAGTGTGCGGCGCAGCTCGTGCGTTTCGCGAAGAGCCATGGCGTTGCGACAGTGCTCGTGGGGCATGTGACCAAGGAAGGGACATTGGCTGGCCCGCGCGTGCTGGAACACATGGTCGACACGGTGCTGTATTTCCAGAGCGACCTCGGAAGTCGTTTCCGGATCATCAGGGCAGTGAAGAACCGCTTCGGTGCCGCCAACGAACTCGGCTTCTTTGTCATGAGCGAGCAGGGATTTAAGGAGGTTAAGAATCCATCGGCAATTTTTCTTGCGAGGCGCACGTCGCCCGTTCCCGGGAGTGTCACGCTGGTAACCCGGGAGAGTACGCGGCCGTTACTCGTCGAGGTTCAGGCACTTGTCGATCAGAATGCCGGGAGTCATCCGCGTCGGGTTGCCCAGGGGCTAGACTCTCAGCGGCTCGGGCTACTCCTTGCGGTGCTGCATCGGCACTGCGGCATCGCCGTAGGGGACAGTGATGTCTTCGCTAACGTCGTTGGCGGCTTGAAGATCGCCGAAACGGCAGCCGATTTGCCCGTGACGCTGGCTCTACTTTCCAGTTTTCGTGAGCGCGCGCTCCCCGACGATCTGGTCGCGTTCGGTGAGATCGGACTGACCGGCGAAGTTCGACCGATACCATTCGGCGAAGAACGATTGGCCGAAGCGCGCAAGCACGGTTTTACCCGCGCTCTGGTTGCCCGCGGTAATAAACCTCAGCAACCGATTGAAGGGATGGAAGTTATCGCCGTCGACCGTCTGAGCCAGGCGCTCGAAGTGGCTTTCTCGTAGCTGCTGCTGTCCGTCAGCGACCGGGTTGTGATTGCTACGAGGCTTCGGCAGCTTCGTTCGGTATCAGCACGCGAACCTTCTTGATCGCGTGCTCTGTGGTATCGAGAATTTCTATCGGGTACAGGGCTACGGTCAGGCCGGTCCCGGTCTTGGGTATAGTCTCGAGTTGTTCGACGATCAACCCGTTCAGCGTTTTCGGACCATCCGTCGGCAGATTCCAGTTCATCAGACGATTCAACTGCCGGATGTTGGAGCCCGCGTCGATTACGTAGCTGCTATCGCTCTCCCGCAGAATCTCCGGGCCGTCCTCATCCGGGTCGGAACCGAATTCGCCGACGATCTCGCGCACGATGTCTTCGGTGGTCACGAGTCCCTGGACATCGCCGTATTCGTCGACAACCAGCGCGACCCGATGCTTTAGTCGCTGAAAGCTCGCGAGTTGGATGTGCAGCGGGGTACCTTCGGGGACGTAGTAGGGCTCTGCCGTTTTCTCGAGTAGCAGGTTTTCGATCAGTGTTCCCTTGGCGAGATAGTCGAGTATATTTTTCAGGCGAACAATACCAACGATATCGTCGATATCTCCGCGAAAGACCGGCAGCCGGCTGAACCGGCTCCTGCGAATGACTTCAAGGTTGTCTTCCCAGGGTTCGTCGAGGTCTATCGCATCGATCTCCTGGCGTGAAACCATGACGTCGTCCACCGTCACATCTTCCAGGTCCAGAATACTGAGCAGCATGCGCTGATGCCGGTCCGGTATCAGCGCACTCGCTTCCGTCACAACCGTGCGAAGCTCGGCTGCGCTCAGGTCGTGGCTGCTATTGTTGTCGTCACGTACGCCGAGCAACCACAGGAGACCGTTGGCCATCAGGTTGATCAGCCACACCAGCGGATAGGCGACCTTCATCAACGGGTAGTAGATCAGCGCGGCGGGCAGCGCGAGCCTGGATGGATTTCTGGCTGCAATAGTTTTGGGCGCAACTTCGGCGAAGATCAATACCACGAACGTCAGGATCAGCGTACCGACGAAGATTGCCGCTTCGCCGCCGAGTCTTATGGATATCACGGTCACCAGTGCCGCTGCCGCGAGGTTGACGGCATTGTTACCGAGCAGGATAAGACCAATCAGTCGTTCGGGTTGCTGGAGGAGGCTCTCGGTCAGCTTGGCAGAGCGCAGGCCAGACCTAGCCCGATGCCGCAACCTGTAGCGGTTGAGGCGCATGAGGGCGGTTTCCGTGCTAGAGAAGAACGCCGAGAGAAAGAGCAGAACGATGAGAAGGGCGAATAATAGCCCTAAGGGAACGTCGTCACTCAAGTACGGTGACCCTCCTGTTACCAAAGATGGCTGTAGAGTGGACGAAGGCTGGAGCGAGTGTCAAGGATCCAATGCGACGATCTGCTAAGTCACCGATTTCCGAGCGGTTTCTCCGGAGTCGCCCGCTCATGCTAGTCTGAGCCGAATTCCCAAGCTGCGCCTTCGCGAATCCCCGATGTTCCGTTCACTTTCCGATCGTCTCAGCGCGACACTGGCGCGCGTTACCGGCCGCGGCCGAATCACCGAAGAGAATATCCAGGAGACCGTACGCGAGATCCGGATGGCATTGCTTGAAGCCGACGTCGCGCTGCCGGTAGCGAAGGCCTTTATCGATCGGGTGCGCGGTCGAGCGCTGGGCGAGGAGGTCGCGCGGAGCCTTAATCCGGGGCAGGCATTCGTAAAGATAGTTCACGATGAGCTCGTAGCGGTCCTGGGTGGCAGCACCGCAGAAATCGCGCGAACAGCAAATCCGACGGTGATCATGCTCGTTGGGCTGCAGGGCGCCGGTAAGACCACGACGGCCGCTAAGCTGGCCGGACATCTGGCCGGTGCGCGACGCGATGATGTGCTCATGGTCAGTACCGATGTCCATCGGCCCGCTGCCCGGCAGCAGCTTGCGAAGCTGGGAGCCGATCTGGGGATGCCGGTGGCCTCGAGCGAGTCCGACTCTCCGGTCGAAATAGCTCGAGCGGCGCTTGCTGAAGCACGTCGCGACAAGCGTCGATGGCTAATTGTCGACATGGCCGGGCGTCTGCACATTGACGCCGAGCTGATGGACGAGGCGAAGGCCGTTCATGCGGCGGTATCGCCACACGAGACGCTGTTCGTGCTCGACGCAATGGCGGGCCAGGATGCCGTTACTTCCGCGCGGGCCTTCCACGAGACGCTGCCGCTGGGTGGTGTGATCGCGACGAAGGTCGACGGAGACGCCCGCGGTGGCGCGATCCTGTCGGTCCGCGAGGTAACGGGCCTACCGATCAAGCTGCTGGGTACCGGGGAAAAGCTCGACGCGCTCGAGGCCTTCGATCCGGAGCGTATGGCATCGAGGATTCTCGGTATGGGAGATGTCGTCGGACTCGTCGAGTCCGTACAGCGCAATGTCGATCAGGATGCAGCCGAGCGCATGGCCAAAAAGGTCAAGCGAGGCAGACGGCTGAATCTCGAGGATTTCCGTACCCAACTCGAGCAACTCCGGAACATGGGCGATATGGGATCACTGCTCGAGAAGATCCCCGGGGTAAACGCAGCGGCAGCAGCGCAGGCCGGGATCGATGAGCGGCAAATTCGGCGCCAGATCGGAATTATCGACTCCATGACGCCGGCCGAAAGGCGCCGCCCGGAACTCATCAATGGATCGCGGAAGCGCCGGATCGCCAATGGCGCAGGACTCCAGATTCAGGACGTCAACCGCCTTCTGAAGCAGCATCGGCAGCTCGCGAAGACCATGAAACGGGTGGGCAAGGGCGGCATGGAGCGCCTGCTGGGCGGATTACAGGTCCCTCAGGGACGGCCGCCACCCGGGCGAAGACGCTAATCCGCAAAAAATATAGCGTTTCAGGCCTCCTGGAGCCTTCACTTATCGGGTAAATCGGGTAGAATTCGCACCTCATCGAGCGGTCGTCTTTGGCGGCCGTTTTGGTTTTGACAAATTCTCAACGAGCGAAACTCTATGGTCAGTATCCGGTTATCGCGTGGTGGCGCGAAGAAACGGCCCTTCTATCACATTGTCGTGACGGATAGCCGTAATCGTCGCGACGGGCGCTACATCGAGCGACTGGGGTACTTCAACCCGATCGCCGCCGGTGGCGAGCGCAAGCTCAGGCTCGACCTGGAGCGTGCAGATTACTGGGTATCGCAGGGCGCACAGCCTTCCGAGCGCGTCGCCAACCTGGTGAAGCAGGCAAGAGGCAGCGAGGCTTCCTAGTTCGGGTGTGAACCCGGAGGGCAACCGCAGTGAGCGGGGCAGCTCGCCAACTCGTAACACTGGGCCGTATCAGCGGCCTGTTCGGTGTTAAAGGCTGGGTCAAGGTTTTTTCCTATATGGATCCCCGAGACGGCATCGTCGCGTTCGAGACCTGGATTCTGCGCCGTGATGGCGATGAGAAGATTTGTAAGCTCGAGCAGGGCAGGAATCAGGGACGAACGGTAGTCGCGAAGCTGCTCGGCGTTGATGACCGTGATGAAGCGAACGAGTTTGTTGGTGCCGAGATCGCCGTTGAACGGAGCGCACTGACACCCTGCGACCCTGGTGAATACTACTGGACGGATCTCGAGGGTATGGAGGTCGTAACCACAGCCGGGCAGACACTCGGTAGGCTCGACCATTTGTTCGAGACCGGTGGTCACGATGTGATGGTGGTCGAAGGAGATCGTCAGCGACTGATTCCGTTCGTGCAGGACAAAGTCGTGCAGGACGTGCAACTGGATCAGCGTCTGATTGTTGTGGACTGGGATCCAACGTACTAGCGGGTCGGAGGCTGGATGTTTCAGATCAGCGTCGTGTCGCTACTACCGGAGATCGTGGAGCCGGTTAGCCGCTATGGCGTGGTGGGCCGGGCTTGCGAGAGCGGGCTGGTCAGCGTCGGGCACGTGTCACCGCGGGATTTCGTCGCGGACGTGCATCGGACGGTGGACGACCGGCCCTACGGTGGCGGGCCGGGCATGGTGCTGAAGTACGAGCCACTGCGCGACGCGATACGGCAGGCGAGAAGCGCGCTGCCGGAGAAGAGTCGGGAGTTTGTATTGAGTGCCCAGGGGCGGCCTCTGGACCAGGCTTTGGCGCTAGAATTGGCGCGGAGTCCCGGACTGTTGCTGGTCGCAGGGCGCTACGAGGGTCTGGACGAAAGAATTGTCGCCAGCGAAGTAACGGAGGAGTTGTCACTGGGGGACTATGTGCTCAGTGGCGGGGAACTCGCGGCCGCGGTGGTTATCGATACCGTCGCCAGACTTCTTCCTGGCGTATTGGGCCACGAGGAGTCTTCGCAGAAAGAGTCATTTATGGCTGGACTACTGGACTATCCTCAGTACACTCGCCCTGAGGAAGCAGACGGTCTGGCGGTCCCTGAGGTGCTGACGCAGGGGGATCACGGCGCGATCAGGCGATGGCGCCTGAAACAGGCGCTCGGACGGACCTGGAAGCGCCGCCCGCAGATGCTGGCGGAGAGAGGATTAACGCCGGAGGAGCAGACGCTTCTTGACGAGTATATCGGCGAGCATGACGAGACAACGACAGTAGACATTTGAGGATCAAGCAATGTCCAAAGTAATTAAAGAGATAGAGCAGGAGCAGCTCAAGACGGACGTCCCCGACTTTTCACCCGGCGATACGGTCGTCGTGCAGGTTCGGGTTAAAGAGGGTGAACGCGAGCGGCTGCAGGCCTACGAGGGCGTTGTAATTGCCAAGCGTAACCGCGGGCTGAATTCGGCGTTTACGGTTCGCAAGATTTCCCATGGCGAAGGCGTTGAGCGTGTCTTTCAGACGCATAGCCATGCCGTAGCTGAGATCACCGTCAAGCGTCGCGGCGATGTCCGACGCGCGAAGCTCTATTATCTCCGTGATCGAAGTGGCAAGTCCGCACGAATCAAGGAAAAGCTCTAGCAGGGAAACGGGACGCGCCACAGGTGCAAATCCGATGACACGCCGCTCCAGGAGCTTCGCGGGTCGGAGTCTTGCTCTGCTTGCGGCTGTCTCACTGCTCGGCACAGGCGGCTGCGTAGTGTCAGCTGTCGGCGGCTTCGCCGCTGATACCCTTTCCGCGGCAATTCTCAATCAGGACGACCCGGCTATCGTCAATGCCGGCCTGCCGGCCTATCTGCTGATCATCGACGGGCTCGTTATCGAGCGTCCGGATAATGCTGAACTACTGGCCGCCGGTGCGCAGCTCTTCGCGCTTTACGGATCGCGATTCGCCAACGACGAAGCGCATGGTGCCATTTTGACGGCAAAGAGCCGTCGCTACGGAGAGCGGGCACTCTGCCTGGACTATCCACCGTCCTGTAACTGGTCGGGCCTGGAGTACGACCTATTCATCGCGGAACTCGAGCAGATCGATGACGAACGCGTCGAGTTCCTCTATGCCTATAGCGTCAGCTGGCTCAGTCATCTGGACGCGACGAGCTCCGACTGGAGCGCGGTCGGTGAACTCCCGTGGGTGCAGGCGGCGATGGAGCGAGTACACGAACTCGATGAGACCTACGACAACGGTGGTGTGCACGTTTACCTTGGTATTCTGTACGCCATGAGGCCGCCGGCGCTCGGCGGCGAGCTGGAAATCGCGAAAGCTCATTTCGAGCGCGCTATTGAACTGAGTAACGGAACTGACTTGTCGGCGAAGGTAGAATATGCCCGTCGCTACGGTCGCATGATGTTCGAGCAGGAGCTACATGACAGGCTATTGACGGAAGTGCTCGAGGCACCGGCCGAGGCGCCAGGACGAACGTTGTTTAACGTCCTTGCGAAACGCGATGCCGAGGAACTTCTGGCGTCGTCCGCTGACTACTTCTAACGGACATAGAGAATGAAGACACCTAATCTCAATTCGGGGATCACGCTCAGCTGCGCACTGCTACTTGGGCTATTTCACCTCACGCCGACGCAGGCACAGGAAATCAAGGTCGCGACCGTAGCGCCGGATGGTTCCGGCTGGATGCGGGAGATGCGCGCGGGTGCGGAAGTGATCCGGGAGCGCAGTGAAGGGCGTGTAACGATCAAGTTCTATCCCGGCGGAATCATGGGGAACGACTCGCAGGTCCTTAGAAAGATTCGCGTCGGACAGCTTCAGGGTGGCGCCTTCACCGGCGGTGGGCTCGGTGAGCGATATTCCGGATTCAATATCTACGGTATTCCGTTACTGTTTCGCTCGCTGGACGAAGTTGACTATGTGCGCGAGCGACTTGACGCCGACCTGGAGGTCGGCCTTCGCGAAGCCGGCTTTACGAGTTTCGGCTTTATCGAGGGTGGTTTCGCCCAGATGATGGCTAACGAACCTATTAGCAGTATCGACGACATGCGGCGCCGCAAAGTCTGGAGCCCGGAAGGCGATCCGATAGGCTTCCGTGTGCTCGAAGCGATGGGGTTATCGCCCGTCGTTCTTCCTCCCACGGATGTATTGACCGGACTACAAACCGGTCTGCTCGACGTAGTTGCGGCGTCGACCGTCGTGGCGCTTGTTCTTCAATGGCATACGAAGGTGAAATACGTTACTGATTTGCCGATCGCCTACGCGCTCGGGATTTTCGCGATAGACAATCGCGTATTCGATCGGCTATCTGCGGCGGATCAGGAGCTGGTCCGTGGCGTGATGAGCGGTGTGATGGCCAGTCTCGATGCTCAGACGCGCACCGACAATCTTGAAGCAGAGGCTGTTCTCAGAGATGCCGGCATCGAGTTCGTGCCTGTTCATTCCGACCAGATCCCGGGCTGGCGCACTACGATTGAAGGACTCTATACCGAGCTGCGCGAGCGACGCGATATTGACGCTGATCTGCTCGACAAGCTGTTGGCCATTCTGGAGGAATATCGTGCCGGCGCAGGCTCTCCGACGGCCCAGCTGATGGAGCATCGGGTCACTGAATAGCTCGGGCGCTAACCCGGAACCTGCGTCATGGCTTGAGCGCATGGAGCGCTGGGGGCGCTGGCTGGAGAGCACGCTGCTCACGCTACTACTGTCCGGCCTGATACTGCTGGCCAGCTCTCAGATTCTTCTCCGCAACGTTTTTTCTACGGGCCTGTCCTGGGGCGACGGCCTCGTTCGTCTTATGGTCCTGTGGCTGGCGTTGATCGGTGCGGTTGCGGCAAGCCGTGAAAACAAGCAAATCAAGATTGACCTGCTGTCACGATCACTGAGCGAGCCGCTACAAAAACTCGCAGCCGTTGTGACCAATCTATTTACGGCGGTTGTTACCGGAATGCTGGCCTGGCACTCGTGGCGTTTCGTTCAGGACTCCCGCCTGTATGGCGATATGCTGATGGATGACTGGCCCGCATGGATCTTTCAGTTGATCCTGCCGCTCGGGTTTTCACTGATCTGCTATCGCTATGCCCTGAGAACGGTCTCCGGGCTTCGTCGAAGAGATCCATGATTCTGACGGGAATCGTTCTTATCGTGCTCGCGCTACTGGGCGCGCCGCTTTTCGCCGTCATCGCGGCGAGCGCGATGGCTGGCTTCTACCGCTCCGAGATTGACCTGTCACTGATGGGAATAGAGATCTTCGGTTTAGCGGAGATGCCGATTCTCGTCGCGATCCCCTTGTTTACTTTCGTAGGTTTTCTGCTCAGCGAGAGCCAATCTCCGCAGCGGCTGGTTCGGCTCTCGCAGGCCTTGCTGGGCTGGCTTCCCGGTGGTCTGGCAATCGTCTGCCTGGCGACCTGTGCGTTGTTCACAGCGTTCACCGGGGCATCCGGGGTGACGATTATCGCGTTGGGTGCGCTGTTTTATCCTGCGCTCTCTCGTGCGGGCTACGATGAGCGGTTCAGCCTGGGGCTGATTACGACCTCCGGCAGCCTCGGGCTGCTCTTCGCGCCGTCGTTGCCGTTGATACTCTACGGCGTCGTAGCGAGCGCCTCTATCGATGACCTGTTTCTGGCCGGTGTGTTTCCCGGGCTGCTGATGGTATTGCTGTTGTCGATTTACAGCTTCTGGGTAAACCGCCATATCCGTACATCGCTCGCTGACGCTTCCGGTAAAAAGGTACTCGCGTCTTTACGCGACTCGGCCTGGGAGCTGCCGCTGCCGATTGTCGTTCTTGGCGGAATCTATAGTGGCTACTTTGCTGTCTCGGAAGCCGCGGCTGTTACTGCGCTCTACGTCGTTCTCGTGGAAATTTTTATCAGAAAGGAAATACCCTGGTCCACTGTGCCGACGATCATGCGTGAGTCGATGGTACTCGTTGGCGCGATATTCATGATTCTCGGCGTCTCTTTGGCATCCACGAACTACATGATTTACGCGGGTGTGCCAGAAATTTTGTTCGGGATAGTCGACACCTATGTTTCGGGGCCGGGCACTTTTCTTCTTGCGCTCATTATCTTTCTACTGATTCTCGGCGCTATTCTGGATATCTTCTCCGCGATCGTTCTTGTCGTGCCGCTGGTTCTTCCTGTTGCCGCTCAATATGACATTCATCCGATACACTTGGGAATTATTTTTCTGGCAACGATGGAGTTGGGATATCTCACGCCGCCGGTAGGGCTGAATCTCTTTATCGCGAGTTTTCGATTCGAACGCAGCATTGCAGATATCTACCGGGCGACGCTGCCATTTTTCGTGGTATTACTACTATCCGTGTTTCTTATCGCCTACTGGCCGGCATTGTCGCTTGTGCTGATAGAGTAGGGTGATAGCACTCGATAGCCTTCTCGAGAGGTAAGCTTTGTCATGAAACTGTTACGCCCGATTTTCGCCCTGTTCCGTACCCTCTGGCGGGTACTCGATGGCTTGCGTAAGGGTCTAAGCCTGATCTTTCTGCTGTTCCTGATGATCATCGTGCTGGCCGCATTGTCACCGGAAGTCCCGACGGTTCCCGAGAACGCGGCACTGGTCCTTGCGCCGCAGGGGGCGCTGGTTGAGCAACTCTCCGGTGATCCCATCGATCGGGCGATCGCCAAAGCGCGCGGTATTCCGCAACAGGAAGTGTTGCTCCAGGATCTTATCGAGGCGATTCGCGAGGCCAGAGATGACGACCGGATCGAGATGCTCGTTCTGGACCTTGGCGGAATGAATGGTTCCGGCCTGAGCAAGCTGCAGGAACTGGCCAATGAGATCGTTCTATTCAAAGCGAGCGAAAAGCAGGTTATCGCGTTCGGCGACGGATTCGACCGGAATCAATACTATCTTGCCGCCCACGCCGATGAGATCTATCTGAACCCGATGGGCTTCGTCTACATCGATGGCTACAGCCGCTATATGCCTTACTATCGAGCGGCGATCGAGAATCTATCGATTGACGTCAATGTATGGAGGGTCGGCGAATACAAGTCCTTTGTTGAGCCGATCACGCGCGACGATATGTCTGATGAACACCGCGAAGCGGTGGAGCAGTATCTCGGCGCACTCTGGGATGCCTATCAGGCGGACGTGACGGCTGCCAGAGAGCTGAACGAGGCGGCATTGCAGGAATATGCGGACAATGCCGCTGATCTCCTGATGGCGGCAGAGGGCGACTCGGCGCGATTGGCCCTGGACTATGGTCTGGTGGATGAGTTGCTGGCGCGCGACGAGATCAAAGCGCGACTGGACACGTTGATGCGCGGCGAGGAGAACGACGACGATGATGACGATGACTATCCACGCGTCAGTCATGACAGATACCTCAGTGCACTCCGTGCTGTCGAGGTCGAGTCGGAGGAAGAGAACAGGGTTGGCGTTATCGTCGCGGCTGGCGCGATTCTCGATGGCTCGCAGCCTCCCGGCACGATCGGCGGGGATTCAACGGCAGCGCTGATCCGGCGTGCGTCCGAGGACGATGATCTTGACGCGCTGGTGTTGCGAGTAGACAGCGGGGGAGGAAGCGCATTCGCGTCCGAGGTGGTTCTTCGCGAGCTTGAGGTGTTCCAGGAGAGCGGTCGTCCGCTGGTCGTTTCAATGAGTAGTCTCGCAGCATCGGGCGGCTATTGGATTTCGATGAGCGCCGATGAAATCTGGGCCAGCCCGACGACGCTGACCGGCTCAATAGGAATTGGTGCCGTACTGCCTACCTTTCAGCGATCGCTCGACCGCCTGGGTATTCACGTTGACGGTACCGGAACTACAGACTTGTCAGGACAGGCCGATCCGTTGCGCGGACTGGGTCCCGCATTCAATTCGATAATCAGTCAATCGATTCAGCATGGTTACGACCTGTTTATTACCAAAGTTGCGAATCATCGTGACCAGACGGTAGAAGCGATCGACGAGTCGGCCCGCGGTCGCGTCTGGATCGCCACCGATGCACAGGAGCGTGGCCTGGTCGATAATCTCGGGAATCTGGACGATGCCATTGCGTCCGCCGCTGGGCTTGCGGGCCTGGAAGATGACAGCTACGAGATTATCTATCTGGAAAAAAGACTGGAACTTGCCGAGAGAATTGCGTTGGAGCTTGCAAGCGTCTCCGCACCGTTGGTTTCGGCTCTCGGTCTTGGCTCTATGTTCTCGACGAATCTGCAAGCCTTCGTTGACGTCGTTGCGGAGCCTTTTAAGGTGCTCGATCGCCTGAATGATCCGCAGAATATCTACGCGATCTGTCTTTGCGATGCGAACTAATCCTCGATGAGTAGTAGTTCGGAGTTCTTCGGGAAGTCGTAGAATGCGAGCTTTGCTTCGGCACTGGTAATCTCGGACCATTTCCTCGTCGCAATATCGATCGCAACGACGCCGCCGGTTTGCAGGTTGTTCAATTCCATAGACGGAAGCAGATGATTGACGAGATCCGTCATGCCGGGGTTGTGGCCGATGACCATTAGGTCCGAGAAGTTATCCTCCTGGCCGCAAACGAGATCGAGGATCGTCTCAGGTGATGCGAGGTAGAGGTCCTTCTCAACCTGAAGAAACTCTGCCGGATAGTTCATAGCTTCCGCGATGTGGCTTCCCGTCCGTCTTGCACGCGTTGCAGAACTCGTGACGATAAGGGAGGGGCGGACCTTACGCGCGGCCAGTCGTTTTCCCATTCGCGGCGCATCGCGTTCGCCGCGATCGGACAGCACTCTGTCGTGGTCCGCACGGCCTACTTCTGTCCAACTCGATTTGGCGTGACGGACTAACGTTAGTCGTTTCATCTATTCGAGACCCTAGAGCAGGCCGGCCTCGAGCCGCGCCTCCTCCGACATCATCGATTGGTTCCAGGGCGGGTCAAATACGAGCTCGACATCCGCATGTACTATTGTGGGGACGATCTCGACTTTTTCGCGCACGTCTTCCATCAGAATGTCGCCCATTCCACAGCCGGGTGCCGTGAGCGTCATCTCAACTTCCGCTACCCGCTGGCCGGAATTATCCACTTTGATATCGCAGCGATAAATCAATCCGAGGTCGACGATATTAATCGGTATTTCCGGGTCGAAGCAGGTTCGGAGCTGCTGCCAGATGACGGATTCCAGTTCCTCGTCGGTCGCGTTTGGCGGAATCTCCGGAGGTCGTAATGGCTCTTTGCCGATTGCATCAGCGTCTATTCCGGCAATACGGAACAGATTTCCTTCGATGTAGACAGTGAAGCTGCCCCCTAACGCCTGTGTAATGAATCCGGATGTGCCCGCCGGTAACGTAACTTCTTCTCCGGCTGGAATAATGACCGCGGCACATTCCCGCGAGAAGGCGACAGTTTCACTTTGGGGGTAGTACATGTTTCACTCCGTTGAAATGCTGTCGCCGGATTCGGTGAGTGCGCTCTTAAGCGCGTGCCAGGCCAGGCTCGCGCACTTTACTCGCGTAGGGTATTCACGAACGCCCGATAACGCCGCCAGTTTCTCCATCTCTACTGCGTCACTATCGTCATAGTCCGCTGTTGTCAGCATGTAGTGAACTTTGTCGAACAAATTCAGAGAATCCTGCCGCATGGCGCCCTTTACGCGTTCGGTCATCAACGAAGACGATGCGACAGAGATCGCGCAGCCCGTTCCCTTGAAGCGTATATCGGTCACCTTGTCGCCATCGAGTTTGACGAAAAGCGTCATGTGATCGCCGCAGAGTGGATTGACGCCATCGACAACGCGATCGGCATCCTCAATTTCGCCGAAGTTCCGCGGAGAGCGATTGTGATCGAGGATGACTTCCCGGTACAGATCCTGGAGATCACTCATGTGAATATCTCCAGTGCGTGATTTAACCCTTCGGCCAGTCTCTCTACGTCATCGTGATTGTTGTACAAACCGAACGAAGCGCGTGCCGTGGCAGGAACGCCGAAGAAGTTCATAATCGGCATGGCGCAGTGATGTCCGGTACGAATGGCGACACCTTCCTGATCAACGATCGTTCCGAGATCGTGCGCATGAATCTTATCCAGAAGGAAAGAGAGTACGCTGGCCTTGTTCTGTGCCGTACCGATGACTCGGGCGCCCGGTAGCTTCATAACTTCTTCTGTCGCGTGTTCGAGCAACGCGTGCTCGTGGGCCGCGAGTGCTTCGAAGTCAACGGCGTTTATATAGTCGAACGCGGCGCCGAGGCCGATCGCGCCGGTGATGTTCGGGGTGCCAGCTTCGAACTTGTGGGGCAGGGTGTTGTAGGTAATCTCGTCGAAGCTGACGGTCAGGATCATCTCACCACCGCCCTGGTAAGGTGGCATCTCATCCAGCAATGACTGCTTTCCATATAGAACACCGATGCCGGTGGGGCCGTACATCTTATGCCCCGAGAGCGAGTAGAAATCGCAGTCCAGGGATTGAACGTCTATTCGCAGATGTGGCGCGGCCTGGGCTCCGTCGATCGATACCAGTGCCCCCGCAGCATGCGCTTCGTCAATCAACTCGCGCAATGGATTGATCGTTCCGAGAGCATTGGATACATGACCGAGCGCAACAATTTTTGTCTTGTTGCTCAGGCAGGCGGTAAATCCCTCTCTGTCAATCTCGCCCTTCGATGTAATCGGTGCGGGAACCACGCGTGCTCCTAGCTTCTCGCAGATCAGTTGCCACGGGACGAGATTCGAGTGGTGCTCCATCTGAGAAATCACCACCTCATCGCCTGGCCCAAGCCTGATCTGCCCGAGGCTCGCGGCAATCAGATTGATCGATTCGGTTGTGCCGCGCGTAAATATGATCTCGGAATCACTGCGTGCATTCAGCGAGGCGCGGATTCGGCTCCGTGCTCCTTCGTAGGCATCGGTGGAACGCTGGCTGAGCTGGTGAACGCCGCGATGAACATTGGCGTGATCTTCCTGTTCATACCGCACCATGGCGTCGATTACCGCCTGCGGGCGTTGCGACGAGGCAGCGCTATCCAGATAGACCAAAGGCTTGCCGTTGATCTCCTGCTGCAGGATAGGGAAATCGTCTCTCAGTGACGGGATATCCGTCACGAGTTCTGCCTCTCTTATTTGGCTAACCGGGGCGCTCACAGGAACTCATCCACGTGTTGCTGTCCGGGAAGACGTTCGAGGACCTTGTCTGTGACCCGCTCTCGCAGGGCGGAATTCTGGAGTCGCAGCAGAATCGCATTGGCGAATGCAAACGTGAGCAATCCGCGAGCGGTTTTCTCATTCATGCCGCGCGCGCGCAGATAGAACAGTTGTTCCTCATCCAATTGCCCGACAGTGGCACCGTGTGCGCATTTTACGTCATCCGCATAGATCTCCAGTTCCGGTTTCGTATCGATCTCGCCGCGCTCCGACAGCAGGAGATTGTCGCTGGACTGTTGCGCATCTATTTTTTGCGCGTCCTTATGCACGACGACTTTGCCGCTAAAGACGCCGCGACCCTGATCGCCGATGATGCTCCTGAAGGTTTGCTGACTCCGCGTCTCAGGTGCGCTGTGATCGATACGGATATGATTGTCTACATGCTGTCCCTCGTTCGCGACGAACAGACCGAAGAGGTCGCAGCGGGCGTTAGGCCCAGCTAAATCGATCTGTATATCGTTTCGAACAAGCGCACCGCCAAGATCCATGTAGCCGACTTCCAGATTCGAATCGTCGGCCAGTTCGGCGCTAAGCAACTCCGTGTGAAATTGCTCGTCGGCATGATCCTGCACCCGGTAGAGTCTGAGCTCCGAGCCAGGCGCCTGGGCGATCTTGGTCACGGCATTCGTCCACGACGCGCTTCGAGCATCGCCGAGAAATTGCTGGATGACAGTAATCTGCGCACCAGAGGCGAGATTGATCGCGATACGCGGCTGCTGTGCCACGGCGGGTTGTTCACTTGAGAGAAAGATCAGCTGCAGTGCCGTCTCGATAACCGTGTCGGCAGCTACGACGATGTGAATTCCCCCAGCGCTAAATGCGGTGTTGAGTGCCGCCAACGGTCCGTCTTTGTCCGCCGCTTCGCTCTGTGATCGCAGCAGCTGATCATCGGTATCGCCGAGGTCGAGTATCTCGAGTCCCTCGATATCAGGGAGCGGGCCGAAAGCATCACTACGATGCCCGTCGATAAAGACGATCGGCTGAAGCTCGTGGGCCAGGACCGATTGATCCACGAGCTGCCGCGCCTGGGCGATCACGTCTTCCGAAGGAGGCCCCGGGATAGGATCGAATTCAACGCTCGAGATCCGGTTCAGATCCGTATAGCGCCAATCCTCCCATTTGCGCGTGGGATAACCCGCTTCGCTGAATGCCGACATCGCTTCTTCGCGAGCCGCACGCGTCGCAGCCGTACCCGGCAGATCATCAAGCCGGGTACGAAACTGGTCCTGGAGAAAACTCGCGGTCACGCGCTTTCCACCTCGTTCTCAACCCAGTCGTAGCCTCTCTCGTCTAACTCCCTCGCGAGACTGCTGTCACCGCTCTTCGCGATACGTCCCTGCGACAGTACGTGAACGAAATCCGGCTGGACGAGTTCGAGCAGGCGCTCGTAGTGTGTGACGAGGATCATCGAGCGATCCGGTCCTCGCAGGCTGTTCATTCCGGCAGCGACTACCTTTAAAGCGTCTACATCAAGTCCTGAGTCCGTTTCGTCGAGCACTGCGAGTGCCGGCTGAAGTACCAGCATCTGAAGTATCTCGTTGCGCTTCTTCTCGCCACCGGAGAAGCCTTCATTGACGCCTCGTGTCAGGAAGTCCTTGGGAATCTGCATGAGCTCGATTTTGTCTTTAATGAGCTTCATAAACTCGAATGCATCGATCTCGGTTTCACCTCGCGAGACGCGCTGTGCATTCAGCGCAGCCTTAAGCAGGTAGGTGTTATTGACGCCGGGAATCTCGGTTGGATACTGGAATCCGAGAAACAGCCCGGCGCGTGCGCGTTCCTCCGCGGGCATGGACAACAGGTCCTGACCACGAAAAGAGATCGAGCCACTGACGACTTCGTAGTCCTCGCGACCGGCAATGACCTGGGCTAGCGTGCTCTTCCCGGAGCCATTGGGCCCCATGATCGCATGCACTTCGCCTGCGCCGACTGAGAGACTCAGTCCATTGAGGATATTGTGCTCGTCGATGCGGACGTGCAGATCGCTAATTTCCAACATTCGATATAACTCCGGCTTCAGCCTACGGCGCCTTCGAGACTTACGTTCAAGAGATTCTGTGCTTCTACCGCAAACTCCATCGGCAATTCCTTGAAGACTTCACGGCAGAAGCCGTTAACGATCAGGTTGACGGCATCCTCCTCGGAAAGTCCGCGCTGGCGGCAGTAGAAGAGCTGATCCTCGCTGATCTTCGAGGTTGTGGCTTCGTGTTCAATGCGAGCACTGCGCTCTCTGGCCTCGATGTAGGGGAATGTGTGCGCACCGCACTGATCGCCGAGCAGCAGAGAGTCGCACTGTGTGTAATTTCGGGCGCCATGAGCGGTCGGCATCACGCGAACGAGACCGCGGTAGGAGTTTTGCGCATGGCCGGCCGATATGCCTTTGGAGATGATCGTGCTGCGTGTGTTGCGGCCGATATGAATCATCTTCGTACCCGTGTCGGCCTGCTGATAATTGTTCGCCACGGCAACCGAGTAAAATTCTCCGGCCGAGTTTTCTCCTCGCAGGACGCAGCTCGGATATTTCCAGGTAATCGCGGAGCCCGTCTCGACCTGGGTCCAGGAGATTTTCGAATTTGCGCCTCGGCAGTCGCCACGTTTCGTGACGAAGTTATAGATACCGCCAACGCCGTTCTCGTCTCCCGGGTACCAGTTCTGCACGGTTGAGTACTTGATTTCAGCGTTGTCCAGTGCGACGAGCTCTACAACGGCAGCGTGTAGCTGATTTTCGTCGCGCATCGGAGCCGTGCAACCTTCCAGGTAGCTCACGTGACTTCCAGGCTCCGCAATGATCAACGTCCTTTCGAATTGCCCCGTGTTTGCGGCGTTGATTCGGAAATAGGTAGACAGCTCCATAGGGCAGCGAACGTCCTTCGGGATATAAACGAAGGAGCCGTCGGTGAATACCGCGGAGTTCAGCGCTGCAAAAAAGTTGTCGCGCTGCGGGACGACAGTTCCGAGATATTTCTCGACGAGTTCCGGATGATTGGTGACCGCCTCGGAGAATGAGCAGAAGATTACACCGGCATCGGCCAGTTTCTTCTGAAATGTCGTTGCGACCGAGACGCTGTCGAAAACAGCATCGACCGCAACGCCGGCAAGTCGGGCACGTTCATGCAACGGGATGCCGAGTTTGTCGTAAGTCTCGAGTAGTTTCGGATCGACCTCGTCGAGACTCTTTGGCCCGTCATCCGCGTTCTTCGGGGCCGCGTAGTAGGAGATAGTCTGGTAGTCGATCGGCTCGTAGTCGACGTGCGCCCATTCCGGCTCGCTCATCGTCAGCCAGTGCCGGTAAGCCTTGAGACGCCATTCAAGCATGAACTCGGGTTCGCCTTTCTTCTTCGAGATCATGCGAATGACGTCTTCGTTCAGGCCGGGCGGAACAACATCCTGCTCGATATCAGTGACGAAGCCATGCTGATATTTCTGCTCGACGAGTTCGTTGAGATTATCGGGTGTGCTTGACATTGGAATCCTGTCTGGCTGCTATCGCGTCGTCACGGGTCCGAGAATGTCGTCGCGGAAACTCGGTGCCGGCATCGGCAGGCGTCGGGTCTGCAGGTCGGCCAGGCTGACCTCGTTGAGGGCACGACGGATACTCAGATTAATTCCCTGCCACGCGGTGCCAACCTGGCAGGTCGACTCCAGACTGCAACGCCCGGCGCCGGAGCTGCACTCGGTGATCGCCACCGGGCCCTCGATGGCGTCGATGATCTCCGCGGCCGAGATCTCGTCATCCGGCCGGGCAAGGGCGTAGCCTCCGTGTGAGCCGCGTTCGGATACCACGACCCCCGCACGAACGAGCGCCTTCAGTAGCTTGCTGACGGTCGGCTGGGAGATGTGCGTGATCTCCGCGACCTGTCCGGCGCTGGCGAGGCCCTCATTGAAGACCGGAAGCTGAGCGAGCACCAGGGTCCCGTAGTCTGTTAATTTGCTTATTCGCAGCATGGTTGTTCCGCCGCTGTCAAAAGAGGACTATTTTAGTGCTCTTTAGCCGCAGAGGCAAAGCGGACCTGGAGGCCGCGGGCTGTCATGGGTGGAGATTTAGCGGTCCGTGGTGCGGGACAGCTGTTCAGCTTCCGCTTCGCCGGCGCTTTCTTCTTCTTCCTCTTCTCGATCGCGCCGGCGACGCGACTCCTCCGGCATGAACTCACGAACCTGCTCAAGTCGTGCCTGGATACGCGCGCGGTCAACCGAATTCACATTCGGTGATTCGAGCGCCATACGAAGCTGATTGATGGCCAGGGGACCGCTGCCGGTCATCAGGTAGTACTCAGCCATGTAGAAATGCGCATTGCCGATATCACCCTCTGCGTTCGCAGCGCGTGCGATCAGGCGAATCTGTTCAGGAGTGGGGGGAACGTTGTTGAGCAGATCAAGAAGTACCTCATGCGCAGCGGCCGGCTCGCCGGCGAGAATCAACGCCTCTGCATAACTGATCGTGAGCGGTATGTTTCGCGGGAACAGGGCGACCGCTTCGGCGTAGCTGTCAAGCGCCGCATCGATCTGTCCGTTTCTGATCAGGGTCTCGCCGCGACCGATTCGAAAAGCAATGATGCCCGGGGAAGCCTGCACGAGGCTCCGGAAGATCCGTTCGGCTTCATCGTTTCGACCGAGGCGGGACAGGCTGAGCGCCAGACCGTAAAAATCCGCGTCCTCCGGGTCGCCCCGGCTCATTCGTTCCTCGAAGATCGTAAGTGCCGACTCGGATGTCGGTGCCTGAAGTGCAAGTATCCGCGCTTTCGCCAGGCTATAGCTGGGGCTATCTTCTACCTGCGCGCTTGGCAGTTGCCTCGCACGATCACGGGCATCGGCGATTCGTTCAGTCGTCACGGGATGCGTCTGCAGAATGGCCGGGACCGCCTGGCTGGTCGTTCCATAGCGCCGGGAGAGTTTCTCGAAGAAGCTGGACATGCCGGTCGGGTCGAATCCGGCCGTCGATAGTGTCTCCATTCCGACGCGGTCCGCCTCATGTTCATTGGAGCGGGTAAAGTTGATCTGTCGCTGGATTGTTGCTGCCTGAGCCGCTGTTATCAGTCCGGCTGTCGCGTCTCCGCCAGCATCGGTTGCCACGCCCAGGAGGACAGCCGCTATCATCGCAGCCATATTTAATACGCTGCTGCGCTGACTATCGTAGATAGATCGCGCGATATGCCGCTGCGTGACGTGCGCCACCTCATGGGCAAGTACGCCGGCCAACTCGCTTTCACTGTCACTCGCGAGAAGCAGTCCGGTATTGACACCGATGTAGCCTCCGGGCAATGCGAAGGCGTTGATCGTGCCATCATCGACAAAGAAAAAATTGAAACTCTGTTGACCGTCGTTCGCGTGGCCTGCAAGGCGGGCGCCGATCGTCTGGATATATTCCGTCAGCAGCGTGTCTTCCATGATGCCGCCGGCATTTCTCATCTGGGCCACCACGGCACGGCCGAGCTGAGCTTCCTGATTTCTGGTGATAACGGAATCGGCGGGGCTGCCGAAATCAGGCAGATCTCTTCCCTGCGCCGCTACGCCGGCACACGCAAGGGATAGAATCACGATGGAGCAGGTTCTCAGCATTCAGGCCTCTGTGCGTTTAGACTTCCTTTAGCCCTTCTATGTTCCGTTCCATGTTAATGATCTTTAAGAGTTTTTTACAGGTTCCATAATAGCGTCCAAGTTGAGTTGGTCGCAGAATTCCATGAATTCCTCACGCAGGCCGGAAATATGCAGCCCCGCCGGGATATTGATAAACATCTGCACCGAGAACATCGCTGTACCGGTGTGTGCCGCCGTGTAGCTACGGGTAGTCACCTCGCCGATTTCGATGTTTCTCTCGGCAAAGAATCCGGCGAGATTGTGCACTATCCCGGGCTGATCCAGGCAGACGACATCGATCGCGTAGGGGAGTAGCTCCTTGCTGAACTTCTTTGGCTCGGTGCGCTTGAGCTGAATCGTCAGGCCGTTCGCATCGCCGAATCGAGAGAGCGCCTGTTCCATGCGGCTGACCGTATGCCAGTTGCCGCTCACCAGCAGCAGCATGGCGAATTCGGCCCCTAGCCCCGCCATACGGCTCTCTTGGATGCTGCCGCCGCAGTCGAGAATGACCCGCGTGAGATTGTGTACTACACCCGCCCGGTCGCCCCCAACCGCGGAAATAACCATTAGCTGTTGCATGAATCTCGCATCCCGGATGGGCTCCCGAATCATTAGTGTACCCTGATAGAGAGGCTCTGCAACGCCCTGAAGTGCCAGCGCCGGGTCGGTATCAGGCCGTTCAGGTTGCGCACCTCACGGGCGGCCAGTACCATCGCGATCTTCAGGAATTGTGGGAAAAGTAGATGTTCGCGGGCAGCATAGTGGCGTTGGTCACGCCCATGGATGCAGATGGCCGCATCAACTACGGTGATCTGGCGAAACTCGTGGAGTTTCATATCGGCGCAGGTACGGAAGCGCTGGTCATTGCAGGAACAACCGGCGAATCGGCTACACTGACTTGCGATGAGCACATCGAGCTCATCGAGCGGGCCTGTGAGCTTGTTGCGGGCCGGGTGCCGGTCATTGCCGGAACCGGTTCGAATTCCACGGCGCAGACGAACGATCTCTCCAAAGCAGTCGACCAGTTACCGGTCGCTGGTTTTCTTGTCGTCACGCCTTACTACAACAAGCCTTCTCAGGAGGGTTTGTATAGACATTTCTCTCTGATCGCGGATTCTGTTCAGCGTCCCCTCATTCTCTACAACGTTCCGGGGCGAACGGGCGTCGATCTCTCGACAGATACAACGGTTCGACTTTCTGCACACGGCAACATAGCCGGTATCAAGGAAGCGACTGGCGAAGTCGATCGCGTTGCCGGGTTACGAGCGGGATGCGGACCGGAGTTCACGCTATTGAGCGGCGATGACGGTACATCCGCCGAGTTTATGCTGCTCGGTGGCGACGGCTGTATCTCTGTTACCGCGAACGTCGCTCCGGCACAGATGAGAAAGCTCTGCGATGCCGCGCGCTCGGGTGATCGTGAGCGGACGCTCGCGATCGATGCGGATCTGCGCGCGCTGCACGAGCGTTTGTTCCTGGAGAGTAACCCGATCCCGGTAAAGTGGGCCGTCGAACGACTCGGCTATACCGGTCCGGGAATTCGCCTGCCGCTAACGTCGCTTGCCGACGAATATCACGATGATGTCCTGGCTGCCATAGCCGCAGCTGGTATCGAGGTCGCCGCGTAGTGGCAATCGTGACGCGAACTCTCCTGGTCGTACTGCTTGCAGCGAGTCTGAGCAGTTGCGCGTCCCGCTTCGCGGCGACCTGCGTCGATCCTGAGAGATATACGGACAATGGGCAGATGTCGCCCATCCGAATACCGGACGACTTGAGCCCGCCGGATGAATCCAACTCATTGCAGATTCCTCCGGCGATCGAAGGAGAAGTCGAGCAACTCGAATCCCGCGGTAACTGTCTGGAGTCACCGCCGGACTACTACGGCACCGAGGAGGCGCCGGGCTAACCACTTCCGTGCGGGACTAGTAGTCCTCGGCAGTGTCCCGCAGCCGACCGAGAATATGGTCAGCTGATAATCGGCCCGGTCCCTAGATCATGATCGCCAGCAGCATCAGTCCCCACAGGTAGTGGTCTGCGGCGGAGGACTCGAATCCTTCGCTGAAGATGACATGGGCGTATGCGTAGACAGCTATGATATTGACGGCCTGAAGTCCGAGAGCCGAGAGTCTACTCGCCAATCCTGCGAACAGCAGTTCGCGACAGTTCCCGTTATCGCTGCCAGAGTCGGTGAGAGCAACGGGACCTGGTACTCGTACTGAAACAGGAACACCGTCGAGTCCCAGTTCTGGATCTTCAGTAACCCGGCTTTGAAGAACTGCCAGCCGACGAAAAGGCGCATGCCTAATACGAATATATCCTGGAGATGATTGAAGGCTCGCGCGGGCGTTGCCACAAGAGTATTCAGTGCTTTGTCTAGCATAATGTTGGCCTTGTCGAGGGTTATGTGTGAGGGAGAGCAATCCGCGAGTGTAAAACCCGAGATCAACCCGGTTGCAATGAGTTGCTGTAGTTGAGCACCAAGATCGAAGCCCGGATCCTCGGTGATTGCCGGATCCGGTTTTGCAATAGCGTCTTCCAGCGTGTGGCGGCCGTCGAGTAGTTCGGCGAGCGCGGCGGCCGGGGCGTCGAAATGTTGGCGTCCATGGCTTCGGCCGGCTGAAGAGGGCAGACGATGCGGATTAGCAAACAATGGATTCGTTCGGAAATCGTGCCGCTAATTATATTTCTCGCGCTGATGACGGCCGTGCGTTCTTCACTCGCAGATCATTACTACGTGCCGACCGGGTCGATGGAGTACTCGCTGGTACCTGGTGATCGGGTCTTCGTAGACAAAACGGCCTACGGCCTGCGAATTCCGCTGACGAAAATCGACATACTCGCCGAGCGGTCCCCTGAGCGTGGAGATATAGCCGTATTCGACTCGCCTGTCGATGGCACGCGGCTGATCAAACGTATCGTCGCGGTTGGCGGAGATACCGTCTCGTTGAACCGCGGCCGGCTGTCAATCAATGGAGAGCAGATGGGCAACGAGTTTTCTAAGACCTTCGGGCGTCGGGAAGCTTTACTGAATCTGCTGGACGGGGGCGCCCCCGATATCTCGACAATGACTATCGAGGCAGGAATGGTTCTCGCGTTGGACGATCACCGCGGTAACAGCCTCGATAGGCGATACTTCGCTCTTATCCCTGAGAAAGAGTTGATCGGCCGCGCGACGCGTGCTTACTTCAGGCGTGGGGACGGTTTCGTCTGGAGGCAGCTCTAGTCAGGCGGCAGTTACCGTGCGGCGGTCCTGTATCAGCGTTCCCAGCACCGCGATTGTCAGGTTAACGATCAGCCCGTAGAGACCGGGGTGGAACCCCCAGATCTTTCCGGCGACGACAAAGTCGAATGGGCCGAACGCCAGGGTCAGCGAGATCAGAAGTCCTGCGATCAATCCCCATAGAACGGGCCCAGCCCGCAGCCCGGACCAATGAATACCGATCATGAAGCCCGGTACAAGCTGTACCAGCAGATCGAACTTGCGGTCGATTAGTGTGATCAGCGAGGCCTTGTCTTTCAGGACGATGGCGAGCAGCGCCAGCGCACAGACGACCACCCAGGAGCAGCGTTTGCCGATTCTCGTGAGATCCGATTCCTTCGCCTCGGGCTGCAGATGAGTGCCATAGATATCCTTGGTAAACATTGAAGAAATAGACAGCATCGCGGAATCGGCGGTGGACATCAGGGCGGCGAGTATCGCGCTGAAGATCAGCACGACGAATGCGTAGCCGATCGTGGAGCCTTCCTGAATGAGTCGCAGTAGCCGGGCCAATACCTGATCCGTCGCAGCACCTTCGAGTCCCGGCACATAGGCGAGCGCATAAATCCCTGCAACGATGGCGATCAGCGCAGTGAGAAAGGGTAGAAAGGCCATGACGGCAAGACTCTGATTCAGCACTCGTCGCGACTTCGCAGCATAGATTCGCTGGATTGCCTGCGGGTACAGCGCCGCGCCCATGCCGAGTAGCAGTATGTAACTCAGCCACTCGCGCAGCATGCGGCCCTCCGGCCGCGCTATCTTGCCGGTATCGCCGGATGCGACGATGGTCTGCGTCGCGCTTGAGAGTGGACCGAACTGTTCTCGCAACAACAGCAGCAGCACGAGAAACCCGAGCACAAGGACCGCGCCCTGTATAACGTCGGTCCACGCGATCGCTCTTACACCGCCCAGCGTGCCGTAGAGGAGCATGATCAGTGCGAGCGCGACGACACCGTAGTTGTAAGTGATATCGCCATAGACTCCGGCCAGACCCTGCAGCGCCCGGCCCATAGTCATCAGTTGCGCCAGCAGATAGTTATTCAACGCGACGATCATGACGATGGAAGCGATAAGGGCGATCGCCGGCGAGTTGAAGCGGTCAGTGAGGAAATCGACGGGAGTCACATAGCCGCGACGGCGCGACAATGAATGCAGCTTGGGCGCATAGGCGAGGTAGAACACGATAATCGCGAGCATGTAATGAACGGCAATCAGCCAACCGAACCCCATGCGATACGTGGCACCCGCTACGCCGAACACGCTGTTGCCGCTGTACTGCGTGGCATAAAGCGTCAGCAGCAGGATCACGAAGCCGAAGCCGCGGCCCGCGAGATAGAAATCGTGAAGCGTATCTTCTTTGCGCGCGTTAAAACCCAGCCAGCCCAGCAACAGCAGGGAGCATAGATAACAGCAGATAAATACCCAGGCGCCTGGGCCGAATGGCAGCAGGTCCGTCATCCGTTCGGGTCTTCGTCGATGCCGCTAAGGTAGATATAGGCTGTGAGCGTGGAGGTTGCGAACACGGCGGCAAGCGAGACCAGTGCCCAGAGGGGGAAGCCAAAGGCTTGTCGCGTATCTCCGGCGGGCCAGTACCAGGGGATGACGAGGGCCAGCAAAACGATATAGGCGATGACTACCCAGCGGCGCGGTTTTCTCTCAGTCATCTGAATCTCGGTTCCGTCTGTTTCGAACTATATTTAACATCTACTTTAAATAAGTCTTATAAGATTATGTTTTTTATTAATAAAGTGGTATTCAGCCGCCGCACAGCGCCAGCCGCGTAGAGCCTATCGGTGCGGAGCCGTCCGGTATAAGCTTTCTCTATAAAGATTGCTCGCGCCATTGTGAGGAGCGCTCCGGAGCAATACAAGAACGATGTCCAACCGGGAAGGGGAGAACTATGAGGCCCGAAATTTCGAGAGGAGTTGCCGTTACATTGGCTACCGCGTGTCTCGTCGCGGCTTGCCAGAAAGCGCCGCAGACGGCGGCGCAGGCATCCAGCGGCATGACGACCGCGGTTCAGATACCGACGTTCTCAGCCGATCCGGACTGGCCAGAGATACCGTCGCAGTGGATGCTTGGTGACGTATCCAGTATCGCGATCGATGCCGAAGACAATGCCTGGATGCTGCACCGTCCGCGTGTACTGCAGGGAGCGGACGCCGAGATGGCCGCGCCCGCGGTGCTCGGATTCGCTCCGGATGGCAGTTTTTTGGAAGCCTGGGGTGGCGCTGCCGATGGCTACGATTGGCCGCAGCGAGAGCACGGAATTCATATCGACTACCAGGGTAATGTCTGGCTCGGCGGCAATAATTGCCCCGAACGCAACCTGCCCGGGCTCGAACCTATTGCCGACGACGCCCTGCTGAAGTTTACGCTCGACGGTGAGTTCGTCATGCAGATCGGGGAGAGTAATGCCAGCGGCGGCAACGCCGATGTCGAGAACCTGCATGAACCGGCAGATTCCTTTGTCCACGAGCCGACCAATGAGGTCTTCGTCGCCGATGGCTATGGTAATCATCGGGTCATCGTTTTCGACGCGGATACCGGTGAGTACAAACGCATGTGGGGCTCCTTCGGTAATGCGCCCGAAGATCAGGACGACTGTCCGAACCTCTCATTCGATTCCGTTCCTCCCGGTCCGGGTCCGCAGCAGTTCGTAATCGTTCACGCACTCCGCGTTTCGAACGACGGTCTGGTATACGTCGCCGACCGCGAGAACCGCCGGGTTCAGGTATTTACTATCGCCGGGGAGTATCTCGATCAGATTATCGAGCACGAGGTTCCGTTCGCGCGCAATGTCGCGCTGTCGCCTGATTCGGACCAGCAATTTCTCTACGTTGGGGGCGGAGACGGGATCATGGTCTATTCCAGAGAGTCGCTGGAGTATCTGACGACGATCGCCGGCGACGGTGTTATCGGCCCCGGACACCAGATCCAGACAGACTCCGTCGGCAACCTTTATATCGCGGCGACGGGCGCCGGTTATCAGCGGCTCCTGTTTACCGGTCTGACGACCGTGGCTGATTGAGGAGTTCGTCTACTCTGGCCCGACTGTCCTGATATCCTGGAGAAAGCATGAACTTCGCGAAGCTGTTTCTTATCTCGATATTCTTGTTGTTGTCGTCCTTACAGGCGGGAGCGCAATCGCCCGGCTCGGGCAATCTCGATATCTACGTTCTCGATACGGATGGTGGAGAGTCTGTGCTCTACGTCGCGCCGACCGGCGAGACGCTGCTCTTCGATACAGGTCTCGGAGATGCGGCGGCGAACGCCCGCGACTTCAAGCACATTCTGCGCCTTGTCGAAGAACTGGAGATCGGCGTTCTCGACTACGTGATCATCTCGCATAATCATCGCGATCATGTCGGCAATGCGGCCAGTCTGCCCGAGCTTCCGGTTCGTAACATTCGTCAGTTTCTCGATCACGGTCCCTATACGACGGAGCTTCAGCCAATTCAGCGCGAGTCCTTCGAGCGGTATCTCGAAATTCGCAACGTTGCCAAGGCACGGCGCGCCGAGCCTGGAGAGCGGTTGATGCTCGGGGCCGTAGAGATCTACGTCGTCGCTTCATCGGGGGAGTCGATTACCAATCCGTTGCCTGGAGCGGGTGCCGCGAATCCGCTGTGTAGCCAGCACGTGCCCAAGCTCGATGTTCGTGGAGTCGAGAACGACGAAGTTGTCGGTGTGGAGATTCGTTACGGTGTTTTCTCCATGCTGGAGCTGAGCGATATGACGTGGAACCAGGAGCAGCAGCTCGTGTGCCCCGGTAATTTTCTCGGCGACGTTGATGTTTACCATGCGTCAGGACACGGTGATCGCTGGGGCTCAAACCCGGTGATGGTGCATGCGGTGAAGCCGCGCGTCGCTGTAATGAACAATGCGGCGGTGAAGGGCGGGCATGCCGACACGTTCGAGACGCTACATAGTTCGCCAGGATTTATGGATTTATGGCAGACTCATTTCTCGACAGAGAATGCGGCGGCGGGGGATAACTCGCCGGAGGAATATATTGCGAATCTTGACGGTGCGGAGGGGCATCTGGGCCATTACATCAAGTTCTCGGTCCGGTTCGACGGTAGCTTTAGCGTGATGAATAGCAGAACAGGGTTCAGCAAGGAATATTGAGGTGCGAATGATGCGAGTGAAGACGGTTGTTCTGGCGGTTTGGCTTTTTGCTTTCGCTCCATGGGGCGCGACTCAGGAAGCATCTGTTCCTGATGTCGCCGGCATCTGGAGTGCGACCGTCACATCCTTCGAGCATCCGGCCTGGGATATCGTCGACCTGTTCGGATGCAATTGCACGTCGGAATCGTATGACTATCTGCGTAGCCTTCTGCAGGATTCTTCCAACGACCATCTTTCGGCAGACGAGATTCAACGTATGGTCGGCGCTTTCAATCGAGAAGCGATTAACGACCTCTTAACAGAAGAGGGAAGTCGTTATGAGGCTGCCTACGATCACGCCGATGATCCGTCTATTCTGTGCGAGCCATTCGGCGTCTTTCGTACTATTCTGCACAACGATCCGATTCACTTCGATCCGATAGCGGAGCGACTCATGATCACGACCGAGGATCTCGCGTCGAACAGAACGATACATATGAATACGCGCGAACATCCGGAAGGACCGCCGACTAGCCTTGGGCATTCGGTCGGCTGGTACGAAGGTTCGACCTTGCTCATCGAGACCGTTGGCGTGAGCGCCAATGTCGCCGATGACAACCTCGGTATCCACAATAGCGATAACGCGAGTAGCATCGAGCGGTATACCCTGAGCGACGATGGCCGCAAGCTGCTTCTGCAATTTACATTGATTGACCCGATACGATATAGAGAGCCCCTGATACTCGAGCGTATGAGAATATTTACGCCCGAAGTCACGATGGAAGAGGCGCCCTGCGAATCCATCTCAGGTCAGTTTTAAGGAGGAATGCTCGATGAAGTGCGTAGCTTTTTTCTTCAGCGGTAGTTTGTCGCTGGTCGCGACGGCCGCGATGTCCCATCACAATCCCGCCGCTCACTATCTCGTCGACGAGCGCGTCGAGATTGTCGGTACGGTCACTGAATTTCGACCCGTAAATCCACACTCACGGATCTATTTCGATGTGATTAATGAGGCTGGAGCGACAGAGCAATGGATGGCCGAAGGCGACAGCATCATTAATCTTCGCCGTGCGGGCTGGACTGAGGATCAGCTCAAACTCGGGGACCGCATCAATATTCTCGGGCGCCCGTCGCGCGACGGCTCCAACCTCGTCGAGTGGACATTTATTACGATGCCCGACGGCTCGGAAGTCGGCGGCGGCAACGGGCAGCAGGGTGAGAGACTGCGGATTCTGGAACGCAAGCTCGCGGAATTCCGCATAGCGCGCGACCGGGCTTCACCTTAGGGCCGGTAGCCGGCCAGCCATCAGACGGCTAGGTCGTTAACAGCGGCCGCAAGTCACGTACGTCCTGCAGGTCTTCGAGCCTGTCGACCTGCGCTATCAGATCCTCGGCTTTCGCCTCGCCGAGTATCGGTGCCATCAGTTCGCGCGCTTTCGCCGCGACACCCGCGGTGTCCAGGGGATTCTCCGGCGTTCCCGGCGCGTGACTGACGAACAGGTTCACGACTCGGCCATCGGTCGTCGTAACTTCGACGAAGCCGCTCCTCGGCGCCTCCAGTACGACGAGATCCGGGGCTGCGATGAGTTCAACGCGGGATCTGGCAGCAACCACTTCCGGGTCCGACATGCGATCGAAAGAGTGGCTGTTCTCGAAGTTGATTATCCCATCGACCAGTGCGACTGCCATGATGTGCTGGCAGTTCACGTCGGGCATTGCGCGACTATCGACGATCCTCGCGCCGTCCTCAGGCAGCCTGACGAGGATGTGTTCGACGTTATCGACTGACAGGCCGTGCTCGTCGCGAAGTATGAAGAAGGCGGATAGCGGTGATTGAATTGGGTAGCCGACCGGGAATGTCTTGATCGCGGTTTCCTGTACATAGAAACGGCTGCCGAGATCCGCGACCATTTCTTCAGGCGCTGCGTCCGTCGACAGCGCGTCGAGTATGTTTCGTTCACCCTCGAGCGCATCGAGTACGCCGGTGAAACCTGCCTGAATCATCGTGGCCGCTGCGACGCCGTTACGTGCGCCCATACCGCTGAAATCGAAGGCTTTCTCGATATGCTCACCGTCCCGAACCCAGCTCCAGGCCCCGGAGACCTGCTGGGCTGCGTAAGAGATCGCATAGCGCATTTCTGTTTCGTCGAATCGCGCGAGCGTCGCGGCTGCAGCTGTGGCGCCGAAGGTCGAGCTATAGCCCTCCGCGCTACGTCCTCTGGCTCTGACGAGCGCGGGTCGCAGTGCGACGAGAAATCGGCAGCAGAGGTCGTAGCCGAGCACGACTGAACGAAGTAGTTCCACCCCGGAGCTTCCCTGGCGCTCACCCATTGCCATAGCGGCCGGTACGACCGAACAGCCCGGATGCGCTTTCGTGAACGGATGAAAGTCATCTGTCTCGTCAGCATGACCGAACATTGCGTTTGCAAGCGCGGCGTTTACCGCTGATGTCATGATATCGGTCGTTGCGACAGACGCCTCTGGCGTACCGCCCTGGTCGCGTACGTAATTGATCGCCGCCTCTCCCGGTATCAGTCGCGCTCCCGAGACAATCGCGCTGTAGGTATCCAGAATCCGGTGTTTAGCCGCGAGTACGACGTCAGCAGGTAACTCCTGATCCCGAGCAGAGACCATATATCGGGCCAGGCGCCCGGTGAGGTCGAGGCGTCGCGGTGCTACGGCCGTCGTTGCCTGCTGCGCTGAGACTGATTGGGGCAGTGTCGCCGCCGCCAGCAGACTACCAGCCCCCTGCAAGGTTCTGCGGCGCGTGAGAAGCGGCTCTTCGTCGCTCTGCTGCCGCTCGTCGCGATCGGTAAGATCGTCACTCACCATTATTCTCCTTGTTCTCCCTATACAGCACGCAGCCACGGCGCTAGGCTTTCGCCAGGCAGGCTAGTTCAGCACCTTACCCGATAGGTGCTTTTCACCGCTACTGAATACGGCTGCCGTATTGTCGGACCACAGATCAGCCACGTCGCATCGTCATCGGGAGTGTTTTACAATATACTATAAAATACATTATATAAATTATATAAAGCATTGTTAATTAATATTTTTAATCAATCATGGCAATGCGTGCTGCTGGTCGCGATGATCCCGGAGACGCAATGAGTGGGGAGATGAAGTCCAAAGTTCGCGCAGTGCTCGAGCAGTTCGGGGCCGCCGGCGATCTTGCGGAGCAACGCGGTCTGACGTTCTTCGCGGATGCGACAGAACTCGAAGTTGCCCACGTCAGTGCCAGTGGTCGCGAACATCTGCTGGTTCCGACTGCGGCCGCAGACTGGCGGGCGATGCGTGCGGCTGCCGCGGAGGAAACGGTCACCTTGCTTGCGATTTCCGGTTATCGGGCCTTCGACCGTCAGGTCGAGCTGATCCAGGCAAAACTGGAATGGGGTGAGCAGATTGGTGACATTCTGGAAGTTATGGCGCCGCCGGGTTGTAGCGAGCATCACAGCGGGCGTGCCGTCGATGTCGGTACGCCGGGATGTGAGCCACTGAGTGAGGCGTTCGAGTTAACCGATGCCTTCGGCTGGCTGGAGCAGAACGCTGAACGTTTCGGCTTCCACCTGTCTTACCCCCGAGGGAACCCCGAAGGCTATACCTACGAACCCTGGCACTGGTGCCATCGCTCTGAAGAGACCTGACGACGCGACGGTCGCGCGCCGTGAAGGCGGCGCTGACCAATACTTAAGCTTTCGGGCTCTCCGTTACGCTGCAGGCGCGCTCGGAGTTCAGGGTGACCTTCTGGATTTAAATACATTCAACCGGGCAAACCTTCTCGCACTTTCCGCAGCGCGTACACTTGTCCTGATCAATAATGAAGGAATGGAACCCGGGACTCCAGTGTCGCGGCCTGACTGATCAGGGCCATGTCCTGGGCTTCCTGAACAGAGGCGGAGCAGAGCATCGCGAAGCCGGTTTGGCGTGTTGCCATTACGTCCTGGTGATCGCCGAAGATCGACAGGCCCTGTGCGGCGATCGAGCGGGAAGCAATGTGGAAAACGGTCGATGTCAGTTCTCTCGCAATCTTGTACATGTTGGGGATCATCAACAACAGCCCCTGTGAGGCTGTGAATGTTGTCGTCAGAGCGCCAGTTTGCAGCGAACCATGAACGGAGCCGGCGGCACCGCCTTCGCTCTGCATCTGCACTACATCGGGAACGATGCTCCAGAGATTTTCATGCTTTAGCGTGGCCCACTCATCGGCGTATTCGCCCATCGCTGAAGCGGGTGTGATCGGATAGATGATGCACACCTCGTTGGTCTTGTAAGCGACGCGAGCTACTGCCTCAACGGCATCGAGTGCTGCGGTTGGTTTTTCTTGCGGGATTGCTCGAGAACTGCGGAGTCGACGTTCTGGTTTCTACCGTGCAAAAGACAATCTCCTGGGCCGACGTGGAGTCCGCTCTTGCGAGCGTCTCCCCGACTAACTCTATGCGCACTCGATTACCCAGGTCATCGTGGGCAAACCGCGTGCCGGATCGGCCGCCCTTAGTAATTGCTATTGTTCCAGGGAAGCCGTACTAGTGTGTCTGTCGCAATTATAGCGCCTTCGCTATACCAGGATAGGGGGCGCCAATTCCCTTGCTTCAGAGCCGTCTTTTGGCCTTGTCGCGCAGGACTTGCGGCTATAATCGGTCAACCAGGAGGCCCTATGAATAGTTATCTGAACGTGCTTCTTCTCGGATTTGCCGGCGTCGCCGTTAGTAGTGGCGAA
>JBJKYM010000035.1:0-15962 GCA_045561025.1 Candidatus Rariloculaceae bacterium
GCAGGATGCCGAGTGTCCGAGCCCGGCCTCAGTCTGGCGGATGAGGGCACCGGGCGTAAGCCCGGCGACTCGACCGGGTCGGATTGCAGTCGTCGGCAGTGAGCGAATTCAGCGAAGGTCCACCGGCCGAGTTGATATAGACAGCGGCAGGACGCTAAGGCTGAAGTGACGTTAAACGGAACGCCCACTGCCGCGCCGCTGATAGCGCGGATTCGCTACTTACGCTTCGGTACGTAGAGGTCGGTGATCGTGCCTTCGGCAACTTCGGCCGCGAACGCGACAGTCTCCGATAATGTCGGATGCGGGTGAATCGTGAGTCCGATATCGGCGGCGTCGCATCCCATCTCGATCGCCAGACCCGCCTCTGCGATCAGATCGCCGGCGTTTGTGCCGACAATACCTGCACCGAGAATGCGTCCGGTCTCCGGGTCGAACAGAAGTTTCGTCATGCCTTCCGAGCGGCCAAGCGAAAGCGATCGTCCGCTCGCCGCCCAGGGGAACACGCCTTTCTCGTAGGCAATGGAGTCGGCCTTCGCCTGCGTCTCGGTCAGTCCGACCCATGCTACCTCGGGGTCGGTGTAGGCGACCGATGGGATTCCCCGCGCGTCGAAGTAGGATTTCTGGTCGGCGGCAACCTCCGCGGCCACTTTGCCCTCATGCGTCGCTTTGTGCGCCAGCATCGGTCCGCCGACGATGTCGCCGATAGCGAAGATATGCGGCACGCTGGTGCGCTGCTGCTTGTCCACGGCGATAAGCCCGCGCTCGTCGACTTCAACGCCGGCAGCCTCCGCACCGATATTGCGACCATTCGCTCGCCGTCCAACCGCGACAAGTACGCGGCCATAGACTTCGGGTCGGGCGGGAGCCTGCTTGCCCTCGAAGCTGACGGTTAGTCCATCGTCCCCGGCCTCAATCGCGGTGACGCTGGTGCCGAGCATGACGGCTTCGTAGCGAGTCTCGATACGCTTCTGCAGCGGTCGAACGATGTCCCGATCGCAGGCCGGGATCAGTGTCTCCGTCAGTTCAACGATCGACACATTGACGCCGAGTGCCTCGTAGACCGTGGCCATCTCGAGGCCGATAATGCCGCCGCCGATAACGAGCAGTCTGTCCGGGAGCTCTTCAAGTTCGAGCGCAGCCGTCGAGTCCATGATTCGAGGGTCGTCCGGAGCGAAGGGCAGAGCCGTGGGTTCTGACCCGGCAGCGATAACGCACTGTTCGAATGAGACGATCGTGCAACCGTCCTCGCCACGAACCTCCAGTTCGCTGTCGGACAGAAACTTTCCGCTGCCGTACAGGACTCGAACCTTTCTCTGCTTGGCCAGCGATGCCAGTCCGGTCGTCAGCTGCCCCACGACCTTGTTCTTCCAGCTCCGGAGTTTCGATGTATCGATCTCAGGCTCACCGAACTTGATGCCGTGTGCGGCCATCTCCTTCGACTCCTCAACGACACGCGCCGCATGCAGCAGTGCTTTCGAAGGAATACAGCCGACGTTCAGGCAGACGCCGCCCAGATTCGGGCTGCGTTCGACGAGTACGACATCGAGACCGAGATCGGCCGCTCGAAAAGCTGCGGTGTAGCCGCCCGGTCCTGAACCCAGGACTACCAGAGCCGCCGAAGTCCGCTCCTGGCAGTTGATGGCCGCGTCCTGCTCAGCGCTCATTCAATTCCCTCTGCCAGAGAATCGACCTCACCCAATACCTCGGACAGGTGGGTAATAAAACGGGCCGCGGCGGCGCCATCGATGACGCGATGATCGTAGGAAAGAGACAATGGCAACATCAGCCTCGGCAACCACTCTCCGTCGCTGAAGACCGGCTGCTCGCGGCTACGGGACACGCCGAGAATCGCTACCTCGGGCGCATTGATGATCGGGGAGAATGCCGTACCACCGATACCGCCCAGGCTCGATATCGTGAACACGCCGCCCTGCATATCGTCCCGGCCGAGCTTGCCTGAACGGGCGCGTTCGCTGAGCTCAGCCAGCGCGCCGGCGACCTCGTAAAGGTTCATCTGATCCGCGTCGCGAATAACCGGCACGACGAGTCCATTGGGCGTGTCGGCGGCGAACCCGATGTGCCGATAGCTCTTCATGACGAGGCTATCGTTGTCGTGACTTAGCGAAGAAGCGAAACGCGGGAACTCAGCCAGTGCGATCACACAGGCGCGAAGAATAAATGCCAGCGGTGTCAGCCGTATCCCCTGATCGGCTGCCGATTGTTTCAGCTCCTGGCGTCGGGCTTCGAGATCCGTGATATCGGCCTCATCGTGTTGCGTTACATGCGGCACATTGACCCAACTCGCATGCAATCGAGGACCGGAGATTTTCTGGATACGGGTTAACGGCGTGACCTCGACCTCGCCGAATGCGGCAAAATCGACCTCCGGCACTTCCGGCAACGCCGGCCCACCCGCGGAACTCAGCGCCTGCTTTACGTAGCTCTTGAGGTCGTCGGCCGTTACGCGACCTTTGTGTCCGGTTCCGGAGATCCGCGAAAGATCCACACCGAGTTCGCGCGCGAGCTTGCGAACCGACGGACTGGCATGGGCGGCGGCGAAACCCGCTTCGTTGACTGGCTGGCGCTGTGGCGCCGCCGGTCGCGCAGGCGCCGGCGCGGCTGCCGGCTTTACGGGTGCGGCCGGCTCCGCTTTCGCTACTTTAGCTGCGGGCGCAGGCTTCGACTCTTCTTCCGCAGCCTCTTCCACAACGGAATCTGCATCGAGTACGAGAATCTGATCGCCGGTCGATACGCGGTCACCGACGGAGACGAGTAACTCCTGAATGACGCCACCTCTCTCGGCGGGCACCTCCATCGTCGCCTTATCTGTTTCCAGAACGATCAGCGGGTCTTCGGGCGAAACGTTGTCACCCGCGCCGACCAGGATCTCAATGACCTCAACATCGTCGAATTCACCTAGATCCGGTACGAAGAGCTGCATTCTTCAGGACTCTTGTTGTGACGACGCCTTAAAGCGTCACCGGATCGGCCTTGTCGGGATCGATACGAAACTCTTTGATCGCCTCGGCAACCGTTTTCGAATCGAGCACGCCATCGTCGGCCAATGCCTTCAGTGCCGATACCGCGATGGAGTATCTGTCGACCTCGAAGAAGTTGCGCAGCGCTTCGCGGCTGTCACTTCGACCAAAGCCGTCGGTTCCCAGAACCGTGTAGCGTCCCGGAACCCATTGCCGAATCTGATCCGGAACAGTCTTCATATAGTCGGTCGCGGCAATAAACGGACCATTCCTCTCAGCCAGGCAGGAAGCGACATAGCTCTGTCGCGGTTCGCTGCCCGGATGTCGCTCATTCCATCGTTCGGCGGCGAGCGCCTCGCGACGCAGCTCGCTGAAACTCGTAACGCTCCAGACATCCGATGGAATTCCGAATTTCTGCTCGAGTAGATCGGCGGCCGCGAGAACCTCACGAAGTATCGTGCCAGAGCCAAAGAGCTGAGCGCGAACCATACCGCGACCACCAATTTGCAGTAGATACATCCCCTTGAGGATTCCGTCCTCTACGCCGGCCGGCAACGCCGGATGGACGTAGTTTTCGTTCATCGTGGTGATGTAATAGAAAATGTTTTCCTGCTCGACGCACATTCGCCGCAGTCCATCCTGAACGATGACCGCCAACTCATAGGCGTAACAGGGATCGTAGGCGCGGCAATTGGGTATCGTCGTCGCCACGAGTTGGCTATGGCCGTCCTGATGCTGCAGGCCTTCCCCGGCCAGCGTCGTACGACCGGCTGTACCGCCGATTACGAAGCCTCTGGCCTGAAGATCGCCACCGGCCCACGCGAAGTCGCCGATTCGCTGGAAGCCGAACATTGAATAGAAGATGTAGAACGGAATCATCTGCACATCATGATTCGAGTAGGCCGTCGCGCCAGCCAGCCACGAACAGTACGCACCGGCCTCGTTGATTCCCTCCTCCAGAATCTGACCCGCCTGATCTTCCTTGTAGTAGAGCAGCTGATCTGCGTCCTGCGGCGTGTAGAGCTGACCGACTGACGAGTAAATCCCCACCTGGCGGAACATACCCTCCATACCGAAAGTCCGGGCCTCGTCCGGAACGATAGGCACGATTCGCGAGCCGATATTCTTGTCTCGGACCAGCGTGGTCAGCATCCGCACCAGCGCCATGGTCGTGGAGATTTCCCGGTCGCCACTACCCTGCAGCTGTGCATCGAACGTATCGAGCGCTGGGACGGTTACGCGCGCGGCGCGGGGCCGTCGGGCCGGAATCGATCCTCCGAGCGTCTGTCGCCGCTCTTTCATATACTGAAGCTCTTCACTGTCTTCGTCGGGCTTGTAATACGGCAGTTCGGCGAGATCCGAATCCGAGATCGGGATATTGAAGCGATCGCGAAACGCGCGAAGATCATTCTCATCGAGTTTCTTCTTCTGGTGGGTGATGTTCTGGCCCTCGCCGGCGTCGCCCATGCCATAACCCTTCACGGTCTTCGCCAGAATCACGGTCGGTCGGCCGGTGTGGCTCACGGCCTGCTGGTACGCCGCATGAACTTTCCGGGCGTCGTGACCACCTCGATTCAGATGCCAGATCTCATCGTCCGACATGTGGGCAACCATCGCCGCCAACTCCGGATCGCGGCCGAAGAAGTGCTCGCGAATATAGGCGCCGTCCTTCGCCTTGAAGTTCTGATACTCGCCGTCGACGCATTCCTCCATCGCACGCCGCAAAGCACCGTTATTGTCCTTCGCGAGCAACGGATCCCAGCGAGACCCCCAGACCACCTTTATGACGTTCCAACCGGCGCCCTGGAACGCTGCTTCGAGTTCCTGGATGATCTTGCCGTTGCCTCGCACGGGACCGTCTAGTCGTTGCAGATTACAGTTGATGACGAAGATCAGGTTGTCGAGCTTCTCGCGCACGGGCATCGTAATCGCGCCCATCGACTCCGCTTCATCCATCTCGCCATCGCCAAGGAAACACCAGACCTTGCGATCCTGCTCGGGCAGAATCTCGCGGTGCTGCAGATAGCGCATGAAGCGGGCCTGATAGATCGCCATCATCGGACCCAGACCCATCGATACGGTCGGGAATTGCCAGAATTCCGGCATCAGCCATGGATGCGGATAGGACGACAGGCCATCGCCGACCACTTCCTGACGGAAGTGGTTAAGGTTGTCCTCGCTCAGACGCCCTTCCAGATAGGCTCGCGCGTAAATTCCCGGAGAAGAATGGCCCTGAAAAAACACCAGATCGCCGCCGTTGTCAGCGCTCGGTGCTCGCCAGAAATGATTGAATCCCACCTCGTACAGCGTCGCCGATGACGCGTAGCTCGCGATATGACCGCCGTATTCGGAGCTCTTGCGGTTCGCATGGACAACCATTGCCATCGCGTTCCAGCGAATATAGGCCTCGATGCGTCTCTCGATAGCGCGATCGCCGGGAAAGACCGGCTGCTGCCCGATGGGGATCGTATTCAGATAGGCCGTATTCGGGCTGTACGGAAGATAGGCGCCCGAGCGCCGGGCATGATCGATCATGCACTCGAGCAGATAGTGCGCCCGGTTGGCCCCATGAACGCGCAGCACCGAATCGATGGACTCAAGCCAGTCCTGAGTCTCCTCAGGATCTAAGTCATCTTCGGCTTTGCCGACTAGCGGCAGTGGTCGTACGGTAGCCATTAACGACGGCCCCTCCGGTTACCGATCCGGAGGTCACGACGAGTGGGTGAATTCAATAGGTGCTCCTGATAGGATCGTCGCCTGCGCCTCAGCGCACCGACGACCCGCGTCTCCAGCCGCGATATGATCGGGGTTTGCCCATAGCTGGTCAAGGCGTCTCTATGAGTGACCTACCCGAGCTGCTTCGGCTGAAAGTATCTCAGTCGCCGCAACGCGCTACCCGCCAGACTCTGAATTCAGTTGAGCATGCCATTTTCGTCGTGCCGGAGAAGCCGTCAGGCCAGGTTCTGCGCTCCCTCCCGCACAGCCCGCAGCTTAAGAAACTGCTGAATCGCAGTGCATCGCCGATAGTCGCATCGCGACTGCCAAACGACAACGCCACAGGGCTTACGCTGGCTGTTCTCAAGGCCGACTCGACGTTCGAGCGGCTTAGCTGGGCGCGGCGGGTCATCGCCGGGTGCCTGCGAGACAATCCCCGTTCGATAGGCATCGTCGCGGCCGGCCTCGACGACGACACGCGAACAGCGGCGTTTACCAGCCTGGTTGCTGCAGCGGAAGCCGCTGCGTTCGCATTGCCCTCATTCAAGTCGAAAAACGCGGCCAGATCGGGCCTTTCGAGCATCAAGCTGCTTAACTGCAAAGCGAGGCTCGATTTACGGACGACGCGAGCCGAATCGCTGGGTAACAATATCGCCCGCTGGTTCTCCGCAATGCCGCCGAATGAACTGGACGCAAGCAGCTACCGGCAGGCGGTCCAGGAAATTGCCAAACGCCACGGGATCGAATACGAGTTTCTCAACGAACGCAAGCTGAAAACTCTGGGAGCCGGGGCGTTTCTTGCAGTATCACAGGGAAACGCCAGCCGCGACGCGGGCGTTATCCGGCTACGCTATCGACCGGTCGGTAGCGAAACCGCCGCCGTCGGGCTAGTCGGCAAGGGTATTCTTTTCGACACGGGCGGGACCAATCTCAAACCGTTCAAGAGTATGCTCGATATGCATATGGACATGCAGGGTAGCGCGGTCGCACTCGGTACGATCGTTGCGCTGGCGACATTGGAAGTACCCTACGCCGTTGATGCGTGGCTGGCAGTCACCGAGAATCGCATCTCAGCCACTGCCTACAAGTCGCAGGACATCATCCGGGCTGCGAACGGCACGACGATCCAGGTCATTCACACGGACGCCGAGGGCCGCATGGTGTTGGCAGATACACTGGCCATCGCTGCGCGAGAAAAGCCTGCTATCATGATCGACTATGCGACCCTGACGGGCACCTGCGTTTCGGCGCTCACGGAACGCTACTCGGGAATCTTCAGCAATCGGCCGGCGGCAAACAAGCTACTTCGCAACGCCGGAATGGCGAGCGGCGAAAGAGTCTGGCCGTTCCCGATGGATGCGGACTTCGACGAGCTGCTCGCGAGCGATGTCGCCGATATCAAGCAGTGCTCGACGGCCGGTTTGGGTGACCACATTCTGGCGGCGCGCTTCCTCTCGAAATTCGTACCCGAGGACATACCCTGGGTCCACGTAGATCTCAGTGCCGGGCAGTCCAAAGGTGGTCTGGGCCACATACCTTCGGAAGTTACAGGGTTTGGCGTCAAGCTCACGCTGGAACTCCTCCGTGAGCAGACACCCGCCGCAATTGCCGAGACGCTCAAGGCATGAGTGAGATGCCCATCGTCGATAGTGGTATCGAGGAAACCTCGGAGATTGCCGGGCGATTTCGCGGCTTCCTTCCCGTCGTCGTAGACGTCGAGACCGGCGGTTTCAACGCGAGCACCGACGCGTTGCTGGAGATAGCGGCCGTTCTGCTACAACTAGAGCCGGACGGCAGTCTGGGACCGCGCGAGACTATCCGGTATCACGTCAAACCTTTTCCGGGAGCAGTTCTTGAGCCCGCATCGCTCGAAGTAACCGGAATCGACCCCTTCCACCCCCTGCGGCCTGCGATTGACGAGGAAGATGCGCTTCACAAGGTATTCAAGGAAGTAAGGAAAGAAGTTAAAGCCCAATCCTGCAGCCGTGCGATTCTCGTAGGTCATAACTCGTTCTTCGACCTGCAGTTTCTGAACGCCGCTGTCGAGCGGACGGGGCTGAAACGCAATCCGTTTCATCCGTTCTCGAGCTTCGATACCGCTACGCTTGCGGGCGTTGCTTTCGGGCAGACCGTCCTGAGTCGAGCCGTGGCGGCCACAGGTGATTCCTGGGACGACAGCAAGGCGCACTCGGCCGCATACGACGCCGAGAAAACAGCGATGCTCTTCTGTGAGGTAGTAAACCGCTTTCGCGGCGTGTTTGAAGGCTAGCTCTGCTCTTCTGCTTCGCTTGCCGGCGCCGCGGTGTTCGCGACGAGGTCCTTCAGTTCGCCCGACTCATGTAGCTCAAGCGCTATGTCGCAGCCGCCGATTAACTCACCCTTGACGTAGAGCTGAGGGAATGTCGGCCAGTTCGAAAAAACCTTAAGACCTTCACGAACCTCGGGGTCCTCAAATATATTGACGAAGGCGAATTCAGCACCGACGGCGCGCAACGCAGCGACGGTCTGAGCCGAGAAACCGCATTGAGGAAAATCGGGGGTGCCTTTCATATATAGCAGCACCGGATAACTATCCAACTGTTTCTGAATACGCTCGTTGACTTCCATTTCGAATCGACCTCCGGTCTAGGTTGACGGTCAGCCATCAGAGACATCTGAACTGCGAATGTCAAGTCCGGTACCGCCCGGTAATCATTGTATACTGCTTATACTTGAAATATTCTTATAGATATCCCCGGTCAGGGTAAGTAGTCCGGCCGGCCAGTAAAAAAAGAAAAGACCAATGATCCACGCGGAGGGACTCCAATGAATCCACTGAATACAGTGAACGGTACCATTATCGGGGGCATCGTACTCGCTGTCCTGATCGGACTTGTAACTGGAGGGGGCATAGCGTTCAACACTGCCAGTTTTCTCGTCTGGATCCATGTTCTGGCAGGAATTACGTGGATTGGATTGTTGTACTACTTCAATTTCGTTCAGGTCCCCGCTCTGGCTGCAGCCGCCGCCGATGACGGCGGGCCCGGCGGTGCCGGCATCACGAAGTATGTCGCGCCTCGCGCGCTCTGGTGGTTCCGTTGGGGTGCCGTTGTCACCTGGATTTCAGGTGCCGCTTATCTGATGCACCTCGGCATCTTCGGCGACGCGTTCATGCTCAGCGGCGGCGCGTTCTCGATCGGCGTTGGTGCCTGGCTTGGAACAATCATGTTGTTCAACGTCTGGGTTCTGATCTGGCCGAACCAAAAGAAAATTCTTGGCATCGTCGAGGCTTCTGCTGAAGAAATCGCCAAAGCACGAAAAGTTGCGTTCGTCGCATCTCGTACGAATACGCTCCTGTCGATCCCAATGCTAATGAGCATGGTCGGCTTCGGGCACGGCGGCTTCATAATCTAGCGTTCTCAGTTCTTGCCAAAGGCCCGGAACTGCGTGAAGCTTTCCGGGCCTTTCTTTATTGGCTTAACCTCACTGTCATGACCGCGCAGCCCACTACGCTACCTCCGGATCTCAGCGAGAGCGTCGCGCGCGCGCTTGCAGAGGACATCGGCAACGGCGACCTGACGGCTGAGCTGGTGGCCGAAGACACGATGGCAACCGCCGAGCTGATGCTGCGAACGGATGCCGTTCTTAGCGGTCAGGACTGGGCCAACGCCGTGTTTCAGGAGCTCGACTCGCGAGTTCAACTGACCTGGCACTACAGCGATGGGGACGCCATTATGGCGCCACAGACAGTATGTAGCATGACAGGACCGGCCCGTGCCATTCTGACTGGCGAGCGCACCGCATTGAATTTCCTGCAGACGCTTTCCGCTACCGCGACGGTAACGCGAGACTACGTCACGGCCATCGCCGGCACGTCAGCCCGAATTCTCGATACGCGAAAAACTGTTCCGGGACTGCGCCTGGCGCAGAAGTACGCCGTGCGCTGCGGCGGTGGGGAGAATCATCGTCTGGGACTCTACGACGCGGTTCTGATCAAGGAAAACCACATCGCGGCCGCCGGTAGCATCGAAGCCGCCGCCCGTAGCGCCAGAGAGCAGGCTGCCGGCGCAGCAACGGAAATCGAGGTCGAGACGCTCGAGCAGCTGCGCGAAGCGCTTTCGGCGGATATCGACCGGATTATGCTCGATAATTTCTCACTGGAATCGCTGCGCGAGGTGGTCCTGCTCCGCGATGCACAGGAAGGAGACCGCAAAGAGCTCGAAGCGTCCGGCGGCATAGACCTGCTGGCTATCAGAGTGCTCGCAGAGACCGGCGTGGACTATATCTCGGTAGGAGCGCTGACGAAGAACGTCGCCGCGGCGGATTTCTCACTGCGTATTCTGTGACCGCCTGATAAAGCGGCGAAGGCTGCCTGACTAGGAGCCTGTCAGGCCTATTTGCTGCAACACGCGGCTTGGAACCGCTATGCCGTAACCCTGGGCATAGTCGACGCCCATACCGCGAAGCATCGCAATAATCTCCGCGTTCTCCGCGAACTCAGCGATAGTCTGTTTACCCGTCAGGTGCCCGATCTCGTTAATTGAACGCACCATCTCACGATCGATCGGATCGTGGAGTATCTCTTTGACGAAGCTGCCATCAATTTTCAGGAAATCGACCGGGAAGTGCTTGAGGTAACCGAAGGAAGACAAGCCTGTGCCGAAATCGTCGAGCGCGAACATACAACCGAGTTCCTTCAGCGCATGGATAAAGCGGTTGGCCTGGGAATAACTCGCGATAGCCGCGGTCTCCGTTATCTCGAAGCAGATCTGCCTGGCGTTAATTCCGCTCACCTGGAACTGGTCTATTACGAAGGGCAGGAATTTCTCATCGGTAAGGCTCTGGCCGGACAGGTTGATAGAACAGAGCGACAGGCGCTCCCTCTCATCGGCCTCCGATACGAGCCAGCGGAAAGCCTGCGCAATAACCCAACGGTCGATACTCGGCGTAATTCCGTAACGCTCGGCGGCGGCTATAAACAATTCGGGAGAGATCAGGTTGCCCGCCTCGTCTCTCATTCGCAGCAGGAGTTCGTAGTGCGCACCCTCATTCATATCGGGCTGTAGCGGCTGAATCGTCTGCCGGAACAGCTCGAAGCGGTTCTCGTCAAGCGCATTGGTAATGCGTGCCGCCCACTGCATCTCCTTGCGGCGCTTCATCAGATCTATATCGGTTTCTTCGTACGCATACACGCGATTTCGACCTGCTTCCTTCGCGGCGCTGCAGGCACTGTCGGCGGCGCTGACCAGAGCGGCCACGTCTTCGTTTATCGAAATAAGCGGGACAACGCCCACACTGATGCCCAGACGGAACGTGCGCTCGTCCCAGACGAAACGAAACTCGTTCACAGCCTCCCGTAGCGTCTCGGCCGTTCGCATCGCTTCTTCGAGCGTGCAGCTCTCCAGAAGGACGCCGAACTCATCGCCGCCGAGTCTCGCCAGCGTATCCCGCCAGCGAATCTTCGACTTCAGCAGCGCGCTCAACTGCCGCAACATCTCGTCTCCGGCGGAGTGTCCGCAGGCGTCATTGACTATCTTGAACTGATCCAGATCAAGATGAAGCACAGCATACGACTGTTCCTCGGCCTTCGCGCTCTTGAGCGCTCGTTCGAGACGCTTCTCGAACTCGATACGATTGACCAGGTGGGTCAGCGTATCGTGGCTGGCGTGAAAGCTTAGTTTGTTATTGAGCTCGCGGGCTTCACTGACATCGTGGAACACGAGAACGCCGCCGGTCACGTTGCCATTGGCATCGCGTATCGGCGCGGCCGTGCTCTCGATATAGAGCTCGTTACCGTCGCGGCGAATCAATAGCGTTGGCCTTACCGACTTGATTGAGCGGCAGCGTCTCATGGACACCGACACCGGGTTCTCAACGGGCTCGCAGGTCTCCTCGTGAAAACCTCGGAAGATCTCGTCGATCGGCAGCGTCACCGCGTCATCGAGCTTCCAGCCGGTCAGCTCTTCGGCAACTGGATTCAGATACTGGACACGGGCATCGGCATCCGTTGTAACGACGCCGTCCCCGATCGACTGCAGCGTGATCTGAGCGCTCTCCTTCTCGCGAAACAGCGCTTCCTCGTAGAGCTTTCGTTCAGTGATATCCGTCTCGACACCGATAAGCCGGCGCAGACGCTTCTGTTCATCGAGTCGTCCCATGACGCGGCTTTGCACCCATCGCCAGCCGCCATCGGCATGCCGCATGCGATGAACGCTCTCGAACAGGCTGGTCGTACCTTCCATGTGCTCGCGGATCTGCGCCTGCACACGTGCCATGTCGTCCGGATGAACGAGGTACCGCCATGCGGGAACTTCCTCGTCCTGATCGTAGCCGAGCATCGTTCGCCATCGCGGCGAAAAATACATCGAGTTCTCGCGAACGTCGTAGTCCCACAGACCATCGTTCGCCGTACTCGTCACGAGTTGGTCGCGTTCCTGAACAACGAGTAGATCCTCCTCGAGCCGCAACCGATCCAACCCGCTCGCACAGCTGACGCCGATAAGCTTGAGCAGGATCTGCAGATCCGCTCCCCAGCGCGGGTTCGGTGTCGAACTGACCACGCCGAGCAGACCACCGGGCCGATGGGCCAGTTCGAAGCTGACCGCGGTAAGCGCACCAAAATGAAGACTGAGAAGCTGCTCGGCATCCGTCGTGCAAGCAGCGGACGGCCTTGCGGTGTCGCGAATCTCAAACAGGCGCAGATGCTCAAGCCGGCTCTCGATCCAGGGAAAATTAGAGAGGTTCCTCTCCTTCAGAACTTCCGGGTTACACGCGGAGAACGTCGCTCTCCCGCAATAGACGTCCTCGAAGCTCTTGCCGGTCTCATCCAGTAGCGCAATAAATACGGCATCGGCGCCGGTCGTCTCGGTGAGCGCCTGCAATCCACTCTGCAATCGCTCCGCGACATTCTCACGACGGACATTCTGAAAATCGACAGCGATCTGGGTCCCGATCAGGTCGATCCCGGCGGCACGAAGGCCGGTCGTCGACTGCTGAGACGAACTCACGACATCTGGCGACGCAGCGATTGCCTCAACTGCTCCAGTGCTGTCACTCATCGCCGACTCCCACTGCGGCAAGACTGCGGATACGCAGCTCCATCCTTGAAATCTCATTCAATTGTGACAGTAACTACACAGAATACAAGAGGAATCAGGAAATTCTCGATTTCTGAGATCGGGCTGGATTCCTGGCTCAGGCACGACGACGCGACATAACGACCGCGAATTTTGCGACGACGTCAACCGTCAGGGATGCCGCGCGTTTTGCCTCTGTAGAACGTTTTCAAGGAGAGAACTATGTTCAACACGCTAGGAAGCTCAACAGACGCGCTAAGGCGTCTAATACCGGTCGCTTCGTTCACTGTCGTTCTTGCCGCGATGACTTTGGTTATCAGCGGCTGTAGCGGTGGCGGTGGCGGATCCGTCGCCCCGCTGGTCACGACAGCGACAAGTGAAGCGAGCTGTGACCCTACAGATCCGGCGACCACAGATGAATGCGGCACCGTACTGCTCAGCATTACGGACGCGGAAGGAGATTTCGTCAGTTATACCGTGGATATCCTCAGGTTGACGTTGCAGCGCTCTGACGGATCTACCGTAGAGATGTTGCCATCGACGACCCGGGTCGACTTCGCTCAGCTCGTTGACCTGTCCGAGATACTCGGTGCTGCGACAGTAGCCCCTGGGGACATCAGCGGCGGATCCATTCAACTGGACTACAGCAACGCCGAGATCTTCGTCGAAGCAGGAGGCGATATCGTCCAGGTAGACGTCGTTGACGCCGATGACGCAGCGCTTGGAATTTCAAATGTTGAGATTCAGTTACCTGAAGACGATCGTCTGGTCGTTACGCGCGGTCGCGTCTCACTGCTTAGCGTGGATTTCGACCTGGCAGCCTCGCATAGCGTTGATACGGGCGTTGCCCCGATTCTCGTTACCGCGCAGCCCTACATCGTTGCCGAAGTCGAACCCGTCGACGAGAAGGAAACACGTCTTCGCGGCGCTCTGATCAGCGTGGCTCTGGACGAGAGCACCTACACCGTTGCCGTCATGCCTTCTCATCACCGCGATGGTGACCACGGCGAAGTTGTCGTACACACCACCTCGGAGACGAGTTACGAGATCGGCGATGAGATGCTCGAAGGACAGGCAGGCCTGGAAGCACTCAGCGCACTGCCAGAACGTACCGTCATCGTTGCTTTCGGCACGCTTAACGTCACTGATCGCGAGTTCACCGCTCAGATCGTGCACGCTGGACGTAGTGTTGGTAGTGAAGACATCGACGCCATTTACGGCAATGTCGTTGCGCGAAACGGCGACCAACTTACCGTCCGAGGTGCTATCGCCGTTCGCCGCGATCGTGCGGCACGCTTTCATCGCACGATAATCGTCGAGCTCGGAACGGAAACTTCGGTATTCAAGATCGCCGACCGCGAGCAGCTACTGGATAAAGACGCGATTTCAGTCGGCCAGCGAATCGTTGCCTTCGGGCAGTTCGTCGAAACCGATGTTGCGCCAGTCGACGCGGACGCACCGGATGTCGTTCATATACTAGACGCGACAGAAGGCCGGGTCCGTATGCTCGTAACGCATCTGCACGGTACGGTGACCGTCGTCATGTCCGGCCAGATCAATATGGCCCTGCGCGGTATCGATCGCCTCGGTATCGAGCACTTCAACTTCGCCGGCACCGGCATCAGCAGCGAGCTGGATGCGGATCCGAACGATTATGAAATCGCTACGAGCACGCTGGCGCTAACGAATGTAGTGACCGACCGAGCCCTGAAGGTACTCGGCTTCGTCACGCCGTTCGGCATCGCTCCGCCCGACTTCGAAGGCCGGACCGTCGTCGATCACGTCGACATCCGATCTGCCCTGGGAATCTCCTGGGACGAAGACGGCACCACGACGCCCTTCCTGAGCATGGGATCGGGTGGCCTTGTCCTCGATCTCTCTAATCCGGAGATCGGCGAGCGCCATCATATTCTGATCGGACACACTCGGGTCAGCCTGTTCGAACTTGCGAGCTCACCGATGATCGTACCGGCGGATACACGTCGCAGGCTTTTCGGCATCTCTGAGCCCGGCCACGTCGAACTCTTCAAGAGTTACGAAGACTTCGTCGATGAGCTGACGCTCCGTCTCAACAACTTTGACGGTGCGCGATCGTTGGCCGCCTACGGCGCCTACGACGAGGCGACGAATACGCTAACGGCGAGCAAGATATCAGTACATATGCTTCCCCCAGAGGAGTAAGGATACTCCTCGCCCTCGGAGCCCCGATCTTCGGATCGGAGCTTTTTTTGCCCTGCTTAACCCCATTCGAAGCCACGGGACGTTCTTACCTGCAACGTTTGTCTACGCAGGAAAACATCATGTTGACCAAACACACGCTAGTAGCCGTAATCAGCTTTACAGGAGTAGCCGCGCTGACGACCACAGTCTGCGGCGCCCAGGAAACCCCGGAAACGGCCATTACGATCTACTCGTCCGCGACACCGGGAGCCGTCTCACCTGAGCTCTATCGTCCGGTCCCCGGACAGGGGAGCCCGTATGGCAGAGCAATCCCGGGATACGGCGGACAACACACTCGAACTGGTCGGCGAAGACGTTATTGACCGCACCCCGCGAGACGAGACCGTCGTCATCAAGCTCGGGTCCGCCTTCGATGTCGTCGGCGAGCGCCGCCAGGTGGACTTTCGAGTCAACTACAACGCCGAGTGGATGGAAGAGACGATTGAGGTAACGCTACGCAATCACAAGGACAGCGACGTCGACGTCCTGGTGAAGGAAACGATGTTTCCCTGGGCCAACAATGACATCCTTGATTCCAACCAGACCTATGAGCGGCAGGACGCCCGGACTGTTCACTTTCCGGTTACCGTTGCCGCCAACGGCGAGACCGTCGTCCGCTACCGGGTTCGCTACAGCTGGTAGGAAATACCTCGTCGCGGTCGGGCAGTTAGCCTACGCCAGCTCCCGGCCGCGTTTGTTCGCCGCCTGCACTGCTTCCCGCAACAGTTCTGCGAGCGAATCCTGATCCTGGAGCACGTTAAGCGCGGCCTCGGTCGTACCGCCGGGGCTGGTCACTCGTCGGCGCAGCTCAGCAGCGTCCTCGTCGGACGCGATTGCGTAGGCGCCTGCTCCGGCAACGGTCTTCTCAGCAAGCTGCCGCGCTAGCCCCTGTTCCAGTCCAAGACCTTCGGCAGCGTCTGTCAGGCACTCGATCAGAAGAAATATATACGCCGGCCCGCTCCCGGAGATCGCGGTGACCGCATCCATCAGTGCT
>JBJKYM010000036.1:0-44992 GCA_045561025.1 Candidatus Rariloculaceae bacterium
GGGATAGGTCGGTCGATCGAGTCCCGCGGACTCGGTTCCCAACACAACGCAATTCACCATACGGGACATCCTACTCTCTCCTTGTAACTATCGTAACGCGGTCAACAATGCGCCTATCGGCGCGGCAACACCGAAGTCCATTTCATCTGTCGGTTTATACCAGAGCCACCCGTCACCATCCATGACGTTACCGGGCGGCCCTTCCAACTCGAGTGCGATCGGTTCGATACGCAAATCGAAGTGAGTGAACGAATGATCGATAGGTTCAAGAGAGTGACGGCTCGACACCTCCGTACCCAGATGTCTCACACACCAGCGGTCCGCGTCGTCATCTACCGGAAGTTCAGGGAGACTGAACAATCCTCCCCACACACCTGCGTCCGGCCGCCGCTCCAGCAGGACTCGCCGCCTGTCGTCCTGCACCAGCAACACGGCCACCTGCCGCTGCGGTCGCGACGCACGAGGTTTGCGTTCCGGTAGCAATTCCTGAGTTCCGCTGGCCCGCGCTACGCAGCCGCGCGCGAGCGGACAGTTGTCGCAGCCGGGTTGCTGCCGAGTACAGAGCGTCGCACCCAGATCCATAATTCCCTGGGTGTAGTCAGCGACGCGGCTTGTCGGCGTATGCTTCTCAGCGAGGCTCCACAGCTCTCGCATGACCTTCGCCCGGCCGGGCCAGCCGTTAACGCCGTGATAGCGCGCCAGGACACGCTTCACATTGCCGTCGAGAATCGCCTGCTGCCGGTCATTTGCCAGCGCTAGAATCGCCGCGGCCGTCGAGCGGCCAATCCCGGGTAGAGCCTGTAACCCAGCCAGGTCGGTCGGCAGATCGCCACCATGATCCACCACGATACAGGCGGCGGCCGCGTGAAGATTCCTGGCGCGAGCGTAGTATCCAAGCCCCGCCCAGTGGGCGAGAACGTCATCCCGTGGCGCAGCCGCCAGTGCGTCAACGGTTGGGAATCGGCCCATGAAGCGTTCGAAGTACGGAACGACGGTTGCTACCTGCGTCTGCTGCAGCATGATCTCGGAAACCCATACCGAATACGGCGAGACGCTGCGCTGCCACGGCAGGTCGTGGCGTCCGTGGTCATCGAACCACGCGAGCAAACGGCGTGCGAAACTATCCAAGCTAGCGTTCTTCGACGGGCAGAGAGGCCGCCGCACGAGCGATACGCTCAATGCGATTGATCGCTCCTGAACCGCCGCGCTCCAGGCGCTGTTTCAACGCCCAGGGACCGATCAGGGGAGGAACCCAGAAATCCGGTTCAACGGTTAAAGAATAGGTCATTCTCGTACCGTCAGCTTCGGGCTCAAGCGTCCATTCCGAGATGCTGACCTTGAAATCGCTTTGCTCGGGAAAGGCTTCCGTGCGGATATAACGGGGTGCATCGAGTTCCATGCGTTCGACGCGCCGCATTGTTACGCAGAAGAACAGGACACAACCCTCCATCGTCGTGTGAATAACCGGTGTATCGTCGGCCGCGGGTTCCAGGAATCCGTAGTCCGTATAGGTACTGGAGATACGACCGAAACGGTCGTAGTCGGTGAGCACCTCATAGATTTCTTCACGCGGCGCCGCCAGAAAGGCGGTCGACTCCAGCCGATAAACGCCAGCGTCGTGCTCGATATCTATTGCCCTGATCGTCGCAGGATAGACCTTCGCACAGCTGAGAACAGCAACGGCGCTAATTCCCAGCGCGTGGTGAAATCTCACCGGTCGAAGATTCCCCGAAGACGATCGTTCAGCCGCTCTTCCAGCTCCTCGCGTTCTTCCTCGATCGCCTCCTCGGCTGCGGCCTCTACTTCCGCGCCGATCATCGCACCGAAGTCCGGCATAACCGACGGGCTGCTCATCGTACCGGTCACGGCCAGCGGAAGTTCATTGCCTGCGAGCCCTTCCATCGCGGGATCGGACTGCAGTTCCGGGCCATCGACGAAGGCCGCCACAACGTCGAAGTCAATCGCGTCGGTCACCAGATTCGCCGTCCCGGCACCGGTGACTGTGAAAAACCCCAGGTCGGCGATCAGATCCTCGTTGTTGAGAACGCCGTCGGTGAGTAAACCGGAGGCTGAGACTTCGGAGAACGGGGTGCGTGCTGGCTCTTCGCGTTCCGGCATGGCGCCGCTATCCAGAACCGCTCGGGCACGACGCAGTTCGTACCACACATCGACCCCCTCCCAGGCACCGTCGGCCAGCGCGAAGCTCACATCCCCATCCAACTGCCGTCGTACTTCACCAAGATTTGCGCCCGTTGCCGCCAGATCCATGTTGGCAGATACCGTACCCGTCAGAAATTCCGCATCCATCAGATCCTGCACCAACGGCATCGCATCGATCGTGCTCAGTTGCTGCTCGATCGACAGGGCCGCCGTATCGCCCATCACCTCGATCGTCACGTCTCCGGCGAAGGATCCACCGTAAAGCGATGCGCTCGGCTGCATCGACACTAGGCCATCGTCTGCAGACAAAGCAAACTCGACGTCGCTTAACGTCAACCCCGAGAACTGCGCCTCATTGATCGAAAACTGGCCCTCGGCGCTAAGCGTGCGTAGCGACTCCAGCGGCAAGTCGACCTCGTCGAGCGACCCTTCTTCCTCTACCGCCGCCCACTCTTCGGCAGGGGGCAGGTACCGATCGATATTGATCGATTCGATCTCGAGATCGAATCGCATGCTGTCATCGACAAGACCCATCTGTCCGACAAGCCGGCTGTCGTCGAGCGTCAGATCGAGCTCCTCCAGCATCATGCGACTCGAATCGTAGGCAAGCTCGGCACTGATGGCGACATTGCGCAGGACATCCGGATCCGCGGTCTCTATCTCGATATCGAGAATCTGTAACAGATCCTGTGGATCGAACGCCTCGAATGCAACAGCGCCGGCAAGCGCCGGATCACCGAATAGCTGACTCCCGGCAAGCGTGCCGCTGATATTCAACCCCAGGACTTCAAGGACCAGGTCTTCCAGCGCCAGCGTCTCAGCACCCAGGTCAGCCTCCAGAGCCGCGAAACTGAGGCCGATCTCGCCTTGGCCTCCTGGCCAGGCCAGACCCTCGCCGTTGAGTTCAACCTGCAAATCTTCCAACCGATAGAGATTCTCAGCCAGACCAAGCGTCGCATCCATCGACGCGGCGAGAGTGACATCAACCTCGTCACCGGACAGCGAGAATCCGATACTTAAAGGAAACGCTGAGTCGGGACCGAAGCCGTCTGCATCCATATTGAAATCTGCGAGTTGCCAGTCGCTGCCTGTTGATGCGTCGGACCAGTTTATATTCGCGTTGTCTATGACGATCGATCCGACCGAGAGGTCCAGCGCTGCACCGTCTCCTATATCCGGGGCGGCCGGCTCCGCCGGCCCACCACCGCCAAGGTCCTGCCAGTTGTCGATGCCCTCGGCGTTGCGCGCCAGGTTCAGCGTCAACCCTTCCAGCCGTGCCTCTTCAATCTCGATACGACTTGCGAGTAACGGGAACAGCCCGATGGCCAACCCGGCACCCTCGATTCTTGCGAATGGCGCAGCGCCGAATCCGAGCGCGTTGGAAAGTTCAGCCTCACCAATAGCAATGCGTAATCGCGGAAAGACGTTCAACTCTAGGTCGCCCGCAAGGGTGAGCTGTCTGCCGGTCGACTCCGCGACCGCCGCCGCAATCTCTTCCTTGTAGTCATTAGGATCGAAGAGCAGCGAAACGCCGATCATAGCGACGACGACGAGCACGATAATTCCGCCGGCAACGATGCCGACGAGATTGAAGATGCTATTAATTTTCTATTCCTCCCGATTTCAGATCATGAGATCTGAGCGGAAAACGGCGCCAGACTATCATCACTGCGCATACCATCGCGCTGCGAACTGAACCAGCTCTGCCGGGGTATCCAGTTCCAGTTTCTTCTTTATACGTTGCCGGTGCGACTCAACGGTCTTCACGCTCAGATTGAGGTTCTCTGCTACCTCGCGCGACGTCTTGCCGCTACCGATGAGATTCAGAACCTGAACCTCGCGGTTGCTGAGACGTTTCACCGGATTGATCGCCTGCTCGCCGTCGTCCTCAAGAACGGCTTCGTCCTTCCTGGCGCCAAGCCGTTCGCTTACGTAAACACCGCCTGCCAGTACGCGTCGGAGCGCGATCAGCAATTGATCGGCGGCAGCCTGCTTCATGATGTACCCGTTAGCTCCGGCGTTGAGCATGCGCTCAGCGTACATATTCTCGTCATACATCGATAGAACGAGAACCGGTAACTTCATAGACCGGTTTCGTATCAACTTGAGTAACTCGAAACCGTCACTATCCGGTAACGAAAGGTCCGCAATGACAACATCAGGCAGGCCAGCGTCGAGTATCTCAACCGCGGACTCAACGGTCGCCGCATCGGCGCTGACCTCCAGATCATCCTCAGCGTTGATGAGTTGGCGCAGGCCATCTCGCACGATCGGATGATCGTCGACGATGAAGACGGTGCGAGGGACGGATTCAGGTTCACTCATGGCATGCAATTCTCTGGGAGCAGACTACGTCTAGAATACTACTGATCCGGGTAGTCGTTGATGTCTATACCGCTATCGTGCCGCCTTAGAATCTCAGCGTCCTCGAGATATTACAGACTGACGGTAGGTTGAGCCACGCGCGGCGGGTAGAGGAAAGTTTTCGGCATGCGTCGTGTCGCGAAGACTCGGGTGGCAGTCTTCATGATGTCAGCGGATGGCGGCGTAAACGACGCTCAATAGGAGAAGGCCAGGTTCACAGATCCAAATCCGTGAACCTGACCTGGTTCTGTTCTTTAGTCGCCGGCGCCCATTCCTCGCGGTCGCGGCGTGCCAAAACTGCCGCCGTGATGTTCGTCGCGTGCTAGATGCAGCTTGTAATCCTGTCGCACGGGGATGCAGAACGTCAGTGCATCATCGCAGGCGAAGTACTGAACTCGCAGATCGAGCGTTGCGCCGGCCGGCCCATCGACTTCGACCAGGAACTCACGCGGATCGGCATCGGCCGGCTCCTCGGGATCGATCGCGACGCCTTCGGAAGGCGTTACCGTTACGCCTTCAGGTGCCTCAATGCGAAACTCGACGGGGTCGACCTCGTTGTTCCAGTGCACCCGATACAGCGGATCCAGATGGAAGCCGAGATAGAGTTCGCCTGATCCCGTCGCGTATAGCTCGGGCGAGCCTTCCGCGCGCAGCTTGGCGTAGAACGGAATGTCCGTTCCCTCGACGAGCGGCGTAATCTCCATCGGCAGGGCGCCTGCCGGTTTAGGCACGCGCGGGACGATACCCGTCGCAACACGAGGTATCGGCGGCTGCTCGGGCAACTTCAGGTCGGCGATCATTGTTGGCGTATCCACGGCGCCAACAAGCCGCTCCATTTCCGCACGCAAGGCATCGGGACTGCTCCAAGCTCGTCTGAAGACGACGCGGCCATCCTGATCGAGCACGACTTCGCTGTTGGGCGTCTTGCCCATGGCGTCGTGGAAGAAGTTATCCATCGTGTCGGCGAGCCAGCTGACACTCGTGCCGAGGCGGCGCTTGGCCTCCTCGACGTGCATCAGGCGCTCTTCAATCGTAAACGGGCTGACGTAGCTTTCCCGCTCCGGATGAGCGAGTGGCTTGTAGACGTAGAAAAACTGAACGCCCTTGTCTTCGTAGTCTAGTTTGACCGCCTCCCAACTGGGGACGTTACGAATATAAGGTGGTCACGTCAGGCAGCCGAGCGTCAGCACCGTATACGGGCTTTGGCCGGCAAGCTCTCTGACGTTAACGGGATTGCCCTGATCGTCGACGATCGTGAGATCCGGGAACATCTCGCCGACCTGAGGCGCGACATCGAAGCGCGGGCTATCGGCGCCCATACCCATGCCCGCAGCCATACCCATTCCGGCCTGACCGGAGGCGAGGCCAGATTGAAGTAACCCGACCATTCCTATCGCAACTAACAAACTACGCAATTTCATAGCGAAGCCCCTTCCGGTACCAGAGTGATATCTGCAACCACTCGCTCAGTATAGACCGTTGAGACACTGTGGATCATAAGAACAAGTCACTAATTCTTGGGTTAGCAGCTTCCGCTAGCGGACGAGCACGTCCTCGAACAGCACGCCACCGTCGACGTCGTGGTTGCGCAGGGTCAGTGTCGGTCGGCCGTCCTGTCGCTCCGCCGTGCCCGACAGAAAGCCACCCACTACGTTCAGGTACAGGTGCTCGGAGCGATAGCCATGATTCCACCCGCCTGCGTGCACGTCGCTGGCAGGGCCCGTCGCGTACTCGCGAAGGCCCGTCTCGTCGTCCACGGAGACATACTGCCAGTGTCGATCGCCGCAGATTACGATCATGTCGTTGTCCGCAAGAAACTGGCGCAGTTCGTCACCTTCATGGGTCCAGATTTCGTTCGCGTGGCTGTCCCACTTGTCATCGTTGTCGGGGCCGACGAGCGGCGTTGGGCTGAACAGTATCCGGAACGTGGCGTCGGAGTCTGCGACGGTGTCCCTGAACCACGCTTTCTGCTCCTCGCCCCAGATGCTTTTCTCGGGGCCGTCGGGGTCCATGTTGGCATCGCGATAGTCGCGGCCTTCTACGAGCCAGATCTGCACGTCCTGCCCCCAGCGGAACGTGCGATACGTGAGGCCATCGATGGGCATCTGTTCTTTGAAGATTCCTACACCATCCTGAAACGTCAGATCACCCATGAAGAGGCTCTCCTGGGACGGCCATGTGTCGTCCTGCCAGGTGTCGTGATCGTCCTTCATGAAATATGTGGGTACGCGACGGTGAAAGTCGAGGACGCTGTCGAGGCTGAACATCCGCGCCCAGCCCCAGCGGGCGAGCTCGATGTTCTTGGCGAATCCGTAGTAGTAGATGATGTCCCCGGTATGAACGAAGAAGTCGGTATCGAGATCCATCATCGCCTGATGAATTCTGAAACCGCCATCAGGGCCATCCTGATCTTCGTAGTCGGTGCCGGTCACCGACGTGAACACGACGCGCGCGGGCACGTCCGGCAAGGGTGCAGTCTCGAAGCTGCCTTCGAGTGTCGACGTTACAGTGCCCCCACCTGGCGGACGAGCTTCGACCACAATCTCGTAGCCGGTAGCCGGCTCTAGTCCAGTCAGGGTGAACCGGTGAGTGAAATCCCGCTCCTCATCGACGGCCGCCCACGGCGTCATTGCCCAGTTGTCCGTGCCGGCGACGCGATGGAGAACGCGGGCTTCTCCCGGTGCGCCCATCGCCTGTCCCTCGATCGTCTCGATGGTGTACCCCTCCGGGTAATTCACTACGGGGACGTTGTCGTGAGGAAACGGCCGGGCAATCTCTATCTCGCGGGGCTCTTCTTCACCGGGAACGAGGTACAGGAACTCGGGCATCGGGGCCTCGGTCCCGATCGGCTCGGCGAGCCGGGTCAGCCGGGTCCAGATGATCGCGCCCGAATCGGTCACCTCGCCTATCTTCATGCCGGTGGCCAGATAAGGTCCGCTGGCTGTTTCCTCGGCAGCTGCTGCCGGTTGTGGATTGCTCGGGGCCGGTGCTTCGGTAACCTGTTCGCTGCAGCCGGCGACTAACAGGAACATAAGCACAAAGAGCGCGCTGCTCGCACGCTGCAGGTTTAACGTCATGGTAGTCCCCGACCTCTGGTTGATTATTCTGTGCCCGTTTAGTGGGGTGAGTCACGCAACCCTTCAGCGCATGCGAACTCGCGAAGTTCGTCGTTAGGATACGTCGACTTCTGATACCTATAGACGGTCTCCCAGGGCTCGGTCAGAGCCTCCGGGTCAGAGACCGTTACTTGATTCTCGAGCATCCCCGACTCCGTGAAGCGGATACGCTCGAGAATCGTCATCTGATCGCTATGGAGCGTCTTTCCGATGATGTACGAGTTGGTAGTCAGTGCCACAGTCTCCACTACCAGTGTGTCGCCCTCCCAATGACCTGTGGAATAACCAGCGTAGGTCGGATCGTCGAGGACTCGCTCGGAGGCTTGGCGCCCATCCAGATAAACACGTCGCAATGCGTCCTGATGCTCGCTGAAGAAGGTTATCTTCTGCTCATTCTGCATCACCTCCATTCCGTATGGCATGCTCATCATTGACGGCATACCCGGGGGCAGGCAATTTGCGACGTTGTCGTATTCGTACGACCCGCTCGTGAGCGATGCAGCAATAACTTCCCACTGCGCCAGATACTCGGGCGTGAGCTTCGGCTCGGACGGAAGGCGTCCCAGTGATCCGTCGCTCGTCGGGCCCGTTCGAGTTGGCGGCGGCGGGGGCTCGTCTGACTGCCCATCAGGCTGTGACCGTCCTCCGTTCCCGGCGCCCGGCCGATAGGGGTAGTAGACACCCGAAAAATCCGGCGTGGAGCCAGCAGATACCGTAACAAGGCTTTCACTGGAAGCAGAGAAATCGGGAGCGCCTCCAAGGATCAATCCGTCTGCCTTCGTCACCCTGGAGATTATCCCCAACGGGCTTCCATTCTTAGCGGGACTCGCGTGGACCAGGACAGACTCGCCAGCCTGCAGAATGGCAGGGCTCCAGCCGGCGCGGGTCAGTATGCCCGGCGCGCGACCCTCAACGGCCCACTCCTGTTGATTACCATTCTCGTCTTCTACGACCATGAACAGCCAGGTGTGCGGGTTGGACCAGCGCCATTCCTGGACTGTCCCCGTTAACGTTATGATTTCATCGACCTGATAGGCCGAGTTACTGTGGTGAGATAACGCCAACGGGGGCGCCAACAGAACCAGAAAACCCACGACACTACGAGTCATCTATCTCTCCTCAACGATCTCACCGAGCTTTTGCTTCTTCAATTCTTCTCTCCCCGAAGCACGGATCACCTCTTAATTAAACAGCCAGGAGCGAACGTCGCTTAATTACCAACGAGCGGATCGGGCGATACCCTGACCACCAGCTTTCCGAAATTCTCACCCTTTAACAACCCGAAGAACGCCTGAGGTGCGTTCTCCAGGCCATCCACGAAGTCCTCGCGGAACTTAAGTCGTCCCTCCCTGAGCCAGCCGCTGCAAGCGTTCAGGAATTCTTTATGGTCTTCGTGAAAGTCGAACACGATCAACCCGCGCATCGTGAGTCGCCGGCGCAGGATCAGGCCTTCGAGCATGGGCAGGTAATCCTTGTCCTGTGACAACCCGGTATCGTTGTAATGCGAGATGATGCCGCACACGGGTATGCGACCGAAGTCATTGAGCAACGGCATCACCGCCTTGAAGACGGGTCCACCGACATTTTCCCAGTAGATGTCAACACCGTCAGGGCAAGCCTGCTTCAGCCTGGTCCTGAGGTCCGGATCCCGGTGACTCAGACAGGCGTCGAAGCCGAGCTCCTCGACGACGTAACGGCATTTGTCATCGGAACCGGCAATACCGACGACCCTGCAGCCATGGATCCTGGCGATCTGGCCGACCAGCGCACCGACTGCACCGGATGCAGCGGCAACCACCAGCGTCTCGCCCTCTCTGGGCTTGCCGATGTTCTTCATGCCGGTGTAGGCGGTCATCGCCGGCATGCCCAACACCCCCACCGCGGTCGAGAGGGGGCCGAGCGCCGGGTCAACCTTGCGCACGCCCCGCCCATCGCTGACCGCGTACTCCTGCCAGCCGAGAGAGGCGTTGACGAATTCACCCTCCGTGAACTTCGCATTCCTCGACTTGACCACCTGACCCACGATGCCGCCTTCCATGACCGCGCCGATTTTTACCGGCTCCACATACGAACGCGCATCGTTCATTCGGCCCCGCATGTACGGGTCCAGCGACAGGTAAATCGTCCTGACCAGAATCTGACCATCGCCGGGCTCCGGGACCGGAGTCTCGACGAAGTCGAAATTCTCAGCCGTCGGTTCGCCGGAGGGGCGCGACGCAAGAAGAAACTGACGATTGATCGATTCACTCATTGTGGCTGTCCCAGGTTATGCATCTCCGTGCGTATTATCCGTTGAGCGACGTCTCCATCAGGAAAGGAGCGGCCATACAGTCTCACTGGAGTATAACTCTGGCTCCGGTACTCTCGCCCCCAGATAGGGCAGTATTACCGGAGGATCTGTGAAGGGGATGGTGTAATTATGACTTTGGCGAGGAAAGCGAGATGGTCGATCGCACGAGGTAACCTGATGCCCAGAAACACACTATGTCTAGCGTTGCTAATTGTCGGCGTTTCCGGACTGATCCATTCCGCGCAGGCTCAACAAGGGCTTGGGTCAGGTGAAGGCCTGCCACGACACGAGATCACGCATTTGACCGGCGACCTCTACCGATTCAGACAGATTCGGGACTTCGGCATGTTTCTCGTCACACCTGACGGGATCATCGTCGTGGATCCGATGAATACCGAGATGGCGACGTGGCTCAAGACTGAGCTCGACGAGCGGTACGGAGTCCCCGTCAAATATGTCATCTATAGTCATCATCACAACGATCACGCGAGCGGCGGGGAGGTTTTTGCGGATACGGCCACGTTCGTCGGCCACGAGAACATGCGCAGGAACATGCAGCCTCCCTCGGCTGACACGCCCCTGAATCCGCGCCAGCAACTTTGGGATGCCAACGGCGATGGACTGATTCAGTTGGATGAAGCGATCGGAACTGCGCACCACGCGGAGTTCGATTCACTAGACACGAATACAGACGGTGGCATGAGCCACGCGGAGATGTGGATGCGACGCTCCGGGGGCGCGCAGGTACCACCCGATATCTATTACTCGGACAAGGCATCAATCACGCTCGGTGGTAAGACCGTCGAACTCCATTACACAGGACGCAACCACACCGACGATATGACCGTCCTGCTGTTTCCGGAAGAGCGCGTAATTCATGCGGTCGATTACCTGACACCGAAACGTCCGCCGGCCTACGACGTGTACGGCGGCTTTTTCCCCGACTGGCTCGAGTCACTACAGCGTGTCGAGCAACTCGATTTCGACATCATTTCTCCGGGTCACGAGCTACCAGGTACCAGGATCGATGCCATTGAACAGCGACGTTATATGGAGGAACTGATCGCTGCCGTTACCGCAGGAATCTCGGCCGGACAGACGAAGGAGGAGCTCGTCGATACAGTTCTATTGGAGAACTACGATCATATGATCGAATTTCACGAGCATCGCGCCGGCAACGTGATTGGTGTCTACGAGACGCTGATCTCCAACGAGTAGGTGTCCCGGAGTACGCTTGCGTGGCCGAGCATATCGAGGGCGTATAACGCTACACCCTAATAGGCCTTCACTGCACCATCTTGGTGCGTGCATTGTAGCTGCCGAACGGGCCTTTTTTTTTGCGTTTCGGTCACAGACAATGACTGCCGTTCGCGGCCGGCGCAAGCTTCGGTTGCCGCGACAACGCTCCCTGGTTCGGGGAGTTCATGGTGACATCGATCTATGAGGCGAGACGATTAATGCGGACTACAAGTAGATTTCTGGCGCTTTGCGCATGCTTATTCTCATCACTGGCATCTGCGCAGATCGATGAAGACCAGGCCGGCGCCTGGTACATGTATTTCTGGGGAACATCATTTGAGGACAGTCGGTTCGGCCTTCAGGGCGATATTCAACATCGCAACTGGGATCTCGGTGGCGACCTTGAGCAACTGCTGATTCGCGGTGGAGTCTACTGGTCGCCCGAAAACAGTCAGTCACGCTATACGCTCGGTTACGCACATATTGTCTCCGGTGAATTCGGCGACGGCGACGCGAAGTCCCGTGAAGATCGAATCTACCAGGAAGCTCTGATCCCACAACTGACGGGTGAGAAAAGTTTTTTGACTCACAGATTGCGCTTCGAGCAGCGCTGGGTCGACGGTCAGGATTTCCGAACAAGATTTCGCTACTTTCTGGCGTGGAACTACCCGCTGAACGGTGCGACGCTCGGTCCCGGCGCGTGGTATCTGTCGCTCTACAACGAACTCTTCATCAATCTCGAAACCGACATTGGCAATGATCGCGAGGTCGACCACTTCGACCGCAATCGTCTTTACGCTGGGTTCGGCTACACGTTCCGCGATGGCATGAGAGGGCAGTTCGGGTACATGCAGCAGAAGACCGACAACGTCAGCAAAGGTCAGTGGCAGTTCAGCCTCTTTCACACCTTTTGACCTGAAAACTGACGCGCTCGCCAACAAGCACGCGAGTTAAGCACAGTCTCTGCAGCATCTCCTTCGTGCCGTTTTTGCGGCACAGTTCAACGGAGTAGCGGCCAACGCGCGACGCGAACGAGATCTGCTCGCTATGAAGACGATCTCACCAGGAGGCAGGGTGGTCGTCGGAAATTCTCTACCGGCGCCTCGAGGTATTGGTAGCGCTCTAACCACCTGTCGGCCGCTCGTGCGCAGGCTGAGTCATGAGCAGGGAAAACCATCGGCTAGAATAGACGTGTGAATATCGCATCCGCGTACATCTCGACGACGAACCAGGCGACTCGTGCTTTGTGTCTCGGCTTTCTCGCGGCATTGCTCAGCGCTTGTGTATCCGTCGACCTCGACTACCCGAAATAAGCGAGTACGGCTGTACTCCAGTCAGGCGACACAGCGCTTGGCCGGCAGGTATCTCCGCTCGTGGCGCAGCACCCCGGTGAGTCCGGGTTCCTGCTGCTGGGCGACGGGATTGAGGCGCTCGCAACCCGGCTGCTCATGGCAGAACGGGCCGAACTTACGCTCGACGCCCAGTACTACCTGATTACGTGCGACGATATCGGCTACATCTTTATCGGGGCGATGCTGGCCGCGGCAGATCGCGGAGTCCGTGTACGCCTGTTACTCGACGACATACTGACTGTGGGTTACGACGCCGGCATGGCCGCACTCGACTCGCACCCGAATTTCGAGGTTAGAATCTTCAATCCGTTCGGTGTTCGCAGCGCGCGCGCAGCAAAATTCACCGACTTCGGTCGCATCAATCCGCGCATGCACAACAAGTCGATCACGGCGGACAATCAGGTCACAGTTATCGGTGGCCGCAATATCGCTGCGGAGTATTTCGCATACCGCGATGACGTCAACTTTTCCGATGTGGACGTGCTCGCCGCCGGGCCCGTCGTTCAGGAAGTCTCGACGATGTTCGATCTCTATTGGAACAGTCGGTACGCGGCACCAATTCCATCGTTCGCTATGATGCCGGAAGACCCCGCCGTAGAACTCAAGGCCCTGCGGGAACGGATTCGGACGGCGACGGCAGCCGCCGAACGAACGCCATACGTGGATGCGTTCAACGAGTCCTGGAATACTTACGTCGTGGAGACTGGTGAGACCTTCGACTGGGCGCCGTACCAGCTCGTTTACGACTCGCCCGACAAGGCCGACTCGGAGCTGGCGTCCGAAGCTGACTCCATCGTTACTCCGCTCGCGGCTGCCATCAACGCTGCTGAGCGAGAACTGACGATAATCTCACCCTATTTCATACCGCTGGATACGGGAATTGAGGGCCTGGCGGAACTGCAGGCTCGGGGCGTTCAGGCAAACGTCGTTACGAACTCGTTCGCGGCCAACAATCATGCCGTAGTCCACTCAGGATGCTCCCCGGCTCGCAAGCCGCTCCTACGCGCTGGCGTGCGGCTTTTCGAGGTCCGTCCCAACGCTTCCGTTTCGGGCGTCGACCGAGGCGAATCGGGCGCATCGCTCTCCACGCTGCATACGAAAGGGTTCCTAATAGATCGTGAGCATCTCTTCCTCGGCTCCTTCAACTGGGACCCCAGATCCGCTTATATCAATACCGAGCTCGGCGTGATCATCGACTCCCCGAGTCTGGGCGCCTTCGTCGACGAGCAGATCAATCTTGCACTGAACGAGAAGACTTTCGAAGTTATTCTGGACGAGCAGGATCGCCTGCGCTGGGTCGATCGCAGCGGTGCGGAAGAGATCGTCATTGACACGGAACCGCAAACGACCTGATGGGATCGATTCTCCGTCGGCTCCATGCGCATGCTACCTATTAAAGGCCAGCTCTAACACTCGAGAGGCGCATGTCAGAAAGTAGCTACCGCATCGACGCTCTAGCATGCAGTCAAGCGAAGCGCTACTTGCGGAATGTCTCGAATTTATGTCTGATCGAACTCAATACAATTTTCGACTGGAGTCCATGAAGTGGCAGAACAAACCTCACGCCAACGTGTAGCGGACCCGTCCGGTCCGATCTCTTCCGGCCAGGAATACATTGACAGCCTGCGTGGTCGAAACCTGAAGGTCTACCTGTTCGGTGAGTTGGTCGACGAGCCAGTCGATCATCCGATTATTCGACCGTCGATTAACGCGGTAGCGGCCACATATGACCTTGCTGCCAGCGACCCGGATCTCGCCAGTGCTCTTTCACCGATGTCAGACAAGCGAGTGAATCGCTTCACTCACGTTGCGCGAAGTGCTGAAGACCTCGTCATACAAAACAAAATGCAACGTCGACTCGGACAACTTACTGGCACGTGCTTCCAGCGCTGTGTCGGCATGGATGCAATCAACTCCCTGCACTCCGTTACCTGGGAGATCGACGAGAAATGCGGCACCTCCTACCACGAGCGCTTCAATCGATTTATCGCCATGGTGCAGGAGCAAAATTACATGGTCGGCGGCGCAATGACGGACGTCAAAGGTGATCGCAGCAAGGCGCCACATCAGCAGGAGGACCCGGATCTATTCGTGCACGTCTCCAGGCGCACGGACGACGGCATCTATATTACTGGTGCCAAGGCGCACCAGACCGGATGTATCAACTCACACTGGCTTCTCGTCATGCCGACGATGCGTCTTGGAGAAAAAGATAAGGACTACGCTCTTACCGGCGCTGTTCCTGTAGACGCCGACGGCATTACCTACATATACGGCAGGCAGTCCTGCGACCTGCGGGCAATGGAAGAAGGCGATATCGACGCCGGCAATGCAAAGTTCGGGGGCCAGGAGGCGATGATCATCTTCGAAGATGTCTTCATCCCCTGGGAGCGTTTGTTCATGGACGGCGAGTACGAATTCGCCGCGATGCTTGTTGAGCGATTCACGTGTTACCACCGACGTTCATATGTTTGTAAGTCCGGGGTCGGCGATGTACTTATCGGGGCGGCAGCAACAATCGCTGACTACAACGGCGTCGATAACGCCTCGCATATCAAGGACAAACTCGTCGAAATGACGCACCTGAACGAGACGATTTTCAGTACGGGCATCGCCGCAAGCCATGAGGCCACGGAAACGAAGTCCGGGGTGTTCCTGAGCGACGACATGACCTCCAACGTCTGCAAGCACCACGTAACCAGGATTCCCTACGAGATCGCCCGCCTCGCGCAGGATATCGCCGGCGGACTCATGGTGACCGCACCATCGCAAAAAGACCTTGAGCATCCTGAAATTGGTGGCCTGATTTCAAAATATCTAAAGGGTCGTGCGGAGATTGATACGGAGGATAGGATTCGGATCCTGCGGCTGATCGAGAACATGACAATGGGTCGAAACGCGGTCGGCTACCTGACAGAATCGATGCATGGTGCCGGTTCGCCGCAGGCACAGCGGATCCAGATTTCCCGACAGGCACAACTAGAGTTCAAGAAGCAATTGGCAAAGAGTATCGCGGGTATTGAGTCCGCAGATACTGATGAAACTGATGGGGACTAACTCCCTGATATGCGGGCGTAGTTCAAAGGTAGAACCTCAGCTTCCCAAGCTGATGATGAGGGTTCGATTCCCTTCGCCCGCTCCAACATCTCCTGCTTAACGGCTTACCCGACGCTCGGGTAGATGAAGCGTTGCTATCGCGGGAAGAGCATGACGAAGTTGAAGCGGAGACCCCAGCCTTCAGGTCCGTTATCCAGCGATGAGGCCCAATATCGAACGCCGCCGCCGAGCTGGACAAGCTAGCTCCCGAAGGTAAGCATCTGACTGACGTTGAGATTAATGGGTACAGACCATTGCTCGTTCTCCCAGTCGTAGGTCGACTCGGTATTCAGCGCAATGGTCGTTCGTGTCGAGGTGACATAGGTAAGAAACGGCTGGAAAAAAGTTGCGCTGATGTCGGCGCGAACGGATTCTCCGCCAAACGATTCAATATGATTACCGAGCGCGCCGTAGGTCCAGGGGCCAACCTGCTTAAGCGCCACCGCGGTCCGACCGGCACCCCACTTCTCGGTACCGAGCACTTCGTCGGTCGCAGTCGGCAGCAGGAACACGGGACCGACTCCCCAGATACAACCCTTGTCTGTAGGCGCCTTGGGCGAAAAGAACAAACTCTGAACGGTATCGCCGAGACCGAACTTGTTAACTCCAACCGACGGTACATCGCTCTGATCGATGATCGGCAAAATCGTCCGCGAGATCAGATTCCACTCATCATTGAGTGAAAACGGGATGACCGGCTGCACGTTGATACGTATCACCGAGCCTTCATCCTCTGCGCCGTAGTCTTCGTCGAAGTTAAACTGTATCGGCACGCTTATCAGAGAAGCGAGCGGGTTGGCGAGTTGCTTGGCAAAGTCCGCCTCTTCCTGTCCGGTAGCGATTATCGGGGCAAGAGCCAGGCCAACCCAGAAACACACCCTCGTAGCAATTCGTTGTGGCAGCCTCATCGCCGTAACGTCTGTCTGCGCGACGGGATCAGGCAGACGACGATGCGGTTGCCTTCCCGGCCATACCCACAGCCGTCGAATCCGATTGCGCCTCATCGGCATCGTTCTTCGAGCTGAATACCCGGCCAATGTAGACGCCTGCCGCCGCCCAGACTGCCGCGATACCGGCACCGATACCCGCCATTGCAGCGATTCCGAGACCTATGCCGTCGGTCAGTCCGGCGAACGCGAGGCTACTGAGGGCATCTCCACCGCGATAGACAGCAACATCGATAACGGGTTTCGACTTGAAGCGTGTCTCCCTATCGACATGTGTGAACAACATCTCGCGAGCGGGCCTGGTTACACCATAGTTTCCTGCCTGTCGTGCGACCTGGAGTGCTAAAAGGACTGTCAGGATCGGCGCGAACGCAAGAATCAGAAGGCCCGCACAAATGAACACCGGAACCAGCGCGAGCGTAATCGGCATGCCGAGCTTCGTGACCAGTCGGCTAGTCGCGAAAAGCGCGAGACCGAACGTCAGAATATTAACGGTGGCCGCCAACCCGGAAAGAATGACAGTCCGTTCCTCCCGAGTGAACTCGCGTAAAAGATTGGTCTGCTCAAAATAGACGAACGAACCAATCGTCGTATAGAGCAGGATGAATGCTCCGATACCGAGTAAGTACGGATTGGTAAAGAAAGCCTTGAATCCGGCAAACGGATTGCCGCCGAGCTTCGCCGCGCTGAGATCGGCGTTCACATCCTCATTGTGCAAATCAACCGCTTTCAGACGTTGTAAGTAGAAAATTATCGGCAGCGGAATTAACAACATTGCCGAAGCAATCAGCATCAGATTGTCGACGCCGACATCGGTCACGATCAACGCGGCAACCAGGGGTCCTACCGCCCCGCCGGCTGTCGCCCCGGCTGCAATAAAGCCGAAGACTCGTCTTGCCTGCTCCTTGTTGAAGAGGTCCGCCATAAAGCTCCAGAAAACCGACAGATGGAGCAGCGCGAAGACGGTTACCCAGAGGTAGAACGCCTTATCGATAAGAACGCGGTCAGTTACAAATGACGCGGCGCAGTAGAACGCAACAAACGAAACCGCAAAGAAAATATAGACCACCGGCACGAGCAGATTAAATCTGATTCGCGAACAGGCAAAGCCGTATAGCGCTACGACAGCGGTACTTATAACGAGCTGAATGTTCCAGAGCAGGGCGATTTCAGTATTGGTCCAGTCACTCGCCATTGCATCTCTGACCGGCCTGAGGATGTAGTAGGCCGCCATCAAAATGAAGACGAACGTAAACGCCAGCGCCACCGTTCGTGCTTCGTTAGGCTCGATTAACGTCGCCGAGCGCAAAATGCGCGGTGAACGGAGAATGAGAATAATCAGACCTGCCGCCGCCGCGAGACCGGCAAGCGAGGGATTCGCGAAATCGAACAACGCGCCGACGGACTCGCCTCTCATCAGGCCCATCAGCTTGGACAGCACCCAGGCGCCAATAACCAGCCAGCACGCTGCCTTGATCCAGTCTGTTCCACCCGTCTCGGCAGATTGGCTACTCGTCATGATCTTCTCCTTATTTCGGCTAATTCTACCGTCCGGCGACGCCCAGACGCTATGAAACCCTGTTAATGGGCTATTCGACGCTGCTAGAGAATGCTACTTTTGCGCGCTCGCCCTCTGGTTGGGTCGGCTCAGGAGAAGTTTTATGTCAGACCGGGAATTCGGATTCGCTACCCGCACCGTACATGCTGGCAGCCGCCCCGATCCGGCAACGGGAGCTCGCGCGCTGCCGATATATCAGACGACGAGCTATGTCTTCGAGGACACGGCCGCGGCCGCCTCGTACTTCAATCTCCAGGAGTACGGCAATACCTACTCGAGGATAATGAATCCCACCGTTGCCGCCTTCGAGGAACGCGTAGCCAACCTCGATGGCGGCGCTGGTGCTGTCGCCTTCGCGAGCGGGCTCGCGGCGCAAACCTCGGCGCTTTTCACGCTACTGAAGCCCGGTGACCACATCGTCGCCTCATCCGCACTCTATGGCGGAACGATCACACAACTGAAACATGTCCTGGGAAAACTTTCGGTCGGCCTGACGTTCGTCAACCCGGACGACATGGAAGCCTGGCGCTCCGCGGTCACCGATGAAACCAAACTGATGTTCGCTGAAACGATCGGAAACCCCGGCGGCAATGTTCTGGATATTGAAGCTGTCGCAAATATTGCTCATGAACACGATTGTCCGTTGATGATCGACAATACGTTCGCGACTCCGTATCTGTGCCGGCCGCTCGACTGGGGTGCGGATATCGTCGTCTATTCGGCGACAAAGTTTCTCGGTGGGCACGGAACAAGTATCGGTGGTGTCGTTGTCGACAGTGGCGACTTCAACTGGTCGAACGGACGCTTTCCGATCATCGCCGATCCATCACCGGCCTATCACGGACTAGCATTTCACGAGACGTTCGGCGTATACGGCTACCTGATGAAGCTGCGCGCCGAGACCCTTCGCGATCTCGGCGCCGCTATCAGTCCGTTCAACGCGTTTCTTCTGGCGCAGGGTATCGAGACGCTGCCGCTGCGAATGCGTCAGCACGTCGCGAACGCAAATGTCATCGCGGAGTTTCTCGAAGCAGATGAACGAATCTGCCGTGTGAGTTATCCCGGCCTGCCAGGAAGCGTCTATCAGCCATTGGTCGAAAAATATTTGCCGCTCGGAGCGGGCTCTGTCTTCTGCTTCGACCTTCCCGGGGGTCGGGAGCAGGGAATGCAGTTTATCGAGGCACTGTCACTATTCTCGCATCTGGCAAATGTCGGCGATGCCAAGAGTCTCGTGATCCATCCGGCCTCCACAACGCATAGACAGCTGAGTGACGATGAACTGGTTGCGGCAGGGATCGGGCCCGGAACAATCCGCGTATCGATCGGAATCGAGGAGGCCGACGATCTTATCTGGGACCTTGAGCAGGGCCTGCTTGCTGCCAAGGTGAAGAGCTGATGAATTATCCAGAATATCAGCAGCCTGACGTCATTCGTCGCGTCTTGTCGCGAAAGCGCGTGGCCATCGTCGGACTGTCGGGAAACGAACTTCGTGCGAGCAACTTCGTTGGCCGCTATCTTCTCGGGCACGGCTACGAAGTCATTCCCGTGAACCCACGAGAAGAATCGATACTCGGTCTCAAATCGTATCCCTCGCTGACGGATATTCCGACACCGGTAGATACAGTGGATGTGTTCCGTCAACCGAGCGTCGTTCCGGGGCTCGCGCAGGAAGCTATCGACATCGGCGCGACTTGCCTGTGGCTGCAGTTCGAAGTCATTAGCGAAGAGGGCGCGAAACTTGCCGCCGACGCCGGCCTCGACGTCATTATGGATCGCTGCATGAAGGTCGAGCATGCGCGCTATCTGGGCCGCATGCATTGGCTGGGCTTCAACACCGGTAGAATAACGGCACTACGCGGGACTTAGACCTGATCTAAGACGACCGCCGTTAAAAAAGTCAAATCGAACGGCTATTATTGGTCTACCGAACCGACAACAACACAAATAATAAGGGGCAATCAGATGAGCGAAAGCACCTCAACAGTAGACAATGGAGTCAATGTAGAAGCACTACTGGGCGCGCGACAGGCGCTGACCGAGATGCCTGCAGCGGCGCAGTTCAAGTGGCGCGCGACATGCAGCTGGGTAAAGGGTACGCACAGCAAATCGTCAGTCGAAGGTTACTTCGGTCTGGGCGAGGAGCAGAAACATCGCACGGAATTTACGTTCGAGGCCGATCATCCGGAGGTATTTGCCTCCGAGGACAACGGCGCAACGCCAGTAGAACTCGTACTCGTCGGCCTTGCGTCCTGTCTTACGGCTGGCGTCGCAGCGGTAGCACAGCATCGAGAGATTCAGCTTCGATCGGTAAAGGCGACGCTGGAAGCCGGTATGGATATCCAGGGCATACTCGGAGTCGATGCCGACGTTCGTAACGGTTTCGACGGCATCAAGGTGAGCTATGAGATTGATGCCGATGCTTCGAAAGAAGACATCGAAGCGGTTGTCGCTCAGTCTCAGAAGCGCTCCGCGGTGTTCGACATCGTCACCAATCCAACGAACGTTACTGTCGAAGTAACCTAGACCAGATGACCCCGCCTGATGCTGATACGCCGGCGGGTTTCGTCGACGCGCTGATCGTCGGTGCCGGACATGCCGGCCTGGCGGTCAGCCGCTGCCTTTCCGAACGCTCTGTGGACCACGTGGTCCTCGAGCGCGGAGAGGTCGCTAACTCCTGGCGCAACGAACGATGGGAATCACTGCGGCTCTTAACCCCCAACTGGCAGAGCCGGCTGCCGGGATTTTCGTATAACGGCAGCGATCCGGATGGCTTCATGTCGATGCCCGAAGTCGTCAAGTTTATCGAGCGGTACGCGGAATCGATTGACGCGCCCCTGCAAACCCAAACGACTGTGACCTCCGTACAGCAGGAGGCAGACCGGTATCGGGTAAACACCAACAACGGCGAGTGGCTCTGCAACGCGGTCATCCTTGCCAGCGGCGCCTGCAATCTTCCGTCTGTGCCGAAGTTCGCCGACACGGCGCCGGATGGAATAGCGACAGTCACTTCTCACGCATACCGAAATCCTGAGCAGCTCCAACAGGGCAGCGTTCTCGTTGTCGGAGCGTCCGCAACGGGCCTTCAGCTCGCGGTCGAAATCCACAACTCCGGGCGTCCCGTGACACTGACTGTCGGCGAACATGTTCGAATTCCACGCATCTATCGCGGTCTGGACATCCAGCGGTGGCTGGATCGCTGCGGCATCCTCGATGAGTCCCTTGATGATATCGATGACATCGTACGTGCGAGGAGTCTCCCCTCGCCTCAGCTCGTCGGTTCGCGTGACCAGCAGATTCTCGATCTGAACTCGTTGAGCGATGCTGGAATTGAACTCGTCGGAAAGCTCATGAGTTTCAGAGACAGCACAGCGTTCTTCTCCGGGTCTTTGCGCAATGTTTGTGCACTGGCAGATCTGAAAATGCGGCGTTTGCTGGACACGATAGACGAGTGGGCTGCAGAGAGCCCGGATGCCGCATCGTATGAACCACCCGAGCGATTTGAGCGAACGCGTGTAGAGGAGTCCCCGCCGCTGAGCCTCGATCTCGAGAAGGAAGGAATCCGAACGATACTCTGGGCGACAGGATTCCGGCCCGATTATTCCTGGCTCAATATCCCGGTACTCGACCGCAAGGGTCACGTTCGACATGACGGCGGCGTAGCAGACTCACCCGGTCTCTACGTTATCGGCCTGCCCTTTCTGCGTCGTCGCAAATCCAGCTTTATTCATGGCAGCGAAGACGACGCACGGGATATTACTGAGCATCTGGCCGACTTTCTCGAAACTCGGGGTTAAGCGTTTTCCAGCCGCTAACTAGATTACGCGTATCTGATTATCGCTCTAGCATTACTGCCGACGTGTACGCGGTTATAGATGAAGCTCGATACGGGCTTCTTCGAGTAGGTCTCCCAGCGGACGAGTTCAAACTCGGTCTCCTTCAACAGATACTCGAACGAGAACTTACAGAATTCATTCGTGTGGCCGATCACCAAATCTGCAGGGTATTTGGTACGGCGTAGACCTAGGCGCGTCATGAAACGCTTGACCTTCTTCGAGACAGACTCAACGTTTGGAATCTCGATCAGAATATGACCACCAGGCTTTAACAATTCGCGAAGCTTCTGCATGGCCAGCCGGCAGTCGGGAAGATGCTCGAGAACATGCCGCAAGCAGACGAGATCGAAAGGCTCTTCAGAGATCGACTTTGCGTCGACCTCGAGGAAATTTGCGACGACAACCTCCTCGCCAATACTGGCTCGCACGTTGGCAGCCATGTCCCCGAACAACTCGAGACCCTTGACGTCCCAACCCAGTCGCTTGGCGACATACATCAACCGGCCGCTGCCACAGCCAATGTCCAGCATCGATCCCGGCGATGAGATATAGCGGCGGATGAAATCGAAAGACTGATCCTTCTCCAGATTCCACGGGTCGCTGTCGTCGGTCGGGTCTTTGTCGAGCACCGTGAACTGTTCCTGCCCAAGACCGGTGGCCAGATCGTAGTTCACGAGCTTGCAGCGACCGCATTGGTAGTAACGAAAACGACCATCGTTCCCCATCGTATGGTAGAGGCGAAGGTCTGTCCCAGCACACAAACGACAAGGAAAGTCAGCTGTCTCGCTATTCGTATTCATGTAGCGACAATATCATCTAACACCAATGCTGGCAGCTTAGAATAGCGTCATGGATGACAAGCCTCTCCGAAAGATTCGCAGCTACGTGCGCCGGCCCGGTAGAACGACCGAGGCGCAGAAAAAAGCACTGATGGAGCTGATGCCGCGCTTTGGACTGGAGTTCGAAAGCGAACGGCTCGATCTTGATAGCGTGTTCGGTCGCGAAGGAAAGAAAGTACTCGACATCGGTTTCGGTGACGGTGAGGCGCTTCTGACGTCGGCAGTGAACAACCCGGATATCGACTACCTGGGTGTCGAGGTCCATGATCCCGGCGTTGGCCGACTGTTGATGCTGCTCGAGCGCGCGGGCCTCAGCAATGTGCGCATCGTTCACCGGGACGTCGTCGAAGTGCTCGGCAGCATGCTCGATGACGCGAGTCTCGACGGCATCAACGTCTTCTTCCCGGATCCCTGGCCGAAGAAACGCCATCACAAACGTCGTCTCGTGCAGCCTTCGGTCGTCTCCGAGTTTGCCAGAGTCCTTAAGGTGGGCGGAACGCTGCATCTTGCTACCGACTGGGAGAACTATGCGGAGCACATGCGGGAGGTGGTGTCTGCTGCCGGCGCATTCGCCGAGAGCTCAGCCGATTCGGTCGCTGCTGACACTTCGCTGCTGCGACCGCCGACAAAGTTCGAGCGCCGCGGTCAGGGACTGGGGCACTCGGTATGGGATCTCCTTTATGAGCGCGTAGAGATTAATCCATTAAGTTCACGAGCCTGAGCACACTAGACTTCGATCTCGGCTTTCAGCTGCTCAAGATCATCCAGATCGACCAGCACATCGCCCGCACGAAGCCGCAGCGGTATCTTCTTCAGGCTGGCTCCGGGGCAGGGACCGAGCACACAGAGCCCCTCGTCGAGCGTAAATCTCGCGCCATGAGACTGGCAGAGAATCAGATCGCGCTCCTTAGTCAGGAACCGATCGGGCTGCCAGTTCAGCGCGTGACCGGCATGGGGACAGCGATTCTGATAACCGAATACATCATCGCCCTGGCGCACAACGAAGATTTCGAGCGGCCACCCGCCCTCGCCCCACTCGAATTCGCGGCTTCCTGGATCCTCAAGATCGTCGATCGCGCAAATCCGTAACGTGCGCTCTGAAGAATCCTGATTAGTCATCCGACCCCGATGCCCGCCATAATCGTCATTCACGAAGCATAACGCTTCTGGAGAGTTACTTAGAGGAAATGCTGATGTCGGGACTGGAGCAGCCAGACCTTGTCTGACGTATCGACGAGCGAGCAAAGACGGTGGCAGGAAATACTGCTGAACCGGCGGATGCTAATCTGCATTTTCCAGGGATTCTCCTCGGGAATGCCTCTTTATGTCCTGATACAACTCGTCCCGCTCTGGCTCCGCAGCGAAGGAATCGACCTCGCAACGATTGGGCTTTTCAACCTGGTCATGTTGCCCTATGCGTGGAAGTTCGCCTGGGCACCACTGCTGGATCGCTACCGTTTACCCTTCCTCGGACGCCGGCGCGGATGGGCACTGCTCAGCCAGATCCTGCTGATTCTCAGCATCGGCATGCTGGGAGCGGTGGATCCGTCCTCGATGCTGCGGACGGCGGTCTGGCTGGTCTTCGCAACTTCGCTATTCAGTGCGACGCAGGACATCGTGCTGGACGCCTATCGGCGCGAACTACTCGCCGATGACGAACTCGGCGTCGGCAACTCGATATTTATCAACGCTTACCGACTGTCATCCCTTATACCCGGATCGCTGGCGCTTGTGCTCTCGGACGTTCTCCCCTGGTCCGTTGTCTACTGGATTGTTGCCGTGTTTATGTCGGTCGGCATCGTGACTACGTTCCTCGTTCCCGAAACAGCAGACGAACGTATTGCGCCGCGGTCGCTACGCGAAGCGGTCATTGACCCCTTCGTCGAGTTTTTCACCCGGTCCGGCTGGCGCTCCGCGATAGCGATCATCGCGTTCATGCTTTTCTATAAGCTCGGCGACAGCATGGCGACAGCGCTGTCGACGCCGTTCTATTACGACCTGGGATTCAGCGCAACTGAGATCGGAACGGTTGCCAAGTTCGCGGCGCTTTGGGCTTCCATCGCAGGCACGGCGATTGGCGGTATCGTGATGCTGAAGGTCTCCATCAACCGCGCCCTGTGGATCTTCGGTGCCGTCCAGATTACGTCGATTCTCGGTTTCGCAGCGCTGGCCAGAATCGGCAGCGACCCCTACGCGCTCTTTGCCGTCGTGAGCTTTGAGTACATCGGGGTGAGTCTCGGCGCAGTCGCGCTAACCTCGTTCATGGCGAAACAGACGAGCTTGAGTTTCACCGCGACGCAGTTCGCGTTGCTGACGAGCGTGATGGTCATCCCGAGAACGTTCGCGAACGCGAGCACCGGGTTCATTGTCGAGCACGTCGGTTACTTCGATTTTTTCCTGATATGCACAGCCGCGGCTATACCCGGTATGTTGCTGCTACTGGTCGTTGCGCCATGGTCCGAGAGAACTGCGAGTTCTGAATCCGGCGAAGATTAGTCAGGTCAAATCTAGAACTCGATATCGTAGTCGATCGTCAGCGGCGCGTGATCAGAATACCATTTGTTCTTATATATCGAGACGCGACCGATCTTCTTCTCGAGCTCCGGTGAGATCAGATGGTAGTCGATGCGCCAGCCAACGTTGTTCTCTCTGGCCCGGCCGCGATTGGACCACCACGTATATTGGTCGGGTTTCTGATTTACAGCACGAAACGCATCCACGTAACCGCCGGTGGTCAGCACACGCTCCATCCAGGCGCGCTCTTCCGGCAGGAAACCCGAGTTCTTGCGATTCCCGCGCCAGTTCTTCAGGTCAATTTCCTTGTGCGCGATGTTGTAATCGCCGCAGAGAATATAGGGTCGCTTCTTTCTGCGTAATTTGGCGAGATGCTTCTCGAACATCTCCAGAAAGCGAAATTTCGATTCCTGACGATGATCACCGGCAGACCCGGAGGGTAAATACAGACTTACAACAGAAACGTTGTCGAAGATCGCCTCCACGTATCGCCCTTCGGCATCGAACTCTTCCGATCCCAGACCGATAATTACTTCTTTCGGCTCAACGCGGGAGTAGAGCGCTACGCCACTGTAGCCGGGACGTTCGGCTTCGTGGATGTATCGATGATAGCCGCGTCGCTCGAACGGCGAACCATGGATCTGCTCAGACTTCGCTTTCAGTTCCTGAACGCAAAGCACGTCTATTTTCTGTCTTGCGAACCAGTCGAAAAATCCTTTCCTGGCTGCCGCGCGAATACCATTGGCATTAAAACTGACGACTCTCAATATGCTGCTCCAATTTCGGGGAGGTGTCGCCAGCCCTGCAGAGGCGGGTCGAGAGGAATCCCCCATTCTTCAGAAGCGCTGTATCATAGAACAAGGTCAACGATTGGTCGCCATGCAAGCGTACAAGACACAATTTTTAGAGTTAGCGCTGGAGCTCGGAGTCTTGAGATTCGGAGAGTTCGAGCTGAAATCCGGGCGAATAAGCCCCTACTTCTTTAACGCCGGATTGTTCAACAGCGGTTACGCAGCCGCGAAGCTGGGTCGGTGCTACGCGTCCGCACTTGCCGAACTGGATATCGAGTACGACATGCTCTTCGGTCCGGCCTACAAGGGAATCGGCCTCGTTACCCTGACTGCTGCAGCGCTGGCCGAGCGCCACGACATGGACTATCCGTTCGCCTATAACCGCAAGGAGGCGAAGGACCACGGCGAGGGCGGAATGAGCGTGGGGGCACCGCTTTCAGGGCGTGTCCTGATTCTCGACGACGTCATAACAGCCGGAACCGCCGTCCGGGAGGCGGTCGAGATCATTCGCGCCGCGGGCGCGGAGCCCGCGGGCGTACTCGTCGCCCTTGACCGTGAAGAGATCGGCGGCAAAAGCCGGGTTTCAGCCGTACGCGAACTCGAGGAGAGTCTTAGAATACCTATCTGCAGCATCGTCTCCCTGACCGATCTCGTCGATCATCTGGAAGAAGACGAAGAGTTCTCCGAGTTTCTGCCGAGCGTCCGCTCCTATCGAAATCGCTACGGTGTTGCACTTGAAGAGGCTCATTAGCTCTTTTTTCTCAAAAACGCGGCCTAGTTAACCTTCCCCAGCGCGCCAAATCTGGTATTTTTTTCTTACGCCGAGAGATTTCTTGACATAATGCAATGATGGCCAATCGACTGACATTCCTGACGCTTGTCGCCCTGCTGCTGGGGACAAGCCAGACGTGGGCACAAGAGCTCTATCGCTGGGTCGATGAGGAAGGCATGGTCCATTACGGCGACCACGTTCCACCAGCCTATTCGAGTCAGGATCGTGAGGTCCTCAACGGTCACGGCGTCGCTGTTCGATTCGTCGATGGCGCTGCGACGCAGGAAGAAATAGACGAACGCGCGAGACTGGCGGCACTGGCGGAAGCCGAGGAGATCGCTGCGCGGGAACAGGCGCGACATGACAAGATGCTTCTCGATACCTACCTGTCTGTCGACGATATCGTACGTCTCAGAGATCAGCGCCTCGATCTCATCGAAGCGCAGATAAACGTCACTGAGCAGTATCTCGCGAATCTGACGCAGCGCCTGATGGAGCTCGAACAGAGCGCGCAGCGATTCAGTCCCAGAAGTCCCGACCCGGACGCTCGACCCATGCCGGAAAATCTCGCGCTGAACCTGGAGCAAACGACCGACTCGATCGCGCTGTACGAAGAGACCCTCACCCGCTCGCGAGACAGACAGGAAAATCTCAGCGCCTCATTCGCCGATGACATCGCGCGATACAGGATACTGACGGGTGGTGTAGAGAACCGAGCCTCGAACTAGAAGCCGAACTTCAGCGAGAACGCGCTAATCCTCCACTAACTCGTACCGGTGTGGCCGAAGCCGCCGGCACCACGATCACTTTCCGAGAACGATTCGACGACCTCGAAGTTCACCTGCTGAACCGGCACGATGACGAGTTGTGCAATACGTTCGCCCGGCTCAATCCTGAAACTCGTGGATCCGCGATTCCAGCAGGAGATCAGAAGCTCCCCCTGGTAATCGGAGTCGATCAGGCCGACGAGATTTCCCAGCACGATGCCGTGCTTATGACCGAGCCCTGAGCGCGGCAGTATTAATGCGGCAAGCCCAGGATCGTCGATGTGTATCGCGAGGCCCGTGTGTATCAGTTCGCAATCTCCGGGCAAAAGCTCGAGCGCATCATCGAGACAGGCCCTTAGATCAACACCCGCGGAGCCCGCCGTGCTCGGCTCAGGCAAGGCGATCTCCGTGCCGATTCGAGCATCCAGAATCCTGAGCTGTACGCTCTGACGAGAGGCTTCTGTCATTGAGCCTGAGTTCAACCGGCCTGCGTCGAAGAACTGCCGACCGAGCGAACCGCGCGGTAGCGCCTAGCAATGACGCCCACGAGGCGGCGCGCAAGAATAGGTTTGGTGGTGTGGTCCAGTTGTACCTGGTCGCCCTCCCACAGCACTGTTAGCGCGTTGGTCTCCTTGTCGAAACCGCAGTCGTGACCGACCCGATTCGCAGCAATCATATCCAGCTGCTTGCGTTTGAGCTTGTCGGTTGCATGGCGCGTCACGTCCTGGGTCTCAGCAGCAAAACCAACCGTAAACGGGCCGTCCTCTAGCGCCGCCACGCTCGCAAGCGTATCGAGCGAGCGCGTTAACTCGAGACTGATCTCACTCTCGGAGCGTTTGATTTTCTTCTCCGCGCGTTCCTGCGGTCGATAGTCCGACACGGCTGCGCAGGCGATGAACAAGTCGGTACTCCGGATATATTCGTGGACGGCATCGTACATCTCCTGCGCGCTCTCGACGTCCACTCGCTGGACACCCTGTGGTGTGGTGAGCGAAACCGGGCCGCTGACGAGTATCACATCGGCTCCGGCCTGTTGTGCTGCGGCTGCAATTGCGAAGCCCATCTTGCCCGAGCTCCGATTGGTGATGTAGCGCACCGGGTCGATCGGTTCGCGCGTCGGTCCGGCTGTAATGACGGTCTTCAGTCCACTCAACTGCTCGGATACGAGAATCGCGGGTTCTTCGAACACGGCACGAACGATGTCAGCTGGTTCTGCCATACGACCCGGACCGTCCTCGCCGCAGGCCTGATCTCCAGCCATCGGTCCGATCATCCGGAGTCCGCGTTTCTCCAGCAGTTCCCGGTTGTCCTGTACCGCAGGGTTCTCCCACATCGCGTGATTCATCGCCGGGGCGAGCATGATCGGAGCTTCTGTTGCCATACAGATCGTCGAAAGAAGATCTCCGGCGAGACCCGTCGCCAGCGTACCCATGAAGTGGCCGGTCGCCGGCGCGACAACAATCAAATCGGCCCATCGAGCCAGTTCGATGTGACCCATGGACGCCTCAGCCGCTTCGTCCCAGAGATCCCCACGAACGCGAAGGCCCGATACGGCCTGGAAGGTAACCGGAGAGACGAAAGCTTCGGCGCTGCGCGTCATGACGACCTGCACCTGCGCCCCACGTTCCTTGAGCCTGCGGACGAGCTCCGGACACTTGTAGGCCGCAATTCCGCCCGTCACGCCGAGCAGAATCTTAGGACCCGTGTTTATGCTCATCTCAGACATAGCTATCCCGATACAAGCATGGAGCTTATCCTTCCGACGATGCCTTTTCCACCAGAGAACTCTCCTTTTCTACAGCAGTCAGGCACTTATCGGCGCTGACCGCAGGCGCCTCTCGATCGTAGATTTCAGGTGGGGAGACGAGTCAGGGAGGGTTGTGTGAGAAAGAAAAGATGGCAACTGGCCAAGCAACCGCTACACAAGCTATTGGGGTCGGGGCCATCCGGTCTCTCCGATGGCGAGCTGCTGCCAATCCTGCTTGGGGGAGGCCCTGCGGGCGGCAGCGCGCTGAGTCTTGCACGTCAGTTACTGGACCATTCAGGTGGCCTGCCGGGGATCGTCGCGGCCAGTCCATCCAGACTTCAACTGGTTCATGGCATGGGGGCCGCCCGCGCTGCTGGCTATCGAGCTCGGCAGGCGCTACCTCGAGGCCCCCGGCGATGCGCGCTGCACACTGAGCCAACCCGGTGACGCCGCACGATTCTTCAAGGCCCGTCTCTCAGACCTGCCCCATGAAGTCTTCGGCTGTCTGTTCCTCGACACGCGCCACCGTCTGATTCGCTATGAAGCGCTGTTTAGAGGCACGGTAGACGGCGCCACGGTCTATCCCCGGGAGGTGCTGAAACGGTCGCTGCACCACAACGCGACAGCCGTGATTATCGGTCACAATCACCCCTCCGGCGTCGCCGAACCGAGCGAGGCCGACCGAGGCATCACGCTGAGACTCGCCAGGGCATTGGCGTTGGTGGATATCAGGCTGCTCGACCATCTCGTTGTGAGCCCTGACGGGCACGTCTCTCTGGCCGAGCGGGGCTGGATATAGCCCCTGCCAGGAGGTATAGTCCCCGGCCTTCTATTAACCAGACGTAGTGCGTAAAAATGTCCAGAGTCTGCCAAGTAACCGGGAAGCGCCCGATGTCCGGGAACAACGTTTCTCACGCCCTCAACAGGACGCGTCGCCGATTCCTGCCGAATCTGCATACCCAGCGTTTCTGGCTGGAGAATGAGAATCGCTTTGTAAAGCTCAAGGTTTCACGGAAGGGCCTGCGTATTATCGACAAACTCGGTATCGAGCAGGTCGTCAAAAATCTTCGCGAACGCGGCGAGAAAATCTAACCGGGATTACGGCGATGAGAGAAAAGATTCGACTCAATTCAAGCGCGGGAACAGGGCACTTCTACACGACGACGAAGAATCGTCGGCTTCACCCCGAGAAGATGGAAGTAAAGAAGTACGACCCGCGTGTTCGTAAGCACGTCCTCTACAAAGAAGGAAAAATTAAGTAGCCTGCAGCAAGGCGCTTAGGTGCGGGCTGGCTCCGGTAGCGGCTCGAACGACTTAAGATAGGCTGCGAACTCCTGCAGAACCTGTATGCCGCTTGCTTCCGCACGCGTGCACCAGTCCCGGAGATCAGCGAGCAAGCGTTCATTGCTTGTGTGTGCGCCTCCCCATAACGAAGTCAGTTCCGTTCTGAAATCGAGCACGGTTTTAAGACCTGGATAGCGCTCGATCAATTCCGCAAGACGCAGCTGAGAGGCTTCATCCATCAAGCTCGGCTGCCATCTTAAAAGTCGTTTAGCCCGGCGCAACAGCCGCCCGGCATTGTCACCGAGCTGCTCGAATTCACCACTCAGTACCGGAAACGTCACGCTGTTCGTATAGTGCCGGAGTACATGCATGCGGTTCACGATAATCGCTCGTAGCGCATCGACATCGAGCACATTCGGTACCGCTATGAACTCCGGTCGAGGTGCGACGCGCCTGATCTTCGCGAGCCCGATGGCCGAGAGCGCCTTCAGGTGAAGCCAACCCAGATCGATTTCCCATGGGCGTTGCGAGAACTTCGCTGAACTCGGGAACGCATGGTGGTTGTTGTGCAGCTCCTCTCCGGCGACAAACACCGCCACTGGCCAGAGATTCGTGGACGCATCGTCGGTATCGAAGTTTCGATAACCCTTCGCATGCGCCAGACCGTTGATGATGCCGGCCGCCATAAGCGGCATCGTCACCAACTGGATCGCAATCAGAATTATTCCCGGGACGCCGAAGAGAACCAGATCGGCAACAACGAGCACGGCAATTCCAAGGCTGGGGAAACGGCTGTAGAGATTACGCTCCAGCCAGTCCGTCGGCGTACCGCGGCCGAACTTCTCGAGGGTCTCGCGCCTGGCCGCTTCTGCCCGGTAGTGCTCCGCGCCCTCCAGCAGTACCGACTTCAATCCCAGCAATAACGGGCTGTGCGGATCGCCGTCTCGCTCACAATATGCGTGATGTTTACGATGAACGGCAACCCATTCTCTCGTGTTCGCGCCCGTGTTGATCCATAACCACAGGCGAAAGAAATGCCGGAGTACCGGATGCAGATCGCAGGCGCGGTGCGCCTGATCCCGATGATAGTAGAGGGTGATGCCGAGCAGCGTAACGTGAATAAATAGCAACGCTACGACGACATAGCCCCAGAAGCTGAGATCAGCGAGACCGTAGAAATGATCGAATATGAACTGCAATGCAGAACTCCGATTACAGCATGAAGTGGAGCCACTATAGCCGAAGGGTTCAGCGACACCAAGACAGCTCGAGCGGCGAGATCTTGATCACCCGATCCCCCCCGCTGGCGGGCGAATGGGAGGGCACGTAAGCTCGAACTATGCCTGAATTACCGGAAGTAGAGACGACGCGGCGCGGAATCGAACCGCTGATCGTCGGTCAGACGATAGTCGACGTCGATGTGAGACAGCCGCGTCTGCGTTGGCCCGTCGATCGTTCGCTGGCCGCTCAGGTGCGGAAACGCCAGGTATGCTCGGTCTCGCGTCGCGGAAAGTACCTGCTCGTCACTACGGACGTCGGGACAGTACTCATCCATCTAGGTATGTCAGGCAACCTTCGTTTTCTGGAGAAGCCGAAGACACCGTCCCAACACGATCACGTCGACTTCGTATTCGCTTCCGGCGCGAAACTGCGATTCAACGATCCGCGCCGATTCGGCAGCGTTCATTTCACAACCAGCCCTTTTGACCACTGGCTGCTCAGAGACCTGGGACCGGAGCCTTTGGGCGATACGTTCTCTGCAGATTACCTGTGGTCGCTCTCGCGGCAACGGCGAGTAGCGGTCAAACAGTTTCTGATGAACGGCCGCATTGTTGTGGGCGTGGGCAATATCTATGCGAGCGAGGCGCTGTTTCGGGCAGGGATTCATCCGAAGCGAGCGGCCGGGCGAATTGCGCAACACCGCTTCGGTTTACTCGTCGATTCCGTTCAGGACGTATTAAGCGAAGCGATAGAGGCCGGTGGAACGACGCTTCGGGACTTCGCCAACGAGGACGGTCAACCAGGTTACTTTCAGCAGGAACTGGCGGTCTACGGTCGAGCCGGCGACCCCTGCCCTGTTTGCTCGACAGAAATTAAACACTGCGTCCAGGGCCAGCGCGCGACGTACTACTGCCCGGAGTGTCAGCGCTGATCGCTCGAAGCTAGCGCTGACTATATCGCGGCTCGCCGATGCCGCGTGGATCCGACGCCGCCTCGACTTCTCCCGAGTCGAAGTCCCAGGTAACGACATGCATGTTGCCGAAGCTACCACGAGCCTGCGCCGTTGAATGCCCTAGCGCCTCCAACTCTGCGACCTGCTGAGCTGTCAATGCGTCGCCTTCGTAACCGATTCGATCCGGAAAGTACTGATGATGGATACGCGGCAGCGAGACCATCGCATCGGCATCCTCTCCTTCGATCCATTCGAGCGCTGCCAGCATCACCATCGTGATTATCCGGCTACCGCCGGGTGTACCCAGCACGCTCATACCGTCGTCGCGAACAAGTATCGTCGGCGTCATGCTCGACAGCATGCGTTTCCCAGGTGCGATCGCGTTCGCCTCAGCACCCAGGAGCTGGTAGCCGTTCGCCACACCGGGCTTCATCGAGAAGTCGTCCATCTCATTGTTCAGAAGAACGCCGGTACCGGGTGACATATATGCACTGCCGTAGCCGAAATTGATCGACTGCGTGCCAGCAACCGCGTTGCCGTCTGTATCGACCACGGAGAAATGACTGGTCTGATCTCCGCTGCCGGTCGGTGCCTCCGGAATTCCCGGCAGCTCGTCGCTGGACGTTGCGCGGTCAGTTCGGATACTCATGCGCTGTCCCGCCGCGTAGAGGGGATGCACAAGGCGATCCAGTGGCACATCGACAAAATCGGTATCGCCGAGGAACTCGCCTCGGTCACGGTAGGCACGGCGCATCGCCTCGGTCAGCAGATGCGTGCGCTCAACCGTATCGGCATTAGCCAGATCATAGCCGGACAGTATGTTGAGCATATTAATGAGCGCGACACCGCCCGACGACGGCGGTGGTGAGGAGATAATCGTTGTCCCCTGGTATGACCCGACAAGCGGCTCGCGCTCGGCGGTCCGATAAGCGGCCAGGTCGTCAAGAGTCCAGATGCCGCCACCGGCACGCGCGCCCTTGACGAGCTTCTCGGCAACCGCGCCGCGGTAGAAGCCGTCGAAGCCCTCTTCAGCCATCGCCGTCAGCGTTGCCGCAAGATCCGGCTGACGCAGGATGGTGCCAGCGGCCACAGGATCCCCGTCTTCGAAGAAGACTTCCCGTGCCGCAGCATTCATCGACGGACCGCGACGTGAGAGCCCGTTGCTGATCGTCGCATCCACCTCGAAACCATCTCTGGCATAGCGAATCGCGGGCTGTAGCGAATCACTGAGCGGCAGACGACCGTACTTCTCGGCCATATGGACGAGGGCCGCGGGCAGACCGGGAATTCCGGCTGCCAGCGGGCCGTCTCGTGAGGCGCGCTGAATCGGATCTCCGTTATCGTCCAGGTACATATCCGCTTCGGCAGCTCCCGGAGCCACCTCACGTCCATCGATCATCAGCTGCAGGCCATCGGCCTCACGATGAAGGAGGAACAGACCGCCGCCGCCCAGACCGGAGCCCGCAGGCTCCACGACGCCGAGGGCCGCGCTCACGGCGACAGCCGCATCGAATGCGTTTCCGCCGCGCTCGATGGTCTCAATGCCGGCCTGACTCGCAAGAGGGCGAGCACTGGCTACCGCCGCTCGCTCCGGCAAAACGCCGGCTGCCGAGACGATGCCGGTACACAGCGATGCGACGAGGGTAATAGCGATATGGCGAGGACTTGAGGTCATGGTCACTTCCCGAACTTGGATTTCAGACTCTGGGCAACATTGGGATGAACGAACGGTGTGATGTCACCGCCGAGTTTGGCTATCTCGCGCACGAGAGTGGAGGAAACGAAATTGTATTCCTCCGTAGGTGTAAGAAATACGGTTTCCACCTGATCGGTCAGATGGCGGTTCATCGTCGCCAACTGGAACTCATATTCGAAATCCGACACAGCACGGAGCCCGCGAACAATAACCTGCAGCTGTCGCTCGCGAGCAAAGTCGACAGTCAATCCCTGGTAACCGGTCACCGAGACGCCGGGAATACCATCAAGCACCTCGCTCGCGAGCGCCACTCGCTCCTCAACGGAGAAGAGCGGCGTCTTGTCCGGGCTGGCGGCAATGGCGATAACGACTTCGTCGAAGAGCACGGCGGCCCGTCTCACCAGGTCCTCGTGACCTCGGGTGATCGGATCGAACGTTCCCGGATACATGGCACCGACGCTCATGATTCTTGTTCCCGATGCTATTCCGGGGGCTATTCTACCTCTGACGCGGTATGAGCGTCATTTCGGCAGCCCCAGGAGGCCAAAACGAACCGACGCGGCGCGGCCCTCTTTCAGGAGTTCCGCATCCGCCAGCGATGCTGCCAGCTCCTCCAGTGTGTCGCCGGCGTCACGCGTCTCCGCTCTCTCGATATAGACCCGTGCGCCCGGGCTGAGCCAGGTAGCGAGCTGCTCCAGCACCAACCCCAGCGGTCGCTCGTAAGGCGGATCGAGGAAAACCAGGTCGAAGCGTTCCGAATTCGGGCGTTGCAGGAATCGGGTGACGTCCTCACGAACGACGTGCCCATTCGCGTCGAGGTCCTCTATCTGTCGCTGCAGACAGCGGACGAGTGACGAATCGCTCTCCACGAACCAGGACTCGCGGGCACCGCGCGACAGTGCCTCCAGTCCCAGCACGCCGGTCCCGGCAAAAAGGTCCAGGCAGCGTGTACCAGCCAGGCTCGGGCTCAGCCAGTTGAACAGGGTCTCGCGAACGCGATCGGGCGTCGGCCGAACCGAGGTTGCCGCGGGAATAGAGATACGGGTGCCGCGCCAGTCACCCGCGATGATGCGGACGGAGTTCGCTTGGCTGGGCATGGCACAACTCTACCTCACCCGCGTTGAGACATCATAGGCTGCGCGTATAATTCTGCGCCTTAGGGCCTGATTTCAACTGAGGCCTTCACAACCCGAAGCCCATATGAACTCAACATCTCCGGATTCCAACGAGGCCGCCAGCGGCGGATTCTTTCAGAAACTGAAAGACCGTCTCAATCTCGGTAAAGGACGTCTGCGTCGCGATCTCAGAGAACTCTTCGGTCGCGGAACTTTCGATGAGTCTGCACGAGAGGAACTCGAAGCCCGCCTGTTACAGGCCGATGTCGGCGTTGCCGCCACTGAGTGGTTGTTGTCGGAACTACAGGCACGTCGATCCTCCGCGACGACGGATCTGGATGGCGGCGTGAAGCTCGTCGAGGAACTCATACTGGAACTGCTTGGCGATGTAGAACAAAGCCTGACGATTTCCGCGAGCGCGAAGCCGTTCGTGATTCTCGTCGTTGGAGTCAATGGCACGGGCAAGACAACGACAATCGGGAAACTGGCGCGACACCTGATAGACGAGCAGTACTCGGTCATACTCGCGGCCGGAGATACATTCCGGGCGGCAGCAGTTGAGCAGCTCAGTGTCTGGGGCGAGCGAACAAACGCCGCCGTAGTCGCACAGGCTCAGGGAGCCGATCCGGCCGCGGTCATCTTCGATGCGCTGACGTCCGCGCAGGCACGCGGAACCGATGTCGTCATCGCCGACACCGCCGGACGACTGCATACTTCCAGCGACCTTATGGACGAACTGAAAAAGATCAAGCGCGTCATGGGAAAGATAGATCCCGAGATACCGCACGAGACGTTACTCGTGCTCGACGGAAGTCAGGGTCAGAATGCGCTCGTCCAGGCCAGGCAGTTTCATGACGCGCTGGGCGTCACCGGTCTTGTCGTAACGAAACTGGACGGAACGGCGAAAGGCGGCATACTGCTCGCGATCGCTCGGGAGCTTGGCCTGCCGGTGCGATTCCTCGGGACCGGCGAGGGCGTGGATAATCTGGAGCCGTTCAAGGCTCGGGAGTTTGCCGCAGCACTGTTGGGAGAAGCGACGGAATGATTCGCTTCGAGAGCGTCTACAAACGCTACCCGAGCGGACGGGACGCGCTCGCGAGTGTCAGCTTCCGACTCGAGAAGGGCGAAATGGCTTTTCTGACCGGCCCTTCGGGCGCCGGAAAAAGCACGCTGCTCAAGCTGATTGCGCTAATCGAGAGACCGAGCCGTGGAACCGTACTTATCGGAGATCAGAACACGTCCCGCGTTCCGCGACGGCGAATTCCTCACTTCCGTCGACAGCTCGGCATCGTCTTTCAGGATCACAAGCTGCTCAACGACAGAACTGTCTTCGATAACGTCGCATTGCCGCTCGTAATCGGCGCGCTGAAAAGACGTGAAATCGGACGCCGGGTTCGCGCCGCTCTCGATCAGGTCGGCCTTCTGGGCTACGAAAACCATGCGCCCCGGGCGCTGTCCTCCGGCGAACAGCAGCGGGTCGGCATCGCGCGCGCCGTGGCTAGCCGACCGAACCTGGTCATCGCAGACGAGCCAACGGGAAATCTCGATCCGGAGCTTTCACACGAGATCCTCGGCCTGTTCGAGCGTTTCAACGAAGTCGGCGTGACGATCCTTATCGCTACCCACGATCTCGGGCTGATTGATGAGCGTAAGCACCGCACACTGAAACTTGATGGCGGCAAAATCGCCGCGACCGCACCCTGGCACGAAGACGATGTACCGGCTTAGACACTACCTGGCGTTGCATTTACAGAACCTGCTCGGAACGGTGGGCCAGGTCGCACGACAACCCGTCGGGAGTCTGATGACGATTGTCGTGATCGCGATTGCGCTCGCACTTCCCGCCGGGCTACGCGTGCTGATGAACAACGCGCAGGTCCTGAGCGGATCCTGGGAGGGAGCCGTCGACTTCACGGTCTATCTCAACATGGATGTCGCGGAGGAAAGGGTTGAGGCCCTCAGGGGAGAAGTGCAGGCGCGCGAGGACGTTGCCCAGGTTGTCATTGTTTCCCGCAGCGATGCATTGGCCGAGTTTCGAGCCTACTCCGGATTCGGTGAAGCCCTCGATGCCCTGCAGGAGAATCCGCTGCCGCATTCTCTCGTCGTTCGACCCTCCAGCGGTGAGAGCGTGAACGTCGAGGCGTTGGCGGACGCATTGGCTGAGTTGCCCGAGACGGACTTCGTCCAGCTCGATACGGAGTGGGTGGAGCGGCTCAACGCGATCGTCGCACTCGCGACACGCGTAATCGATATCGCGACATTGCTATTGAGTCTTGCCGTCGTGCTCGTTATCGGTAATACGATCCGCCTGGAGATCAATAATCGTCGCGAGGAAATTCAGATCGTGAAGCTGGTCGGAGGCAGCGATGGATTCATTAGACGGCCGTTCCTCTATCTGGGTCTCTTCTATGGATTCGCGGGCGCGATGATCGCGGCGGTCACGGTTGCAGTGGGCATTAGCCTCGTCACGACACCGACACGAGCGGTAGCCGAACTCTATGGCTCGGGGTTCTTTCTGACCGGCCTGTCGCCGCTGCAGACGCTGCTGCTGCTGGGTGGCGGAGCGGGCCTCGGCTGGGCCGGCGCCGGAATAGCCACAGCGCGCCACCTGAGAGCAATAGAACCTACGTAAGTATTTGTTTTTATTGCTTATAATATTTTTCATTCTGGGAGCCTAACTACGTCTTAGCACTCTAATGTTGGGAGTGCTAATATCATCCGCGACTCAGGAGACCAGTAATCGTGACGACAGCAGTAACCACAAGAGACGACCTCCTTCCGCTAAACGGGCCAATCGGCAGCCTGGACCAGTACATGTCCGCGGCTTTCGCGATCCCGGTCCTTTCCGTTGAAAAGGAGCAGGAGCTCGCCACGCGGTTGAGGGAAGACAACGATCTCGACGCCGCGCAGAAACTCGTCATCTCGCATCTTCGTTTCGTCGTGCACATCGCGCGAGGATACGGTGGATACGGCTTGCCGATCGGCGACCTGATCCAGGAAGGTAACGTCGGCCTCATGAAGGCCGTAAAGCGTTTCGACCCAACGGTTGGCGTCAGACTGGTGTCATTCGCCGTGCACTGGATTCGCGCGGAGATTCACGAATATGTGCTGAAGAACTGGCGGCTGGTTAAAGTCGCTACAACGAAGGCGCAGAGAAAACTGTTCTTCAATCTGCGCAAGGCGAAGAATCATCTCGGCTGGCTCTCCAAGGACGAAACCGAAGCAGTCGCCAACGACCTCGGAGTCAGTACACGAGAAGTGACCGAAATGGAGAAACGACTGTCAGGGCGCGATATCTCCTTCGATCCGGCTCCCGCCGAGGACGAGGAATATACACCCATGGCTTATCTGCCGAGCCCCGGCAGCGATCCTGCCAAACTCGCAGAACAGGACGACTGGAATTCGGATTCGCACAGCCGGCTTAATGAGGCACTCGGTAAACTCGACGACCGAAGTCGGGACATCGTCGCGCGACGATGGCTGGCCGAAAAGAAAACGACACTCCACCAGCTTGCCGATGAGTACTCGGTATCTGCAGAGCGAATCCGTCAGATCGAAGCAAGCGCAATATCCAAGCTCAAAGGCTTCATGGTCGAATAGCTGCGGCGACGCTCGAGAGAGCGCGCCAGCCGGCGACAGATATTTCGGCGCGAGCCGGTGCTAAGCTGGCACTCCCGAACCGCTAGGAAACCGTGTGAGTCCTGCTGACGAGTGGCTGATCAAGTACGGTCGGCACCACAATCACAACGCCAACCGCATCATTCATTCGGTGACGATTCCATTCGTCGTAATGAGCCTCGTCGGCCTGCTATGGTCCTTACCCGTTCCCGACGCATTCAACGCAGCCCGACCTGTGCTGAACTGGGGAACGATATTTCTCATGGCTGCCAGCGTCTACTACTTCATCATGTCCATCAGTCTGGCCTTCGGCGTACTTCCCTTACTCGCCTTCGTCATCTTCGGAATCGACTGGCTACAGGAGCTGGACGTACCGCTGTGGCTGTCATCCGCAGCGATACTCGGTATCACCTGGGCCGGACAGCGTATCGGCCATCAGATTGAAGGCCAACAACCGCCGCTGTTTGAGGATATCCAGACCACGATGATCGGGCCGGTCTGGTTATTGGCTAACATCTACAAACGCTTCGGTATCCCCTACTAAAGGACGGCCAAAGATGACAGACAGTAAGCAACAGTGGCAGATGTTGTCCTCCGAAATTGTCTACGAGAACCCATGGATTCGCGTTGAAGACCATGCAGTCGTCAATCCGTCCGGAAAGCAAAGCCAGTACGGCAAAGTGTGCTTCAAGAATCATGCGATCGCGATACTGGCAGTCGATACCGCAGGAAATCTCTATCTCGTCGGCCAGCAGCGTTACACCCTGGACGAATACTCCTGGGAACTTCCGATGGGTGGCGGGCCGCTTGCCGAAGATCCACTTGCCGCAGCGAAGAGAGAGCTTCGTGAGGAAACAGGGCTGAGTGCCAACCACTGGCAGAAGGTTATGCGTGTACATACGTCAAACTCCGTCACCGACGAGATCGGCTACGTATACCTTGCGCAGGATCTGATCGAGGGAGTACCGGAGTTCGAGGATACGGAAGATCTCGAGATCAAAGTGCTACCCTTAAGCGAGGCGCTGCAGTGGGTGCATCGCGGACAGATAACGGATGCGATCTCCGTCGCGGCTATCCTGAAATTGGCTCTGGATGCCGAGCAACTACTCGCATAGGGACAGGCCAGCAATGCTTCGATCGGATCTCCGAATATGAACTCTGGAAGAATTGTTGCCGTCGTGGAAGACGAAGCTGCGATTCGCGAGAACTACACGGCAGCCTTACAGCGTAGTGGCTATCGCGTCCAGGGCTACTCGAGCCGGCAGGACGCGCTCGAAGCGTTCGCAACACGGCTCCCCGATCTCGTCGTGATCGATATCAATCTCGGCGAGGAAGTGGAAGGCGGTTTCGAACTATGCCGCGAGCTGCGAGCACGCTCCACGCAGCTCCCGATAATTTTTCTCACAGCACGTGAGAGCGAACTGGACATCGTTTCAGGTCTTCGGCTCGGCGCAGACGACTATCTCACGAAGCGTATCGGCCTCGAGCACCTGCTCGCGAGAGTGACGGCTTTGCTGCGCAGAGTTGATGCACTAACACAGACTACTGACGAACCGAAACTGCTGCAGCGTGGACAACTCGTGCTGGACCTCGAGCGGATGAGCACATCGTGGAGGAACAATCCGATCTCGCTCACGTTGACAGAGTTCTGGGTCATCCACGCCCTCGCCCGCCACCCCGGACACGTCCGGTCGCGGGAGCAGCTGATGTCTGCGGCGAATGTCGTTCTTGACGACAGTACCGTGACTTCGCAGATAAAACGCATTCGCGCGAAATTCGTCGCAGTCGATCCCGGTTTCGATGCAATAGATACCGTCTACGGCATGGGCTACCGCTGGGTCGACGATCAAAGCGGCTAGCCGGCCGAACGATGTCACTTCGGGTTCAACTTCTCGCGGTCGGATTGTTGGCCCTTGCGATTCCCTGGGCCGGTTATCGCTACGTGCAGGAACTGGAAGGAGCGCTGCGAAACGGCCTGGAACAATCGCTTCTGGCTAGCGCGAATACGATGGCTGCCGCACTGGAACTGCAACCGTTGGCCGGCGCGGGCACAGCCTCAGTTGATTCGACCAGCGATGCTGTTTACGCACATCCTCTGGCGTCGCCGCCGGGTCTCGATGGCTACATCGACGACTGGACTTTCCGAACTGAGTCGGGACGACCTATCGGTAATGCCGGCTTGTATTGGGCCGGACTGCATCAACGCACGGTATATCTGTTTATCCGCGTAAGCGATGCCGATCTGATCTATCAGAGCGCTCCGACCGAGATACCTTACGGCGATCGCGTGCTGCTACTTTCGGGTGCCGACCAGAACGGCTGGCTGCTGGTACATCGCTCAGGGCCAGGCGGACTGCGTGCACAGTACAGCCGCGCGCCGCTGTTCGCGCCAACCGCTGAGTTCGAGGATAGAGTTACTGGTTTCTGGCGGGAGACGGTAACGGGTTATGACGTAGAGCTGCGGCTGCCGCTGGATCTCATACGCGGTCGTCTGGGGTTAGCTGTCATCGACGTAGATCGTAGCGCGGCCGGGAACGACTACGACGTCACGCTTGAGCGCTCGTGGTCTGCCGGCGGCGGCTCGAATCCGGGAATATTCGTTTACCGCCCGCAGTATCTGGATTCCATCGGCAGGCAGTTCGTGCAGTCGGGAAGGCGTATGCGAATCGTCGACGCGCAGGGATGGGTCATGTTCGACGGTGGGGAGATCGATCCGCTCAACAGCTCCTTCGCATCGTCTTCGATCAGCCTTGCAGAACAGTTCTATCGTTTTATCCTCGAGAGAGGAGACGCAGCGTATCAGGAACTCGAGAATCCGCCGGGCCGGCTTACGGATGCCGAACTGGGCGCGGCCCTCGAGGGAGAGTCCGTTGCCGCGTGGTACGCACGTGGTACCGACGCGAGCGCCGTCGTCGTCGCGGCAACGCCGATTCGAGCCGACGGAGAAATTCGCGGCGGCGTGATACTTGAGCAGGGCAGCGACTCGATTCTGACGCTGACAAACGACGCCCTGGTCAGGCTCATGAGCTTTACCCTGCTCGCAAGCCTTCTCGTCGCTGCCGGCTTGCTCAGCTACGCGACGCTGCTTTCGTATCGCGTACGGCGACTGGCCCGCGCTGCGGACACTGCGCTGAGTCCTGAAGGAGAGATCCAGGCGGCATTGCCCGGACAGCATGCCGGCGACGAGATCGGTGACCTGTCACGCAGCTTTACCGACCTTTTGAATCGGCTGCGCGACTACACCGACTATCTGACGACGTTGAAAGCAAAGCTTGCGCATGAGCTGCGCACACCGCTGGCCGTCGTATCGACATCCCTCGATAACCTCGAACGCGAGCCTCACGAGAGCCACCTCTCACCCTATTTTCTTCGACTTCGGGAAGGCACGGACAGGCTCGACGCAATACTCGGCGCAATGAGCGAGGCCACTCTGATCGAGCAGGCGGTAGCAGACACTGAGCCCGAGTTGTTCTCGATAGACGCCGTGGTGACGAGTTGTATCGCGGCCTATCGCGATGTTTATAGCGACAGGGAAATCACGCTCGATAACTCCGCGCCCGATACCCGCATTCTGGGCTCGGCCGACCTGATCGCGCAGATGCTCGATAAGCTCATCGACAATGCCGTCAGCTTCAGCGAACCCGGTAGCACGATCCCGGTAACGCTCAGCAGAGCCGGCACTGACGTCTCGATCAAAGTGGAAAATATCGGGCCGTTGTTACCCGCGTCGATGCGCAACCAGCTATTCGACTCGCTGGTTTCCGTTAGAGCCAAGAGCGGAGAACGACGCCACCTCGGTTTGGGGCTGCACATCGTGTCACTGATAGTCGAGTTTCACCGCGGACGGGTGAGCGCTAACGACCTGTCTGACGGCAGTGGCGTTTGTTTCGAAGTCGTACTACCCGAACAGCGGTAGGGCACAGGTCACGCCGGTACCCCTCAGACCGCAGTAGCCGGCTGGATTTTTGGCCAGATACTGCTGGTGGTAGGTCTCTGCGTAATAGAACTTGGGCGCGCTGTCGATCTCGGTTGTAATCGTCCCGAGACGCGCCGCGTCGAGTTGTGTCTGATAGGCGTCACGGCTCGCCAGCGTCTGCTCCAGCTGCTCCGAGCCACTCGCGTAAATCGCCGAACGATACTGCGTCCCGACATCGTTCCCCTGTCTCATTCCCTGCGTGGGGTCATGGGCTTCCCAGAAGACTTTCAGCAACTGCTCCAGTCCGACGGCTGACGGGTCGAAGACAACGAGAACGACTTCCGCATGGCCGGTCAGACCGCTGCAGACTTCCTCATACGTGGGATTCGCCGTTATACCGCCGGCATAACCGGCAGCGGTTGTATAGACGCCGGGGATTTCCCAAAACAGTCGTTCGGCGCCCCAGAAGCAGCCGAGCGCGAAATACGTCAGCTCGAACTCCTGCGGGAAGGGCGGCTTTATGGAACGACCGTGGACGAAGTGCGCATCGTCAACGGTCAGGGGTGTATCGCTGCCCGGCAGGGCGTTGTCGGTATCGACGATTGTCTGTTTTTGGGATTGAAATAGGCCCATACTTTCACCTTTTCCGTATCAGCCTGCGGCGGTTCCCATAGTGAGACCGGGCGCGGGTAGCACGGTCGTCCCCATCAGATACTGATCAATAGAACGTGCGGCGCCACGGCCTTCGTTGATTGCCCAGACGACCAGAGACTGACCACGTCGGCAATCACCCGCTGAAAAAACACCGCTAACGGATGTTTCAAAACTACCGTGCTCGGCCTGGTAATTGCTGCGCGCGTCCAATGCCAAACCGAGCGAACCGCCCAGATAGGCCTCGGGGCCGAGAAAGCCCATCGCAAGCAGGACGAGATCCGCCTCCCATTCCTGTTCGGAGTCTTCAACATCGATCATCTCCAGCTTGCCGCTCTTACGCTGCCACTCGACACGGCTGACCTTCAGCCGGCTGACGTTGCCAGAGTCGTCGGCAATAAATTCCCGGGTCACGATACCGTAGCTGCGCGGATCTGCGCCGAACTTGTTGATCGCCTCTTCATGCGCGTAATCCGTTCGCAGAATTACCGGCCAGAGCGGCCAGGGGTTGTCGAGCGCTCTCTCGTAAGGCGGCTGGTTCAGCAACTCGAAGTTAATAACGCTGCGACAGCCGTGTCTGAGCGCTGTCCCAATGCAGTCCGCTCCGGTATCACCGCCACCGATCACGATGACGTTCTTGTCCTTCGCGTCGATATACCTGCCGTCTTCAAAATTACTGTTCAACAGACTCCTGGTATTGGCGGTCAGGAAGTCCATTGCGAAGTGGACGCCACCAAGCTCTCGACCCGGAATGGGCAGATCTCGTGGCAGCGTCGCCCCTGTCGTTAACAACAGCGCGTCATGATCCTTCTGCAGTTCTTCCGCAGCAACATCTCGACCGACATCCGTATCGGTTACGAAGTTAACGCCGGCGTCGCGCATGAGATCGATACGCCGATCGACGACGCCCTTGTCGAGCTTCATATTGGGAATGCCGTACATCAACAGGCCGCCTATACGATCTTCTCGTTCGTAAACGGTAACCTCATGACCGACGCGATTCAGCTGGTCAGCGGCAGCAAGGCCTGCCGGCCCCGAACCAACAATGGCAACGGTCTTGCCGGTTCTCGTGTCAGGTCGTTCATGCTTGACCCAGCCCTCCGCGAAGCCGCGATCAATTATCGCGTTCTCAATGTTCTTGATAGTTACCGCCG